>JADJGB010000001.1 GCA_016708305.1 Sphingobacteriales bacterium
TTTTGTTCAAGCGGCTTGCGGTAAAAGCGTTGGAAGAAACATAATGATAATGGCCGAAACCGATTGCACCACCTGCATCAGTCGGTAATGTTGCGAAGTTGTCAATAAATCGGCAGCCGAAAATGATTGGCCGGTCAGTAACGATGATGGCCATACTAATTAACGATGCCAAAACATGCCACCCACGCAAAAACCACCAGCATAAAAAAGCCTGCTTTGTAGGAAATTCCCCGGCTATTTTGATCAATTATATCCATTAAAAAATAAGTGTGTAAATTTGCAGGCTCAAAAATAGGTAAATAAATATAGACAGGGAAAAGAATAACGAAAAAAGTGTTTGATTTACAAAGCAAAAAGAATTTCATTGAAGAAGGAATTGGTTTAGGAAATCGATTTTCCCCTTTGGAAAAGCAGCCTTAGGGAGAAGAAAGGAATCCGAACAAGCCTTCAATAAGATTTGTTATTCTTAACCACTAAAAACAAATGGTAAAAATAGGCAACATACAGCTACCGGAATTTCCGTTATTACTGGCACCCATGGAAGACGTGAGCGATCCGCCATTCCGTGCGGTGTGCAAAGATGCGGGTGCCGATCTGATGTACACCGAATTTATCAGCAGCGAAGGCTTGATAAGGGATGCCATTAAGAGCCGCAGAAAGTTGGACATTTTTGATATATGAAAGGCCTGTTGGCATTCAGATTTTTGGCGGTGATGAAGAAAGCCTTGCGCTGGCTGCCAAAATTGTGGAGGTTACACAGCCCGATTTGTTAGACATCAACTTTGGGTGCCCTGTAAAGAAAGTGGCCCTCAAAGGAGCAGGCGCAGGGTGCTGAAGGATGGACCTGATGGTGCGGCTGACTGCGGCAGTTGTAAAGTCCACTTCACTGCCGGTAACTGTAAAACCAGATTGGGCTGGCACCACAACAGCCTCAATATTGAAGAGGTGGCAGAACGCCTACAGGATGTGGGTATAGCCGCCTTAGCCATTCACGGGCGCACTCGGATGCAGATGTACAAAGGCAAGCCGACTGGACATTGATTGGAAAGATAAAAAACAATCCACGCATCAATATTCCTATTTTGGCAATGGAGATATTGACGGTCCGCAAAAGGCGCTGGAATATAAAAACCGGTATGGTGTGGAGGGCATCATGATTGGACGTGCAGCCATTGGCTATCCCTGGATTTTCAGAGAAATCAAGCATTTTCTGCAAACCGGCGAATTGCTGGTGCCACCTACTGTGGAAGAAAGAGTGGCTGTAGTGCGTAAGCATTTGCAAAAGAGCGTGCAATGGAAAGGCCCGGTGGTGGGTATCAACGAAATGCGTAGGCATTATTCCAATTACCTGAAAGGATTACCGCATATCAAAGATTTTCGTGCCCGGTTAGTAATGATTAATACCGAAGAAGAAATCAATCTGGTATTGGACGAGGTGATTGAAAAATATGCCGGTTATCAAATAGCAGCCACTCCAATCGAACTGATTGATTATCATCGAAATGTTCGCTCCAGTGATTCTAAGCATTTTAACATCAATATTTCAAAACGGAAAAGCAATAGCCACTACCTTTGCGGGCTCATGCGTATTTACAAAGAATTTTATCAAAAATTTATTTCAAAGGCCGGACAGTTAAAGAAAACGCTTAACTGGCTTGTTTTTCACGTCTTGCTTTGTTTGTATTGTTTTTGTTTCTGGCGTATCGCTCCACACAGTCGGGCAGCGGAATCACTATCTCGCTCTCTGTTGTTTTTCTGGCTTTGTTTTTTGTTGTGGTCAAATGGTATGACCGGTTGGAACAGAAATTGGTTTTTTACAAAACACTTTCTAAGGTGAATGAAGATGAAGCACGTTTTGTGGAAACGAATCAATCTCAATATGATGAAGGCAGGGAATATGAAAATGTACAACATCCTTATTCTTACGACTTAGATATTTTTAGTACGGGGGGATTGTTTTCTTACCTCAACCGTTGCAGCACCGAATTTGGCAAAGAAGCATTAAAGAGCAGTCTTTTGCAACCTGATGTTGCAGCTATTGGCCAGAGGCAAAAGGCAGTTAAAGAATTAGCGGATAAAGTTGAATTCAGGCAGAAGCTATTCGCGTATGGCAGTATCCATGAGGGAAAAAAAACTGATTTGGAGAAATTGAAAGAATGGATTGACTCAAAGGAAACGCTCATACATAAGACATTATACCTGCTGCTGATGGTGTTTCCTGTGGTTACAATCGGAAGTCTGGTTTATTATTTGATAAAAGACAGTGATGCAGCTTTCCGTATTTTTTACAGTCTGTTTGTGATTAATTTGATCATCGCTTTTTCGTTTGCAAAAAGAATTACAAAGCAACTGTCGGTATCTTCTTCGGTTACAAAAATTTTGCAGAGCTATAAAGAACAATTGCAACTTATTGAGGAGGAAAAATTTCAGTCGGACCTGCTGAAGCGATACCAGCAAAAACTGAAAGACGGAAACCAATCTGCCTCTCAGTTATTAAAACAGTTGGCATCGCTTTTTGATTATCTCGAAACCATTATCAACCTTTTAGTGAGTATTTTGCTCAACGGGCTCTTTCTTTTTCATATTCATATTTTGTATCGCTTGGGCAACTGGAAGAAGCAACATGCAGCCAAAATTAATGACTGGCTTCTTTTGATAGGTGAAGTAGAAGCGCTGAACAGTTTCGCTAATTTTTCTTACAATAATTCTTCTTTTTGTTTTCCTGAAGTAAGTGACGGGCCTGCATTTAGGGCAAAAGACCTGGACATATTTTGATTAAGCCTGGGAAAAGAATAACGAATGACGTTTCATTTAACCAACAAAATTTGTGATTCTTACCGGTTCCAACATGAGCGGTAAAAGCACTTTTTGAGAACGGTGGGTGCCAATTTAGTATTGGCCAAAGCCGGTTCTGTGGTATGTGCGGCACAGATGCAGTTTTATCCTTTCGACATATTTGTCAGCATGAGAATAACCGATTCATTGCAGGAGAGTGAATCATTGTTTTATGCCGAACTGAAAAGACTTCAGTCCATCATTCAGCATTTGCAGGCAGGAAATATCACTTTTGTTATTCTGGATGAAATATTGAGAGGTACCAACAGTAACGATAAGCGAAACGGCACCATCGGCCTGATAAGAAAAATGGCTAAAGAAAATACCTTCGGTATCATTGCCACTCATGATGTGTTAGTGGCAGATCTGATAAAGGAGTATCCTGATTATATTGCTAATAAAGCATTTGAATCGCAAATCATTGATGACGAATTACTGTTTGATTACAAACTGAAAGAAGGCGTGTGCAATACTTTGAGCGCTTCTTACCTGATGAAAAAAATGGGTGTGATAGATCATGATGGCAAATCGAAAAACTAACTTAACCTTGCGAAACGGCTTTCAGCCCTACGATGCTGGCAATTAAGGTAAAAATAAAAAACAACCGCCAGAATCCTGCCGGTTCTTTAAACAAAACTATTCCCACAATGGCTGTAGAAACAGCGCCAATACCTGTCCACACTGCGTAAGCGGTACCGATAGGATTTTTTTGTGGCTATGTATAACAAAACCATACTGATGGCAAGGGTTATCAAAAACATAATCAACCAATAAAAAGAATACCTGCCCTTGGTTTCGTGTGCCATTCCCAAACTTGTGGCAAAAGCGGCTTCAAAAAAACCTGCTATTAAAAGTATGATCCAATACATAGGTCGATTTATCTGTTTTGATGATATATTTGGGTCAAAATTAGGGTTTTCAAAATATCTTATGGGTTTCGGTAAAATGTATTTCTGTTATACATTTGCCTGAAATAGAAATACAGCATGGATGACGAATATTTTATGAGGTTGGCATTGAGGGAAGCGCAGCGTGCATTCGATGAGGATGAGATACCCATTGGCGCAGTAGTGGTGGCCGACAACAAAATAATCGCACGAGGCTATAATATGACAGAGCGGCTAAATGACCCTACTGCTCATGCCGAAATGATAGCGCTTACCAGCGCTTTTTGTAAATATGGGCGCCAAATACCTGCCCGAGGCGACCTTGTACGTTACTGTGGAGCCTTGTAATGTGTGCCGGCGCTTTATACTGGAGCAAACTCAGTAAAGTAGTGTGGGGCGCTGCCGATGAAAAAAACGGTTTTAGCCGAATAAAGCCTGCCATTTCACCCTTTCATCCAAAGACAGAAATTTTAACGGGTATTTTAAAGGAAGAATGTGCTGCATTGATGAAAGCTTTTTTTAAAAGAAAAAGGTAGTCAATTTTCTGATAGCGCTTCGTTTTGATACCTACTCCAATCCGCTGAGATCAGTTTTTTAAAACCCCGATTTTTCAATTTAAGAAATCAACGCCGATGCGCCCAATATTGCAATATTATTAACCGTTCCGGGTACAATCTTTAGCTTTTTCAATGATTCGGGAAAATAGAAATCTTCCAGCTTGTTCCTCATAGTCGGTTCAAAAAAAGAATACGCTTTTGTGAGCGAACCACCAAGCACAATCATCTGAGGATCATAAGCATATAAAACTGTTTTTACGAGAGTGCCAAAATGACCGCCAAATTCTTCCCATAACTTTAGGGCATCTGCATCTCCCTTTTGCGCCAGCTCATATTGTGCCAATGCAGTAGTATTGTGTTTTTTTGAGAAAAACAGAGAACTGGTATAATGTTCATAATCACTGTCAAGGTAGGGCATACAACCTATTTCACCTGCGCCGCAGTTCACACCGGCATACAATTCGTTATTTACAATAATTCCGGAGCCTGTGCCTGTCCCCATGGCAATGGCCACCATTGAGGAATATCCTTTACCGGCTCCATATTTTTGTTCGCCTAATGCAAAACAGTTTACATCATTATTTACCTGCACGGGAATTTTAAATGCAGCCTCCAGAAATGGCTTTAATTCCACTCTTTCCCAGGAAGGTATATGCACTACATTATAAACAATTCCTTTTTCAATATCTACCACCGATGGCACACCAATTCCTATACCTTTTACACCCGGCTGCACTAATGGCGCAATCATTGTTTTCAACTGATCCAACGTTTTTTCCAAAGAATCCTTATCGCTTAATGCAACCTGATTAATCATTTGAATAGCGCCATTGTGTACAAGCCCGGCCCGAATATTGGTGGCACCCAAGTCAACTCCTATGGTCATAAAATCTGTTTTTATATTCCCCTTTGATAAAACAATCAAAGATTCGTCAGTTTTTATCAATTATCCGGCAAAAACCGTAAAATAAGCCTCAAAATAAGCATTTTTTTAACCGTAAAATATCAAATCCCGGATTTTTATATTTATGAACGGCTTTTATATATCTATTTCCTTTTGTGTGCGAAATCGGGTAGGTTGTTGCAAAAAATTTCTGTCTTTGTCAAAACTCCAGACAATAAAATGCAAATGAGGAAAAAACGTAAGACCTGTATTGCCGCTTAGGGCAATCGGCTGGCCTTTCAGTACACTGTCGCCTACGTTTACAAAAATACTGTTTCGCCTCAGGTGCCAGTAGCCGGCACGTGAGCCGTCAACATGTTCTATAATTATATAATTGGCGAAAGATCTGTCAGACCTTTGAAAACCTCCTTTTGTACCATCCTGCTTGGTTTTATATATCACTCCTTCTCTGGCAGCACAAACCGTAGAACCTATTGGCATCCTAAAATCCAGCGCTGCACGCCTTTTATGAGTTAAATGCGTATAATAGTCTTGCACCAGCCTGAAGCTCATTCCCTTTGGATAGGGTAAGTCATATACATAAGAAGTAGTATCCACAACTTTTCCTTTCACCAGCAGTTTTGTTTCCTTTCTTTGAGGAATCTTCGTATAGGTACAACTGCTTATGCCAATGATGGATATAATGAATGTAAATAGCAATGGGAGTTGTAGATATTTCATAAAAAACAAAAGCGCCATTCAGAAAGTTGACGCTTTGAGAAGAACACTTTTTATTTGCAAAATAAACTATTCGGCCACAGCCATCACTTCTCTTACCTCAGGAATCATTCTTTTCATCATTCCTTCAATACCTGCTTTCAGTGTAATCATGGATGATGGACAACCACTGCAACTTCCCTGCATGGCCAGATTTACCACACCATCTTCATAACTTTTAAACTGCATAGCGCCTCCATCCATCTCCACTGCAGGTTTTACACAATTCTCCAGCAATTCCTTAATTCTTTTTACCACATCATCGTCATCATCCAGTACAATGTTGCTTCCCTCGTTTTTAAAGGGATTACTTCATCTTCGTTAATCACCACCTTACCTTCTTCTAAATAATCTTTCAAAACTGTCTGATAGAAGGCGTTATATCCATCCATTCTGCTTCAGGTGTTTTGGTGAGCGTAACAAAATTGCTTGCAATAAACACCGCTTTTATAAATGGAAATCCAAATAGTTCGGTAGCTAATGGAGAGGGTTTGGCGCTTTCTACATCCGAAAAGTCAATACTCTTGCCTGGATACAATAATTTATTGGCTACAAATTTTATTGTTTCCGGATTGGGAGTCATTTCTGTATAAATACTAACAATAGGATTTCCTGTTTTGATCATGATTAGAAAATTATAGTACAAAAGTAACAAAATTTATCCTTAAATGTTGGGAAAACAAAATAGCCATTCTACACTATTCTTCCCTGAGCAGACAAAAACCGATAGGCTACAATGGCGCTGGCAAGCATTAAAACAGCTCCCAAAAGAAATGGCGAACCCGGAAAATGAATAAAAGCCTCCTTGTGGGTAGAAAGAGAAAATAATTTCGTCATCACCAAAGGCCCGATGATTGCGGACAAACTCATCAGGCTGGTAAGGCCTCCCTGCAGTTGCCCCTGCTCATTGGGCGGCACATGTTCGGTAATGATGGACTGTAAGGCAGGGCCGGCAATTCCGCCCAGACAATAAGGTATCAGAAACACATACATCATCCAACCCTGAGTAGCAAAGGCAAACAGACTCAAGCCCAGTGTGTAAAGCAACAGCCCGGCATAAACGCATTTTTCATTGCCTATTTTATTATTGACCACCCTTGTTAAGCCTCCCTGAACAATACCCACCAACAACCCTACCACTGCCAAAGAAAAACCCACCTGTTTTTCGGTCCAGCTAAATTCGTACATTGTAAAGTAGTTCCAAACCGAGTTTACCGACTGAGAAGCAAGATAGATAAAGAAAAAAGAAATTATAAGACCGACAATGGCTTTGTTTTTCTTAAAATGCAGCAATGCCCCCACCGGATTGGCTTTTTCCAATCAAAAGGACGGCGGTTTTCGGGTTTTAAAGACTCCGGCAGCACAAAATAACCATAGACAAAATTAACTAAACAAAGTACGGCAGCAGCCCAAAAAGGCGCCCGAAGTCCCCAAATAGAAAGCAAACCGCCCAGTGCCGGACCAATTATAAAACCCAAACCGAAAGCAGCGCCTATCAATCCAAAATTTTTGGCACGGGTTTCCTTTGTACTGATATCGGCAATATAAGCAGTGGCAGCAGTAAAACTGGCCCCTGTAATACCCGATAAAATACGACCAACCAGCAGCAGCATGTAGTTGTGTGCCAGCGCAAGAATAACATAATCAACAGCAAAACCTACCAGAGAAATTAATATAACCCTTCTTCTGCCGTACTTATCACTAAGATTGCCCACCATTGGTGCAAACAAAAATTGCATGGCAGCATAAGCAAACATCAGAAATCCGCCCCACTCACTGGCCGCTTCTATGGACACATGCTTTAGTTGAGCTATCAGGGTGGGAAGGACGGGTATAATAAGCCCCAGGCCAATGACATCAATGGTCATGGTAACGAAAATAAATCCTATTGCTGCGTTTTTTGATGTTTTCATCCAAAAAGAATCAGCAAAGATGAGGAAAAATAGCCTGTAAGAAATAATATTTATGATAAATTGTTAAGTTGCAAAGCCCGTCACTCCAATTAAAGAGGAAGTTTAATCACCTTCAGTGCAAGTTTTCCCAAATTTGAATGATTTATTAATTCTCATTAACTCCTGTTTCGGTTGTAACTTTGATTATGAATCATTTATCAGACTGGCAGGATACCATTGTGGCTTTGGCTACTCCTCCCGGAGTGGGTGCTATTGGCCTAATCAGGTTGAGTGGCGAAAAAGCGCTGGAAATTGCCGATACCATTTTCAAAGGCAAAAAACTATCTGACCAACCCGGGCACACCTGCCATTTTGGAGTTATAATCTCCCGTAACTCAAAAGGAGGCGAACAAGAAGCTATTGATGAAGTGGTAGCCGCCATTTTCAGGGGGCCAAGAAGCTTCACAGGCGAGGACGTGGTAGAAATAAGCGGACATGGCTCGCCCTATATTTTGGGCAGAATCATTGAAGAATGTATCCATGCAGGAGCAAGATTGGCAAAACCGGGCGAATTTACCCAACGCGCCTTTCTGAATGGGAAACTTGATCTGGCACAGGCAGAAGCAGTGGCCGACTTAATAGCTGCTAACACCAAAGCAGCACAGCAAACGGCACTGAACCAGTTGCGGGGCGGTTTTTCATCGGACCTGAAAGCGTTGAGGGAAGAGTTGGTGAATTTTGCGGCATTGATAGAATTGGAACTGGACTTCAGCGATGAGGATGTGGAGTTTGCCGACCGAACCCAACTCAAGGAATTAGTAACACGGATTTACAAAAAGACAGATGAACTGATTGCATCCTTCAAGTTAGGAAATGTGATAAAAAACGGTATGAGTGTAGCCATCATCGGAAAACCCAATGCCGGAAAGTCAACCCTGCTGAATGCACTGCTAAACGAAGAAAGAGCCATCGTGAGCGATATTGCCGGCACCACACGCGACACCATCGAAGAAACTTTGAACATCAATGGAGTTCTGTTCAGGCTGATAGACACTGCAGGCATCAGGGAGCACAGTAAAGATGTGATTGAAAATAAAGGGATTGAACGCAGCAAAGCCAATGCTGCTAAGGCAGACATTATTCTGCACGTGGTGGACCTGCTGAATGACGAAGGAGAAGAAAAATTCAACTGGCTTCATGATTTTGACGAGAAAACCATCACCGTTTATAACAAGTATCATCCCTGGTACAAAAAAAGGGAGGAGCTGGGAATTCTTGCCAGTCCGCCAGCGCCGGCAATTGATGCCAAAACCGGTTTTGGCATAGATGAGTTAAAGCAATACCTGTACGAAAAAGCAATTGGCGGTACCGTACAAACCGAAGCCACTATTGTTACCAATGCCCGCCATCATGCTGCTCTGCAAAAAATACAAGAAAGCCTGTTGGCAGTAAAAACCGGACTTGGCCGCAATCTGAGCGGCGACCTGCTCACCATTGATATTCGCGGTGCGCTGCACTACCTTGGTGAGATCACTGGGCAGGTGGAAGTGGACAGGGATATATTGGGAACGATATTTGGGAAGTTTTGTATCGGAAAGTAACCACCCAAAACAAACAAATAGTAAAAGATTATAAAACCGTTATAAAGCCCTGAAATACAGGGTTTTTCTTTTAAACAAAGTTATATTTATTTTGTGATATTATTTATTTATTAGGTACAAATTTGTACCTTTGTTGTACCTTGTATTTAAAAAGCCGTAAAAATGGCTTTTTTTGTACCTCAAAAGGAGAGATAAAGTAAAAATTTATTAAAATTTGGAACAATTTACTAAAATGGGTAAAAATAAACTGGCGAAATGAGTAGTTCAACTTTTAAAATATTGAAACAGTGTTTAATGTGTGGAAATATGTTTGAGGCGCAAAAGGTTACAACCCTGTATTGTTCCCACAAATGCAATTCAAAACATTATAAGTTAAAAAAGCAACTGGAGCGAAAAGAGATAGCCGAAGCGGTTTTGATACAGCCCCAAAGATTGCGACCGAAGGTAAAAGCCATTGACCGGGCAATGATTAAGGACAAAGAGTTTTTGACAGTAAAAGAGGTATCTATATTATTTGGATGTTCTCCCAAAACGGTTTATTCTCTTATTCATACCCAAAAGCTAAAGGCTGCAAATATTGGAAAGAAGCGGTTTGTAATTTCAAAACTTCACTTAGATAAACTATTTGAGGAATGAAAACAAAAAAGGAGATAACACCGACAATGATTAAGGATAAAGAGTTTTTGACAGTAAAAGAGGTTGCTACATTGTTTGGATGCAGCCGACCAACTATTTATAAACTGATTAAGACGGGAAAACTGAAAGCAAAAAATATAGGCGAAAAGCAAACCTATATTAGACGTTCCGATATTGACAAACTATTTGATTAATCCAAACAGCATAAAGGACAATGATAACAAAAGTATAATACCCTCACAAAATAAGACCACTTGTTAAGTTGAAATTTAATAACTTTAAACAAGTGAAATTATGAAACAGACTCGTAGAAAATTCGATTCGGCCTTTAAGGCCAAAGTAGCCCTTGAGGCACTTCGTGAACGGGAAACGCTATCCGGTCTTGCGGTAAAGTATGACCTGCATCCCAATCAAATTTCGCAATGGAAGCAGGAGTTTTTAGAAAAATCTGCCTCAGTTTTTGACCATAAGCTACCCAGTTCGGCCTCAGAGCCGGAAGTAGATGTAAGCAAGCTGTATGCAAAAATTGGTGAGCTGCAAATGGAAAGAGATTTTAAAAAAAAAACTTAATCAAATTAGGGATACTGTAGATCAGCGATTGCTGGTATCTAAGGATGAATACCTTAGCATCAGAAAGCAATGCGATTTGCTGGATATCAACAGATCAACGGTATATTACAACCCCAAAGGTGAGAGCGAAGAAAATCTTAGTATCATGCAAATAATGGACAAACATATTTTGGAAGAGCCAACAGCAGGAGTACTTACGATGCAATCAATGCTTGAAGAACAAGGAATACAGGCAAGCTACGAACGCATACGCAGACTGATGCGCCTGGCAAACATACGCCCCATCTATCCTCGCAGGCATCTTACAAAATGGAAAAACAATGAATATGTGCATCCTTATCTGCTTAAAGATTTGACAATAGAACGCAGCAATCAGGTTTGGGAAATAGATATTACCTATGTACCCATGCGCAAAGGGTTCATGTATTTAACCGCTGTTATTGATGTTTACAGCAGGTACATTGTTGGCTGGGGCCTAAGCAATACCTTAGATGCAGAAAGCAGTTTGCAAGTATTGAAACAAGCAAAAGTACACATGGCAAACCAGAAATAATCAATAGCGACCAAGGCAGTCAGTTTACTTGCAAATTGTATGTAGAATATTTAAAAGAGCAGGGAATAAAAATAAGTATGGATGGCAAAGGCAGCGCTTTGGACAATATATATATCGAAAGGTTTTGGCGCACCATAAAATACCAGCACATTCATTTAAACCCGGCAGCAGATGGAATAAGTTTGTATATCGGTATAAAGAAGTGGATTGAAAAATACCACTTTAAAGCCCATCAGGGAATAAACCGGCAAAAGCCTCAATACCTATATTTGAATGCAGCTTAAAACAACTAAGAAATGAGTAAAAGTGGTCTAAAGAAATGGGGGTACTATATACATAGCGTCTTAATTAATGCAGCATAACTTCCTTAATGTTTCATTCGGCTTACGCCAAATTTTCATTTGCTGTTTAACAACCCGCAATAATTCATCAATAGTGGCAAAGTATCTATTATGCGTACAAATTCTTCTTGTCATTTTCCATACCCTTTCTATGTTGTTTAAATCCGGCTATAGGGCGGCAGGAAAAGCAATTGGATTTTACCTTTGTTTTTATTTAACCATGGCTGTATCATTATTGCATGATGATACCTTGCATTGTCAAGTATCAGTATTGTTTTCTTCCCTCTCTTTTTGATCTCAAAACTTTCTTTAAAAACAATAAAAGGTTTCGGCATTAAATATGGCTGCATCCATTGTAACCAATTGTCCCGTAGCGGCTGATACAGCTCCGAACAAAGCCATACTTTTCTGGTTGGCGCATGTTGTATTATCGGATCTTCTTCTTCCGGAGGCACCCACATCCTGCAACGGGTTCCATGCTGTTGAAAATGGCATTCGTCTTCATACCAAATGTCATTCCCCGGACTTTTTAGAACCAGCCGAAGTTTTTTTAAAACCCTTTTTTAACAAAGGGTTGGCATTGGCAATCACAGGGCGTGGTTTTCGTAGCCGGACACCCATCATCTTGAACATTCTTTGGCATTGGCGGACACCTATTTCAACTTTATACTTCTTTCGTAAGTGTACAGATAATAATTTGCCGTCCCAAAATGATTGAATAAATTTAAAATCAGAAGGTGGTCGGCGGACATCCTTTTCCATTTGATCCCATTGTTTTGCTGATAACATCCGGGGTCTGCCAGAACGTTCACCATCTCTCAATCCGGCAAAGCCGGATTCATTAAATTTCTTAACCCACCGTTGAACAGTTGTGGGGCTTTGCCCAAACATCTCTCCAACCTGATAGCTATCATAACCATTTGCAATCAATAATACTCCGTGCAATTTATGGTCATATCTTGATTCGTTTGAACGCTGGATTTCTTGCTGTATAGCTATTTGCATGAGAACCGGCTCATTAATTTCTAATTGCTTCATAACTTAATCTTTGATTAAGCACAAAGATAATATTTATACTGCATTAATTATGTCGTCGTGTATATATAATTAGTTATGTAAAAATATAATATTTTTAAAAAATGAAACGGCATTGATTAAATTTTTCAATCCTATGAATTAAAAATGATTAATCAGATGCTTAATTCAGTTTTTGTATCAAGATCTGATAATCTAATTATCTCCCCGAAAACATGATAAAAGTCATTAGGTAATCCTTTGATTTTAATGGTTTTCCTAAAAAATTAGGGTTAAATTTGTAACGCAAAAGTTAATATTTACAACTAAAACTTTTGCTCATGAAATACGATTTGGCAATCCGGCTTTTCCTTTTGGGCAAAATGAAATCAGGTTTGCCCGAGGAGAAGAACACAATTTTTCTGTTTACTTTAATTTCAAACTATGCACCAATCAGGCGCTGACAGGCTGTTCGAGGTGGAACCACTGCGTTCTTACTTATTGAACGTACTTAGAAACATTCAAATGAGTGAAGGATATATTTCTGATGAAAAAATATCTTTATTGGCAAAAAAATATGATGTTTCAAATGTGGAAGTGGAAGGAGTAGTAACTTTTTATCATTTTCTGCACCGAAAACCTACCGGAAGGCATGTCATTTATCTCAATAACAGCCTCACCTCAGTCATCAAAGGATATGAAAGAGTAAAAGAATCTTTTGAGAGAGAAACCGGTGCATTGATGGGATCGGTGGACCGTACAGGAACCTTTGGCCTGTTTTCTACTCCCTGTATCGGACTCAGCGATCAGGAACCGGCGGCATTAATTGATTTTTATCCGTTCATTAATCTTAATGCCATTAAAGTAAAAGACATTATCAACAGCATAAAACAAGGTGCCAGTCCGGCCGATATTTGCGACTATCCGGCTGACAATATCCGCTATACACCCATTAGCGGATCTGTATTTTTTAGTGATTTTAAGGAAGGTATAAGCCTTGTGAATGCTTTCAAATTAAGTCCGCAGGAAATTATCGAAGAGCTGAAGAAATCACAACTGGCAGGTCGTGGTGGTGCCTTTTTTCCTACCTGGATGAAGTGGGATGCTACCCGAAAGCAAGAAAGCACGCTCAAATTTATTATTTGCAATGCCGATGAAGGCGAACCTGGTACTTTCAAAGACCGTGTACTTATCAATAGTCAGGCGGCTTCACTGATAGAAGGAATGATTATCGGTGGTTATACCGCCGGTGCATCCTATGGAATTATTTATCTGAGAGGCGAATATTTTTGGTTAGCAGAAAAACTGAACACCAGAATTCAGGCATATTATCAAAAAGGATTATTGGGTAAAACCATTGGTGGTAAAGACGGTTTTAATTTTGACCTGAGGATTCAGATGGGTGCAGGAGCCTATGTGTGCGGAGAGGAAACAGCCTTGCTCGAATCAATGGAAGGCAAAAGAGGCGAACCCCGCACCAAATGGTTTCTTCCGGTAGAAAAGGGCTACCTGCAAATGCCCACCATCATCAACAATGTAGAAACCTTCTGTGCAGTGGCAAGAATTTTTGAAAAAGGATTAGATAATTATTGTGAAAAAGGAATTCCCGGATCTCCGGGAACAAAAATCATTAGCGTAAGTGGCGATTGCAGTTTGCCCGGAATTTATGAAATCGAATGGGGAATGACGGTGGCCGAGTTGCTGGAGCTTGGCGAAGCAAATGATCCTTATTTTATTCAGGTAAGCGGACCATCGGGAGAGTGTATTTCGATGAAAGAAAAATACCGCCGTATTTCGATGCTCGACCTGCTTGCCCGAAAAGATATCAGGTGCGGAGGCGCTCTCACAGTTTATAATTCTCAGCGAGATTTAATCATGATTTTATCAAAATACGCCGAATTTTTTAAGCATGAATCCTGCGGTATCTGCACGCCGTGTCGGGCCGGCAATTATTTGATTGAAAGAAAACTTGATAAACTTAGAAACGGACTTGCATCAAGAGAAGACTTGGAAAATATCAGGAGCTGGGCCAATATTATGAAAGCAAGCAGTCGTTGCGGACTGGGCAAAACAGCACCCAACAGTATTATTTTGGCAATGGAAAAATTTGCAGAATATTTCTATAAGAGATTATATCACACTGATAATCAACACGAAGGGATAGTAGCCTTCGATATGGAAGCTGCTATTTCAGATTACGAAAAATATAAAAATTAGGGTTATGGCAAAAATGGTGACAATTGAAATAGATGGTTTACCCATTCAGGCAGAAGAGGGCCAAAATCTGGTATATGTGGCCAAAGAAAACGGATTTTTTATCCCTTCTCTCTGCTATTACGAAAATATGGACCCGCCATTGGGAACCTGTCGAACCTGCACCTGCCGTATTAATGGCAAACCAGGACCTGCCTGCATCGAAAAGGTCAGGGAGGGAATGCAGGTGGAAGTAAACAAAGCTGATTTGGTTGACATGCGAAAGTCAATAATAGAAATGATGTTTTCAGAAGGAAATCATTTTTGCCCCTCCTGCGAAAAAAGCGGGAACTGCGATTTGCAGCACATGGCTTATGAACTTGAAATTTCTCATACCCGATTCCCGCATCTTTTTAAAGATAGGCTGATTGATTATAACTCAAAGAGAATGGTGATGGAACACAACCGGTGCATTAAATGCCGGCGCTGTGTGGAAGAGGTTTTGTCTGATGATGGCAAACGGGTGTTTATGTATATGAACAGAGGAAACGAGACTTATGTGGGAATTGACTATGAACAAGAGGCAAAACTTTCAAAAGAGCAGGCATTAAACGCTATGAATATTTGCCCGACGGGAGCCATTATCGTTAAGGGAAAAATTTTTTCAAAACCCTTTGGCCAACGCGCCTTTGACCTTTCATCTTCACAAAAGAATTATGGCAAGAAACCTATTAAATTATCGCGTGGTGCTGTTATGGAAAAAAAGATAGTAGCAACGGCCTCTCTTGCCGGATGCTTTGGCTGCCACATGTCATTGCTGGATGTGGACACCGATTTGCTTGACCTGATTGAATTGGTGGAGTTCAATAAATCGCCTTTAACCGATATCAAAAAATTTGCACATCGGTGTCATATAGGAATCATTGAAGGCGGATGCAGTAATGACGAGAATATTGAAGTATTGCGCGAGTTCAGAGAGAAATGTGATATTCTGGTATCGCTCGGCGAATGTAGTATCTGGGGCGGACTGCCGGCCATGCGCAATACAGTGCCTTTGGGCGAGTGTCTGGAAGAAGCCTATCTGAACAGCTTCACCAATGACCCTGCTAAGAGTACGATACCTTATCATGAAGATATTCCTAAATTGCTCAACAGGGTATTTGCCTGCAGCGAAATTGTAAAAATAGATTATTACATTCCGGGCTGTCCACCATCAGCTAGCCATATTTGGAAAGCTATTAAGAATTTGCTGTGGCACGAAGAATATTCAATCCTTTACTCAGAATTTAAATATGACTGATATGTCAACAAAAATTGTTATTGATCCTATTACCAGAGTTGAAGGTCATGGCCGCGTTACCATCCACTTAGATGAATATGGTAAGGTGAAAGACTCCTTTCTCCATGTCGTAGAATTTCGTGGTTTTGAAAGATTTATTCAGGGACACCCATACTGGGAAGCGCCGGCACTTGTACAAAGACTGTGTGGTATTTGTCCCGTCAGTCATCATCTCGCTGCGGCCAAGGCTATTGACCAAATAGTTGGAATAGACCCTCAAGATCTTTCTACGGCAGCCAACAAGCTTCGCAGACTGATGCATTACGGGCAGATATTCCAGTCTCATGCTTTACATTTCTTTTATCTTGCTTCACCCGATTTATTATTTGGGGTGGATGCACCAGTAGAAAAAAGGAATGTGATTGCAGTGGCTGTTGAAGATAAAGAACTGGCCACAAGAGGAATCATTATGCGAAAATTTGGTCAGGAAATAATTAGAGCAATTGCCGGAAAAAGGATTCATGGTATTTCGAGTGTGCCGGGTGGCGTTTATAAAATCTTTACTCAAAAAGAAAGAGATTACTTTTTAAACGGTGAAGAAATATCCAACATTGATAACATGATAGCATGGATGCTGGAAATTCTGGCGTTTATAAAATCTTACCATGAAAAACACAAAATTTATATGGAAACATTTGCCGAGTTTCCGTCCGGTCATTTAGGAATGGTGGATGACGATGGAAATCTTGAGTTTTATCATGGAAAACTAAGAGCCATTGATGATGCGGGAAATAAAACACTTGATGATGTGAGTACAGATAATTATCTGCAATATTTTGCAGAAGCAGTTGAAAAATGGTCTTATATGAAGTTTCCTTATCTGAAACAACTCGGAAGAGAGAAAGGTTGGAACAGGGTAGGCCCTCTTGCAAGAATCAATATTTGCAACCGGATTCGTACACCATTAGCAGAGAAAGAAAGAATAAACTTTTTTGAATTTGCAGGCAGGAAAGTCGTTAACAGTACCATGTACTTTCACTGGGCCAGACTAATAGAAATGCTTGCCTGCGCTGAGGAAATGAAACTATTGCTGAATGACCCTGATATTTTGAGTGAAGACCTTGTAAGAACCGGCGTTCCCCGATTGCAGGGAATTGGAATAGTTGAAGCTCCGCGAGGCACACTTACTCACCATTATGCCGTGGATGAAAAGGGAATGATTACGCGTTGTAATCTGATTGTATCAACCACCCACAATAATGATGCTATGAACCATGCCGTAAAATGGGTGGCAGAAAATGTAATCAGCAATAAAGGAACCATTACTGACGCTATGTTGAATCAGGTGGAAACAGCCATCCGGGCTTATGATCCTTGTCTCAGTTGTGCTACTCATGCCATCGGTAAAATGCCGCTTAAAATAGAATTAATTAATTTCGCCGGTGATTTAATAGATGAGCGGGCAAAAACTTAATAAACTGATTATTGGAATAGGCAATGAAGGCCGTGGCGACGATGGCTTAGGCTGGCGCTTTGCCGAAAAAATGGAAGCTGTTTTTTCGGATGTGTTTGATGTCGAGTATCGATATCAACTTCAAGTAGAAGATGCGGAATTAGTTTCCCAGTATGACTTTGTCGTTTTTGCCGATGCCACTGTGGAAATTTTTGACAAAGGATTTGAATTCTCTCCCTGCAAATTAACTGGGGAGTACTTTTTTTCATCACATACACAAAGTCCGGAGGCTGTAATGTACCTTTCAAAAAGGTTGTACAAAAAACTGCCCGAAGCATTCATCATGCGTATCTGCGGAAATGAATGGGAAATGGGTATTGGCTTAAGTCTTCAGGCAAGTAAAAGTTTGGAAAAAGCAATTGCTTACTTTGAGAAGTATGTAATAAATTTCTGATTAGAAAATAATACCCATTATCCTTCATCTTCCAGTTCGAAACTAATGACTTTCATCTCCTTTCCCTGAATAATTTTAATCAGGTAACTGTCGCAATCAGGGCATGGAATAGCATAGCTGTTCATGCTAAACTCACAACCGCATTGGGTGCACTGTCCTTTACCTTCTACAATTTCCATCTTTAACACAGCTTTGGCCAGAAGCGTTCTTGCTTTTACAATGTCAAAAGCAAATTGCAGCGCATCCACCTCAATACTGCTCAACGCTCCTACCTTAATGAGTACAGAGCAAACATACCCATTACTTTCTTTGGGAATTGCAGACTGAATAATATCAATTATCGAATTAGCGACAGATACTTCATGCATAACCTACAATTTTTCAATTACAAATATCTGATGCCGATCGTAAACCTTCCAATATTTTCGGGCAAGTCTCTCTACATATTCCCAGTATTGGTGGGAGTGGCCATATTGCTCCACTCCCTTTTGAATTTCATCTTTTACCTGTTCTAATATTTCGCTTTTTAATGATAATTTAATTTCTTGGTTTTTATACTCGCAAAGGATAGTGGGAATCTCGACAACTGTATCCGAAACAGTAATCAACCCCTGTCCGATAGTGGCGCCCGTACTGATTTGTACGCCATCATTAAAACAACTCAAAGGAGGATGATTACCGGCATAAGAAGTAATCCTGAGTTTGCTTGAGCCAACTTTAAAATACTCACAGGCTATAGTACCCGCTTTGGCGCCAAGTATAGAATAAATGCCAATATGCCCATGAATTTCATTGGTAAGTACTATTGCCTTCCACTCTGTAATGCCAAATTTATCAATAGTTTCATCAATAAATTCAGCATACGCTTCCTTATATAATGAAGGTTCTGTCGGGAAAATTTTAAATGTGTTCATGATAGTCGTCTGTTGTAAATACAGTTTTTCAGCTATTGATTCCCCACCTTGATGGATTGCAATAATGTCAGCGCTTACTTTATAAAAAATATCACTATCTTTCATTTTCAAAATTTTAGATTAATCCCTGCAGAAAAGTTGGTTTTAGGCATGGGATAACCATAATTGATTTCATAATTCTGATTGAGCAAATTATTTCCGGTAACGAAAATACTAAGATTCTTAAACGGCATTACACTCAATCTTGCATTTACCAAAGCATAAGACTGCGTTTTTACGGGTTTTAGGCTGTTAGTTAATTTATCAATATATTGAAGTCCTGCAAACAAAGACCAGATTTTATAACTGTAGTTTGCATTAATATTAAACTGCTGCTTGGGCGCTGCCAGTGTGATGGTTTCCTGATGCAGATAACTATAGTTAGAATGTAAATGCAGAATTTGTAGCGGCATATAATTTACGGACACTTCAAGTCCATTATTATTAAATTTACCCACGTTCTGTCTTTTTGCATTTGGCGGCACACCCACTACCTGAATCATATTACTTCCGTCTGCAACATAACCGGTTAATTCAAATTTTAATTTATTATTAAGCAAGCTTTGCAGGAAACTGATTTCATAATTAATCATTCGCTCAGGCTTCAAGTCTGGATTGGGGGCGTATAAATAAAGTTCCATGATGCTTGGACTTCTAAAGCCTTTTGAAACGGTAGCTTTGAAGGTTGTTGCGTTGGTCGGATTAAAAGCAACGCCGCCGGTAGGCACCCATTCGGTTCCAAACAAGGAATGATTTTCCAGTCGCAAACCTGCACTGGCCGTAAGTTGTGTACCGATTGCCTGTTGGGTGTAAACATATCCCGCAACATCATTAACCGTCTTGAGTTTGTCTTTAGCAACTCCACCATTGGCTTTCCCTCCATATTGAATTATATCAGTACCAACGGTAAATATATTTCCCTGAAATAACCTGAAAGTCTGGTAAAGCATAATTCCCGAATTTCTGTCGGAAGATATAAAACCATCAGACAAATCATGGTCGCCGAAATTATGATATACTTTTAAAGCGCCCTCTGATTTTGCAAATTTGTTCATCAAAGCAAAGGAAGTTTTACCCCTTAAAATATCAACATTAAAAAAAGCAGGTTTAAAAACCGGGCCGTTGTCAATAGCATCAAATTTGGCAATACTAAAATCGGCCATAGCGCTGAAATGCTCATTAATAGTATAGCCAATTTTGGCATAGCCGTTAGTAATATTAAAATCTGTACTATCACGGATTCCATCTGTCTGATCGTGATTTACGGATGCAAACACATCCCATTTTTTTATTTTTATACCCAAGAGTGGCATAATATTTTTGAGTGTTATAAGAACCATAAGACCCCCCAAGAGAGCCATTAAAACCATCTTTGCTGTTTTTTCTGGTAATGATATTTATCACACCTCCCATTGCATTGGTGCCATATAGAACAGATCCGGGCCCTCTGATAATTTCAACTTTTTCAACGTCAGACGCTACATAAGCATCAGCAAGCGGATGGCTGAAAAGTCCCTGAAATTGCGGATGTCCGTCGATCAGAACCAAAACCCCGGTATTGGGAGCACCGCCTACGCCACGAATACTGATACCACCCGATCCGCCGGTAGAAACGCCAAAGCCCAGAATATTTCTTTCTGTTACAAAAATTCCGGGAACATAGGCATTTAAAATGGGTAAAATATTTATCTGGCCGGTGTTTTCAATTTCCTGTCTGTATATTTGAGAAACTGTAAACGGCACTTTCTTTTTTAAGGTTTCAATTTTTGACCCCGTTACTACCACTTCTTCAAGAATGGCCGTGTCCTTTCTCTCATCTTGTGCAAAGCCTAAAGTATAAATAGAAATTGCAAGTACCAATAGTAAAGTCCTCTTCATCAATTAAAATTTTAGCGTTTGTCTGGTTTTCTTTTAGTTTAAAGCTTTTGAATTTAAACTGCAGCAATTACCAACTTGCCATGTTTGATACCTTTAATGCCGATTATTGTATCTGCTATTTCCTGAAGTTTTTGTGCTTTGCCTCTCATAGCAATGGTTTCAAGACACAATTCACGAGACAAATGAATATGCTGGGTTGATAAAATTATATGATGGTAATCATGCTGAACAGATGTGAGTTTATTACTCAGGTCGTGTTTGTGATGGTCATATACTATTACCAGTGCGCCTGCAACAGTACTGTTTTTACTTATTTTTTCAGAAACTGCAGCACCTTTTATCAAGTGTCTGACAGCTTGAGAACGATTTGGAAATTTCCTATCGGAGACTAATTGATCCAGTTCGTTTAATGTACTTTCTTCAAGTGATACTCCAAAACGTTTAATCTTCATCGTGTTACTAATTTTAAAATAAGTAACACAAAAATAGCAATGAAAAAATATTTATCAGGTGATTATTATCATGTTTTCAGATATCTTTTAATAATAATCGCACTTTCAAAACATGGAAACGAATTCTGCATCAACAATCTTAAAACTATTTTAGAAAAAAAAGTTATGGAGACAGTCTTTCTATCTTCCAACTGCCATCATCCTGGAGTGTATAAAGGATACGATCATGCATACGACTCGGACGGCCTTGCCAAAATTCTATTTGAGTGGGCTTCACCCGATATCCTCCCCAATGAGGAGGTTTGGGTATTTCGCCGTGTATAAATCTTTCGCGGTAAAAATTAAATGTTTCCTTAAGGAAAGCGGTTCCTGCAACCACCACGCTTTGCGCCGAAGCCCATGCCCCTATCCTGCTTCCTTCGGGGCGGCTATTAAAGTAAGCCAGACTTTCTTCCATTGTGGTTATTTCGGCAGTGCCTGTTATTGCTACCTGCCTTTCCAATTCTTTCCAGAAAAACAAGATACAAACATTTGCATTATGAGCCAGATGGCGTCCTTTCCGGCTGTTATAATTTGTGTAAAAAACAAACCCACGCGCATCAAAACCCTTCAGTAATACAGTTCTTGCATAAGGTGCATTGTTTTCATCTACAGTGGAGAGTGTCATTGCATTTACTTCTATGAACTTTGAGTCCACTGCTTCCTGCCACCATGTGGTGAATTGCTTTATAGGGTTTTTGTCAACTTCGTTTTCATTCAAACTCCTTTTTGCATATTCAATTCTAATATCTGCAATTTCTTTATTCATACTTTTTTAAACAACCACCTTTTACATTCTTCCTTATTTCAGTCTTAGTTTCCTTCTCATTTAATCAATGTTCCCACATCCTCTCCCATCACTACTCTTTTCAGATTTCCTTCTTTATTCATATCAAACACTAAAATCGGTAAATGGTTTTCCATGCAAAGGGTAAATGCTGTCATATCCATAATCCTCAGGTTTTGCGCCAAACACTCCTGATAGGTGACTGTGCTATATTTTGTAGCAGTAGGGTCTTTCTCCGGGTCGGCGGTATATACACCATCCACGCGTGTGCCTTTCAAAATAATATCTGCATTGATTTCTATTGCCCTTAGCGATCCGGCTGTATCGGTTGTAAAATATGGGTTTCCGGTACCTGCGCCAAAAATAACCACCCGGCCTTTTTCAAGATGTCGCATGGCACGGCGGCGAATATAAGGCTCTGCAATCTGTTCCATTTTGATTGCGCTCAGTAGCCTGGTAAATACGCCTGCTTTTTCAAGCCCGGCCTGTAAGGCCATGCCATTGATAACGGTGGCCAACATTCCCATATAATCTCCATGAGCACGTTCTATACCGGTTTGGGCTTCATTCATCCCTCGGTAAATATTACCTCCGCCAATCACCAATGCCACTTCTACCCCCATATCCATAACCGCTTTAATTTCATTGGCGTATTGGGAAATCACATCGCTGTCCATCCCAAAATTTTTATTCCCCATTAAAGATTCTCCGGACAATTTTAGAAGAATACGCTTGAATTTCGGCTGCATAAAGATTATTTTGTTGAGCAGGGCGAAGATAATACAAACTTTAAAGATGGAATAATGTTGAGGAAGATATTTGAAGGTTTTTTTTGATACTTTTGAATTTGTAAATCACTTTCTTATATAACTTATTATGAAGAGAAAAATTGGAGGCAGCAATGTAGAAATCACGCCGGTAACCATGGGGGCCTGGGCTATTGGCGGATGGATGTGGGGAGGTAATGAGGAAAAAGATTCCATTGCGGCCATTCATGCCTATATTGATAATGGAGTTACTTCGATAGATACAGCGCCTGTTTATGGTTTTGGCTATAGCGAAGAATTAGTGGGCAAAGCCGTGAAGCCTTTTAGTAGAGATAAAATACAGATTCTTACCAAATTCGGCATGGTTTGGGATATTGAAAAAGGTGATTTTTCTGTGGAGGCAAAAGATAATCAGGGTAATCCGTTAAAAATATATCGTTATGCAGCTTATGATAAAATCATCAGTGATGTTGAACTAAGTCTTAAAAGACTACAAACCGATTATGTGGACTTAATTCAATTGCACTGGCCGGATACCACAACACCCATCGAAGAAACCATGCGGGCAATGGAGAAACTACTGCAGGATGGTAAAACCCGAGCAATAGGAGTATGCAATTATAAAGTTGCTCAGTTGGCCGAAGCCGAACAAACAGTAAAACTACATTCCAATCAGGTGCCTTACAGTATGTTGCGCAGGCATATTGAATCAGACGTGGTTCCTTACGCACTGAAACATCATCTTTCCATCATTGCTTACAGTCCTATGGAAAGAGGCTTGCTTACCGGAAAATATAAAGGCGGAGAAAATTTTAATGAAGGAGATCACCGCAGTAGCTATTTTGGCAGATTTAACAAAGATAAAGTAGATACACTTTTGCAACATCTTTCTAAACTTGCACCCAAATACAATGCAAGCATCTCTCAATTGGCATTGGCTTGGGTTTTTCATCAACCGGCGGTAGTAACGGCGCTGGCTGGCGCACGTAATGCACAGCAAGCCGAACAAAATGCAAGGGCTATGCAGATAAATATTAGTGAAGAAGACTTAAATTTAATCCGAACCTGGCTGCCGGACCAGGTATATGTGTAAATAAAATAATTTGGGCTGTCTGTTTTGAAGAGGTTCTTTTGGATATGCTACCGAATGGAGCGATACCGGGTGGTGCTCCTATGAATGTTGGCTGCCATTTGAACCAACTTGGGAAACAAACGCTAATGATTTCAAAAGTTGGTACCGATAAAAAAGGGTATGAGTTGATTTATTTTATGAATATCAATCAGGTGCCTACGAATTTAATTCAGCAGGACGATAACTATCCTACCAGTATAGTATTGACCACTCCGGGACAAATTCAGGAAGTGAATTATAATATTGCAGAGCCGGTAGCCTGGGACTTTATCAATAGTACCATTGAGGCAAGGCGGGCTGTATCTCAAGCAGACTATTTTATATTTGGCAGCCTCGCTGCACGAACAGAACATTCTCTGACAAACTTTGCTTGATTTGTTAAGTATTGCAAAAATTAGAATATTAGACTTCAACCTCAGAGCGCCTCATTACAAACAGGCAGTTTTGGAAAATCTGCTGAGGCAAGCAGATAAATTAAAAATGAATGAAATTGAATTGGATGAAATTTCTGAATGGTATGCCGACATTTCTCTATTCAATGATAAAGTGCGAATAATTAGAGATCGCTATGCGATTCCTCCAATAATAGTAACCAAGGGCGCCGAGGGCGCTTCCAATTTTGATGGAAAAATATTTTATGAGCACCCAGGTTTTAAAGTGAATGAGGTGGGCGCGGTGGGTAGCGGAGATGCTTTTCTGGCCGGTTTTTTACATAGGCTGGCCGATAACTGTAAATCTGAAGAAACGCTGGAGTTTGCGTTTAAATTAGGCTCTTATGTAACTTCTAAAAAAGGTGCCTGCGCTACACATGATGGAACTATATAAAACTATGTTACTCAATTATTTATTAACATGTGTTTTAATTTGAGTAACTTAACTTGGTCGCAAAATTAATAGCTCATGAAAAAAATATCTTCTTGGCAATGGCCACTTTTACTTTCCTTTTATCAGGTAACCCGAACGCCCAATCTTTGTCTGTTGCTTATCAAAAACAACAAAAAAATATACCCCTGTTTTATAATAAATCTTTGCCGAAGGCAAATAATAATTATCAGCGTTATTATAATGAAGGCGAACAAAGATGGTTAAGGCTGAGGCGTGGCGGAATCATATTAACCTCCGTTGGCGCAGCATGTATAGGAGCAGGGGCAGCATTAATTCATGCCGGAAATGAGGGTAATTATGATGGAGACAGCAAAGTGTCACTTTTAGGATTATTGGGTATTTCTGGCGGAGTTACTGCAATAGGAGGCGGAGTAACTATGTGGGCAATAGGAAATAACAGATTGAAAAAAATAAAAAACAAGTTTTCGTTTGATGCCACACCAAAATCTGCTCATCTTGTCTTCAGGTTTTAAATAATTCTAACCGCATTTCTATATATGCATATTCTAATCAGGAACATATAGTTTGGCTTAAAATGTCTTCCTTTTTCGGATGAGTGAGCCGTTTTTTGGCAGTTTCATATAGCATCCTTTCCCGCGGAAAGATTTTTTAACGCTAAACCCCAATCGAAGCGCTTCTCCTGCTCTCTTGCAAAACCACAAACCCTGCTAATTTAGCTGTTGTATTGGCGGTACAGATGTTCGGATGCACACTTTGCCAAGTTATGGATGGAGTTTTGGAATAAGCAATTTGGCATACTTCCTGCGATTCAGGAACGCCATAAAAAATTGGTGAATATGCCGGTTGTTTAAGCTTATTTATTGGTAAAAATTCAATCAGCTGATTGTGTGGTTAGCTTGCTTCACTTATTGGTATCCGCCAGTTAATTATTTCCTTTGGAGATTTGTTTTCTCAGGGTTTTTGCTTCAAATTTCTTTATCCCCAGTGCTTCGCTTATCCTTTTTACGGCTATAGCCATTTGGGCGTCAATGGTATTTACCGATATGTTTAAAATTTCGGCAACTTCCTTATATCGAAGGCTGTCTTCTCTGATGAGTTTAAAAATCATTTTGCATCGGGGAGGCAGGTTTTCTATTGCACTGTTCATTCTGGCCAACATTTCTGCAGTTACCATTATTGAGTGAGGGTCTTCATTAAGTGCCTCTATTTGTGGCTCCAATAAATCATAGGGTTGCGTAATCAGGCTTTTGGCCTTTTCTGAAAGACGGTTTAGCGATCGGTTTTTAACGGCCACATACAAATAAACGGCTAAATTGTCAATTTTGGCAATCTCTTCGCGGCGACCCCAGATACCCACAAATACATCCTCTACCACTTCTTCTGCAATTTCGTGAGCATGTACCAATGAGTGTGAAAACGCCAGAAGCCGCTTGCTGAATCTGGCATAAAGATCAGAAAAGGCTTTCTGATTGCCAACTGCTATTTGAAGCTGAAGCAATCGAATATCAGGTTCAATATTTCCTTCCGGCAAAAACAGGTTTTAACAAATTTTTACAAAATTACAAAATTTATCACTCAAAAGTCCTGATTACAAATTTATTAAAAGGATGGTGGTATTTTTTGTACCTAAACTCACATAAATATTGGTTCACAGGCCGAGGTTTTAGTCAAATCATAAATGTACAATAAACGCGGCATAACAAAAATTTTTTTCAACTCAGTTCTTTTAATACTTTTACACAAAGCGGCTTGATTTTTGATAGCAGCCGGTATTTAAATTATTATTGTGGCGCTGGGTCAAACCATACAACAGAAATTACTACAAAAACTATCCCCTCAGCAAATTCAGTTGATGAAATTGTTGCAGGTGCCTACTGCCAGTCTTGAAGAAAGAATTAAGGAGGAAATAGAAGAAAATCCTGCCCTTGAGCTGGTCGAAGAACGGCAGAAAGATGATAATACCGATGATATTTACGCAGAGGGTGATGAGCAGGGTGAGCAGCAGGAAATTGGCGATTCGGTGGATATGAGCGATTATCTGTATGATGATGACGGAGAAATTGCCGATTATAAAACCCGCGATGACAACTATGGCGATGATGAAGAACCCCACCATGCGCCATTGAAAACTGAAGCCAGTTTTTATGACCATCTTGTTGCTCAACTGGGAATGCTCTCACTTACCGAAAAAGAAAAAAAATTGTCTGAACACATTATTGGCAGCATTGACGAAGACGGATACCTTCGACGAGATACTCCTGCTATAGTAGATGATCTGGCCTTTAGGCAAAATATTGAAGCAACGCCAAAGGAGATAGAAAACATCATCAGCATGGTGCAACAGTTTGACCCTCCCGGCGTGTGTGCGCGCGACTTGCCGGAATGCCTGTTGCTACAGCTTCGCCGCCAAAAGGAAGAGGGAAAACAGGTTGACACTGCCATTCAGGCCATTAAAAAATATTTTGAAGCGTTTACCAAAAAGCATTACGACAAAATAAAAAAAGGTTTAAATCTGGGTGATGACGAATTGAAAGAAGTGATTCAGCAAATAATAAAACTCAATCCAAAACCGGGAAGCAATATAGGTTCTACAAATAAATCGGAAAACTATATTATTCCCGACTTCTACATCCTGAACGCCAATGGCAAGCTGGAGCTCTCTCTTAACAGCCGAAATGCACCCGAGCTGCATATCAGCGAAAACTACCGCGATATGATGAGGGAGTATGACAGGGGCACCAAAAAAGATAAACGCCAAAAAGAGGCCGTTTTGTTCATCAAACAAAAATTAGATGCCGCCAGATGGTTTATTGATGCCATCAAACAAAGACAGCATACCTTGCTGGACACGATGTCGGCAATAATGAATCATCAAAAAGCGTTCTTTCTTACCGGTGACGAAACAAACCTTAAACCGATGATTTTGAAGGATATAGCCGAAAAAACAGGTCTGGATATTTCTACCGTCAGCCGGGTGGCCAACAGTAAATTCGTGCAAACCGAATTTGGCACCTATCGACTGAAATTCTTTTTTAATGAAGCGTTAAGCACCGACAGTGGAGGAGAAGTATCTACCCGCGAGGTGAAAAAAATACTGAGCGATACTGTTGATTCGGAAAACAAAAAACAGCCATTGAGCGATGAAAGGCTTACCGAGCTATTGCAGGAGCGAGGTTACAATATTGCCCGCCGCACCGTAGCCAAGTATCGCGAGCAACTCAATATTCCAGTTGCGCGTTTAAGAAAAGAATTAACATAACCTCCAGCCTTAATCTTTGTCCTGTGCTCAATCTTAATCTCAATCTTAAATCGTCCACTGATCATGCACAATGCCTATCAAATAGAATTGTCCATCTATTTGTTTAAAAATCAGCCGTACCGATTTCCAATCTAACCTTTCCTTTTGTTTGTTTCCCGAAAAGTAACTTTCAGTAAAATCCTCGCCTTTGTAAAAGGCATGAATGTTGTTTACAGTATTACCTTTTCCGATGGTTTTGTTCAATTCAAGTTTTTCAGGGTTTTCAAAGCCGGCATCATAAACGAATTTTTTAAAATATTCCGGAGCCGTTAAAATAATAGGGTCGCCCGATCCGTCATATGCGCCCCAGGTATATTTTTGATTTTTATTTTTAGTGAAAAGCAAAGCAAATTCTTTTTTACTGAATTTTTGGTCTGCTTCATTAATATTGGCATAAGGCGAAAAACGTATGCCAATTTCAGGATGAATCAGACTGTCGAGCGCTCGGTAATTATGGGTTTTTATGAGTAAAAAGGTTTTTTTTGTAAGCGACTTCAAAATGGCTTCTTTATTTACCTCAATGGCGGCAATAGAATCGGCTATTTCTTTTGCCTTTAAAGAATCAGGCAGCTCGGTAAGGTCAACTAAGCCGTTGTCTGCACTAGCAGGCTGGGGCTCATTTTTCCCGTCTTTGCAGTCAAAAAATACAATTGATAATAACAGGAAGAAAAACAATCTTTTCATTTTCAAGTTTTATTTATCATTAATACATCTCCGTTCTGGTGCAATAAAATTTACTAAAAAGGCAGATCGTCAGCAGTATCTCCTGCATCAGTAAAGTTATCCTGCACAGGAATGTCATTGTAGTTATTGTCGGCAGCAGGGGCATTACCGGCAAGCTCCACCTTCCAGGCTTTTACATCGGTGTACCACCTACCGTTGTATTCACGGCTTTCTATGTCAAACGAAATGTTCAACTGCTTACCTTCCTGCAATACACTTTCGCTTACCTTGTCGCCCCAAATCGTAACGCACACTTTTTTCGGAAACTGTCCGTCTGTTTGCACGATGATATCCTGCTTTTTCCACTCACCGTTTTTCCCTACTCCTTTTTGTACCGGCAGCACCTGTACCAAGGTGCCGGTTAATTGCAAATTAGCCATTCTATTAAATATTTTTACAAACGTACAGTAAAATTTTCTTAATTGAATAACAGAACATTTGGGAAAAATATTTTGGCATTAATTTCATTGATTGTCTATTGAACAGTTATGTAGTTTTTAGACATTAATGTTCCTAAATTTTTACCATCAAAAAGTGTAAAATTTGTATTTTTCTTTAAAATAAACGATTAAAACAATATCTTATTAACAATACTTCAGCTCTAAACTTTTAAATGGAACTTGATTTTTCTGTCACTGGAATATTCATAATTTTATTAAGAAATCCCACTTTCTGATTTAACTTCGTACCAATAGTCCTTTCCTTAATAAAAAAATCTATATCTAAAGGGCTTTTTTATATCCGTCGAACTTATTTTAATGGTTGTGCTTTTATGAATTTCAGATTATTTTTGGTGATTATTTTTTCCTTTTGTGGCAATTTATGTGCTGCCGGAGAATATTCACCTGATATGCTGATACAATCCCTAAAGATAGAACCCCTGCAAAATGATTCAAAAGAAGATTCAGTAAGTTTTTTAGTTCCCTTTAGTAAAATTGGAAGTTTAATTATTTTAAAAGGAAAGGTAGATACGCAGGAAGGCAATTTCATACTGGATACCGGTTGTCCCAAGTTATTATTAAACTTAACCTATTTTCGCCATTATAATCAAACAAACACTGAAACAGCAAGGCAGGGAATCGGCACATCCGACGTAGAAGCCTTTCAAACAAGTATAGATCAATTTTCCTTTGGCAACTATGCCTTTACAAATATTGATGCCGAATTAACAGATTTAGGGAATATTGAAAATAGCCGAGGTTTAAAAGTATTGGGGTTGATTGGAATAAGCCTATTGAAAGGATTTGAAATGATAATTGATTACAATCTTAATCAAATTCATTTCCATAAAATTGGTAAAAAGGAAATGAGTAACTACCCACATAGCATGTTGCACAATCCCAATGAATTTATTACAATTCCATTTAACCTATACGAAAATCGAATTGTAATTGAAGCCGCCATTGCAAGTAAAAAAGTCAGGTTATTATTGGACAGCGGGTCAGAGTCAACAATTATCAGCAGTAAACTACCGGATAAAATTCTGGATAAAATTACTATCGTGGGGCGCACACAGGTAAGTGGTATTGGCTCCAAAAGAATTGATGTACTGAGAGGCAATTTGAAGTCTTTGCAAATAGGCAATCATGCTATTAATGAAATACCGGTATTGGTTGCCAATCTCGAAAAAAGTTGTTTATCGGGACAATTCGGCGTTTGTTTTGATGGTGTAATAGGGTTGGACTACCTCTCTGTAAAAAGGATTGCATTTAACTTTATAACCAGAAAAATATATATATGGAAATGATGAGTTGGGTTAATAAAATTTGTCTGCTATTTATATTTCTTTGGATGCAATTTACTGTTGTAGCTCAGAAGGGCAAATATTATCTCAAAGAAGGAGATATGTATATTTCAATTGAGAAAAAAATCAATCAAAAAGAACTAAATGATTTTATTAGGCAATACGATCTAAAGGAACTGTCTCTTCCAAAACTTCTTGAATCAAATAATGATGACTCCTTAAAATTGGCAGGTTGGTCAGTCGCCACAAATTCAAAAACATTGCTATTAATAAAAAAAACACTACAGCCATTAGATGATATCTCTAATACTACTTACCGTGTAAAAGTATCTTCTGCATCTGCTTCTTCATCAGCCAGATTTCCATCTGTGAATAATTCAGTGGTTTATGGCATTAATCACTTTAAAACAAAAAATTCATTTATAGTGGCTGATTCCACTGTTATTTTTAATCTAAATGATTATTTATTGGCCAAAAAAGTAGTATTGTCTGGTAGTTTTAATAATTGGAATCCCGATTCCATTTTAATGCAAAAAACAAATACCGGGTGGACTACCACAATGAAACTCACTCCAGGAAAATATTGGTACAAATTTGTGATAGATGGAAAATGGATAACCGACCCCGATAACCGACTCACCGAAAATGACGGAGAAGGGTTTATTAATTCAGTTTTTTACGTTACAAATCATACATTTTTCCTACCTGGCTATTCTAAAGCAAAAAAAGTTCTTTTGGCAGGTAGTTTCAATAATTGGGATAGCTGGTTATTTAAGAGTATCCCTCTTGATAAAACAAATACAGGCTGGATAAAAAATGTGTATCTGGCAGAAGGAACTCATACATATAGATTTATTATTAACAAAAAATGGATAGAAGATCCCAATAGCCAAAAACTTCCAAATGAATATGGCGAGTTTAACTCTTACCTGACAATTGGTAAACCTTTCTATTTCCTTTTAAAAGGTTTTCCAAATGCCGGAAAAGTGATTCTTTCGGGCTCTTTTAACCATTGGCGAACTGATGAGCTGTATATGCAAAAAACTGATTCGGGCTGGCATCTGCCTTATGTTTTGGGGCCAGGCAATTATTCATATAAGTTTATTGTAGATGGACTGACCGTAATAGACTCCACAGGAAAACAAATTAGTAGCAAAGATGAAAACATCACTACCTTAATTATTGAGCCAAATTTTACTTTCAATTTAAAAGGATATAGTGATGCCAAGAATGTATATTTGGCGGGTGATTTTAATCAATGGGATACTCATTCTTTACCAATGAATAAAACAAAAGATGGCTGGGAAATAAGAGTGAACCTGTCATTGGGCAAACACTTATACAAATTTATTGTGGATGGCAACTGGATACTGGACCCTAATAATACGCTTTGGGAACAAAATTTCAATCGAACCGGCAACTCGGTATTGTGGTTAGAAAAGTTTTAAAATGAAACATTTCTGTAGAATTTTTCCAAAACAGAAGAATAAATCAAAAGCTTTCTACCGCATATTGACGAGTTCTGCATCTCTGAAACCATAAAAAATAGCTTAATGAAATTAGTAATAACAAAGGAAAATGAATTGAAGAAGGTGAATAACAATGGCCTTCAAAAAAGAGTCCTAACTGTTTTTGCAAAGATGATATCTTATTTTTTTCATCCGGTCTTTGTTCCGGTCTATGTGGTTCTGTTTTTGCTTTTTGTAGAACCATTTCTGTTTGTAGGCTTCAATAAAGGTCAAAAAATAAGGATATTATTGCAGGCTGTTCAGATGTACACCTTCTTCCCGCTGGTTTCCATCTTTTTATTGCGCGCATTAAATTTTATATCTTCTATCAAACTGGAACATAGAAAGGATCGTATCATTCCTTTTATTATTTGCAATATCTGGTATTTTTGGATGTGGTATGTATGGCGCAATCTGCCTGAGGTACCTGTAGAAATGGTGGTTTTTGCAATGAGTATCTTTTAGCTTCTTCTATCGGGCTATTGTTTAATATTTATATCAAAATCAGTATGCATGGCATTGCGCTGGGTACTGCTGTTGCTTTTTTGGCAAGTTTGGGATTTATGTATCAGATAAGTTTTGGGCTCTATTTTACGATAGCCGTTTTTATTGCCGGACTGGTATCTACAGCAAGACTTATATTGTCGGGCCACCAACCTTCCGAAATTTACTGGGGATTGGCAGCAGGTATTTTGGCTATGCTACTATCTGAGATAATTTATTCTTTTTAAATAAAATAATTCCAATACAATTAGTTTCGCAACACTAAATATATTAGCTTTGCGATGTGTATAAATAATTTAGAAAGGAGATTGTTAAATTGTATTTTTGATTATGGCAAAAGCAGAAAAAAACACAGAAGCAGAAAATCCGATGAATAGCGAAAAACTGAAAGCGCTGAAACTTACCATAGAAAAATTAGACAAAGATTATGGTAAGGGCACGGTAATGATGATGAACGAAAAAGCTTCCACAACACACCAAGTGGTATCCACCGGCTCAATCGGCCTGGATGCCGCCGTGGGTATCGGAGGTCTGCCTCGGGGCAGGGTGATCGAAATTTATGGACCTGAATCGTCAGGTAAAACAACGGTGGCCATACACGTAATTGCCGAGGCGCAGAAGAAAGGAGGTATGTGTGCCATTATTGATGCAGAGCACGCTTTTGACAGTGTACATGCTCAAAAGCTGGGCGTGAATGTGGATAATCTTTTAATCTCGCAACCCGATTATGGCGAGCAGGCGCTGGAGATTGCAGATAGGCTCATCCTGTCCGGAGCGCTGGATGTAGTGGTAATTGACTCGGTGGCAGCATTGGTACCCAAGAGTGAATTAGAAGGCGAAATGGGCGACAGCAAGATGGGTCTGCAGGCAAGGCTTATGAGCCAGGCCCTGCGGAAACTTACAGCGACCATTTCCAAAACCAATACCATCTGCATCTTCATCAACCAACTGAGAGAAAAAATAGGCGTGATGTTTGGAAACCCTGAAACTACAACAGGTGGAAACGCTTTGAAATTTTATTCATCCATTAGGTTGGACATTCGTCGTATTTCTCAAATTAAAGATGGCGATGAGGCTGTTGGTAATCGGGTGAGAGTAAAAGTGGTAAAAAATAAAGTAGCGCCTCCTTTTCGTGCAGCAGAATTTGACATTATTTTCGGCGAGGGTATATCAAAAACCGGTGAGATAATTGATATGGGCGTTGATATGGGCATCGTGCAAAAGAGCGGATCTTGGTATAGCTACAATAATGATAAACTGGGTCAAGGCCGTGATGCAGTAAGAAAATTACTTTTAGACAACCCCGAACTCGCTTCCGAAATTGAAGGAAAAATCAGAGAGAAAATTTCGGAGTTGCAAAACAGTTGATAATTTTTTGTAAATATTTTGAGCCGCTTCCTGCATGGGGAGCGGTTTTTGCACTTATTTAAGAATAATCGCAAAAGGTTTTGGATATCACCCATCGTCAAAATTAACAAAGACCCGAGAGGTTATTTGTACACAATTAAAAACCATAGATTACGAAAAAGTATTCAAAAATTTTGATTCTGACCTCAGCATTATTTGTGTTATTACCTGCATTTGCTCAGATAGGATTCTCTAATCATGATCGTACTCCATACAACGACAGAGATGACATTCGTTATGGGGGTGAGCGGTATGCAGTTAATTGAAACAAAAATAACCGTTACGATAACAATCGTTATAATAATACAGTTAATGCAAGAAACTGGTTAGAAATAGGCGCTAAAAACATTGCATCAGGTAAGAGTATTAATAAAACCAATATTAATCAGCACTGAAAACACCCGGGCTTTAAAGGAAAACGGGATAAACTACATTGTAGGAGCAAGATTAGGCAATTTACCTAATGAGTTAATTACAGCAATTGACAGTAACCTCCCTCGTGAAGATGGAAAAAGTATCAGATTGCAAACGGATAATGGCTATCTGATCTGTAGTTATTCAACAGTGCGGTACAGGAAAGATAAGTACGAAATGGAGAGGCAAATTGAAAGAGCAAAATACATCATTACTCACCCTTCCCAAAACAAAAGCTGAAGTTTACCAAATCCAACAAGGAAAATATTGAGCTTAATCAAAAGCTTATAGACAAAACCCAAAAGATACTTGGCATCAAAGGCTATTATACTAATCTGGAAGAAAGCATGGTTGATAATAAAACGATTATAGAACACTACCACGAACTCTACAAAATAGAACAAGCCTTTCGAATATCGAAAAGTGATTTACAAACAAGACCAATATTCCATTATAAAGAAGAGCCTATAAAACTACATCTGCTTATTTGCTTTATGGCTCTTGTTGTATCGAAGCATATAGAACTTCAAACCAGACATTCCATCAGAAAATTTATCCACGAATGCAAAAAAATAACAGATGCCCGCTTGAAAAATCAAATAACCGACAAAGAAATCAGGATAAGAGCAAACTTAACCCCGACTGCCATCGAATTTTTAAAAAATTTGAACTGCTGACCTAATTTGGACAAGTCAGGTAAAAATGTAATAAAGGACTCTCCGCTATTTTTAAGCTAATATACAAGATATTTTGAAGTCCTTTATCTACATTAAAAAATAACAACTCCATAAACAAAATATTTTCTATTTTCAATTGAAGTAATCAGGAAACCAACATTAAAAAGTATTTGAAAAGTATTTGTTTAGAAATAAATTTTGGTACTATGACGGATAGTGTGGGGTTTGGAATTGTTGCGCATTGCGAAATGGCCTTGAAAAAAATGCGTTAAAAAAATGATTGAAGGTAGTCGTTTAAAAGCCGTCGTTGTTTGAGCACCGATTGGTCTTCGTAATAAATGCAACTACGGCGTAAGTTCGACGGGTTTTGACTACCGAAATCATTTTTAGCAATTTTTTTCAAAGCCTTGATTTTTTTTGTTACTTTTTTATATCAAGACCAAAAAGTAAGACAACAAAAAGTACCACAGTCCATACAAAAGGTCATAGAACCTAAATTTTATTGCTCAAAAAATTCAATTACCCGCCATTCTGATTGCTGGAACAAAGTAGTAACCCCAAAAAGTTCAGAAATGGATATTCTGTAAAAAGTAAAGGACGTATCATTTTGAAATTCAAAACGCTGGGTTTGCTTTCTTGCAGAAAAAGCCTGATTAGCCCTTGTATCTAACACAACCCAATTTATCCCATCATTAGAACCAGATAATTTCCATGTTTTAGGATCGCGCTCAGGGGCATCGTTTGCAGAGGTCATAGTATAAGCGCCCAATACAATTGGATCTGCAAATTTGAGCTGATACCAAAAATCTGGGAGAACCTCATTTGCACCAAAGATCAAAAATTTGGTATCAATATTATTATCCACCAGCTTCAGAGAGCCTTCATTTGCACCAGCGCCGCCATTATTATCCTTTCTCACACTAATTACCCCTTTAGAAGTGACATCACGTTCTGCCCTCACAATTGTATCAATTCTGAACCAGGTGGTTTGAAATGCGGAATCAATTTTGCTGCCCCTGCTGATACAATAGTTAGTGGAAGCAAGTATTTCTTTGTTAGTTCAAGTTTTTGCTTTCAATACTAATTACCAGAGAATCAGTAGTGGTTTTACCTGCTTTTATTACAGAATTATACCCGCTTATTGAAAAACTATTTTGTGGTAGTGGGATATAGGAGGTTCCATTCTTTGCGTTGTAATCACTAATCCATTCATTTTTTAATTCAAACACAACTGGGATATCCTTTCCTGAAGGATGGGCCATGCCTCCAAACGAAGCTCCATATCCCAAAACAAATGGTTTGCTGGATAATGGCAAGGACAACTTGCTTCTGCTGCTTACTGCCTGCGACATGTAAACTTTTCCGTCAAAGCCGGTATAATCTTTGTCAAAAGGGCTTTTGGCGCATGAGGAGAAACAGTAAACACATACTAATATTGTCAAATATGGATAAAAACGATTTAATAGGATTTTCATGTGTGTATTTTTTTCTTTTTACTGACCATTCTAAAATTATTCGGTCAATTTTAAAATTATTCTGAAAGATATTATGTCCGTACGAAAATATAATCAGATTTTGAACATTAATATTATAACATTACAATGCCAAAATTACCATCCCGGGTTTTGCACCAGATTGGGATTTCTAAAAGTTTCATCCAATGTAATGGGAATTACCAGCATGGCATTTCTCCATGGTCTTTTTTCTACCAAAAACTTTTGATAAATGAACCCGCCTGGAGCAGATGCACTTTTGGTTGCCTTCATCCCATAAATATTCTGATCGGTTTGTGATGCGATTTTCCATCTTCTGACATCCCAGAATCTATGGTTTTCGGCAAGCAATTCAATACGGCGTTCAATGCGTATCCTCTCTCTCATTTCCGATTGTGATAACCCAATAGGCAAATCAGGCTGGCCTGCCCGTTTTCTAATATAGTTAATGTAGATGGCTATGTCAGAATGTCCAGGGTTGTATTCATTTAACGCCTCTGCATAATTCAGGTACAATTCTGATAAACGAAACACGATGCCATCTGTGGTACGTGAGGTTTGGCCTACAGTTTGTGATGTATCCACCAATTTACGCATATAGTAACCTGTGCGTGAATGGTCTGTTGCTGTGCTTTGCTCATCGCGCCCTCCTTCAAAGGTTTCTATCACCCGACTTTTAAAATAAGCGCCATTAAAACCAATGTCCATATAAAAACGGGCGTCTCTGTCCTTGTAAGGTTGTGCCGGATTGTACATTGATGAAGATTTGATGGAAATGCCATCTTTCATTTCATAATCGTCCACCACATTTTGTGTGGCAGCGCCGGCAGACCAACCACTAAAACCAAAGGGGAAATAATGTCTTTCAAATTCAGACCCACCTTCTTCATTCATTCTTACCCAAAGCACCTCTTTACTGTTCCAGGGTTGAATGTACATTGCTCTTCGTCCGGCAAGTGCCGGTTCTATTTGAAAACCTGCCGAGGCTGCGTAATCGATTGCAGCTTTTGAAGCATCAGCAGCTAACTTCCACTTTCCTGCATCTGAAGCCGAATTATTATCGGAAATATCAGGAAGTGGAGATGTTTTTCCTGCAATAGCCCAAAGCGGACTGGCTGAATACAACAAAATTCGCGATTTAAGAGAAAGGCAAGCTGATTTTGTAACCCTACCAAAATCCTTTGCGGCATAGGGGTAATTTTCCACCATCGAGAAAGCTATGTCACAATCGGACAAAATCTGGGCAACACAGGAATCGTAAGGACTCCTTGACTTTTTCAATGATTCATTATCATTGGGGTCTTGAATAACCTTTGTTACGATAATAACGCCGCCAAACTGCCTCACTAATTCAAAGTATGCATAAGCTCTTAAAAAATATACTTCGCCAATCCTGTTTTTTTAAATAACCGGGATTATTTCCATCGTCAGGAGTTTTGTATTTTTCTACTCCCTCCAAAATTGTATTTGCCTGACGTATCATTACATAATAATCTCTCCATGTATTACCAATTGGATTATTGGATGGAGAAAGCCCTCCACTGTTAAATGTCATGGAAGCCATCCAGTTAGACGCATCTTTCGATTCATCTGTGGCAGAACCCATTTGGTAACCGCCTAAATATCCATACACCTTTGGGGTTTTACTATACAGGTTATTGATAACCATACTCGTTTGCGAAAAAGAAGTAAAAATATCAATATCTTGTTGTTGAGTAGTGGCAGCTCTGTCAGGAAATCCTTTTTTACAACCAGAAAACAGCATGGTTGCCACTAACAGGCAGCATATAGCTAAATAATTTATTTTCATTCTATAAAAATTTAAAAGTTAATGTCTAAACCTACACTCCATATTTTTTGAATTGGATACATAGCCCCGTAACCATCTGGTATCTCTGGATCTACATAATAGTCATCCAACTGATTTTTGAAGGTAAATATGTTTAATCCGTTAATAAATATTCTTGCTGATTTAAAGCTGATTTTTTGTGTAATGCGTGAAGGAAGTGTATATCCAAGCTCAATATTTTTAATCCTCATGTAATCAGCGCTTCGAATCCAGAAGGTAGATCCTCTGTGATTATTTGCATTGGTGTTATAATGTAAAAGAGGATAGGAGGCGGTCTTTGCAGTTTCAGGAGTCCATCTGTTCAAATGAAAAGGTTTTACTTTACCTTCCTGAAAAAATTCATATACTGCCTCATTATTGAGCAATACACTTGAATGTGCAGCTCCCTGAAACAAAATGCTAAAATCAATCCCTTTAATTACAGCTCCTGCCGATATCCCATACATTATTTCTGGTGTTCTTGAATAGCCGATTGGTTTTTCATCGTACCCGGCAGATACCACACCATCACCATTTAGGTCCAGATATTTAATGTCGCCTGGTCTTACTGTGCCAAATTGTTCTGCACTTGCATCTATTTCAGACTGATTTTGGAAAAATCCATTGGAAATAAATCCATATTTTGTGCCAATAGGCAGTCCGGTTCTGACCATCCAAGGATAAGCCCTGTCCACTTCATCTTGAAAGATAGTCTTATTCTTTGCATAGGTTATATTGCCCTTTATAAAGTACATAGCGTTTCTAAATGATTTTTTATGGCCAACTTCTATGTCCACACCACTACTGTCCACAATACCCAGATTCTGCGGTTTAATATTTTGTCCAAAAACATCTGTAAGTGTGCCTCTTGTAATTAATACCTGGCTTCTGCGTTGCTTGTAGGTTTCCGCAGTGAAGCTAAATAAATCATTCCAAAAAGACGCTTCTAATGCAAGGTTAAACTGACGTCCTCTTTCCCAGGTGACCCCAGAATTTCCAATAGCTCCCTGCGCCCATCCATTTGCTTGAGAAGGATTGTTACCGGCGCCAAACCAATACGCACCAGACCCTGCCCAAGAAGAAAACCACAGAAACCGTTCAGAGCCACTTCGGTCATTCCCTACTTCACCGTAGGATGTGTATAGTCCTGAAATAGGTTGACTCCAAAAATGTGGATAAGTCAACTTAAAACAGGCCTGCCCCGACCTATTTCGGGGACAAAAAATGAGTAAAAAACAAAGCTCCAACCGGCGGGGAACGCAACAATTATTTTACACCGAAGCCTTCAAACAAAAATTGTAAATGAAGTATTGAGTGGCAAACTCAATAAACGCCAAGCTTCGCTGATCTATGGCATTAAGGGCAATGCCACCATTCTTTACTGGATTAATCAGAGCCAGGGGCTGAAAGGCTATGAAGCAAAAGCCAAATCTCCGGCTAACTTTGCTGAAATGAAAAGAACATTCAGGACAAAAAACTGGAAGAAGAAAACAAAGAACTCAGAGAACTATTACGGGTGGCAGAACTTCGTGCCGACCTGTGGCAACATGCGATTGAAGTGGCTGAAAAAAAAATTCAACATTGATATCCTAAAAAGTATGGTGCCCAACAATCCACTCCTTCCAAAAGCAAAGACCGAAAGAAAAATAACGGAAATGTGCGGCGTATTTGGTCGCAGTAAACAGGCTTATTACAAGCAAAAGCATCACAAAGCCGATACTACTGTAAAGGAAGAAACGATTGTTGGGCTTATAAAAAGAAACGGGAAATATGGAAACGAGGAAGCGGCCGAAACCTGCATCAATGCCTGTTGCCCGAACTGAAGCAACATGGCATTAAAATAGGCGAGACAAGTTTTGATGTACTCAGAAACAACCATCTGCTCATCAAATCAAAACGATGCAGAACGAAAACCACTTGCAGTTATCATCATTTTAACCGTTATAAAATGTAATAGAAGCCGCCATACCACAGCGTTGCAATGAAATTTGGGTAGCAGACATTACTTACCTGTGGCTGAAACCCTAGGATAAATTTTGTTATCTGAGCGTAATAACTGATTTATATTCCAGAAAATTGTAGGCCATTGTGTGCATGAAACTTTAAGTGTAAAAGGCTGTATAGAAGCTTTAAAATGGCATTGAAAAACAGGAAGAATAAAGCTCTTCCCCTGATTCACCATAGCGACAGAGGCGTGCAATACTGTTGCCATGCGTATGTCTATATACAAAAATGGCTGCCGGATACAGCAACCATTTTGTAAAGTATAATATACTTCGTCGCATCAGTTTATTCCTGTTCATCAAGATCTCCCCAGAACTTGAATGAAGTCCGCTTCAACTGATAAAACAAAGATGAACAACTAATCTCAAAACGTAAAACACAGCTATCTTATCCCGCTGTGAATAACGTGAAAAAGAGTCAACTGATTTTAGGACGAGACAATGTTCGTATTTTCAGCATATTGATAAAGGAGAGCATATTATTATCTTTAATAAATTTCTCTTCGGATATTATCCAACCTCCTGAAATTGAGGGAAAAAACCCATATCGGCTCTCGGGTGGAAAATTTTCGGATCCCATATAAGAACCATTGAACTCTAGCAAATATTTGGAGCTATAGTTATAGGTAGTTCTGAATAAGTAGGACTGAAAAGCATAAGGTATTGCAGAGCCAAAGCGATCTAGCCTTCTGTTCCACAATCCCATTGCAGTGATGTTGTGTTTGTTGAATTGCCTGAACCAGTTCACTGCGCCTTCAATGTAGGTAGTTCTTGAAAGACTTCCGCCGCCAAAACTTCCGTTAGGGTCTATCTTAGAATCCGTTCCAACCTGATTATAACTTGATACCGACCCATCACTACCATAATTAGGATAAAAAACAGCATAAGTTTTTGTATATGATACATTAGGAGTTGCCGTATTATCATACGAATAGGCGATTTTTGCACTTAAATTTTTAGTAATAAAATCCAGTTTCTTGGTAAGGCCAAAAGTGCCTTGAATTGTATTGTTAAGATATATTCGATACCCCCTTCTTGCTACTTCCCCCAATATATTGGAGGTATAGGTTCCATTTCCAAATAATGAGCTGTCGGCATTTAATATTGGATAAATGGGCGGCATTCTATTCATAATATTCATGACAGCGCCCGCTGAAGTATTAGGGTCAGATCGGTTAGTTTGCACACCTGCAAGATTAACTGTAGCCAGTAAAGAGGGTGTAATATCCACATCAATATTTGCCCGCAGGTTAAAACGCTTCATAATATTATTAGAATTATATCCCATATCATTGTCTTTCGTGTGCTTATAGTTCCCTTCCTGAATATTTAAGCCGGCTGAAAGAAAGTAACGTGCAATATTATTGCCTCCCGAAATATTCAAATTAGCGTTGCCCACCTTTGAAGGTTGCATTACATAGGCATAATAATCCGTATTGGGCAATGTGCCATCTTTGAACCCTTGTAATTGAGCTTCTGAAAAAGTTGGTAACTGTCCATCATTTTGTAGCGCCTCATTTCTAAGCATGGCATAATCATAAGAGCCCAAAAACTCAGGAATTTTAGTAGGTTGCTGCTTTCCATAAGACGACCGGAAGCTCATTTTGGGCGCGCCTCTTTTTCCTCGTTTAGTAGTAATCATCACAACGCCGTTGGCACCCCGCATACCGAAAACCGCAGTAGCTGCTGCGTCCTTTAAAATACTTAACGTTTCTATATCATTAGGGTCTATATAATCCATTGGGCGTTCTACTCCATCCACCACCACTATAGGACGCGCATCATTGAGGGTAGCAAGCCCTCTAATATAAAGCGTTGAAGCATCTACGCCCGGCTCACCACTTCTCTGAGTGGTTATTAATCCAGGAAGTCTTCCGGCCAGTGAATTAGTAAGATTTGAAACAGGACTTTGTAAAAGGTCTTTTGTAGTAATAGTAGCTACAGAACCGGTAACGGTCACCTTCTTTTGCTTTCCATACCCAACTACTACCACTTCATTCATACTTCCCTGATTCCCAATCATTACCACATCCAGCTCTTCTTTAATTCTTGGCTTGATAGTTTGGCTTTCGTAACCAACATAAGTAAATTTTACTGAATCGTTTAAGCTAACCAGTATAGAATAGTGCCCCTCTTTGTTTGTAATTGAAAAATTACTCCCTTTAACTGTGGCAACTGTAACGCCAAGCAAGGGCTGATTGTCTTCCTGCATTACTTTTCCGGTAACTAAAATTTTAGCAGAATCTGTTTGTTGCGCAAAGGAACTCTGAAAATAAATCAGACACATAAAAATGCAAAAACACCAAATCCTGAAATGTTTGATAAGCATCGTTTTTTGATTTAAATTAATAATATGTTTTAACTACGTATCATGATTACATTACGAAATCAAATTCATTTCATAACCATTTATTAATTTTTCATAGAAAAATCAATATGTTTTGTAAATCGAAAATAACACTTTTATTTACAATTATTAATTATTTTTCAAATTTTTAAAAATTAATTCTCAATAATTGGAATTAATTGAGATGCTGCGAACCATTTCTCTGCCTTATTTTTTTATTGTTATTTTATATCATTTATCAAACACATGGTTTTAATAACTGAATTTTTCCTCATCTCATAGTCTCATAAATCAAATAAAATCTGATAATAGGGTTCAACTAAAATATTTTCTTACATCGGCTATAGTTAAAAAATTTTTAGGCTAAATTTACGCAAATGCATTTTTTTAAGACATTAAAACTAAAATAAATACTTATGACCAAAAAACAACGATACGAGTTTGTTATTGATTACTTCTTAGGGCAGGGACCCGAACCAGAAACAGAGTTACTGTATGACAGTGTCTATCAACTGCTGGTAGCAGTTATACTCTCTGCCCAATGTACGGATAAAGAGTAAATATGACGACTCCATTGATTTTTGAAAATACCCTGATTTGGAAAGCATGAGCCGTGCAAAAACCGAAGACCTTTTTGGTCTGATTAAAAGTATTTCGTACCCAAACAATAAAACCAAACACCTGATTGGGATGGCTCGAAAAGTGTTAAGTGATTTTGACGGAAAAATACCCATGACCGTAGAGCAATTAATGACACTACCCGGTGTAGGACGAAAAACAGCCAATGTGATCACATCAGTAGTTGAAAAACAACCCAATATGGCGGTGGATACCCATGTCTTTAGGGTGAGCAGGCGCATCGGGCTGGTGTCGCAAAAAGCAACCACACCATTGGCAGTGGAAAAAGAATTGGTTAAAAATATTCCGGAAGAACTTGTTCATAAAGCACATCACTGGCTCATTTTGCATGGTCGCTATATTTGTACAGCCCGCAATCCAAAATGTCGTGAATGTGGATTGCAGGCTGCCTGTTTATATTTTCAAAGGGAACAGTAAAAACCGGGATTAATCTTTAGCCACCTTTATTACTTCATACGTAGTCTTTCCATCTTCCGATACTTCTTTATAGTGTGTACCGGCAGGGGATACATATTGTTTCACTCCGTCGATCATGCTTTCTTTACAATTTTTGGGGAGTACATCAAAACGATCGCCTAATTGAGGCCCTACTGTATAATTACCGGCTTTTGTTGTTTGTTCACTCCGACTCTTTACAGGCGGATAGTCTCTAACCGGTGGTTGGTTAAAATCCCCATCAATATCATAATCGGAATCGTTACTGTCAATATTGCGGTTACGAATATCGGCGGTATCTAATTCTCCGTCAATGCCCACAACACTATAAAACCGTTTACCATTCTTGTCTATGTCTTCTATCAGGAAGGCTCCTCCCACTTCGTAATAGGTTTCACCATCAATGATGCGTTCTCTTGCTTCAGCAGGCAGTTTCCTTACAGTAGCGCCTAACGGGGGAGACACTGATTGGTATCTGCCATCATCCATCCTGCGATAATACATATCATTGTAGTAGTAGTAAGGATATCCTCTATAATGGAATCTGCTATAACCGTAGGGCATACTTCCAATAGTAATGCCCACTCCAGGGAAACCAAAGCCTATTGAAAAACCAACTCTTGGCCTTGTATATACCCGCGGATAATACCCTCTGTAAACACCGCCAAATCCAAAAGAAACCGATGGCCTACTACGATAGACCATACCATAGTTTCTGCCATAAGGCCTTGCTCCCGACCGGATAACTCTCTGAGCATTGCCATCAACAACAATAAACAGAACTGCAATTGCAAGCAGAAATCTGAATTTGATTGACTTTTTCATCCTAAAATAATTTTTCTTTATAATTAGGACGAAAAATGCTGTTAAAGAGTTAATCCAGCAACGTTAAAAAAAGTTAAAATATTCTAAGCTGTTATTTTACAGCCCTTTAGTGCATAATAAAGAACATAGCCAAATAAAGGTGTCTATAAGTCTGTTTACCTTCTGTATAAGCAAGATGTCCGAAGGTATTGCGCGTTTCTCTCCTTGGAAAACTTTGCCGCGGGAGGCACATTTATACCTCTGAATACCGTTTTGAAGCCCATATTTCTAAACAATTTTGCTCCCACAATAAAAGCAGTTTTTTTATTCATAACCTTTCATTTGCCTTAAAGCTAATAACAATAATGATTACAGCGATTTTTAGACCCATTTTTGTCCATTAACACTGTTTTCAGAGGTTTTAACCAACTATTTTGTCCATTAGCCCAGATATTCTTTAAAAATGAATGAAGAGGATTTTGTGTTCCGTATTCAAAGGTAAACAATAAATGAACGCTGGTTGACCACAATCGGTTTATCTATTTGGTTTCAATTTTGCTTTCTTTTATCAGTTCTTCTCCACACATTCTCAGAAAAATCTGAGCTACCGTTACCACATCTTTCTGGCAATAGGTGGTAATCCGGTCAATATTTTTTTCTTTGTAATACACATCGGCTACCATGCTGCCGTCAATATCATCCTTTGGTGTAGGCACCTCCAATACATGAGCCAGCAGGTTGAGAGAGGTATAGCTTTTATAATCGCCAAATTTCCACAATTCCATGGTGTCCAGATGATTGATTTCCCAGGGTTTTTTCCCGGCCAAATTTAATATCAGCGGTATAGGCAACCTGTTGATAATCAGCCTGCGGCAGACAAAGGGGAAATCAAACTCCTTGCCGTTGTGGGCACATAGAAATTTTTGTTCATTGGCGGTCCATTTGGTTAGCATTTCTGAAAATGCGCTAAGTATTTCCTTTTCGTCATCACCTGCAAATGATTTAAGAATCATTCCTCTGTTATTTTCACTGCCGGTAACAATGCCGCAACTGATACAAACGATTTTTCCAAACTCGGCATAAATACCGGCACGATTGTATATGCTTTCTACGGTCTCTACCTCCCGGTTTTTAAGTACCGCACCGGCTTTTAGTGTCCACAGTTTTTTCCACTCCTCATTAAGTTGGTCAAAAGAAATGTGTTTGGGGCACGGTTTCCACATCCAGAAACAGTACATTTTGTATGGGAATATTTTGCAGCATAAAATCATTTTAAAAAAAGTCAATAATAGTTACAAATATTTTTCGTCTTTGTTTCGTTTTACCTCCGCCACAAAATTTTTAATTTCCTGTTCTTTCTCTTTTTTGCATATCATTAAAACGTCGTCAGTATCTACCACTATATAATCCTCCAGCCCCTGAAGCAATACTAATTTTTATCGGGCACGTGAATCATACAGTTTTGAGTATCAAAAACCATTGCATCATTACCCACCACCGCATTCCCAAAATAATCTTTCTTCATATTTTCATAAGCGCTGGTCCAGGTGCCAAGGTCGCTCCAGTAGAACGATGAAGGTAGTACATACACATTGGAAGCCTTTTCCATAACGCCAAAATCAATAGAAATACTCGGGCATTTGGCATAAATATCTTCAATGATTTCTTTTTCCTGAGGCGTATTCAGTTTTTCTTTTTCACCAATAAACAGGTCATGAATTTCGGGTAATAGTTTTTCAAATGCAGCCAAAATGGTTTTGCTCCTCCAGGTAAAAATTCCGGAGTTCCAAAGAAAGTCGCCGCTTTTCAAAAATATTTTCGCCAATTCAAGGTTGGGTTTTTCGGTAAAAGTTTTACCTTAAAAATACCAGGCGCCACCTCGAAATGGTCGTGCTGAATATAACCATAACCCGTGTTTGGGTGAGTGGGTTTAATGCCAATTGTAACAAGGGCATCAATATGTTTTACAAACCTCAAACCGTTTTTCAGCACTTCAAAAAACTTCTCCTCATCTCTGATCAGGTTATCAGCCGGTGCGGCAATCATTACCGAGTCGGGATTGATTTCATGAATTTTGAAGGCAATATAGGCAATACATGGCGCAGTATTTTTTCTAAATGGTTCGGCTACAATATTTTCAACGGGTATCTGCGGAAGCTGTTCTTTTACGATATCCAGATAGTCTTTTGAGGTAACCACATAAATATTTTTGGCGGGTACCACCTTATTGTACCGCTCAAAAGTGGACTGGATAAGTGTCTTTCCGTTACCCAGAATATCCAGAAACTGTTTGGGATAGGCCGTTCTGCTTTTGGGCCAGAAACGGCTGCCCACGCCACCTGCCATTATCGCTATGTACTGATTGCTCTCCATTATTTTTTAAATTAATCCTTCTTTTAATAAATCGTGTATATGAATTATTCCTAAATACTTTTTACCTTCTATTACCACCAATTGCGTAATTGAACTTTTTCGCATGATGTCCAATGCACTCACCGCCAGTTCGCCTGCTTCAATCGTTTTGGGGCTTCGGGTCATAATGTCGGCAGCCGAAAAATTTTCAATGTCACTATTTTTTTCAAGCATCCGCCTCAGGTCTCCATCGGTAATGATGCCAATGAGTTCATTGTCTTCATTTACCACTGCTGCCACACCCAATCGTTTTTTGGTTATTTCTACTATCACTTCCTTGAGAGAATGATGAGCATACACGAAAGGTTTTTCGTTATCTACATAGATATCTGCTACACGCAGGTATAACTTTTTGCCTAATGTTCCTCCGGGATGAAATTTTGCAAAATCAGCGTCTTTAAACCCTTTTAATTGCATTAAACAAACAGCCAGCGCATCGCCCATAACCATCTGGGCAGTAGCGCTTGCCGTAGGCGCCAGATTATTTGGGCAGGCCTCCTGACTAACGGTAGTATCCAAGACAAGATCGGCATGATGTGCAAGATAAGAATTGGTATTGCCTGCAATTGCTATAAGGATATTGCCAAAATTCTTAATCAATGGCACTAAAGCTTTGATTTCGGGGCTGTTACCACTTTTGCTCAAAATAATCACCACATCACCCTCCTGCACAATGCCCAGGTCGCCATGAAGCGCATCAGCAGCGTGCATAAAGATAGATGGCGTTCCGGTGGAATTGAAGGTTCCCACTATTTTTTGGGCGACCAAAGCGCTTTTTCCTATTCCGCTCACGACCACCCTGCCCAAACTGTTATTTATGGTTAAAACAGCTTTTTCAAAGTCATTATTCAACACAAGAGAAGCAATGGCATCGGCCTCCAATTCAATCGTTCTTTTGGCTATATTGAGAATATCTTCGCTATCAATCATCAGAATGTGTACTTATTGGCAAAAATATTGATTCTGTTTGTTTTTGGAGATAATAAAAATTTAACTTTTTAAGATCGTGCAATAACTCAGGATTTCGTATATTCGATACCCTCTAAAAAATATTATTTTTTTATTGTGAAAATTCGACGTAACTTTTAAAATAATTTACTATATAAAAACTGAGACAATCATATAATGACGGCAAAAGCGACAAAAAAACAAAGTTCTGCTAAGAAGAAAAATACGACAAGCGAACAAAAAACGGTTCATAATTTCAATCTTGAAGACGAACTTGTAAAAAACTTCGGATTTTCGGGCTTCAAAGAAAATCAGGAACAAATTATAGAATCACTCCTGTCTGGCAGGGATACATTTGTCATTATGCCCACAGGCGGCGGCAAAAGCCTTTGTTATCAATTGCCCGGACTGGTTTTGGACGGAGTGACCATCATTGTATCACCATTGATAGCGCTTATGAAAAACCAGGTGGATCTGGTAAGAGGTTATAACAGTAACGACGAAGTAGCTCACTTTCTTAATTCTACCTTATCAAAAAAGGAAATTCGTGAAGTTCATGATGATTTAATCACCGGAAAAACAAAACTACTGTATGTAGCGCCCGAAACGCTTACAAAACAGGAAAATCTTTCTTTTTTCAGCGACCTGAATATTTCCTTCTTTGCTGTGGACGAGGCACACTGCATCAGCGAGTGGGGACACGACTTCAGGCCGGAGTATCGGCGATTGCGCGAAATGATGGACCAGATAAACGAAAAGATTCCTGTTATAGCCCTTACAGCCACCGCTACCCCCAAAGTGCAAAGCGATATTGTAAAAAACCTGGGACTGAGAGATCCGGTTATCTATATTTCTTCCTTTAATCGCCCTAATCTTTATTATGAAATTATGCCTAAAATTAAAAAGGGGCAGACGGATGAAAGCATCGTGCGTTTTATAAAATCAATGCAAAAAAGAGCGGAATTATTTATACACTCAACAGAAAAACAACCGAAGAACTGGCCGATATACTGATGGCAAACGGCATTATGGCAGTGGCCTATCATGCAGGTCTCGACAGCAAACTGCGTACAGAGCGACAGGATAAATTTTTGAATGAAGACGTACAGGTGATTGTGGCCACCATTGCCTTTGGTATGGGAATAGACAAACCCGATATCCGTTTTGTGATTCATTATAATATCCCTAAATCAATTGAAAACTACTATCAGGAAACTGGACGCGCCGGGCGCGACGGGCTGGAAGGAAAGTGTTTACTATACTACTCGCACAAAGACGTGAGTAAACTGGAACACCTGATGAGGGATAAACCGCTCACCGAAAGAGAAATTAATGCGCAACTTATCAATGAAACGGTGGCGTATGCCGAAAGCGGCGCTTGCCGCCGAAAGGTAATTCTTACCTATTTTGGCGAAGTATATTCAAAAGATAATTGCGGCAACTGCGATAACTGCCTGCATCCAAAAGAAAAGATAGAAGCCAAAGAACAGGTTGTAAAGGCGTTGCAGGTTGTAAAGGAATTGGACGAAAGATTTGCTACCGAATATGCCGTGAATATTTTGATAGGCAAACTAACGCCGCAGGTGAAAATGTTCAGGCACGAAAATTTCAAAACTTTTGGCATTGGTAAAGATAAGGATGCACATTTCTGGAACTCCCTCATCAGGCACATGCTTCTGGAGGGTCTTTTGAAGAAAGACATTGAGGAGTATGGGGTTTTGAAATTTACTGCAAAAAGCTTTGAGTATCTAAAGAAACCAAAATCTTTCAAAGTAATTCTCAATAATACGTTTGAGGAAGGCTCAGGGAGATGATGATGAAGGCAAAGACGCTGTTGGCGGTGCAGCTACCGACCAACGGCTGTTTGACATGCTGAAAGAACTGAGGCAAAGGAAGCAAAAAGAAAAACCTGCCACCTTTGTAATCTTCCTTGAAAACTCATTATTAGACATGGCAATACTTTATCCTACCACGCTGGAGGAGCTGGAAAAATGTCAGGGCGTGAGCAAAGGAAAGGCCATAAAATTTGGCAAAACCTTTGTGGAGTTGATAGCAAAATATGTGGAGGACAATGATATTGAGCGTCCGGATGATTTTGTGATGAAGAGCGTAATAAACAAAAGCGGCAATAAGGTGTATATTATTCAGCAGACAGATAAGAAAATTCCGCTGGAAGTGATTGCCAAAAATAAAGACTGGACAATCAATGAGTTACTGGAAGAAATGGAAACAATTGCCGCCAGCGGCACCAAACTGAATCTAAGCTATGCCATCGACGAAATGCTGGACGATGACGATCAGGAAGAAATTATTGACTATTTTAAAAGCTGCGAAACGTCCTCATTAGAAGTGGCACAGAGTGAATTATCTGAGTTTGATTTCAGCCTGGAGCAGTTAAAGATTATGAGAATTAAATTCCTTAGCCAATACGGAATGTAAAAGAAATTTAAGATTTTTGAACTTTGATTTCGGAATTATCATAAAAATCTATATTTTTGCTGCCCCGAAAGGGAATGCGTTGAAAAAATGGTGCGGTAGCTCAGTCGGTAGAGCAAAGGACTGAAAATCCTTGTGTCGGCGGTTCGATCCCGCCCCACACCACAAGCTGAAACTCAATAGTAGCAAGGGTTTCAGTTTTTTTTATAATTTGAACTCATTGCAAGAATGACCTGTTTGTTAACAAAAAAATTAACAATTTTAAAGTATTTGAGCTATGGTCTTATTAAAAAACTGGTTCTCACCCATATGACGCATCAATTTCTATGTATATAACACAAACGCAATTTAATACTGTACTAAGTACTGGTGGTTCAAGAGTGTTACTTAATAAGTATGATCTGAATGATTTTAATTGCACTAATTACGCCTATATATCATCAATTCTGTCAGACCTAATAATCCCATCATCGTGCAAAATTCTTACAATACGGTTGGTTTGAATTATGGCACTACCCTCAACGGACTATACCTTAAATTATAACAAATAAAAGACGGAAATTTGCCGAATGCCAATAATGTAAGTATTGGTGCAAATTATGCTTCTGCGAGTAGTTGTAATTAAAATAAATGGCAATAATAATTATTCAGACTATGACTAATTTATTGAAATACTTCATTGTAAATGTTATCTTATGTTTCTCTTATGCAATTTTAAGTTATAGGATTGCAGGAAATAATTACGACCCAAGGTACCGGAATACGATTTTGGTTTTTTGCTTTGATACATTTTTTAGGAATTATCGTTTATTCTCAAATAATAATAGTCAAAGGGAAAAGGACAACATTTTTATTAATCAATTTAGGCCTATTGGCAATTATAATTGCAATTCTATTAAATTTTGAAAAAGAGTATGAAAATTTTCTATACGCGTGATTCTAAATATGTAGTAAACCCGCTATAAGGATTTGTATATAAGAAATAGAGAAAATCATAAGATTGAAATATTATTTTCTTATATAGGAATCAAAGTGTGAATAGAAAACTATAAATAGAATATCCAATTTATATTTAAGGTATTTTATAGTACCCCCATTTCTTTAGACCACTTTTACTCATTTCTTATTTGTTTTCCGATAATAAATCCTCGTGGTGGTTGCTCCTGTCAATTTCGATATTATTGAAATGACAGGAAAAAAGTACTCTGCTCGAAAATGACGGAATGAAAAATTATTTTTTACGTAATTTTTTCAAGGCTGTCTTTACGTAGCTACAGAATTGGCTTTAATACTTATTATTTCAGCATTTAAAACTAATCTATTGCCTGCTTCAAGTCTTCAATCAGGTCTTCCGCATCTTCAATGCCCACACTCAGCCTGATAAGTGAATCGCTCAATCCGTTTTTAATCCGCTCTTCTCTCGGTACAGAAGCATGAGTCATTGTAGCAGGATGATTGGCTAACGATTCTACGCCTCCCAAACTTTCAGCCAGCGTAAACACCCGTACAGAGGTGAGTACTTTCCTAACTGCTTCCATGGATTCATCTTTCAGTTCAAAGCTAATCATAGCGCCAAAATCGCGCATCTGTTTTTTGGCAATTTCATAGCCGGGAAAATCTTCAAATCCGCACCAGAATACCTTCTTCACTTTATCATGCGATCTTAAATATTCAGCTACTTTTCTTCCGTTTTCACAGTGTCGCTGCATCCGCACATGCAGGGTTCTGATGCCACGTAGCACCAAAAAGCAATCCATCGGGCCGGGAATGGCTCCGCAGCTTTTTTGGATGAAAAACAATTTTTCTCGCAACTCCTCACTATTCATCATTAGTGCTCCCATTACCACGTCGCTGTGCCCTCCGAGATATTTGGTTACAGAGTGCATCACAATATCTGCTCCCAGGTCCAGTGGATTTTGCAGATAGGGAGAAGCAAAGGTGTTGTCCACGCACAACAATGCATTTGCTTTTCTGGCCACCTGTGCCACCGCAGCTATATCGGTAATATTCATCAATGGATTGGTTGGCGATTCAGCCCAGATCAGCTTTGTGTTAGCGCTCACTAATTTCTCTACATTTTCAATATTTGTTGTATCAGTATAAATAAATTTTATCCCAAATCCTTCCCACACTTTTGAAAACAAACGGTAGGTACCACCATACATATCAGATGCCGCTATCACCTCATCGCCCGGTTTCAGCAGTTTGATTACCGCATCGGTAGCAGCCACCCCGCTGCCAAATGCCAGCGCATGTCTGCCATTTTCCAGGGCTGCCAATGCAGTCTCAAGTGCAGTGCGGGTGGGATTGCCGGCTCTTGAGTAGTCATATCCCTTATGCTCATTAGGCGCGGATTGGGCATAAGTAGAGGTTTGAAATATGGGAGTAGAAACTGCGCCGGTAGAAGGATCAGGCTCGGCTCCGGCATGGATAATCTTAGTATCGCGGTTCATTATTTATTAGTTATTTATTATCAAAAATAGCAAATGAAAGGTATAGTAAATCTTCTTACATTTTTAAACAGATTCTTAACAATAAAGAAAAGGAGCATCTGTAACAATTTTAATTTAAGAAACGATTACTATTTAAAACAATTCAATAATGAAAGTGATTAACAAGATGCCATATCGTTTTTCAAAACAGCCTTTCACCCTCTGGTTTCTGCTTTTCGCCGCCATTTTACAGGGCTTTCGCCCAAAAGCTGTTGCCTGCGGGTCTTTAGCAACACTATTTTTGACTCAGAAACAAACCAATTATTTATAAACTTTTAAAAAAATCAACAATGAAACATTTAATTCTTTTTGCCGCAGTCATCCTTTGTCTCAGCTCATCAGTAAAGGCTTCTAATCCTTCGGAAGTGAATGAGAAGGTACTTCACACATTTCACCAGATTTTTAAAAATGCACAAGATGTAATCTGGAAGTCTTCCGAAAAGTTAAACGAAGCCAGCTTTGTGCAGGGAGCCATCAGAACAAAAGCCATTATCAATAATAAAGGCGATCTGGTGCAAACCATCAGGTATTACAAGGAAGAAAACCTGCCTACAAATATTTTGTACAGTGTAAAAAAAGCTTACACAGACGAGGAAATCTGGGGTGTAACCGAAGTATCCAAAGACTCAGGAGTTCATTATTTTATTACTCTTAAAAATGATAAGAACTGGTACAATATCTATGTTGATCAAAAGGGAGATATCTCTCTAAAGTCAAAATTCATAAATGGAGACGAATAATTAAAGAATCGTAATAATCTAAATATTTCTCATGTAAAAATCGGAGAGGGTATTCTTGCCTTCTCCCTTTTTTTATAACTCCCGACCTCATCAACCTGAATTAATAACTTCTTCCAATTGTATCGCAAGCAGCTTTTATCAGCGAGTTGTCATTATTTGCATCCTGGCCAAACTCCCAAAACATAATACCATTTGCAACCTGCCTGGCATAAGCCGCTTTCTTTTTTACGGTAGGTTGCCCATTGTAATAAATGGTATAGTTTGAAAAGCCGCCTGCGTTAACAACTGCCGAGTCAGACAGAGGACTGCCTCCTTGCGAAAGTATGGATCTATACGTGAGTGTGGTATTGGTTTGAGTAATTCCCGATGGTCTTCCATAAACGGGTATTCCCATTACACATTTTTGAACCGGCATACCTCTTGTATTTAGCCAGTAGTTGAGGCTGCTCACTGCCATGCTGAACGGACTGTGCTGCCTGTAAGGAACAGTAGTGTTAAAATCATCATAGACCATGATATTGAAAAAATCTACATAATTAAACAACTCGGTTTTTATTCCATCTCTGATATTACCGGAGTAAATACCGGGAGTGATGGCAGCGGTTAAATAATATTTTGCATCTACATGTAGCGAATCTGAAAGCTGCTTCATCATTACTGCAAATGTTTCGTGAGTGCCATCGGCCGCGTAGGGTACTCCCAGTCCATGTCAATACCATCGAGTTTCAACTGACGTACTTTCTTCATCACATCCATGATGAAAACCAGTCTGGAGGAAGGTGAGGTGCAGACTCTGACAAAATCGGCATGAGCACCATTGATGCTTAAAAACACTTTGACGCCATTGGCCTTAGCTCTGTTATAAACCGAATCAAATTTAGTTTGTGTATTAAAATCCAAAGTACCCGAAGCGTTAACACTGGCAAATGCATAGTTGATCACATTGCACATCTTAAACATTCTGTCAGGGTATTCATTTACCATACGATAGCTGGGGAAATATCCCACAACATAAAACCCAAAACCACTCGGCATCTGAATATTTACCGGCGGCGGTGGTGGCGTGGGAGGTGGCACCGGTGAGCTTTTTTTCCGACAACTTTGTACCAAAACTACAAGAATTGTCAAGATTGTAAAAAGCAACGGAATAATCGCTGTCCTTTTCATAAAACTTAGAAATTGAAAGTTTTGTATAAGCTAAATCAAAATCAGTGGTAAATCTACCTATTTTCACCTGTATTTCTCAAAAAACCTTACCTTCACGCTTTTAAAACGCAAAAAATATTAATTATGGCAGATGTAACACTTACCGCTTACAATGTAAAAACTAAAGAAAAAAATGTACCTATTCAGGAGGCTGTGGTTTCAAGAACAGCCAAAGGAGGCTACATTGCAAAAGGCCATGACGGTAAAGGCAACAAGTTAACCGCTCTTCTTGGCGAAGCAAAAGCCCTAGCTGCAATCAAAGCCGGCCTTGCAAAACAAGACTGGTAAACCAACAAATAATATTTAATAAAAACAGGCTGTATCTTCAATAATGATGATACAGCCTGTTTTTATTGTGCGTAATTTTAAATCCGATTACTGGTTAATCATCAACGGCATTACCAACATTACCAGCTCTTCACTTTCTTTTTGATCCATTGGTTTGATGAGGCCTGCTTTAGTAGGTGTGCTCAGTTCCATATACACCTCTTCACTATTGGTAGCGCCCAGCATTTCTATAATAAAACGGGCGTTAAAAGCTATCATTAAATCTTCGCCATTATACTGGCATTGCATTCTTTCGTTTCCTTCAAAGCTGAAATCCACATCCTGAGATGAAAGCTGTAACTCACTGCCGGTGATGTTCAACGCTACCTGATAGGTGCTTTTATTACTGAAGATGCTCACCCTGCGAAGCGCTCCCATGAAGTCCATACGATTTACGGTAAGCCGGTAAGGATTGCCCTGAGGTATCACCACTTTATAATCGGGGAATCGCGCATCTATCAGTCGGCAACTCATTTGCAGGTTGCCATGAGTTACAAATAAATGATTCTCATTATAGTTCAGTGTGATTTCATCTTCATTGTCAGGAAGGGCCGATTTTAGCAATGTCAATGGCTTACGGGGAACAATAAGCGAATCTTCCTTTGGGCAGCTTACATCGTTCCTTTTATACTTTACCAATCTGTGGGCATCCGTTGCCACAAACTGGATACTCTCGGTATCCAACTCAAAGAAAACTCCTGTCATGGCCGGCCGCAAATCATCGGTACTGGTGGCAAACAAGGTTTTATTGATTCCTGAAATAAGGGCCGAAGAGGTCATGGTGAAAGAAGTGGTGTCATCAGCCACCGGCTCCTTAGGAAAATTTTCAGGACTTTCGCCCATCACCTTATACTTTCCATTGTCACTGGTGATTTCTACTCCATAATTACTGTCAATATTGAAGGAAAGCGGTTGGTCGGGTATGTTTTTTAGCGTATCTAACAATATTTTGGCAGGGATACACACTTTTCCATTTTCTTTGGCTTCAATTTCCATCTCGGTTCGTATCACTGTTTCCAAATCGGTAGCTACCAGTGTAAGCCGGTTCTTTTCAATTTCAAAAAGAAAATCTTCCAATATAGGCAGTACAGTATTAGTGTTAATAACGCCCGAAATGTTCTGTAACTGTTTAAGCAACGCCGAAGATGATGCAATAAATTTCATCTGTTATATTTTATATTTTATAAATCTTGCTATTGGCGAAACTACTATTTTATTGTTTATTCTCTCAAAAATCTATCCTCAAAATTTTTGAGTTGTGAATAACTTCTCATTAGGGCTGATAAATGTATATTTTTGAGCCGTTTTTAGGCAGAAACATTTCAGAAGATGAATACAAATACTCCTTTAACACCCGAGCAGGCGCTCCAAAGGCTGAGGCGCTACTGTGCGCACAGCGAGCGTTGCCACAGCGATGTGGTAAATAAACTGTACGACTTAGGTGTGTGGAAAAAGTATCATGATGAAATTCTGGCTTCGCTTATTGAAGATAATTTCCTGAACGAGGAACGGTATGCCAAACTCTTTGCCGGAGGGCATTTCAGGCAAAAGCAATGGGGCCGGAAAAAAATCAGGTATCATCTCAAGCAAAAAGGAATCAGCGAGTATTGTATTAATACAGCGATGAAAGAAATAGATGAGGCCGATTATCTAAAAACACTTCATCAGCTTTTTACAAAGAAATGGCAAAGCCTTTCAGGCAATAAATTTGCCAAAATGAAGAAAACTAATGATTTTTTAGTGCAGAAAGGTTTTGAAACTGAACTGATTAACCGGTGTTTTAAAAACATGGAACCTTAAAATAATGATGACATGAACAACCTGAGTTTTAGATTGATACAAACCCATCTTCACTGGGAAGACAAGGCTGCTAATCTGCAGATGCTGCAACAGAAGATTGAAAGCATTTCGCAAAAAACTGAAATTATAGTGCTGCCGGAAATGTTTTCAACCGGCTTCAGCATGAATCCGTCTAAATTAGCCGAAACGATGGACGGCGAAACAGTGCAATGGATGAAAAATATGGCAGGTAGGCAAAAGGTGATTCTCACCGGCAGCCTTATTATTGAGGAAGGCGGAAAATATTACAACCGGCTGATCTGGATGCTGCCCAATGGCCAGTATGGACACTACGACAAACGGCACCTCTTTGCCTACGCCCACGAGGACGAACAATATAGCGCCGGCAGCAAAAGACTGATAGCATCGGTAAACGGCTGGAAGATTAACCTGCAAATCTGCTACGACCTGCGTTTCCCTGTTTGGGCCATGCAAAGCCCTGCCGACAACGAAGAAGCCGAATTTGACGTGCTGGTGTATGTGGCCAACTGGCCGCAGAGCCGAGCCACCGCCTGGAAAACCCTGCTGAGGGCGCGCGCTATTGAAAATCAATGTTTTGTGATAGGTGTAAATCGTATTGGAAATGACGGAAACAATATTTACCACAGTGGCGAAAGTACCGTAGTGGATCCTTTGGGAGAGATTTTGTATCAGAAGGCCGATGAAGAGGACATTTTTAACATCAGTTTAGATAGAGAAAGGATAGCGGTTGTGCGTAGCAGGTTCCCATTCTGGAAAGATGCAGATAAGTTCAAAATTTTTTAATACCTAAGTTGATTATATATAAGATTCTTATGTATATTTGTTTCAACAAAATATATAATGAACAAAAAAGTACTTTACAAAGGATGCTTAGAGCCTATACTGCTAAAATTGTTGCATGAAAACGGGCGCATGTATGGTTATGAAATTACCCGAAAAGTGAAAGAACTCACTGTCGGTGAACTGAACATTACCGAAGGCGCTCTATATCCGCTGCTGCACAGGTTAGAAGCAGATGGTGTGCTGGAAGCCGAGATGGAAAACATCGGCAACCGGGTGCGCAAATACTACTCGCTCACACAAAACGGCAGAAAAGAAAAGGTGAAGGCAGTATCGGAATTAGAAAATTTTGCCAAAACGCTTCAATTATTACTAAACCCAAAACCTTCGTTCTGATGCTTACAAAAGGGCAAATACAACAGATTGACACTTACCTCGAAAGCATCGGGATTGAGTATTTTGACTTCAGGCAGGAACTGACTGACCATATAGCCGAGGAAGTAGAGCAGAATTTGCAGCCCCGGAAATCGGTGGATTTTAATGCAGCGTTTGAAGAAGCTAAAGCACATTATCCGACTAAAGACCTTATTGAACAGCAATTTATTGCTAAGTTGGATGCTTATAATCCGCTGAAAGAGTGGAAATATTTTAATGGTAAAAGAATATTGAACAGCATTGCTGTTTATACGGCGGCCATATTGCCGGCATTTTTGATTTCAGAAAAAAATTTAAATTTTTTGTTATTGATCTATGTGCTCTTTTCCGCCATCGAATCATTGAGAATGATTTTTCCTTTCGGGCGAAATATAAACCGCCCGGAAAGAAATTAATTACCTATTCGCGTGAGGCCCTGTTACCTCTCCTTGTTCCATTTCTGATTTTTGTTTTTTATGTAGGCAAATCATTGATCAATGGAAAGTTTTTCGATAAGCCTATGCCGGTAATTGTTTTTATGATATTGGTGTTTGCAATAGTGTTTGCACTTTTTGCGCTTCATGCTCATCTGGACTATGAGAAGGAGCGATATTTAAATGCCAAAAGACATTATCCTTTTCTTTTTGAATCGTAACAAAATGTTTACCCAAGAACAAATACAACATCTTCATCAGTTTTGTACCAAACATTATGTGCAGTATTACGACCTGCAATTAGAATTAGTGGATCATCTTGCCAATGCTATTGAACAAAAGATGGATGAAAACCCCAAATTGAATTTTGAGCAGGCATTGATAAAGTGTACAAGGGATTTGGTGTTTTTGGCTTTGCCAATGTGGTAAAAGAAAAATCTGCAGCCATCGAAAAATCATTTATGAAAGAATATTGGAAAATATTCACCTCTTATTTTATCCTTCCGAAGTTGGTTATCACTGCTACTGCATTTGGCATCGTAACTTTTTTTTCGTTGTTGTTTTATTCCGACGCGCTGCTACTGATATATGCAGTGGCTTTTGCAATTTTTGGTTACTGGTCGGGTTATTACTGGAAGAGGCGGTATCCGCATCCGGCAAAGCCTTTATTAAGTTACCGTGCCGACCGGAGTTTCTTTTCACTTCAGTTATCCTGCTTGCTGCCCTGGATATACGCTTCGGTTAAACATCGTTTCGACTGGGTAATTATAAATGAACGATTTGAGATAGCCTTTTTTGTACTTTTTTTCACATTGATTATTGTATTCATTCTGGCAGATTTTGAAGCGTATAAAAAAATGTATGACAAAACCCGAAAGGAATTTCCGCTGGCTTTTCAAAATAAATAAAAATGATTACTGAGGAACAAATACAACATCTCCACCGTTTTTGTGTAAAGCACTATGTGCGGTTTTACGACCTGCAATTAGAATTAGTGGATCATCTTGTCAATGCTATTGAACAAAAGATGGATGAATACCCCAAATTGAATTTTAAGCAGGCATTGAATGAAGTGTATAAAGGGTTTGGAATTTTCGGTTTCAGCCGTATCGTTGCCGAAAGGGATCTGGCGCTTAGAAAAAATTATCGTAAAAATTTCACCCGATCATTTCTTTCTTATTTCACGCCGCCACGGGTCCTGCTCACCTGCCTGATTTTTATACTGCTGACTGTGCCGGTATTTTTTATTCAAAGAAAAGGTGTGAATGATTTGTTTATGGTTTATTGTATATTGGCTGGTGTTGTGGGCGTGGCAGGCGTTATTTTTGGGCTGATAAAATTTAAACGCCCCAAAAAGCAATTATTAATGCTTCATTGTAGTGGTGGCGTATTTGGGTTATTTGCAGCCATGCTTCAATTACCTAATTTTTACTTCAATTTATTCCTGCAGGGCAGAGATATCCATCAGATTACATTTTCTAATGCTCATATATTTTTTGTAACCGGAATAGTTACGGTGATTTCCCTACTGTTTCTGGCTTATTATGACACCTTCAAGAATCTGTACTACAGCGCCATAAAAGAATATCCGCTGGTCTGGGAGACAGAGTGAGGAAAATTTATACTCAAAAGTGTTTGGAGGGTTTCTGTATAAAAAAGCAGCAATAAAATACAAAAAAATAGACCCCTGTAGAAACAGGGGTCGCAACCAAAACTAACTGCTTATGAGAAAATTGACTATCTTTTTTTAATCACTATTCTTATCATTTAAACGAAAATTACTTTCGAATAGTTGCAACTTATATGTTAAAGAATTATTAATAATTCTTTAACAATAGGATGTATAAGAGCGATAATAAAAAAGGCACACAAATCATGCCAAATAAGTTCAATTTATTAATTATTTAAAGAATCCCTGAATCAAATCGGCAAGTCCGCCTCCTTGCTGAGATTGAGTATGCTGATTATCCTGGGCTTTTGGGTTATGGTATTAATCAGACTTTCCAAGCCACTGCTTTGCTGTTGCTGCTGGCCACCCTGCGTAAACTGGTTCAATAAGCCCTGCAGGTCAATGCCGCCTCCTGTAGATTGCTGACCACCACCTGTGAAAGCGCCAATAAGGCTGCCAATATTGAAACCGCTATCCTGCGGGGCATTGCTTACAGTACGTGAAACCAAACTGTTGAGCACTCCGGGTATGAGATTATTGGAAATACCACTGGCCAATGCCGGACTGAGGTTCATTTTTTTTACAAGATTATTAGCCAGGTGGCCTACCATCATGGCTACCACCGGGTTTGACAATAAATTTGAAGATTTTCCTTGTCCCTGCCCGAATATCGAAAGAATTCCTTGCAAGCCGCCTCCGCTTAATATATTTTGCAGGCCGCCGGTGATAGTACTTGCTGCTTCAGCCATTACCTGATTGTTCAGATTATTGGGAACACTTTGATTTTCTACTACAGATTGTTGTCCTTGTTGTTTTACTAATTCTAAAATTTGATCAAGCATGTTATAAGTTTTAAATATGAAAAATAGGGTTACAGTTTTTAAATATTATGATTTCTGTGCTTTTCGTTTTTCCACCATCTGAAACTTACATAACCAACAACCAAAATGGGAACAAAACCCAAATAAAGAATACCGGTGTTTAAACCACTGGCAGGTCCGTCGCCTAACTGTTGTGCTGTTTTGGTACAGATGGAGCACTGTGCAAACACCTCCGGTGAAAAAATGCCGGCTATGAAAAAGAGTACAATAAAGAATAACCTTTTCATCTCACGAATGTAAGTAAAATAGCAGGAAATATGGTTAAATTTTTTTTGACTGATTATTTAACCGGTATCAAATTAATGATTTCACCTTTTCGATAACCTGCTTCAGATTACTTGCATCCTGCCCACCTGCTGTGGCAAGATTCTTTTGGCCGCCGCCGCCGCCTTTAATTAGAGGCGCAATCTGTTGTTTGATAATTTGTCCGGCATCCAATCCTTTGGCTGCCACTACATTATCAGCAATGGCAATGGCCACCGATGGCTTACCGCCTATATTTGCTGCCAGAACGATTACAAAATCTTTCAGATGATGTTTTAGGTCGCCACACAGCCTTTTCAGCGCATCCACATTGCCAACCTCCACAATGTCGCCAATAAAATTTATTTGATTTATGATTTCGTCTTTTTGCAACAAACCGTTTCGAATGTTCACCAGCTCTCTGGCTTCCAATGATTCCACTCGTTTTTCCAAAGCAGATTTTTCGGTCAACAGTTTTTCAATAGCTTTCAGAGGTTCTTTACTCTTTAATATATCAGATAATTGTTTGCTTTGCTCTACTTTATCAATCAGATAATGGAAAGCTGCCGGCCCGGTTAATGCTTCAATTCGTCTTACCCCGGCGGCTATTGCGGTTTCAGATGTAATCACCAATAGCCCAATCATTCCGGTTTGGCTTACATGGGTTCCTCCACAAAGCTCCGCCGAAAAGTCAGGGTCGGCAGTTACCACTCGTACCATTTCTCCATACTTTTCGCCAAACAATGCCATAGCGCCCAACTTCATTGCCTCGTCTTTGGGCATTTCTTTGATGGTAACCGGTATATTCTGACGAATTTTGGCATTTACTATCATTTCCACCTGCCGCAGTTCCTCATCTGAGATTTTTGCAAAATGAGAAACATCAAATCGTAACACATCAGGAGAAACCAAAGAACCTTTTTGCTGCACATGTGTGCCCAATACCTGGCGCAGCGCCGCATGAAGCAGGTGCGTGCCGGTGTGGTTGTACATGGTGTTCAATCGCTTTTCATAATCCACTATTGCAACCACTTCACCGTCAATTGGGTCTGGAAGTTTATAAGTGTAATGAATAATCAGGTCATTCTCTTTTTTGGTATCCGTTACTTCAATTTCTTCATTACCAATCTGCAAAATGCCTTTATCTCCTACCTGTCCGCCACTTTCGGCATAAAAAGGGGTTGTTTCCAGCACAATTTGATACTGTTCATTACCTTTTGCTTTTACTTTCCGGTATTTTAATATTTTGGTGGATACGTTTAAATCATTGTATCCAACAAATTTTACAGGACTATCTTCGTGTACCTGCACCCAGTCTTCGGCATCAATGGCTGTGGCAGCACGGCTGCGGTTTTTTTGCTGCTGCATTTCGGCTTCAAAACCGGTTTCGTCGATGTTCAGATTATTTTCAGATGCAATCAGCCGGGTAAGGTCAATCGGGAAACCATAAGTATCATAAAGCTCAAATGCGCTTTTGCCGTCTATATTTTTTTCTGATGTTTTTACGATTTCATCAATTCTGCGTAACCCTTTTTCCAATGTTCTTAAAAAACTTTCTTCTTCTTCTTGAATAACCTTGCTTACAAATGCTTCCTGTTTTTTGAGTTCGGGGAAAACACTTTCAAACTGGTCGGCAATCACAGCCACCAACCTATGCAGCAATGGTTGTTTGTAATCGAGATACGAATAATAATAACGCACTGCACGCCGAAGAATACGCCTGATTACATAACCCGCTCCGGTATTGGAAGGCAACTGACCGTCGGCAATGGTAAAACTGATGGCGCGGATATGGTCGGCCAAAACCCTGAAGGCTACTGCCGTTTTCCAGTTTTTTGATTCGGGTGTGGCTTCGGAATCATATTTTTTCCCTACTATTTTTTCTGTCTCACCAATGGTTCCTGAAAATACGTCTGTATCATAGTTACTGGTTTTGCCATGTAAAACTCTTACCAAGCGCTCAAAGCCCATTCCCGTATCCACGTGTTTTTGTGGCAGAGGTTCCAGGCTTCCGTCTTTTTTTCGGTTAAACTGAATAAATACGTTATTCCAAATTTCAATTACCTGGGGGTGGTCAGCATTTACCAGGGTTTTGCCGTCAATGGTTTTTCTATCTTCAATGGGCCTGCAATCCACATGAATTTCGGAGCAGGGGCCACAGGGTCCGGTATCGCCCATTTCCCAGAAATTATCTTTTTTCTTCCCTCGCAGGATACGATCTTCGGCAATATGTTCCTTCCACTCATTGTAGGCTTCGTCATCAAAGGGCAGTCCTTCCAGCTCATCGCCTTCAAATACGCTTACGTAAATCCGGTCTTTTTCAATTTTGAAAACTTCGGTCAGCAGTTCCCAACTCCAGCTAATTGCATCTTTTTTAAAATAGTCGCCAAAACTCCAGTTACCCAGCATTTCAAACATGGTATGATGGTAGGTATCCACACCCACTTCTTCAAGGTCATTGTGTTTTCCGCTTACACGAAGGCATTTTTGAGTGTCGGCCACCCGCTTAAAGAGAGGTGTTTTATTGCCTAAAAAATAATCTTTAAACTGATTCATACCTGCATTGATAAACATGAGGGTCGGATCGTTCTTCACTACTATCGGAGCCGATGGTACAATTTCGTGCCCTTTGCTTTTAAAAAAGTCAAAAAAAGCCTGTCTGATTGCTGTACTTGTCATAAGGCTGCAAAATTAGTACTTCTGGGCTCATTGTAAATTGATTAATTTGTAGATTTGCATCTATGGCCAAACACAATCCGCATACTCAGGGTGCCTTTTCTTTTTTTGATGAAACCGAAAAAAGGGAACCGGTACCTCAACCCAGAAAAATACACTGAAACCTCCGGCTCAAATTGAAGTGGAGGACACATCGGCACAAACACAAAGACCGGTAGGGGAAATAATAGCAGAGATGCCTGTTGTTCAAAATATTGAGGCAGAAACCGAAGTTAAGGAAGTGATTGAGCCTGAAAAAGAGGTAAAAATAGAGGTGCCGATGGTTGATTTTGCGACAGAAGCAGATGAAATAGTAAAAAATGAATCTGAGAAAAAATCTACACGAGGTAGAAAATCGGCAAAAGAACACAGTCTGGCGGCAGAATTAATACAAATGCCTGATGATGATGTATTGTTTCAAAAACATTATTACAGCATGGGGGAGGTTACTGCCATGTTTAATGAAAATTATTCACTCATCAGGTACTGGGAAAGTGAATTTGATATTTTGAAACCCAAAAAGAACAAAAAGGGAGACCGCTTTTTCAGGCCGGAAGACATTAAAAACCTTCAACTGATTTATGATCTTTTGCGTAGGCAGAAATTTACCATCGAAGGAGCCAGGGAATATCTGAAAAATAATAAAAGGGCGGAAGAAAAATTTGCTGCCATTCAGTCATTACAAAAAATAAAGGATTTTTTTCTTGAATTAAAAGCGGGGTTGTAGTGCAACTTATATTTTTGTGAATAATCCATTCTTTATGAAAAAATTAATTCTACTTTTTTTATCTGCAATTTTTATGAATATGACGCAAGCACAACTTTATGATGCCATTGCCGACAGAGATAACAGCAAAATGTTTCGTGGTTTTATAACTGAGAGTATTTTAAAAAGGATACTTCCTGCAAATGGTATAATGAAGCGCAGGAAATTTATACTCCCAAAGAAAAGGTGGTAAGTACGGTTAGGCAAAATAAGGACAGTATCAGTTTTCTGATTTTTTTGGGTACCTGGTGCGAAGACTCCCATTATGTAGTGCCTAGAATAATGAAAATATTGGATGCAGCCGCTTTTCCAAAAGACAAAATAACCTTTGTAGCTGTTGACCGTAATAAGAAGGATTTGACCCATCTGGCAGAAACGCTAAATATCACAAATGTACCCATAATTATAGCGTATAAAAACGGAAAAGAATTGGGCCGGGTGGTAGAGTACGGCGCTACCGGAAGGTTTGATGAAGAAGTGGCAGCGCTGCTTACTCCGAAAAAATAAATTTATTCTCCATCTTTTACCTTAATGATGTTGATATCGCTTGATTTCCCTGAAATATCAATTTCTGTTTGTTCAAGAAGATTCAATATTTCAAGATTAATCTGTGTTTTGGCCTCGTTGAACTCAGCCATTGGAATCGGTTTGGTAAAATAAGTGCAGTTGATGACAAAGGCAGAAGCGGTAATATCCGAAAAAAGAGCGCTGCTGTCAACAATTTCATCACGCTCCAGAATCTTTTTTATGCCTTCAATCAGCGATTGTACTTTATCTGGCGCGGTGGATACTGAAATGGAGAGCGTCAGGTCTGCACGGCGTTGTGTTCTTACGGATAGATTGTCCAGAATAGTATCCGCCATCTGTTTATTGGGTACGGTGATGTAAGTTTTTGCATCACTGCGAATGCGAGTGCTTCGCAAACCTATTTTTTCGATGGTGCCACTCACTGCATTGGTTTTTACAACATCGCCCGGGGCAAATGGTTTGTCGAAAAAAATAATAAAGGAAGCAATCAGATTTTCAAGATTTTCTTTGAGCGCCAGTGCAATAGCAGCGCCCACAATGCTCAGGCCGGTAACCAATCCTTTTACATCGTATCCAAAAGAGTATTTCAGTACAAGAATAATTGCCATAAGCCCCGCCAACACCTTTATAAAATCTTTGAAGAAAAAAATGGGTGGGGCATTGGTTGTATCGCCTGATTGTATGTAGTGGTCTTTTAAAATCAATACGATGAAGTCTATACATTTGGTAACAAACCGAAAAAATGTAATAATCAATACTGCATTGGTAACCATTCGTATTAACTCTTTCAGAGAGATACGGTATAAATTGAAATCCAGAATTTCGGGGAAAGTTAATTTATCCAGCGCTACTACTGTAACTAATATTGCCAGAAACAATCCAAGTGGTTTAGTAACCAGTTCTCTGAAGGTTTTGATATCAATGGTTTTCCATTGTATTTTGACAAATCTAAAAATAATTTGGGCAATATAATGGGCGATATATTTTTTAACAAGAAATACAAACAATATTATAGCGGCAACCAGAATATATTGCCCCACTAAGTTATTCAGCACTTCACGATTCAAAAATTCGTACATTTAAAATTGATTTGCCCAAAAATATTACTTATTGTCGTATCCGGTTACTTTAAGAGAAATAAATTCAAGCCGGAATCATTTAAAACGTACAGATATTTATTGCCATAAAAAAACCGGCGACTTTGGGTAACAGAGCGTGGTACCGTAATATGACTGTATTGAGCTGACTTGAAATCATATTTATAATAACCGTCATGTTTTGTGCCATAAAAATATTGATTGGTAATACCTATATTTTGCCACAGGGTTATTGGTATTTTGGTTTTAAATGTGCCATAATAGTCAAAAACAAAAATACCGGATATGGAATCGTAGAGATAAACATATTGATTATAATCGAAAATCCTTTCGGGTGAAGGCGCCAGATCAAACAATTGACGGAAATCGGCGGTTTGCAAAATAGTGTTACCGTTTTCGTCTATTTTTTTGAGATTATTGTCTGTTTCGTCAAAAATCCAGATTTTACCATCATAAGCGAGTCCGGCAGCAGACACGCTAAACATACTTTTTTTGCGCAGGTCTGTTACCGATTTCTGGTTCAGCATACCGTCCAAAAGGGTTATCGTGGCAAAATCTTTTGAGTATAGCAAAATTTTAAGCGGATTAGACACGTCCACAATGGAAATATCGCCAAGTTTTTTAAGATCGTTATAAACGGCGATGGAATCTCCATTGGCATTTAATTTTTTTAGCTGATTGAAAGCGCTGAGGAGATAAATATTTTCCATATTATCAATGGAAAAGGAAACATAATTTCCGGGGATTGTCCTCACTTTTTGCAAAACATGTTCCTCTTGCGAAGAGACAATGTCTGTTAACAGGGTAGAAAATAGAAATATTGCAAGAAAATGTTTCAATAATTCCGTATTATTTTATCATCATTATTTTGATAAGACAGTAGCCTTACATCATTGCCATCAAACACCGCAAAGGTGAAAAAATGAATCCAGTCGCCCAGATTAATATACCGGCTCTTACTACTCAGACGATAATCGATGGGTAAATGGCGATGCCCCATAATAAAAAAATCGTAATTTTTTTCGGTCAGCTTCATTTTACAGTATTGTATCAGCCATTCGCCGTCTTCGCCAAAGAATTTTGAATCGCCGGTTCCGGTTTTAGCACGGCTTCGCCTGCTCATAAGATTGGCCATACCCATGCCCCATCGGGGTGGCAAGATGCCAAAAAGCCATTGGCTAAGAGGATTTCTGAAAATCTTTTTCAGCCGTTTGTGTCTTTTATCGCCCAGCCCTAAGCCATCGCCGTGTCCAATCAGGAATTTTTTATCATTCCATTCAAATTCGGCAGGCTCATAGTAGGTTTTCATGTTCAGTTCCAGTTCAAAATAATCCTTGACCCACATATCATGGTTGCCCACAAAAAAATGGAGAGACGGATACCTGCGTCAGATAATTCGGCCAATTTGCCCAATAGGCGCACAAAACCCTTGGGTACCACATATTTATACTCAAACCAAAAGTCGAAAATATCGCCAACGATAAAAATTTCGGAAGCAGTGTTTTTAATTTCGTCTAAAAACTGTACTGCCCGCTTTTCTCTTTTGAGGCTTTCTGCATAAGACGGAACCCCCAGATGAAAATCAGACAGAAAATAAACCTTTTTTAGTCCTTCACTTATCAATTTTGTCAACAATCTATTATCAGTTATCAATCACCGGTTTCCTTTTGCATACTCTCTCATATCGCCGCTTTCTACTATCGAGCGATCGCTCACATCTCTGGCGTACCAGTAAATCCAGGCATTTACTACCTTGTCGCCGATAAATACATCGGTAATTTCCCGGCAATAAAAAACTTCCTGTCCATCTTCGGGGTGGAGGCCTTCGTAGTCGTCTAACTGTGCCAGGGCAAAAGAAAATTCGGCCGTATTCTGTATTTCGTACAGCTCTCCTTTAATAGAACGCCCGGTATTTGTATTGACCACCACCGGATGGGTGCCCAAATCGTACATCGTGCCTTCTACTGTGGCTTCTCCTATCAGATGAAAATATCTTCTGATGTACTCATAAGAACTGAGCTGGAAGCCGCTTAAAAGCGAACCGTAAACAAAAAGATGATTCGTTTGCATAGTTGCACTAAGATAAGTAAGTTATTTTGAAAAAAATGAAATTTAGCAGACCGGAAGTGCTTTTTGCTTATTCTGGTAGCATTTTTCAATAAAAACGTGGATAAAGTAAGGTAAGTTGCTAAAATACAAGTGATTGTTGATTTGGTATTCAAAACCTTTCGCTTTTTCAATCATCTGACATAAATCGAACTGCTGCTGGCTGCAACTAACGGTAAAATGGTTTTTCATAAGATAATCAGCCAGATACTCCTGTTCGGTTTGACCGGGTGTAGGTATTAAAACCGATTTTACTCCAACAGCATGGATGTCCATCACCGAGCTGTATCCACTACGGCATAAGACAAAAGCTGCCTTGCACATTTCTTTGTTCAGGTGGTATCTGTCTAAATGATTGTAAATGTTTATATGGTCTGCTGTTTTGGGGAGTTCCATTCCGGAGGGTAAGCCTCTTACAATGGTTGCTGTTCCGGGAAAGCTAATTATTTGCTCAAAAATTAAATTTTCAAAAACAGAGCGTTGCGGCTCAGGCCCCGATAAAATGATGAGCAAATGATTTTTGTCAATAATGGTTTCAAGTTTTTTCATTCTTGTTAGCGGGCCAATATAGTAAGCAGGTATTTTTGGCATCTTCTGAGGATGAGAAAGGTCTCCGGCAAGATTGGGATGGTCGTCAAAATCGGGAATCCAGCATTGATGAAATCGGTTTATTTGGTTGTAATTTATTTTTTGCAATAATTTCTCAGCGAGGGAGCCAAGAGGGTTTTTAATCAAAAGCTGATGGGTAATAAAGACGCAAGGAACGCCACTGTAGTGCAATCCATACCGGTCGTCGCTGATAACGGCATCTATTTGATAATCTTTTATAGCTTTTTTTAGCCATTTGTGTTCCTTACTCATTGCCGATAAAATTCGGGGAATCTGCATCAGCATTTTGAAAAACAGTTTTCGGGCAGAAGCAGCGTACTGCACGTTATAACCTTCTAAATAAATATAGGTGCAATGTGGAAATTCTTGCTTTAATAATACCTGCTGGTTTTCATTGCCTGCGATGATGACGTCCACATCATTTTTAAGTAATTCATAAATGATTGGAATACAACGGGTAGTGTGCCCAAGCCCCCAATCAAGCGGCGCAATCAGAACTCTTATTTTTTTTAATTTTTCGGCCATTATGGATGCAATGCCGGCATTGCGGCAATGCAATATATTCCAAATTCAGGAAATAGAACCGTAAGAAACGATTAGGGATTTTGTAACGAGTGATAATTTCTACCCGGCTTTAACTACTTCTCTCACGCCTTCTTCGGGACTTGTAATCCTGAAATCGGGAAAACGATTCATGAATTTATTGCAATTAAAAAAATAGTTACGCTCATTCTGATACATCACATCGCTCAATTCTTTGAACAAGGATACAAATAAGCCGATAAGTTTGACCATTTTGCCTGGTACAGCTTTAAATTTTGCAGGTTTACCCAATTCCTTTGCAAACATTTCAACCCATTGCTTACCGGTAACTTTTTCCTGCGCTGTTGGCAGATGCCATACCTGCTGATAAGCATCGGGCGTGTTGCCCAGTAGTGCAGTTCCTTTGGCTGCATCGGGAGAGTAGGTCATCATGTGGTAGGTGGAGGGGTCGCCCACCCATATTGCAGGTTTTCCCTCCTTCAATTTCAGGAAAACGGTTTCAAACATTACGCTGTTTCGAATATTGGGTCCATAAAAGTCCGACGATCTGACAATCATTGCTTCAATATTTTCTGATTGAATTTCGGACAAAAGATTCTGTGCTATCTCTGCTCTTACCTTGCCCTTTTTGCTCACCGGACGAACTGGCGTTTCTTCTGTCAGGTTTTCTAAATGATCAGGATCGTACATATATGCATTGTCAAAAAACACGAGTTTGACGCTGTGCTTTTTGCAGGCATCAATCACATTTTGCATAATTATCGGCCATTGCTCCTTCCAGACTTTGGATTTATACTCCAATCCGACGGTCAGATACGCAACAGAACTGCCTTTAACGGCTCTTTCTGTAAACTGTTTATCCATTAGATTGCCCTGCATGAGTTCATCCATTTCATTTACTTTTTGGGATAACGGCTTACCAATCTAATTACAGAATCGTACTGTGAGAGTTCCTTTGCCAATGCGCTACCAATAGCTCCGCCGGTGCCTAAAATAGTTTGCATAATTTTTTTATAAATTTAAAGAAATAAATATTATATCGAGCATTTAGGCATAAAAATTTAATAGTAATATTAAAGATCTGAATATGTTATTTAGGTTTTCTCAGATAATTACAAAGCCAATATGAATAATTAGGTTACAATTATTGGACTGCATCTGGTGAATTATTTTTCAATCAATTTTTTTGAAAGTACCAAAAATTAAATGCTTCATCTCCATAACAAAAGACTGAAGATCAAAGAAAAAAATGCAGTTGGTTTTAGGCGCGCTAACGATTGCGTAAATTAAAAACGTGAACTATTTGGAAGAGACGTATTTATAATTTAATTTGTGAAAATTACAATTAAAAATTTGCTTGTTTACAAAAATGGAATACAGAGAAATAGGAAAAACCGGAATGAAGGTTTCTGCTCTAAGTTTCGGGGCATCTTCTTTGGGTGGCGTTTTTCGTTCGGTGAAGGAGTCCGAAGCCATTGAAGCAGTACATACAGCTGTGGATAATGGCATTAATTTCATTGATGTATCTCCTTATTATAGTCATCTGAAAGCCGAAATAGTTCTGGGTAAAGCATTAAAAGGAATAGAGAAGACCAAATATTATCTCTCCACTAAGGTTGGTCGCTATGGAAGGGATGGAAAGAATTTTTGGGATTATTCTGCAAAAAGATCTGTTGAAAGCGTGTATGAGAGTATGGAACGGTTACATCAGGATTATATTGACCTTATTAATGTTCATGATATTGAGTTTGCCGATCTTGACCAAATATGTCAGGAAACGCTTCCGGCGCTTGTGGAACTTAGAGATAAAGGAATCGTAAAGCATATTGGTATTACAAATCTTACACTCCGGCATTTTAAATATGTGATTGAGCATGTGCCACACGGAACAGTGGAGGCGGTACTTTCCTTTTGCCATTATTGCCTGAATGACGATTCTTTATCGGATTATTTTAGCTATTTTCAAAAGCATAATATTGGTATTATCAATGCTTCTCCCTTTTCGATGGGATTACTTACCGAAAGAGGTGTGGCAGATTGGCATCCGGCTCAAAAGCCATTAGTGGCAGTTTGTCAGAAAGCAGTAAATTATTGTAAATCGAAAGGAAAGTCAATAGAACAACTTGCCATAAAATACGCTGTTTCAAATCAGGCGATTGCTACCACCTTGTTTAGCACCGCTAATCCTAAAAATGTGCTTAATAATATTGCCTGGGCAGAAGCAGCATTAGATCAGGAGCTATTAAATGAAGTTCAAAAAATTCTGGCACCTCGTTTCAGGGATACCTGGCTTAACAGTTAAATAATTGATTATGAAGGCTATACAAATAATTGAAGAAGGGAGAGTATTGGTAATTGAACGCGAGATACCCCAAATTAAAAAAGATGAAGTGTTGGTAAAAGTGAAATATGTGGGTTTTGCGGCTCTGACCTCAATACTTTTTTTGGGCAGAAACCCGATGGTAAAACTTCCGGTTACTCCCGGCCACGAAATTGGTGGCATAATAGAACTGGTAGGTACCAGCGTTCCCCATCATTATAAAATGGGTATGGCTTGTACAGTAAATCCATATACAAACTGTGGCAAATGTGCATCCTGCCGAAACGGGAGGGTAAATGCCTGCGAGATTAACGAAACAATGGGTGTGCAACGTGATGGCGCTATGGCCGAATACATTGCGATTCCATACAATAAATTGCTTACCGATGGTAATATTTCTGTTCGTGATTTTGCATTGGTAGAGTCCATGAGTGTAGGTTTCCATGCCGTATCCAGAGCCGAAGTAACAGATTTGGATTATGTAATGGTAATAGGCTGCGGTATGATTGGTGTAGGCGCTATTGTGAGAGCTGGACTCCGTGGAGCTAAAGTTATTGCCGTTGATATTGATGATAAAAAATTAGTGTTGGCTAAAAAGCTTGGCGCTTCTTTTACCATTAACAGCAAAACGCATGATCTGCACGAAGAAATATTAAAAATTACCGGTGGTTTTGGAACTGATGTGGTGATAGAAGCAGTAGGCAGCCCGTTGACTTATGTAGCAGCCATCAATGAAGTTGCATTTTCGGGGAGGGTAGTGTATATCGGGTATGCAAAAAATGAAGTATCTTTTCAAACGAAATTGTTTGTTCAGAAAGAACTGGATATCAGAGGGTCGCGCAATGCCCTGCATTCCGATTTCAAGGCTGTGATGGAGTATATGAAACGTCAGCTATGCCCGATAGATGAACTGATTTCAGCGATTTATCCGCCGGAAAAAGCACAGGAGGCGCTGGAAAACTGGTCAGCCAATCCGGGTGATGTTTTTAGAATATTAATTGAGTTTTAAATTTTAAAGGTATGTACACTGTTATTGATGCACACGCCCACCTTTGGTTAAGGCAGGATACTTTGGTAGATGGCTTACCGATAAAGACATTGACAAATGGCAGGTCTTTATTTATGGGCGAAACAAGACAGATGCTGCCGCCTTTCATGCTGGACGGACAGAATACCGCCGAAGTGTTTCTTTCAAACATGGATTATGCGCAGGTAGCTGTAGCAGTCATTACGCAGGAATATATTGATGGTAATCAGAGTTCTTACCTGGCCGAAATACAAAAAAAATATCCAGAAAGATTTCTTTGTTGTGGATTGATAGATGTGTGGCAGCCGGATTATGTCGGTCAGGCCAATAATGCGATTGAGGAAGGATTCAGAGCTATTAAGATACCCGCTAACCGAATTTTTTCAGGAGATAAAAGAATCAATCTGACGGATAATAATCTGATGGAGGTTTTTGCATTGATGCAGGAGCGGCAAATGATTTTGTCAATTGATCTGGCAGATGGAGAAATGCAGGTTTCTGAAATGCAGGAAGTGATTGCTTCATTTCCGGAACTTAAAATTGCGATTGGTCATTTTGGAATGGTTACGCGCGCAGGTTGGCAGGAACAGATAAAACTGGCGCGACATAAAAATGTAAGGATTGAATCCGGTGGGATTACCTGGTTGTTTATTGATGAGTTTTATCCGTTTACGGGCGCTGTTTGGGCTATTAAGGAAGCTATCTCGTTGGTAGGAATAGAAAAGCTGATGTGGGGGTCTGATTATCCAAGAACCATCACCGCCATTACGTACAGAATGTCCTACGATTTTATTATAAAATCAAATCTATTATCGGAGGAGGAAAAGCAAATGTTTTTGGGCGAAAATGCAATTGGGTTTTATGGTTTCAATAACTTACCCCAATTGCCTTACATTAAAAATATGTGTGAATAAAATATCTATAACATGAAACTTTTTCGTATTCAAATATTCATTTTCTTTTTGTTTTTTGGAGTAAATAGTTTTGCAACGCTGAGTAAAGAACCTGTAATCATTCATCTGCCTGAAAATTCATCCCAACGTATAGAATTTGGCGCAAATGAATTGAAAAAAAATCTGAACCAAAAAGGAATAGAAGTCTTGATAACAATCAATAAAAAGGTTAAGGCTAAAAATAAAAAGGAAGGTTATGCCTTAAAAAATGCAAGGAACATATTTTTAATTTTAGATCAGAATACCATAAACGGTCTTAAAAAAGAAGGTTTCCGGCTCGAAGGAAATGACAATCAGATATCTGTAAACGGAGCAGATGCATCAGGTGTTTTATATGGTTGTCTCGAATTGGCAGAGAGAATTGCTGCCGAAGGGGCTTTGCCAAAGCATTTGAATTTTACGGATGCGCCAAAGATGGTTTTGAGAGGACAATGTATCGGACTACAAAAGCCATATTATCTCCCGGGTAGAAATGTATATGAATATCCTTACATGCCCGAAACATTTCCCTGGTTTTATGACAAGCAATTGTGGATTCAGGTTTTGGACTCCATGGTTCATAATCGAATGAACTCTTTGTATTTGTGGAATGGACATCCTTTTGCTTCATTGGTAAAATTGAAAGAATATCCATACGCTTTAGAAGTAGATGATGCCTCTTTTAAAAAGAATGAAGAAATTTATAGTTTTTTAACTGCTGAGGCGGATAAAAGAGGAATCTGGGTAATACAAATGTTTTATAATATCATCATTTCAAAACCCTTTGCAGAAAAGAACGGATTAAAATCACAGGAACGTGAAAGACCCATTATTCCGATTATTGCAGATTACACTCAAAAATCAATTGCTGCATTTGTTGAAAAATATCCGAATGTAGGGTTATTGGTAACCTTGGGCGAAGCAATGGAAGGCGTGGGGCAGGATGATATTGACTGGTTTACAAGAACGATTATTCCGGGGGTAAAGGACGGTCTGAAAGCATTAGGCAAGACTGATGAACCGCCAATTGTTTTAAGGGCGCATGATCCGATGCTCCTTCGGTGATGAAGGAAGCGCTTCCTTTGTATAAGAATCTCTACACAATGGCAAAGTTCAATGGAGAGGCATTAACTTATGAAACTCCACGAGGCACTTGGGCACAGCTGCATAGAACATTGAGTAGTCAGGGAAATGTGCATATTGCCAATGTTCATATTCTGGCCAATCTGGAACCTTTTCGTTATGGTGCTACTGATTTTATTCAACGCTCTGTACGGGGTATGGAGAATGTGTTGGATGCTCATGGTCTGCATTTATATCCGGAATCTTCTTTCTGGGACTGGCCCTACAGCGCCGATAGTGTTCGGGGAGGTAAGCGATTACTGCAAATTGAACGTGACTGGTTATGGTATAAATCATGGAGCCGATATGCATGGAACTCAAACCGAGATTACAAAGAAGAAGATAAATACTGGGCTATACAATTGGCAACACAGTTTGGAACTAATGAAGCTGCCGGAAAAAAAATCCTTAAATCCTATCAGGAGTCAGGACATATTGCTCCCAAACTTTTAAGAAGATTTGGAATCACAGACGGAAACCGCCAGACACTTACATTAGGAATGTTGATGACGCAACTCATCAACCCTTTCCGATATGGCTTGTTTACCTTACTTTATGAAAGTGAAGCGCCCGAAGGAGAATCGCTTGCTGAATATGCCGAAAAAGAATGGACAGGGCGGCAACATACCGGCGAAACACCCATGACTGTGATAAATGAAGTGAAAGCACATGCTGATAAGGCTATAAGCGCCATAGATAAAGCAGCGAAAAATGTTACTAAAAACAATGATGAGTTTGAAAGAGTTAAGAACGATGTATATGCCTATCATGCATTGGCCTATCACTATGCCAATAAGGCTGAAGCGGCATTGTATGTATTAAGGTATAAATATTCCGATGATATAAAAAACTTAGATAAAGCGCTCCAACTGTTGCGTCAAAGTGTAGCTGATTACCAGAAATTGGTTAAGTTTACAAAAGGAACCTACCTGTATGCAAACAGTATGCAGACTCAGCAAAGAAAAATACCGACACGTGGAGTAGATGCAACCTATAAAACCTGGGCAGAAGTATTTGTTCCTTTTCAGATGGAACTGAAAATATTTGAGCAGAGAATAGATTCTCTGAAAAACAGTAAAGGAGTTTTGATCCAAAAAATAAATCCACTTCAAAATGCCATTGTGAAGCTAAATGGAAGATATTCATATTTTGTGATTGATAGTCTTCAACAGGTATTTGCAGATACTAATTTTACCATTCGTTCTTTTGCACCCGAGCTAAAAGGACTCAGAGGAGTGAAATTATCTTTCAAAAAACAAATTGATGAAGGCACAAGTATTAGCTTCACCAACTCTAAGCCTGTAAAAGTATTGGTTGGTTTTTTTGAACCACAAAAAGCAGCATTTACAAATGATACCGTGTTTCTGAAGGCACCGGAACTTGAAACAAATGCCTTGGCAAATGATTATGGTCAGGCCGATACAAAAATTGCCAATGCGATAGTACTGCACGGAATGCCTCAGTTGCATATTCATACTTATGATTTTGGAGCCGGAAACAATATCCTGAAATTGGAAAGGGGCGTAGCGTTGATTCTTGAATTTATAAATGCCGATGCTCCTTTAAAAATATATGATGCGAAACTTTGTATGAAAGCGGGAATCGAAAAAATGTTGATTGGTTATTCGAATAAAATAGAAAATAAGGATGAAATATATTATTAAAACGATACTGGCCATACTGATGTTTAGCAATATTTTAGTTGCACAGCAATTTTATGATGTTACTAAATATGGAGCCAAAAAAGACAGCAGTACAAAAGCTACGCTTGCATTAAAGAAAGCGATTGAGGCTGCTACAAAGGCAGGCGGTGGTACGGTTTATTTTCCGGCCGGAAAATATCTGACCGGTCCTATTCACCTGCAAAGTAATATAACGATATTTATTGATGCAGGCGCCGAATTACACTTCAGTGATGATTTTGATGATTATCTTCCCATGGTTGAAAGTCGTTATGAAGGAGTTGACGTAAAAAATTTTTCACCCCTGTTTTATGCGTACAATGCCGAAAATATTGCAATAGTTGGTCGGGGGATTATTGAAGGTCATGGTTCAAAATGGTGGGATTTTGTAGAGGGATACAAAATTGACCAACCACGAAGCAAATGGCAGTTGATATTTGACAAAGAAAATAAAGACATTCTTTTACCCGACAATCCCAAGCAAATGAAACGCGGATTTTTGAGACCGCCGTTTATTCAGCCGATGTATTGTAAAAATGTGCTCATTCAGGGAATTACCATTCGAAACTCACCATTCTGGACAATTAATCCGCAGTTTTGCGATAATGTCACAGTTCATGCCGTAACAATTCAAAATCCGCAAAGAAATGCTCCTAATACGGATGGCATCAATCCCGAAAGTTGCAGTAATGTACATATCAGCGATTGTCATATTAGTGTGGGTGATGACTGTATTACGATTAAGTCCGGAAAGATTTGCCCGGCCGTACCAAGGCTGTGCCGGCTGAAAATTATACTATTACAAATTGTACTATGCTGGCCGGTCATGGCGGTGTGGTCATTGGCAGTGAAATGAGTGCGGGTGTAAAAAAGATTGTTATCAGCAACTGTGTTTTCGACGGAACTGACAGGGAATTCGTATAAAAACAACTCGGGGGCGAGGTGGAGTAGTGGAAGATATTCGTGTAAGTAATATTGTGATGAAAAATATCAGAGACCAGGCGATAGTACTTGATATGGAATATGCCAAAGTGCCTCCGGAACCAGTTTCAGAAAGAACGCCGCAGTTTAAAAATATCAGACTGAGCAATATCACCGCACAAACCAATGAAGCCCTATACATCAATGGGCTTGAAGAAATGCCGGTGCAGGAAATAAGCCTTACTGATGCGGTATTTGATGCAAAAAGAGGCATTACTATCAAAAATGCAAAGGATATAGAACTGCATAATGTTCGCATCAATACTGAGATGGGTAGCTCGCTAAAGGTAGAAAATTCTGAACGTCTGTATCTTGACAATATCAGTACAGCAACACCTGTAGCAGTGGCGCCTGTTATACGGTTAAATAATGCAAAAGAAGTATTGCTCCAAAACTGCTGGCCCTTTGTCGGTACAGATAGTTTTTTGGAGATAAACGGAGAAGCTACTAAAGGCATTATTTTGAAGAACAATGTTTTAAATAATGAATTGATATTAGTGGGAAAAGAAGTAGATACCAAAGAAATTAAAAAATAATTAAATAGGCAATCAAAAGTTTTTTAAAAAATCATGTCTGAATTAAAGTCGGCTATACTCGCGTTTCTGCTGTTAGTTGCAAATTTTTTATTTGCTCAGGATCTGACGCTATGGTATGATAAACCTGCTCAAAAATGGGTAGAAGCGCTGCCAATTGGGAATGGACGTTTAGGCGCCATCGTTTTTGGAGGAATAGCAAGTGACAGAATTCAGTTTAATGAAGAAACATTGTGGACAGGTTATCCTCGAGACTATAACAGACAAGGAGCTTACAAATACTTAGATTCAATTAGGAATTTATTATTTCAAGGGAAACAAAAAGAGGCAGAGTATCTTGCCGGGCGTGAGTTTATGGGTTTAAAATCTGCTGAAGGCGACAGAGAAGCATGGATTAAAAAAGCATTGGCTACCACTAAAGAAAGGGGAAATCCTTCACAGGAAAATTATAATGATGAGAAATGGGCTACTATTAAGATGCCCACTTATGATGGATGGGAAGCAATAGGCCATGAAGGATTGGATGGCGCAGTTTGGTTTCGTACCCGGTTTCATTTACCTGATGAGTGGCTTGGAAAAAATCTGATACTGGATTTGAATAAACTTTATAATCAGGATTATACTTATGTGAATGGAGTTCTTGTAGGCAGCAAAAATGACGATGAAACCAGAAAATATATTATCAATAAAAACGCATTAAAACAAGGGGAAAATACGATTGCAATTTTAGTTTTAAATTTTTCAGGCAAAGGCGGTATTTTAGGTTATAAAGACCCTTCAAAGCCAATTGGTCTATATCCGGAGGGTGTTGATGAAGCATCTAAGATTTCTTTAAACGGATTGTGGAAATTTTTTGTACAGAATGATGACGTACCTGCCATAGGGCAATATCAGGCCAGTTATCAACCTTTTGGCGATTTGTTTTTGAATTTCAATGTTGATGAGTCAAAGGTTAGTAATTACAAACGAATGCTTGACCTGAGCAATGCTGTAGCTTCAACCACTTTCAACTATAATGGAGTACAATACAAGCGCGAATATATTGCCAGCGTTTCTGCAAATGCAATTATTGTCCACCTCACTGCGGAGAAGCGAAAGGCTATCGGTTTTGAAGCATTGATAAATAGTCCGCACAGTAAGTTTCAGGTGCAAAAATTAACTAATAACACACTGCTGCTTTCTATTCAGGTAAAGGATGGCGCTTCAAAAGGAAAGGCTTTATTGAAAGTAATTTTAAAAGGGGGAGTAATAAATAATTCTTCAAAAAAAATTATTGTACATGCTGCTGACGAAGCTACCCTGTTTTTATATGCTGCTACCAACTTTATCAACTATGCTAAGGTAGCAGAAAAGGCAGAGATACCGGGATTAAAAGGAATTTTAAATCAAAACTCTTTTTCTTTCAATAAATTAAAAGATGCTCATATCAAAGAGTATAAAAAATATTTTGACACTTATTCAATTCAGTTTTTTAATTCTACTAAACAAAACTTCAGTAATCTGACAACCGATAAAAGGCTTGAACAATTTGCCTTTAATAACGATCCGTCGTTTGTAGCATTGTATGCCCAATATGGCCGTTATCTTTTAATAAGCAGTTCGCGTCCCGGTACCCGCCCTGCTAACCTGCAAGGTATCTGGAATGATTTATTAGCGCCTCCATGGGGTAGCAAATACACTACTAACATTAATCTAGAAATGAATTATTGGCCTGCTGAGTTATTGAATCTCTCACCCATGCATCAGCCTTTGTTTCAAATGATTAATGATTTGTCAAAAACGGGAAGTGAAACAGCAAAGCAATATTATAATGCTTCGGGATGGGTGTTGCACCACAATACAGATTTATGGAGAGGTGCGGCGCCGATCAATGCTTCTAATCATGGAATATGGCCGACGGGCGGAGCCTGGCTTTGTCAGCATTTGTGGGAACATTTCCTTTTTTAACCGAAATTTAAAATTTTTACGCAATAACGCTTATCCGTTGATGAAAGCGTCTGCGCTGTTTTTTAATTCTGTTTTGGTAAAAGACCCGAAAACGGGTTGGTTGATAAGTACCCCTTCTAATTCACCCGAGCAAGGTGGATTGGTGGCAGGTCCTACTATGGATCATCAGATTATCAGGGCTTTATTTAAAAACACAATTGAAGCTTCGGAAATTTTAAATACGGATGCAGGTTTCCGGAAAGAATTAAAAGATAAATATTCTACGATTGCCCCCAATCAAATTGGTAAATACGGCCAATTGCAGGAGTGGCTTCAGGATGTGGATGACACTACTAATAAACACAGGCACGTTTCGCATCTTTGGGCAGTGTATCCGGGCAATGAAATTAACTGGGAAGATACACCTGATCTGATGCAGGCTGCAAGACAATCGCTGATTTACAGAGGAGATGAAGCTACCGGCTGGAGTCTGGGTTGGAAAATAAATTTGTGGGCAAGATTTAAAGATGCAGGTTATACTTATAAGCTCATTCAAATGCTTTTAAGCCCGGCAAGGGGTGGCGCCGGTAGTTATCCTAACCTTTTTGATGCACACCCACCTTTTCAGATTGATGGTAATTTTGGTGGAGCAGCCGGCATCAATGAATTACTCATTCAGTCGCATACACAGTATATTGATATATTACCGGCATTGCCCGATAATCTTGCGAACGGAGAAGTAAAAGGCGTAAAAGTTCGTGGTGGCTTTGAAGTTGATATGAAATGGGAAAATGGGTATCTACAAACGCTTACCATTCGCTCTTTGGTGGGCGAAGAAATGATTTTAAGATATAGAAATAAAATAGTTAAAATACCTACCGTTAAAAACGGAGTATATAAATTGAATGGCAATCTTGAAGAAAAGTAAAAAATACAGGCACAGCAAATTTATCTCAGATAAAAGAGGTCGGTTTTCTTTTTTTACAGAAAAAATAAAGCGATATTGTACATCTGAAGCCTCTTTTAATTGTGTTGGAAATCTTTTCCCTCACCATATTATTTCATTGTTTTTTCTTTTTGTTTTTTGGTGCGATATGTCTTATGCACAAGTTCGAAAAACTATATCTTTAAACTCCTTATGGCAAACCTATTTACTGAATCAGGAGGATACAAATAATCAATGGAACAGTAAATCAAAAAATAAACAAACTGTTTCTATTCCTCATAACTGGGATGACTATTATGGATACAGGCGGTTGTTTCATGGCAATCTCCATGGGTCAGCTATGTATAAGAAAACGTTTTCAGTTCATAGGAAAAGGAAAAAAGATATTTTCTGTTTTTTGAAGGTGTGGGTTCTTATGCAACAGTGTGGGTTAACAATAGAAAAGCCGGCTGCCATGTCGGCGGTCGCACTACTTTTACATTGGATGTAACGCCCTTACTTCATCCAGGAAAGAATGATTTGTTGGTTCGTGCTGATCATCCGGCACACATCAGGGATCTTCCCTGGGTGTGTGGAGGCTGTAGTGATGAACGCGGTTTTTCAGAAGGTTCACAACCATTAGGCATCTTTAGGCCGGTGAGTTTATTAGTAACAAATGAAGTAAGAGTTCAGCCATTCGGAATTCATGCATGGGCCGATATTAACTATGAACTGACATCCCTTTTTATTAACACTAGTTTGAAAAATTATAGTTCAGATAAAAAGAATGTGCAGATAACCCAACAGGTTTTAGATCAAAAAGGAATTGTACGTGCAACTGCTGTTTCGGGTAGGCTATTCATGGCTAATGATTCTGAAACTGTATCAAAGAGTAGGCTGACATTTAAAAATCCTACTCTTTGGTCTGTAGAAAATCCGTATCTCTATAAAATAAAAACAACAATAAGATCGGGCAATCAAATAATTGATCAGGAAGTAACAGATTTTGGTTTCCGGACGGTGCAATGGAATACGCAAACGAATCAGTTTTTTCTGAATGGCAAACCGGTTTTCATCAATGGCGTAGCGGAGTACGAACACCTGATTGGACAAAGCCATGCCTTTTCACCGGAGCAAATCGTTTCTCGTGTAAAATGGTTGCAGGCAGCAGGATTCAATTCTTTCAGAGACGGCCATCAGCCGCATAATCTGCTCTACGGGCGACTGTTTAATCAAAAGGGCATTCTTTGGTGGACGCAATTGTCCGCACATGTGTGGTTTGATACACCTGAATTTAAAAACAACTTCAAACAGCTTTTAAAAGAATGGGTGATAGAGAGAAGAAATGACCCGTCAGTAATTATGTGGGGGTTACAAAATGAAAGTACATTGCCAAAAGAATTTGCAAAGGAATGTACGGAGTTGATTGGTTCCTTAGATCCTACTGCATCAACACAACGACCGGTTACTACCTGTAATGGAGGAGAAGGTTCTGACTGGAATGTGCCTCAAAACTGGACAGGCACTTACGGCGGTAATCCTGATGCTTATGGAGAGGATTTGAAAAAGCAGGTTTTGGTTGGTGAATATGGTGCCTGGCGTACTCTGGATTTACATACGGAAGGAGGGTTTGTACAAAATGCTCCTGTTAGTGAAGATCGGTTTACACTCTTGATGGAAAAGAAAATCAGATTGGCCGAATCGGTAAAAGATAGTGTTGCAGGTCATTATTTCTGGTTGCTGACTACTCATGATAATCCCGGCAGGGTTCAGGGTGGAGAAGGTTTTAGAGAAATGGACAGAATTGGCCCTGTTAATTACAAAGGTATGTTGACCCTGGGAAGAGCCTACCGATGTATATTATATGTATCGAAGCAACTATGTATCCAAAGAAAGCGAGCCGATGGTTTATATTGCTTCTCACACCTGGCCTAACCGCTGGATGATGCCGGGTATAAAGGATTCTGTTATTGTTTACTCGAACTGTGATGAGGTAGAGTTGTTCAATGACATTGATAATGTTTCTCTTGGTAAAAGAAGAAGAGGCTCAATTGGAACTCATTCTATGTGGGATAAGGTCAATATCCAATATAATGTTTTATATGCTGTTGGATATGTCGATGGAAAAGTTGTTGCAAAAGACACTTTAGTATTGAATCATCTTCCAGAGTCACCAAATTTTAATAAGTTGTATTCTGATGCTCAAAATGTTTTAAAGCCACAATCGGGGTACCTCTATGTTTACAGAATTAATTGTGGTGGTCCTGACTATACAGACCAGAACGGAAATATTTGGAATGCTGATAGGCCACTTGTTGATGAAAATATTAATCTTGCAGGATATCAATCATGGTCAGCTGTTTTTCCTGAAATTCCTTCAATATTTGCATCACAAAGAAGAACTTTCTCCCCTATAAAAGGCGCTAATGACTGGCCTTTGTTCCAGACTTTCAGATATGGAAAACATTTGCTTAAATACAGACTGCCCTTGCCAAACGGAGATTACAGGGTAGAACTGTATTTTACAGAACCCTGGTTGGGTATCGGTGGGGGAATGGATGCCCGGGGTATGCGATTATTTGATGTTTCTATAAATAATAAAACCGCCTTAAAAAATGTTGACATCTGGAAAGAGGCGGGTTCTAATAAGGCGCTTAAGAAAGTGGTGAATGTAAGAGTTACCAATGGTTTGATGACAATTGAGTTTCCTCAAACTCTGGCAGGACAAGCGATTATTTCTGCCATTGCAGTAGCTTCACTTCAATCTGGAATACAAGCTGCAGGATATACAGCTAATATCTACGAATTGCAATGCGATAATTGTAAAAAACAATCCTGGAGTGATATTGGAGATAAGCAATATTTAAACGACAGTGTACAGATTAACAGTTTACCTTCTAACTTATTTGGAGCAGATTGGATTCAGTTTCATAAACGAAATGCTTATAATGTTTCATTCAAAGTGAAATCGGAATCTGACATTTTTATTGGCATTAGGGAAAATGAAAATACCGACTTGATTAAAGATTTTGAAAATACGATAACAAAAATTATTACCGATGAAAGTGGAGGGTCTCTGTATAATGTGTATCGAAAAAGAGTTTCTGCCGGATCAGATTTGAATTATAAATCTGACAGGCCTTTTCTGGTTTATATTTTACCTGCCTCAGACATGCAACCTGCTTATGATTTGAAGGCGGTTACTTCATATAAATCGGATGTCGTTATTGTAAGCAGTAATGTTGATAAAAAAATAGTTTTAAATAATGAGCGAACAGTTGTCGCCTCTGATGACGAAGCAACTATTAACTGGCCGGTTACAACTGGTGTAGCTGATATTTATTCCATCACCATAAAATATAACAGCACTTCGGAAAAGGATATTTTGGGGAATGTGCAGTTGCTGGATGTTACCGGTAATGTAATGGTGGAACAAAACATCCGGTTTAAGGTCACTAAAGAGGCGAAATGGAATACAATAACATTTAATACCGGAAGCATGATTAATGCTGGTCATTATAATGTAATATTAAAAGTAAAAAATGGAAAGGGACTCCTTGTTTCCAATATAGATATTCAATAAAAAAATTAAGATGCTCAGATTTGTTTTAATATTAGTTTATTGGACTTTGACGATGCAATCCTATTCGCAAAAGCCGGAGGTGGTAAATCTGAAATGTGAATATTCGATAAATCCTTTAGGGGTAGAGGAAGAACAACCTTTTTTAAGCTGGGAAATTCGTTCAACAGCGAAAAACGTTTCGCAATCTGCTTATCGAATAATGATAGCAGATGATAGTTTGCTACTGGAAAAAGGGGAAGCTAATGTTTGGGATTCCAAGAAAGTAAGTAAGAAGGAGGGTTTTGTTTTTCTTGATATCGGAAAAAAATTAGAAACTTCAAAAAAGTATTTCTGGAAGTTAATGGTTTGGGATAACCGAAACATTTTACCTTCCTTTAGCAAAATTGCATCCTGGCAGATGGGATTATTAAATACCAAGGACTGGAAAGGTGCCAGATGGATTGCATTTCAAATATTGCCGGATAAGGATATTCATGTTCCACATGAGCATGGTAACGGAAATAAAACCTGGGGTAAAAGATCGAATATTTTGCCGCTTGTCAGAAAACAATTTAAAATATTTCAACCTGTAAAAAGGGCAACAGCCTTTGTTTCGGGGCTTGGTCATTTTGAAATGAGCATTAATGGTCGAAAGTGGGTGATCATTTTTTAGACCCCGGATGGACACAATATTCAAAGGAAGCTCGGTACGTTAGTTTTGACATAACTAACTATTTAAATATTGGACTCAATACTTTGGGTGTCGTCCTTGGAAACGTATTTTATTATATCCCCGGAGAACGATATAGGAAGATGACCGGCGCTTATGGTTACCCGAAGCTAATCGCAAGAATCAAGATTGAATACAATAATGGATCGGTTGAAGATATTGTAACCGACAATACCTGGAAGACATATCCTTCACCAATATTTTTTTCCAGTATTTATGGAGGAGAAGATTATGATGCTAACCTTGAACAAAAAGGTTGGGATGAAATTAATTTTAATGATGCAAATTGGAAGAATGTTGTTGTTACGAGCGGCCCAATGTTAGTTGCTCAAAGAGGAGAGCCGATAAAAGTAATGCAGAAGTTTTCACCTGTGAAGCAGATAAAAATTGCTAAAGGCGATTGGTTTTTTGATTTGGGACAAAACGCTTCCGGCATTCCTGCTATTGAAGTAAGTGGTAAGAAAGGGGATACAATTCGCATCTTCCCATCTGAACTCCTGACAGACAGTAATACAGCGAATCAAAAATTTACGGGCAGACCACACTTTTATACTTATGTTTTGAAGGGAGGTGGAAAAGAAGTCTGGCATCCGAAGTTTTCTTATTACGGATTCAGGTATCTACAGGTAAAGGGAGTAGAGCTTGAAGGTGTGGCAAATAATGAATTTCCGGTATTGCATAAAATTGAAGAATGGCACATTAGAAACAGCGCCAGATCATCAGGAACTTTTTCAAATTCAAATGAACTTTTTAATCAAATTCATAAATTGATTCTCTGGGCGATTAACAGCAATATGGTAAGTGTGTTTACGGATTGCCCGCATCGTGAGCGTCTTGGCTGGCAGGAGCAGGTACATCTTATGGGGAATGCCATTCAGCATAATTATGATATTTTTTCTTTTTCAGGGAAAATTCTTCACGATATTCGAACACAACAATATAGTGATGGCCTGATTCCATCAACTGTACCCGAATTTACTGTAATGCACTTTACGGATGATAATTTCAGAGACTCCCCTGAGTGGGGTAGCACCGGAATCATTTTTCCCTGGTATTTGTATGAATGGAGTAGTAATAAACGCTTCTTATCAGAAAATTATGAAATGATGAAGCAGTATTTCGGCCACTTGCAATCAAAAGATAGTAGTTTTTTATTAATGTTCGGTTTGAGTGATTGGTATGATATTGGGTCTGAACGCCCCGGTTTCTCTCAACTGACTCCGTTGGGACTCACGGCAACAGCTTATTACTATTATGATGCAGTTATTCTTAGTAAAACAGCGAAGCTGTTAGGGAAAACTACGGATGAAGAAAGGTATCAACTAATAGCTGAAAAGATAAAGACAGCTTTCAATAATAAATTTTATAACAGGGATAAAAGGCAATATGGGAATGGCAGTCAGGCTTCTAATGCTATTTCACTCTATATGGGACTTGTAGAAAAAGAATATGAAAATGCAGTGTTGAATAATTTGATAAATGATATTGAATACGAGGGATACACTTTCACTACCGGGGATATTGGACATAGATACCTGTTAAAAGTTCTGGAGCAGGCCGACAGAAGCGATATTATTTATAAAATGAATAGCCGAAGTGATGTTCCGGGTTATGGGTATCTATTAAAACAAGGCGCTACTGCGCTTACCGAATCCTGGCAGGCATTGCCCACTGTTTCGAATAATCATTTTATGTTAGGCCATTTGATGGAATGGTTTTATACGGGATTGGCCGGCATCGGGCAAAGGGAGGGAACTACAGGATTTGAAAATATTATCATCAAGCCACAGCCGGTGGGTGATATTCAAAAGTTGAATGTAACTTATCATTCTGTAAAAGGAGAAATTAAAGTAAATTGGAAAATAAATAAATCAACTTTCGAAATTGAGGTTGACATTCCGGTTAATTCGAAAGCGGAAATAATTTTTCCAAAAGGTTATAATAAACAACCGGTACAGGTGGGATCGGGGAAATATCATTTTAAAGTGAATAAATAAATCATGCTTCAAAAAATTATTTTTATTCTTATCTCAGGAATCGTATTCATTAATACGGGTATATCTCAAAACACACAGGTACCTGAATCTGTTATGAAAGAAATTTATAACGAAGTAAAAACACCATACAAATATGGGTTAGTGTTGCTGCCACCCGACTCATCCAAAAAAGTGGATTGTCCGACCATTTACAAAATTGGGAAAACTGGTATATGACTTATCTGGTTTTTGATGGAAGAGGATATAAAACATGGTTGGCAACCAGTAAAGATTTGCTAAACTGGAGAACTCTCGGAGTACAATTATCTTTTTCACCGGAAGGATGGGATGCTAATCAGAAAGCAGGTTACAATTCATTGGTGAATACAAAGTGGGGCGGGAAGTATAATTTGAACAAATTTCAAAAAAAATACTGGATGTCTTATTTTGGAGGCTCCGCCTCCGGATATGAACCGGAGCCACTTTCAATAAGTATGGCTTATACCGACAAAAAACCCGATAAGGCCTTTGAATGGAATCGGTTATCAAAACCTGTATTAGAAAGTTCAGATGCAGATGTACGCTGGTGGGAAAACCGAAATAAGCTATTCAAGAGTTATGTAATCAGAGATGAAGCTGGAAAAACCGGGCATAAATTCGTCATGTATTATAATGCGGTAGGTGATTCATTGCCCGACAATAAAAAGACACGGTGGTACGAAAGGATTGGGATGGCAGTGTCTGATGATATGGTAAACTGGAAGCGCATTCTTACAGATCCTGTAGTGCATCATCCTATAGGAATTACAGGCGACCCCATGATTCAAAAAATAGACGATGTGTGGGTGATGTTTTACTTTGGTGCTTTCTGGCATGAAAAGACAGGAGCATTCAATCGTTTTGCCTGTTCCTACGATTTAATCAACTGGACAGATTGGAATGGTGAAGATATTATTCATTCATCCGAGGCGTATGATAGAAAGTATGCTCATAAATCTTTTGTATTAAAGCACAAAGGGGTCGTGTATCATTTTTATTGTGCAGTGGATGAAAGTGATAACAGAGGCATAGCAGTAGCAACCTCTATAGATAAAGGAAAGAGTAAAATTCATTTTTAGTTTCCCCAAAAAAAAATACAATAATTTTTCAAACAAAATAAAATTGCAAATAGTGATTAAGAAAAGTTTTTTATTATTGATAACAGTATGGTTGTCAGGCATTGCTTTTTCTCAGAGAATAATTAATGATTTTAATAACGATTGGAAATTTCATCTTGGGGATAATAAAACTTATAGTCAGAGTGACTTTGATCATGTAAGCTGGAGAAATCTTCATCTTCCGCATGACTGGAGTATTGAAGGAAAATTCGATTCCATAAATCCTGCCGGAAATGCTGGCGGAGCGCTGCCCGGAGGAATTGGCTGGTACAGAAAAGCGTTTTCAATCCATAGTTCTTCTAAAGACAAGAAAACATTTATTGAGTTTGATGGAATTTACAGAAATAGTGAAGTATGGATTAATGGCAACTATCTTGGTAAATGGCCTTATGGTTATACAACATTCAGGTACGATCTCACGCCGCATCTCCAGTATGGAACTCAAAAAAATATAATTGCAGTACGTGTAGATAATTCACAGCAACCCAATTCGCGGTGGTATAGCGGATCGGGAATATATAGAGATGTGCGATTAATTTCCACCGGCACTACTTCCATCGCTCATTGGGGATTATTTATTACTACCCCGATTATTACAAAAAATGAAGCTACCGTTAATTTAAATATTAAGCTGGAATCCGAAAATAAATCACCAGTTTCAATACAGTCCAAAATATTTGATGCTCAGGGAAAACTGGTAGTTCAAATTCAATCTACCAATCCTGTTATTGGAAAACCATTTAATCAAACGATCATTGTGAAAATCCCTATCCTATGGTCAGTAAAAAATCCTTATTTATACAGATTGGAGACAAAAATATTTCAGAAAAATAAACTAACAGATACTTACAATTCAACTTTTGGCATTCGCTATTTTGATTTTGATAAGGATAAGGGCTTTTCATTGAACGGAGAATTTCTGAAAATTTTTGGGGTATGTATGCACCACGATTTGGGTGCGTTAGGAGCAGCCTTCAATAAGTCCGCTGCCCGAAGACAATTGCAGATTTTAAAAGATGTGGGTTGCAATGCCATTCGAACGGCGCACAATCCGCCAGCGCCACAGGTTTTGGATTTGTGTGATGAAATGGGTTTTTTGGTAATGGATGAATCTTTTGATATGTGGGCCAAAAAGAAAAATAAGTATGATTATTTCAGTGACTTTCCTGAATGGCATCAAAAGGATTTGGAAGCAATGGTTCTGCGCGACCGTAATCATCCTTCTGTCTTTATGTGGAGTATTGGTAATGAAATCAGAGAGCAGTTTGACTCAACCGGTATTACCATTGCCAGAAATTTGGTTAAATTTGTTAAAGACATTGATCCTACGGGGTGAAAAATTTATTGCCACCGAAAATGTATCAGGTCTTGCCAGCCGTGGTCATTATGATATGCCGGCCGATTCATTGAGATTTTGGCCACCCAGCTCTCAATATAAATATGTTCCTGATGGAAATACTGATTACACGGTTTCTGCCTATGATAATGTGGCGGCTTATTGGGGTAGCACTCATGAACAAACCTGGCGAATTATCAAAAAGCATCCTTATCTGGCAGGGTTGTTTGTGTGGAGTGGATTTGATTTTTTGGGTGAGCCGGTTCCTTATCCTTATCCTGCAAGCAGTTCATATTATGGTATTATAGACTTGGCAGGATTTCCTAAAGACGTATATTATATGTATCAAAGCGAATGGACAGAAAAACCCGTTCTTCATCTGATGCCTCATTGGAATTGGCAAAAAGGTCAAGATGTGGATGTAAAAGCGTATTATAACAATGCTGATGAAGCTGAACTTTTTTTGAATGGAAAGTCATTAGGTAAAAGAAAAAGGGCTGATACTGCTTTTCATGTATTGTGGCGTGTACCCTTTAAGCCGGGTGAATTAAAAGCGGTTACTTATAAAAGCGGTAAAAAGATTTTGGAAAAAATTATTCGTACTGTAGGAAAGCCCGCAAAAATTGAACTGATTGCAGACAGAAACATTGTTAATTTAAAAGAAAATGAACTTGCCTTCATTACTATTCGTGTTTTGGACAAAGACAATAATCTTGTTCCTGATGCCAACGATCTGGTTACCGTGGAAACATCAAATAATGCCCAAGTAATAGCAATGGATAATGGTTATCCGGCTGATTTGAACATTATGAGAGATAATCAACATCATGTGTACAAAGGATTGGGGTTAGTTATTATTAAAGGGCTAAATAAGGGAAATGTGGTTGTTAAAGCCTCTGTAAAAGAATTAGAAAGCAGTTTACTTAAAATAAAAATAAAGTAATAATTCTAACGATTAATTCAAACAAAAATCGAAAAAAAATATTACAATCTGTACTCACATTAATTGAATGTATTCGGTATTCTTTGTTGATTCTCTAACTTGAATTTCTGATGGAAATACTACCGTTTCTGAATGAGGCTTTTTATATTTTTTGTCAATTAAGTTTAGCAATATAGAGGCCGCCTTTTGGCCTATTTTAAATGCGGGTTGTACGATAGTAGAAAGAGATGGATTTAAAAATCTGGCAATTGGGGAGCTGGAATATCCGATAAGTTTAATATCATCAGGTATATTTAAGTTGAGTTCCTTGCAATTCTTATAACATGGAGCAATTAGCTTTTCAACAGAAGCAAAAATTGCATCAGGTTGTTTCTCAATCAATAATTTCTTAATTATTTCATTATTGTCCATTTCATTATTACTACATTGGATAATTAAAGAGGAGTCTGTATTTAGGTTTTTCTCGTAAATAGCTCTTTTGTATCCATCCATGCGCCTATTGTTAATTTCTAAATGTTCGGAAAAGGATAAAAAGACAATTCTACGGCATCTTCCGTTAATTAGGTGTTTGGTTGCCGAATATGCACTTTCATAATCATCCGTAATTACCTTAGGTGCCTGTATTTTATGACTCACCCTGTCAAATAAAACAACAGGGATAAATTGTGTGATCAGGTTATTGATGTGAGCTGTTTCTTTAGTTTGGAAAGAAAGAGAAATCAATACACCATCTACTCTGCCGTTTAGTAATAAATCTACAGTAGCTTTTTCCCGCTTAAAATTTTCATTTGTGGGGTAAATAAGTATGTGATAGCCATTGGGAAATGCAATACTTTCGATCCCCTTAATTGCCAACGAAAAGAAATTATTATCCATTTCAGGAAATACTACGGCGATTGTATGTGTTTTTTTATTACGAAGTGCTATCGCAAATGGATTGGCCTTGTAATTTAATTGTTTGGCCTTTTCTAAAACCCGCTTTTTTGTTTCAAAACTTATTTCAAAACTGTCATTAAGTGCCTTTGATACAGATGCAATAGATAAATTTAACTCTTTGGCAATGGTTTCAAGATTTATTTTGGACATTGAAATTTAAAAATTTTAATTGCAAATAGTTGATTCTCTTTAATTTATTATAAAAAATGAACGAAAACCTTTTCGTAAAAAAATTGTTATTTTCACAAATATAAATTATTTTGCATTAAATTCTTAATGAGAAATTGAAAATACAGGAGATAGGTTTAAGAAATATGAAAATAGAAAACAATACGATGGCTTTTTGTAAATAATTTTAAATCTTAATTATTTTTATCATTCATTTATTTTTAACAAATTAACTTTTACTATGAGTTTATTCATTTCTTTATCAAATTGGAAGAAGCTTTTGGGTATGTTTATTGTTATCCTATTAATACCAGGTTGGTTATTAGGACAGGCAGGCCAGAAAGACATATCAGGGAAGGTAGTGGATAATGCCAACAATCCGATTGGCGGAATAACAATAAGCTTAAAAAACAGTACCTTGGCCACTTCTTCAAAGGCGGATGGCTCCTTTAACATTAAAGCCAATATTGGTAATATATTGGTATTGACCTCAGTAGGATATGAAACTGTTGAGGTTGCCATAACCTCAGCCGCAAGCCTCACAATTGTTTTAAATGAAAAGAAGGAGGTTCTTACCGATGTGGTTGTAATTGGCTACGGTAAAGGGAACAAGAAAACACTATCAAGTGCCATCACAAGCATTAAGCCCGAGGAGCTAAACAAGGTGGTGACCGGCGACATTGGTCAATTATTGCAAGGGAAAGTTGCGGGTCTAAATATTACTGCAAGCGGCGACCCCAACCGCTCGGCCTCAGTTACACTAAGAGGCGCTTCAACAATTAACAGTCCGGGTGGCCCATTTTATGTAATTGATGGTGTGCCAGGAGCCGATATTGCTGCTATTGCACCGGATGATATCGCTTCGATAGATGTTTTGAAAGATGCTGCAGCCACGGCTATTTATGGTAACAAGGCATCAAACGGCGTTATCATGGTTAGTACTAAGAAGGGGCGTGCAGGTAGAATACAGGCTTCTTACAACGGCTACGTGGGGATAGAAAAAGTTTCAGGAGAGTTAGATGTAATGGATGCCAGCCAAATTAAGGCATTTGTTGCAAAAAGTGGTCTTAGTATTTCGCCAAACGATGATTTTGGTAAAAATACTAATTGGTTGAAGGCTGTGCAAAGGTCTCAGGCTTTCTCTCAAAACCATAATATTTCTTTCAGCGGAGGCTCTGAAAAATCTCTATACAGCGCAAGCCTTAACTACCTGAATAAGGAAGGTATTTTGCTCAAGAGTAATTTACAACGTGTTATTGCAAGGTTGAGTTTAGAGCAGTTTGTATTAAATGATAAAGTAAAGTTGGGGTTGAATTTATCCAATTCCAGCAGTAAAGCGCAAAACACGCCGCTACGTAATGTGGTTTTATTGCAGGCAGCCAAACATTTGCCTGTTTCTCCTATTTATAAAGACAATGGTTCTTATTTTGAGAATTTTAATACGCCTGGTTATTATAATCCACTCTCCTTGATTAATAATGCACAGGATGACACCAAGTATAATACCCTTTTAGGAAATTTCACTGTGGAAGCTAAATTGCCTTGGGACTTCAAGTACAACCTAAATGCATCTTATCAAAAAAATTCATCATTGCATGGTGAGTATTACAATAGTTATTATAGCAACAATTATAAATCAGGATTTTATAATAATCCCGACCCAGGATTCTCCTCACACTCGTTGCTTTCGTTTGGAACCAAAGGAGCAGCATACCGTAGTGCTTATGAAAACAATTCAACAACGATCGAATCGTTTTTGACTTGGGATAAAAAGCTAAACCTCCATTCAATTAATGCGGTATTGGGTTATTCATGGCAGGAAAACAACTGGGGCGATGGCTTGCAGGCTAACAACACAAACTTTGTATCGGATTATACAGGATATTATAATTTGGGATTAGGAAATTACAACGCGGTAAGTGGGTATGTGGTAGATTTTGGTGGAACTGTTTACCAAACCACCAGGTTTATTTCTGATTTTTTTCGGATTAATTACAATTTTGCTGAGAAATATCTCTTGCAGGCATCTATCAGACGTGATGGGAGTTCAGTATTCGGAACTAATAACCAATGGGGTTATTTTCCTGCCGTGGGATTGGCATGGCGGATTAACGAGGAAGCGTTTTTGAAGAACTCCAATTTTATTAATGACCTTAAACTCAGATTTAGTTACGGGCAAACTGGTAATGCATTTGGTTTTGGCGCTTACACAGCCAAACAATTATTCAGCAGTCAGGGTACCTATTACAATGCCGGTGTTTTTGCCACAGCAATTGGCGTTACACAGGGTTCCAACCCTGACCTAAAATGGGAGGTTACAGGTACAAGTAACATTGGGTTAGACTTTGGCCTGTTGCAGAACAAAGTAAGCGGTACTCTTGATTTTTACCAAAAGACAACTACCAATATGATTTTCGGTTATACTGTAAGTAATACGATTTTGCCGGGTGGTTATGTTTGGGGCAATGGAGGAAAAATTAGAAACAGAGGTATTGAGTTAACACTTTCGGCAACGCCAGTTTCAACTAAAAATTTTAAATGGAATACTGCAGCAAACTTTGCGGTAAATAAAAACCTGATCCAGAATATGGATGGTCCTGAAAAGTATGGGGTTTCTTCAGATTCTATCAGATATACGAAGCCCGAAGGCCCGGGGCAAACCAATACTTCGCTGCAAATTTTGAAGGTGGGATACCCAATCGGTCAGTTTTTTGCTTTTAGTTATGCCGGAAAGGATGCAAGTGGTAATTCTCAGTTTTTGAAGAAAAGTGATGGGTCGTTAACAACAGCTCCAGCAATTGGTAATGATTATTTTTATTTGGCCAGCCCACATCCTAAGCTATTATTAGGCTGGAACAATACCATAAACTACAATAATTTCGACTTCAATTTCTTCTTTAGAGGGGTTTTTGGCAATAAAATATTTAATGCCACCCGTGCCGATCTTTCATACACCGTAAATGCCGCAGTAATTAATATTTCTAATAAGGCAGTTAACGATCTGATGACGGATGCAAAGAACAATTCTTATTCTGATCGGTATATCGAAAATGGCTCCTATGTAAGGTTAGATAATGCGACTTTGGGATACAAAGTGCCTGTTAAAAACAATTATATTAAGGCATTGAGATTGTATGTAACCGGCAATAATTTATTGGTTATTACAAAATATTCAGGTATTGACCCCGAGATTAATCAAGGAGGCATCGCATTAGGTGTGGATTATAATAATTTTTATCCCAAAACCCGGATTATTATGTTTGGTTTAAACATGGGGTTTTAAAATCACCTCTTTTGAACAATTAAATTATATACGCAATGAAAAAGATACTTAAATATTCAATACTTTCCTCAATAGTTATATTATTGTTTTGGTCTTGTCATAAAATTGATGTAACACCTAAATCTCTTTACACCGAAGATGTTTTTCCTGCCACCGAAGATCAGTTTCAGTCGATTATAGGTCCGGTTTACACAAGTTTAAGAGGTCATTACGGGCTTACCTATTTCTTTATTACAGAAGCAACAACAGATGAGGCGATTTTACCGGCATACGGAGGAAGCTGGTACGATGGCGGCAGTTATGAAAATATGCACCGGCATACCTGGACAAAAGACCATAACTGGGTAGGCTCGGCATGGAGTGATGCTACCGGACTGGTAGGAATTTGCAACCAAACCATGTATATTTTACGGAATGCTCCCGAAGGGGATATAAAAAAAATCAGCCTTGCCGAAGTAAGAGCTATCCGGGCCTATGCGTTTTGGGAATTATTGGATTTATTTGGAGGTGTTCCGCTTGATACCTTGTACCCAAGCCCTGGATTGCAAGCCAAGGCAAGCCGTACCGATGTTTTTAATTTTGTCGAGTCGGAGCTTAAAGCAGTTGCACCATATCTTAAAACAAATGTGGATGCAGGAACCTATGGAAAGCCCACACAGTTCTTTGCATACAGTTTATTGGCAAAGTTGTATTTGAATGCTGAAGTATATACTGGTGCCAAAAGGTTGAATGAATGTATTAATGCTTGCGATGTGGTGATTAATTCGGGGAAATATGCAATTGAATCACGTAATTCCTACCTTCAAATGTTTTACTCCAATAACGGGCCGGCTATGAAGGAATTTATTTTTGCAGTGCCTTATGACCCTGCCACATCAAACGGTTATTTTTTCCCGGCAAGGTATGACCTTAACAGAAGTCTTGGTATTAAATATCGATATTCCGGTTCTACCCCCGGCAATAATACCAATCCCGTAATGAATCAAACAAGCGGTAATGGCTTGATAAACAGTAAACCCAGCGGCCCCCGTGCTACTTTGTCGTCTTTCTTGAACTATTTTTTGGATGACGCCAATGATATACGTTTGAAACAATGGCTTTATGGTCCACAAACCTGGGATAATGGCAGCCCCTTAATGGTTAGAACAACCAAGAAAGGCTATGACCAGTTTTATGCTGGCGCTGATGGCACTGCTGAATACATTTATCAACTTACAATTGATACTTCAATTAAGCTCAGGCAGAATCCAACCTTATTTGATTGCGGCAATGATGAAATTGCATGGAACCAAGGTGCGAGAAATATTAAATTTTATCCTGATGCCAACTCTACAACAAGAAACCAGGGAAATGATATGCCCGTATTCCGATTCAGTGATATTTTATTAATGAAAGCAGAGGCTATTTTGCGGGGAGGAACTGCCACAGGAGGGCAGACGGCACTTTCATTGGTAAATCAAATCAGGTCTAATCGCTCCACTTCAGCAGCTTGGGCTTCCATATCATTGGAACAGCTTTATCAGGAGCGTTGCCGTGAATTGGTTTGGGAGTGCCAGCACCGTACCGATATGATCCGCTTTGGCAAGTTTGAAAATATCTATGGATTTAAAACAAATACAGATACATATCGCCGGATTTTTCCAATTCCGACATTTGCAATGACAACAAATAAAAAATTGGAACAAAATACGGGGTATTAATTTAAAAAACCACTTCACCTTAATTTTCAGACCCGAAGTTCACCAGCTTCGGGTTTGATTTTTTTTGAGTTGCAAATTATCGGGTAAAGCAAAGCCGGAAAATTATTTAAATGGTTACATAATGAGTACAATGAAAAAGTTGATTACAACTGTATTCTTATCTTTTATCCTGGTTCTGCCAAAGGCTCAAAGTCTGTTGCAATATGTGCAACCGTTTACCGGAACAGCGCCTTCAACCACCATTTCAGCCCAAAGGCACAGTGAGGCTGGCAGTGAGAAAAATGCCAATACCATTCCTGCTGTTGGCCTGCCATTTGGCATGACTCAGTTTACTCCTCAAACAAGATTTACAGAAAAAAAATGTGTGCCTCCTTATTTTTATAACGACAGTTTGTTTAGCGGAATTAGAGCCACACACTGGATTAGTGGAAGCTGTATGCAGGACTACGGAAGTTTTACAGTAATGCCTGTAACCGGAAAAATAAGAATAGGGAAGTCGGGTTATCAGACGCTATTTTCTCATGAAAAAGAATCCACTACTCCTGCTTACTATCAACTTCTATTGCCAGAGCAAAACCTGAACATAGAAGTAACTTCCACCCTGCGATGCGGCATCATAAAGTTTACAATGCTTAAAAACGATAGCCTGCATTTGTTATTTACACCCAATAGTGATTTTGCCGTTTGCTCTGTAAATATTAATTCTTCGACGGGAGACATTACCGGCTTCAATACTGCTCATCGCATCTATCAGGGAAAAGGAGAAAAGGCCGGTTTTGATGGCTGTTACTATTTCAAACCCAGCAAAAAGTTCACTGCTTCCGGTACTTTTTTAATAATCAAATTTTGAATGAAAGCTCCATTGTAAACAAACCAGATGGCGTAGCCTACATCAGCTATTATTTGAAAAAAGGTGAATCAGTTGAGCTTTATATTGGCACTTCCTTTACTACCATTAACGGAGCAAAAAATAATTATTTTTCGGAAATTGGCGATAAAAAGTTTAGTCAGATTAAGCTACTGGCTCAAAATGCCTGGGAAAAATCCTTAGGGCAGATTAGGATAGAAACAAAAGACACATGCGAAAAACGCATATTTTATACCGCTATGTATCATGCAATGCAGCAGCCCCGATTGATGAGTGATGCAGATGGTACCTATCCGATATTTTCAAGCAAATATGAAACGGATAATATTTCGAAGGGGAATTATTATGACGATTTTTCCATGTGGGATATTTATCGGGCGCAGTTGCCTTTGATTGAATTACTAAATCCGGGCTTAACTAACCAGTTTGTTCGATCTCTTATTTTAAAAGGAAAACAAGGCGGATGGTTGCCGATATTCCCATGCTGGAACAATTATACCGCAGCCATGATTGGAGATCATGCTGCTATTGTAATAGCATCTGCATATAATAAAGGTATCAGAGGGTATGATGTAAAGGAAGCGTATCAATTAATGCGAAAAAACGCTTTTGAAATACCGGCTGAACAAGATTATAAAAATGGTATGGGCAGGAGGGCCCTTGCGTCTTATTTGAAATATGGATACATCCCAATGGAAGATAGTGTACCGGATGCTTTTCATAAACAGGAACAGGTGAGCCGAACTCTGGAATATGCTTATGATGATTATGCAGTAGCCAATATCGCAAAGGCATTAAATCATAAGAAAGATAATTTGGCATTAAAAGAGCGGTCAGCCAATTACAAAAACATATTTGATAAATCTGTAGGCATGATGAGAGGAAGACAATCAAACGGTAATTGGGCAATGAGTTTTAATCCGGACATTCGAGAAGCCTATATTACAGAAGGTACACCTCGCCAATATACATTCTATGTGCCGCAAGATATGGAAGGATTAGTAAAACTAATGGGAGGCAAAGAGGATTTCGAGGCTGCATTGGATGTCTTATTTGCTCAGGGAGAATACTGGCATGGAAATGAGCCTGGACATCACATTCCTTTTCTTTATAATTATACCAACTCGCCATTTAAAACTCAGAAGATCGTCAGAAATATTTTGAAAGAAGAATATGCCGAAGGGCCGGGTGGGCTTTGTGGAAATGACGATGCCGGGCAGATGAGTGCATGGTATATTTTTGCATCACTTGGGTTTTATCCGATAGATCCGGTTTCGGGCAAATATGAAATCTGTAGTCCCCTATTTGACAAAATTACTATTCAATTGTTGAATGAGAAGAAGCTTCAAATATATACAAAGAAGCAATCAGAAAAATCAATTTATATACATAAAATTGAATGGAACGGGCAGCTGCATAATAGGAAATATTTTACTTATTTCGACATTCTGAAGGGTGGAGTGATGACGTTTCAATTGAAGGATGATCCGATTCAGCCAAAAAGTAAATAGAAAACCCAACCTGTCTAAATAATGTATATCTTACTTGATACTTAAAAACCATTTGAAATGATAGGTATTGACACGAAAACTAAAATAAATTTTGTAATTGTGAAAATACATTTATATTTACACTCAAATAACGAAGTTTATGCTTTGTATAGAATCTAATTTGAAAGGAAAGCAAATTTTTTTATACTTGATTGATGATTTTATAATAAGTTAAAAAAGTGAGTTCACGATTGACGGGGGTCCGAATATGCATTTTGAAAGGAGAAATTGTTTTATATCCGAAAACGCTTATAATCACATTTTTTATATATTAAATTCAATTTTAAGCCATGCAACTACGACGATTAATTTGTGGGATGCCTTTCAGGCATATTTTTTCCTGTGGCCAAAATGGTCTAATTAAGTGTTTTTCTTTAAATTTTCTTGAAGTGAAAAATATATGTTTTTAATATTATTGGTATCTGCATTTGCTGCCAATGCCCAAAACCATACATTTTCTATTCAGGTAAACAAACCAGGAGTATCCATTTCTCCAAATATGTACGGCTTGTTTTTTGAAGACATTAATTTAGGCGCAGATGGCGGTATTTATGCAGAACTAATCAAAAACCGTTCATTTGAATTTTTCAAACCTTTGATGGGTTGGCAAGTAACGCAAAAACCTTTCAGAGAAGGCTCTGTTGTAGTATTGAACAGAGGCAGCCAGTTCAAAACAAATCCACGATTTTTAAGACTTTCTCTTAATAATATAAATCAGGAAACTATGTCCTTAACTAATGAAGGATTTCGTGGAATGGGTATTAAAAAGGGGCTGCGATATGATTTGTCCTTTTTGTATAAAACCAATGAAGCTGGAATAAAAATCAGAGCATCACTATTAAATAGTAATAATAAGGAGATTGGTTCAGCCATCATTACCCCTGTGCCGAATGAAGGGTGGGAAACATATTCTATTAGTTTTAATGCCACAGATACTGCCTTAAAAGGCGCATTTAAATTATCATTTGAAGGAAATGGGATTATTGATTTGGATATGATCTCCTTGTTTCCCGCAGACACCTGGAAAGGACGACCGGGCGGTTTGCGTGCCGACATGATACAAATGCTGGCTGACATGAAACCAGGTTTTGTTCGTTTTCCCGGTGGATGTGTGGTAGAAGGGTTTGATATTGCCCAGCGTTACCAGTGGAAAAATACTATAGGCCCTATCGAAAGCCGCCCTACCCTCATCAACCGGTGGAACTTTGAATTTGCGCATCGCCCTGCTCCCGACTATTTTCAATCATTTGGGCTTGGTTTTTTTGAATATTTTCAGATATGTGAAGACATTGGTGCAGCGCCATTGCCTATTCTAAATTGTGGCATGGCATGCCAGTTTAATTCTGCAGAACTGGTGCCTTTAAGTGAATTACAACCTTATGTTCAGGATGCTTTGGATCTGGTGGAATTTGCCAATGGCAATGTCCATTCCAAATGGGGCAAAATCAGAAGCGATATGGGGCATCCCCAACCATTTAATTTAAAAATGATGGGTATTGGCAATGAAAACTGGGGGCCACAATATATCGAGCGATTCAAAATATTTCAAAAGGCCTTAAAGGAAAAATATCCTGAAATTAAATTAATAGGCAGTAGTGGTACTGATCCAAACGGCGACAGGTTTGATTTTTTAAACAACAACCTGCGTTTCATAAAAGTTGATTTTATTGATGAGCATTTTTACCGCACTCCTCAGTTTTTCTATAGCAATGCAAACCGATACGACAGCTATCCACGTAAGGAATCGAAAGTATTTGCAGGCGAATATGCCTCCCATGCTTCGGGGGTGCCCAATGGCGTAACTAAAAATAACTGGTTGTCTGCTTTGTCTGAGGCGGCTATGATGACAGGGTTTGAGCGTAATGCAGATGTAGTGCATATGGCATCTTATGCTCCTTTGTTTGCTCATGTTGATGGCTGGCAATGGACTCCCGACCTGATTTGGATAGATAACCTGAATATTTATGGCACTCCAAATTATTATGTACAGAAACTTTATTCATTAAATAAAGGCTCAAGAGTTATTCCTATACAGCTTGATGGCAAGCCAATTATAGGTCAGGACAGTCTTTTTGCTTCAGCATCATCTAACGAAAAATCAAAGGAACTAATTATTAAAATTGTAAATGCGAATAATATGGCGCAAACAATCAGCCTGAACTTTGCAGGGATGAGGTTATTAAATACTTCAGCAAAATTAATTGAGCTTCAAAACGATGACTTAACTTCATGTAATTCAATTCAATTTCCAACGAATATTTCACCTGTGGAATCTGAAATAAAGGTAAAGGGAAAAAGACCGGTAATTACTGTTAAGAAATATTCTTTTAGCATTATTAAAGTGAAATATACCTAATGTCAGAATTAATAATTATTAGAAATGCCTGAATATGTCCAAGTCGAAAAAGTTCAATTAAATATAAAACGCAATAAATAATTTAATCTTTAAAAAACAAATATTATTTATGAATAAAAAAGTGCTTTTGTTATTGTCAGTTACCTTTTTTAGTATGGCAAGAGCTCAAGAAGCTACTTTAATATTGAATGTTGAAGATGCCAAAACAACCATTTCAAAGCATATTTACGGGCATTTTTCCGAACATTTAGGCAGATGTATTTATGATGGTTTTTGGATAGATCCAAAACTCAATGTGCCTAAAAGAGACCGGATAAGATTGGATGTGGTTGATGCGCTCAAAAAAATAAATATTCCAAATCTTCGCTGGCCAGGCGGATGTTTTGCAGATGAGTACCACTGGCGTGACGGTATTGGCGACAGAAAAAAAAGACCAAAAATGGTAAACAATAATTGGGGAGGAGTATCTGAAGATAACAGCTTTGGCACACACGAGTTTCTACAATTGTGTGACTTGCTGGGTACTGAGCCTTATATTGCCGGTAATGTAGGTAGTGGTACTGTAGAAGAAATGTCAAAATGGGTAGAATATCTGAACTCGGATGGCGATAGCCCTATGACGCAAATAAGGAAATTGAATGGACAAAACAAACCTTGGAAGGTAAGTTTTTGGGGAGTGGGCAACGAAAGCTGGGGATGTGGAGGCAATATGACAGCCGAATACTATGCAAATGAATACCGGCGTTATGCCACATTTGCGCGTAACTACGCTTCTGTTTCTTTGAAAAAAATTGCAGGAGGCGCCAACTCGGCAGATTACAACTGGACTGAGGTTTTAATGAGAAATATTCCCCGCCACCTGATGTGGGGTATCAGCCTGCATCATTACACCATACCAACAGGCAACTGGGGCAAAAAAGGTGCAGCGACCCACTTTGATGAGGCAGAATATTTCAATACTATGAAAAATTGCCTTTTTATGGATACATTGGTAAGCAAACATGCCGCCATCATGGATAAATATGATCGTGATAAACAAGTGGCTTTGGTAGTGGATGAGTGGGGAATTTGGACAGATGTAGAACCCGGAACTCACCCAGGCTTCCTTTATCAGCAAAACAGCTTACGGGATGCATTGATTGCAGGCTCCACACTCAATATTTTTAATAATCATGCCGATCGTGTGCGAATGGCTAATCTGGCACAAACAGTAAATGTGTTGCAGGCAATTATCCTAACCAAAGGCAAAGAAATGTTGCTTACACCTACTTATTACGTTTTTGAAATGTTTAAAAACCACATGGAGGCAAAATTGATACCATTCACCCTTTCGTCACCGGATTACATAAGCAACAACCACAAACTTCCGGCTGTAAATGTCTCTGCATCAATAGATTCATCAGGAAAGGTAAATATTACACTGGTTAATATCGACCCAAAAAATGAAATTACTATTCATGCAAATATCAATGGCAAATCGATTGGAAAGGTTAAAGGTAGTATTCTAACTTCAAAATCATATACTGATATCAATACTTTTGAAAATAAAAGGAAAGTGATTCCGGCCAATTTTGCAGGCGCAATAATTTCTAATGGTAAGGTTGAGATAAAAATACCAGAACTAAGTGTGGTAAGTCTTCTGTTATATTAACTCAAATTTATGCACATAAAAATATTAACTTCTGTCATTTATATTTTCTTTTTAACTCCCATGCCTTTTAATAAAGCATTTGCAAAAGGGACAGATTCAGTATTTTTATTTGCCTATACCAAAGATGAAAATGTTTCTCGAAATCCGGTATGTTTTGCATGGAGTCGCAATCAAGAAGAGTGGTTTTCAATTGGTAATGAATATGGGTTTCTGAGCAGTGATTTTGGAAGTTGGGGTAGCGAAAAGAAAATATTTTCGCCATTTCTTTTCAGGGATAAGAACATCGTCTGGCATTGTGTATGGAGTGTGAACAATTACGACCAATACATAGCAGTAGCTACCTCCAAAGACCTCATTAACTGGGAAAGCCAGATATATCCCAAACTGAAACATGAAGCGTTAAAACCAATAGTTCAGGCAGAGGGTGGAAGTTATATAGTAAAATTTGCCAATACTCAAAATAAAAAATTTAGCATTACAACAACTGATTTTAAAAAATTTTCTGACCCTGTAGAATTAGAATCTTCGCAATATAAATATGATATAGCTATTGTTAGGTTGCCCAACCGTATTGCCAGTGGTCAAATTTACAAAGTGCCTTGGGAGATTGTGCAAAACCTTCAAGATGAAGTTCATAAGCGGGAGCGCCTGAATCAATTATATGGAGAAACTACCAAAGGCGATAGTAGTCGATTTGTTGAATTAAAACCGTTTGAAGTTAAATTAAAATTGCAACCAGAAAAAGCCAAGCCCATCAGTAATTTGTTGATTGGAGCATTTTTCGAAGATATTAATTATGCAGCAGATGGCGGTTTGTATGCAGAATTAGTTCAAAACAGAGGATTTGAATATTCCCTGATAGATAAGCGCTACACAGACTCTAATTGGAATAATTCTTTTAGTTGGAGCCTTATAGGAAAAGGTAGCAAATTCGTTATTGACAGTATTAATCCACTGCATGAAAACAATAAGCATTATGCCAGAATAAATACCATTTCTTCTGGAGCAAAGCTTGTCAACAAAGGGTTTGATGGTATTACCATTAAGATGGGAGCGCAATACAATTTTTCAATTTTTGCAAAACAATTAGAAAACGCAAAACAAACCATACGAATCACTCTTGTAAGCGCAAATGGAGATGAATTGGCTAAGTCAGTTCTGAAGATTAGCAGCCTACAGTGGAAAAAATATACTGCCGTACTCATCGCTAAATCTTCCGCCTCAGGAGCCAAACTGCAAATTGAGCCACTTTCAACAGGTACACTTCATCTGGATATGATTTCACTTTTCCCCATGCAAACATTTAAGAATCGTCAAAATGGGCTGAGGAATGATTTGGCTACTGCTATTGCCAATCTCAAACCTAAATTTATACGATTCCCAGGTGGCTGTGTGGCTCATGGTGATGGCATCGCTAACATTTATAACTGGAAAAACTCAATCGGTAATCTGGAAGCGAGGAAACCTCAACGGAATTTATGGGGGTATCATCAGAGTATGGGGTTGGGATATTATGAATACTTTCAGTTTTGTGAAGATTTAGGGGCAGAACCACTTCCTGTAGTGGCTGCGGGTGTTCCCTGCCAAAATTCGGACACAGGTGGTCCTGGCCAGCAAGGGGGCATTCCTATGAACGAGATGGGAACCTATATTCAGGACATTTTAGATCTTGTGGAATGGGCTAATGGCGATATCAATACAAAATGGGGCAAAATTAGAGCACAAGCAGGGCATCCTAAACCATTTAATTTGAAATTTATCGCAGTAGGAAATGAAGACCTTATCAGCGATGTATTTGAAGAACGCTTTTCGATGATCTTTAAAACTTTGAAAAAAAAGCATCCTGAAATTACAGTAATCGGTACAGTTGGCCCTTTTTATGAAGGCAGCGATTATACAGAAGGCTGGAAACTGGCAGATAAATTAAAAGTGCCGATGGTGGATGAGCATTATTATGTGGCACCTGGATGGATGATATACAATCAGGATTTTTATGATAAGTACGATCGGGAAAAATCTAAAGTGTATTTGGGTGAGTATGCCTCTCATCTTCCTGGAAGGCTAAGTAATATTGAAACAGCTTTGTCCGAAGCACTTTTCCTTACTGCTGTTGAACGGAACGCAGATGTTGTACAGATGGTGTCTTATGCGCCTTTGCTTGCCAAGGAACGCCACACCCAGTGGAGCCCCGATCTTGTATATTTCAACAATGATGAAATAAAGCCAACTGTGAGTTATTATGTGCAGCAATTGTATGGAATTCATTCCGGCACTCAATATATCCCTGTTAGCATTTCATTTCCAAATAATGAACTTGCTGTAAAGAATAGGGTGGGTTATTCGATTGTCAAAGATGAAAAGACAGGTGATATAATTATTAAAATGGTAAATATGCTTCCCATAGAAGTAATAAGCACTTTCGATTTTTCTGATATTCCACTAACGGGCAATGGAACAAAAACGATATTGAAGGGGAATCCGGCAAGCAGCACCGAAAGACCGGTTGTTGAAAGCTATGTATATAGAGATAATGAAGTATTACCTCCCTATTCGTTTACGGTTTTAAGATTTAAGCCAAAACAGGGACTATTTTGAACTTAAAAGTTTAAATATGAATAAATTATTATTATCCATTTTTGGGCTAATCCTCATTTCAAGTTGTGCTGTCAATCGCAATTTTAATCGTATTTCGAAGAAAGAAAATTCTGCCTACCTTTTTACCTATTTCACCGGCAACCGAAAGGCAGATGAGGCTATTCATTTTGCCCTAAGTATGGATGGACTTCACTTTACGGCTTTAAATAATAATCAGCCGATAATTAGTTCGGAAAAAATCAGTTTGACCGGCGGGGTAAGAGATCCGCATATTCTTCGTGGCGATGATGGAGAAACTTTTTATATGGTTGTTACAGATATGGTAGCAGCCAATGGATGGGATTCCAACAGAGGGATGGTATTGTTGAAATCGAAAGATTTGGTAAATTGGACATCAAATACTGTCCATATGCCAACTGCTTTTAAAGAATTTGAAAAAATAAATCGTGTTTGGGCACCACAAACCATTTATGACCCAATAGAGAAAAAATATATGGTTTACTTTTCGATGCGTGAAGGTACCGAACCTGATAAAATTTATTACTCCTACGCCAACAAAGAATTTACAGCGCTTGAAACGGTACCAAAACAGTTATTTTTTAAACCTGATAAAGGGGCAAGTATTGATGGTGATATCATATATAAAGACGGGAAATATCATTTGTTTTTTAAAACAGAAGGCTCTGGAGCAGGTATTAAAGTAGCTGTTTCAGATAAACTTACCGAGGGCTATCGTCTTATTGATAAATATGTGCAGCAAACCAGAGATCAAGTGGAAGGTTCTGGCGTATTTAAACTAAATGATGGCAGCGGTTATATATTGATGTATGATGTATATAACAAAGGAAAATATCAATTTACCAAATCTACCGACCTGAAAACTTTTACAGTAGTAGATCATGAAATATCTATGAATTTTCATCCTCGGCATGGCACCGTGTTACCAATCACACAAAAGGAGCTAGAAAGACTTACCAGTAAATGGATGACTGCTGAAGAAGCTATTACACAGGTGCAATCAAAACAGATTAAGAAGAATAATATTGTTTTAGACACTGCTGCCAAAAAATTGTATTTACCCGTATTGCCCAATACAGATCTTCACCACTTTGACCCACAGTTTGGAGAATTACCCTGCATTCAGATTTTTTCAAAGAGTAAAAATTTTTCCAACGGACCCGTAGAAGTGGGTGTGTCTATTGCCGGAAAAAAGAAAGTGGTTTTTCAGGTGCAGGCAATAAAGAACCACAATCCGGTTTTGAACGGGTACTATGCCGATCCTGAAATTTTATATTCAGAAAAGACAAAGCAATTTTATATCTATCCAACCAGTGATGGATTCGACAGCTGGAGTGGTACCTATTTTAAAGTTTTTTCATCACCCGATATGGTGAATTGGAAAGATGAAGGAGTGATGCTGGATCTGCCTGCCCAGGTAAGCTGGGCCAACCGCAATGCCTGGGCTCCCTGTGTGATCGAAAAGAAAATAAACGGACAATATAAATACTTCTATTATTTTACAGCGGCACAAAAAATAGGTGTAGCCGTTTCGGATCATCCCACCGGTCCATTTGTAGATAGTGGGAAACCACTTGTGGCTCAAAAACCAAATGGTATAAAAGGTGGGCAGGAAATAGATCCTGATGTGTTTACTGATCCAAAAACAGGTAAGACCTATTTGTATTGGGGCAATGGATATATGGCAGTGGCCGAGCTCAATGATGATATGATTTCTTTTAGATCAGATGCTCCTGAAATTATCAAAGTAGATAAAACCTTTCGCGAAGGAACTTATGTGTTTTATAGAAACGGTATGTATTATTTTTTGTGGAGTGAAGATGATACACGCAGTCCAAATTATCGGGTTCGTTATGGTGTATCCAGTTCTCCCTTAGGTACCTTAACCATTCCGGAAAATAATATTGTACTGGAGAAAAACGAATCCCAAGATATATATGGAGCAGGGCATAATTCTGTCATTCAAATTCCCGGAAAGGATGAATGGTATATAGTTTACCATCGTTTCAGCTATCCCAATGGTATTAAAATGGGAAGCGCTGCCGGCTACCATCGGGAAGTGTGCATAGACAAGTTGGCGTTCAATGCAGATGGAAGTATTAAAAAAGTGATTCCTACGCATGAGGGGATTGAGCGTGTGATCGTAAAATAGCTGTTTCTAATTATGAGAATAATCGGACTCGATATTATGAAGATCATTCAATAACAAAAGGCGATTGGAGTAACCTTCATTCCGATATCATATTCAGCCAGATGAAAGGGTTTTAAGAAGTTATTGGATTTTTAATATTTTAATGGCCAAATCTGTCAGATATGAGATTGGTATTTGTGATTATATTTTTCTTATTATCAGTTAGTTGTGCAGTATTTGCTTCTGATATTATTCCTGTCAGAAACATTGGTTTGTCGGAAGGGTTGTCTAACAATTCATCCACCAGCATTATTCAGGACAAGTTTGGGTATATCTGGATTGGCACTTTTGATGGGTTAAACCGTTATGACGGGTTCGAGTTCAAAGGCTTTCGGAACAAATGGCAGGATAGCACCTCATTGATCAATAATCATATTGTATCCTTGAGTGGGAGTGATAAAGGCGTATGGGTCGGAACCCTAAAAGGGGTGAGTTTTTTTGACTATGGAAATCAAAAGTTTCAGTTTTTTAATTATCAGCCTTATAATAAAAAGAAGATCCAAAAACTGGAAGCACGAAGTAGTGAGATACTGGTTATTAGAGATACTGTATATCTATGTACCGATGATAAAGGCTTTTTGGTATTAAAGCCCAATACTAAACTGTTTACTCAGATCCCATTGGATAGGGGCCTGTCAGATTATAATGTGCAGGGTATTTGTGAGTATAATGGTACAATTTATTTGTTCATAAAAAATGTTGGACTTTGTTTGTTTGACAAGCAAAAGCAACGAATCAGACTTCTTTCAAATGCTATTACTGAAGGCGGAAAATTATTGTCTGTACCCGCACAGGGAGTTGTTTTTATAGGGTCTCAAAATGGATTGTTTCAGTACAATCTTCGGTCTGGAAAGATGGAAAAAAGTCTGTGCAATAATAGCTTACGTGTTAGAAATATAACCGGGCTTTTGTTAAGTAAGGAGGAGCAGCTTTGGATAGCCACTGATGGAGGAGGTGTGGCTATTTTTAATCTTAAGGATAATCAGGTAAATTATATTGTAGAAGGTAATGCTGCAAATCAGTTGAAAAGTGGAGCTGTATATGCAATTTTTGAAGATAAAAACTATCGAAAATGGATTGCCACATTACGAGGAGGGGTAAGCATTGTCGATTCACAAAAACCTTTATTTGTATCTGTAAGAAAGGATCCTTTTGCAGCCAAATCATTGGTGAGCAATTTTGTGCTCTCTTTTTGCGAAGATAAAACTGGCGATATTTGGATCGGAACCGATGGAGGAGGATTGTCAAAATGGAATCCTGTACAAAATTCCTTCTCATCATTTGTGCATGAAGCCCAAAACCGAACTTCTCTTGGGAGCAATTTTGTAGTAAGCCTTTTAATAGATCATAAAAATAGGCTTTGGGTAGCCACTTTTGGTGGAGGTATTCAGTTGATGGATAGGGCAACGGGTAAGTTTATTAATTACCCATGTTACAATCCCACACTGAAGGAGGATGATATTAATTTTTGGAAACTGTTTCAGGATCGAGAAAATCGATTATGGGCCGGAGCCACGCGAGGTGGTGCTATGTATCTGTTCAATGAAGCACTAAACAAATGGGAGATTTTTGATAGCCGTCTGACTAATATTCATGCAATTAACCAAGACAAAGATGGAAGAATATGGGCTGGTAATTATAAGGAACTTATTGGGGTAGATAACAAAACAAAGCAACATGTACATTTCCCAATTAATTATCCAATTCTATGTGTTTATATCGATCATAAGAATAGGATATGGCTGGGGAGTGAAGGTGGAGGGCTAATATTATTTAATAGCCAAAAGCAAATTTTTAAACATTTTACCGAGTTGGATGGCTTACCGGCTAATACGATTTTAAATGTTTTAGAGGATAACTCAGGCAATTTATGGTTGAGTACTTATAACGGGTTATCGCGGTTTAATCCTGATACAAAAGTTGTAGAAAATTTTACAGTGAATGACGGATTGCAGAGCAATGAGTTCAATTACAATGCGGCATTAAAACTGGCCAATGGACAATTAATATTTGGAGGAATTAACGGGTTTAATATGTTTAATCCGAAAGCCGTGGTACGTAGTAGCAATGGGTTTGAAAAACCCATGATCACAGCCATTAGTATTAATAAAGTAGCAATTACGCAAACAAGTTATTGGCCCAAAGGGCTTGCTGTTGAAAATATTAATGCAATTGTACTTCCCTTTAAAGAGGCTAATCTTGATATTTCATTTGTTGCCATCAATTTTTCTGCATCCGAAAAAGTTCAATATGGTTATTTTTGGAAGGGTGGGATAAAGATTGGAATCAGACTACAACCGGTACACTTACGTATAATAATTTAAGCGAAGGTGATTATGTATTGCATATCAAGTCTAAAAATGGCTCAGGAGTGTGGGCTGAAGCTTTAACGCAATTGAAAATAACAATATTACCACCTTGGTATAGAAGTTGGTGGGCCTGGTTGTTGTATGCAACGGCACTAGTGTTTTTGTCTTATAGCTATCTGCGGTATAAATCTAATAGACAAAAGCTAAAATTCGAAGAGCAACTTGCAAGAGTCACTGCTCAAAAGGAAAAAGATCTTAGTGAAAAAAAACTTCATTTTTTACCAATATTACCCATGAGTTCAGAACATTGCTAACATTGATTATCAATCCGATAAATGAATTGATGCATCATAAAGATAGCGAAGAGGAAACGCCTGTAGAAATAAAAGTGGCATATAATAATTCTCGCCGAATGCTGCGTCTGGTCGATCAATTGCTACTTTTCAGAAAGGTGAATGCCAATGCTACCGTCTTACACGTTGGAAAACATAGAATCAGCACTTTGTGTAAAGATGTTTTTGATAGTTTTTACTATCAGGCACGGGCAAGTCAAATTAGGTATGAGTTTAGCTGTGAGATTGAAGATGCTGAAATTTTTGTTGATCCGGAAAAAATAGAGATTGCTATTTTTAACCTGATTTCCAATGCATTGAAATATACTCCGGAAAAAGGCTCCGTGAAATTAGAAATTCAGGAAAAAGATGCTTCAATTGTTATATCCATCTCAGATTCAGGTTCTGGTATCGATAAGAATGTGGGGAACAGAATTTTTGACCAGTATTATCAGGTAAAATCTTTGGAGTCAAAATCAAAACCTGGTTTTGGAATCGGCCTCTATCTAGTAAAAAACTTTATTGATCTGCATGGCGGAAAGTTGCATTATGAAACAGGGCCTGGAATTGGGACTGTCTTTTTTATGGAACTTTTAAAGGGCAAGGCGCATTTTACTGATAATGTGGCATTTATGACGGATGCCCCGGAAAAGCAAATCGCAAAGGAAATTATTTCTGTTGATATAGACCTGCCATCCCCTGATAGTACTCCAAAGCCGGAGGAAATTATTTCAGAAAAGAAAACAGTACTTATTGTAGATGATAATGAGAAACTGGTTCAATATTTAAAGAGCATTTTTACAGAAGGGTATCATGTTTTGGTATCATTTGACGGAGCTGATGCCTATAAACAGTCAATTAAATCGTCACCCGATATTATCATCACAGACCTCAACATGCCTGGGGAGACAAATGGACATGACTTATGTGTAAAGATCAAGACCAATAATCAGCTAAAACACATTCCTATTATCCTGCTTACCGGCGAGGATTCTCCTGAAGTAAGACTACAATGTATTAAAAGTGGTGCAGAAGACTATGTATTAAAACCTTTTGAAAAGGAGTTATTGCTCGCCAAGGTTGCCAACCTTGTAACATCCAAAGCAAATCTGCAACAGTATTTTCTGAACCGTATTACACTAAAGGGTAGTAACATAAATGTATTGGAAAGTGAAAAGCTGTTTTTAGATCAGTGTATTCAGGTAGTGGAAAATCATTTATATGATGAACAGTTTGCAATAAATATTTTGGCAAAGGAAATGGGAAAAAGCCATTCTGCCTTATATAAAAAAATCAAACTGTTGTCAGGTCACACCGTAAACAGTTTTGTAAGGATGATTCGTTTACGCAAAGCAGCTGAGTTACTCATTAACTCAAACTGTAATGTAACCGAAGCTGCAACTCAGGCCGGCTTTAACGATATGAAGCATTTCAGAGCCCAGTTTTTAAAAATTTTTAACTGTACCCCCTCGGAGTATATAAAAAAGTATAGAAGACAATTTCAAAAGAGCTATACAATAGATCGATTCGAAAAAAGAGACAAGCCCACAAAAAAGGGCTAGCTGAGAAGAGAATAGCCCTCTTTTTTCAGAAAATACCCCCCTTTTTCGGCAATCTTTGAGTGTAATTTTATTCTCTTACAACGAAAGTCAATGTTGGCTTTATAAGTTGTTCTGAAAAGAAACGCTATTCAAAAATTAAAGTGATTATTAAATGAAACACATTTTGAGAAAAAAAGTGCTTAAGCCATACAGGCTTGTTTTGTCCTTATTCTTACTTCTTTTTGTGTCCCCTGCCATTTTTGCACAGATTTCCATTAGAGGAAAAGTGACTAATACTAAAGGGGATGGCATTCCGGGTGTTACGGTGTCAGTAGTTGGAAAAACAACAGCAACCATGACAAATGAAGGCGGTAACTATTCTATCAATACTGCCAAAGGGGAGCATTTACAGTTTACCAGTATTGGTTATGCCACTCAGGAAGTTTTGGTAGGAGAAAACGAAGTAATCAATGTAACACTTGCTGATGAGACAGTTAAAGCAATGAACGAAGTGGTAGTTGTAGGGTATGGTACGCAAAAAAGAGCTACACTAACCGGCTCAATATCCACTGTAAAAGGGGAGGCCATCCAAAAAAGTCCACAGCCCGACGTTTCTAACAGCTTTGCCGGTAGGGTTTCGGGACTAATTGCCAACAACCGCAGTGGAGAGCCGGGGTATGATGGTTCCAGTATATTAATCAGAGGACTGGCAACTACTGGAAGTAATGACGTTCTTGTGGTTGTAGATGGTATCCCTGGACAAATTGGAGGATTGGCAAGGCTCAACCCTAATGATATTGAAGATGTTTCGGTTTTAAAAGATGCATCAGCTGCTGTTTACGGTAGCCGCGCTGCCAATGGGGTTATCTTGATAACGACTAAAAAGGGAAAAATAGGGAAACCTATTGTTAATAATAGTTTTAATCAGGCATTTACTTCACCAACTCGTTTGCCCAAAATGGCCGATGCTTTTACGTATGCCACCATCCAAAATGAGATATCTTATTATAATAATGCTGCAGGCGGAATGAATCAGATATATTCTGAAGAGCAGTTACAAAAGTATAAAAGTGGTAGCGATCCGCTAAACTACCCCAATACAAACTGGGCCAATGAAGTATTAAAAAAAGTGGCATTGCAAAGCAGACACGATCTTTCGGTAAATGGTGGGAGCGAGAATGTAAAATATTTTCTATCAGCCGGATATCTGAATCAGGACGGTATATATAAAAAGGGAGTTACCCGATATAAGCAGTATAGTTTTAGATCTAATGTGGATGCAAACATTACAAAACGATTGAAGGTTAGTTTGTTACTGTCCGGCAGGCAGGAAGATCGGATTTTTCCACAGTCAGGTGCCGGCGATATTTTCCGATTTATATACAGAGCCTACCCAACAGTGGCCGCCTATTATCCTAATGGTTTGCCAACAACAGGTATTGAAAATGGCAACCCTGCTATTATGGTAACCGATATTGCGGGTACTAATCAAAATCCAACACTTATTTTCAACGGAATACTAAAGGGCTCTTACTCCATTCCGGGGGTGGACGGTTTGTCTCTTGATGCCTTTTACAGTGTAGATAAGTCATCCGGTTCCAATAAAAGTTTAGCTATTCCGTATAATTTATACCGGTATAATGCATCTTCCAATACCTACAATTCAACTATTCTGGGTGGAGTGGATAAGCAGGCCACTTTATATCAGTCTCAAACCAATCAATATCAATATGTGTCTAATATAAGATTGAATTATGAGCGACGCTTCAATAAACATGCTGTAAATTCTTTTGTTGCTTATGAGCAAAGCAATTATCAAAGTGATAACTTTTCTGCCTTCAGAAAGCACTTCCCCACATATACAACTCCGGAACTTAGCCAGGGAGGTACTGCCGATGCAGATAAAACGAATGATGGGGATAGCTACACTTATACTAGAAGAAGCTACATTGGACGGTTAGCATACAATTTTAGTGAAAAATACATGGCAGAAGTTCAGGCACGTATGGATGGTTCGTCCACATTTGCATCGGGTAATCAATACGGATTTTTCCCGGCGGTTTCTGCTGCATGGAGGATCTCAAAAGAAGATTGGTTTAATACAGAGTCGTTTGTAAACGATCTTAAGCTGAGAGCTTCCTATGGTGTACTGGGGAATGACAATGTAGGACTCTTCCAATATTTTAATAACTATAGGTTAAATAGTCAGTATGTAATAAATGGTGCAATTCATCCGGGGTATGATCTTACCCTACTGGCTAATCCACAAATAACTTGGGAGCGTGCCAAGAAATTGGATATAGGTCTTAATGCAGTACTCTTTAAAAACTTCAATTTAGAAGCTATCTATTTTCAACAAAAAGATCTGATATCCTGGCAGTAAGAAATGCTTCTGTGCCTCAGGTGTCTGGTATTAATACAGCAATAATTCCTTCTGAGAATATTGGGAAAGTTGACAATAGTGGAATAGAGCTAACGCTGGGGTATAACAAACAGTTTGACAAAAACACTTCCATATTTGTTTCAGGGAATTTTACACATGCCAAAAGCAAAATTGTGGATATAGATGAAGCTTCTGGAACCCCTGAATGGCAACGCCAAACAGGCCGTCCATTAAATACTTATTTGTTGTATAATGAAATGGGAATAATGAGAACTACCGATGATTTTACCAAATATCCTCACCCAACAAATACACCACGCTTGGGAGATTTGATTTATCAGGATTATACAAATGATGGAAAAATTACAGCCGATGATAAGGTTCGATCCAAGTATGGTAATATACCCCAAATCACTTATGGTTTGAACTTGGGTGGCAACTATAAAAACGTAGATTTATCCGTTTTGTTTTCAGGACAAGCGCAGGTTAGTCAGTATGTGTTGCCGGAGTCTGGAACCATTGGTAACTTTTACAGCTCATGGGCAGATAATCGTTGGAGCCCTTCCAACCCTAATGGTTCTTATCCAAGAGTGGATGAAAGAGCTTCCAACTCTGTAAATGGAGGTGCCTATTCCAATACGTTTTGGTTGAATGATGCATCCTTTATCCGTTTGAAAAATGTAGAATTAGGTTATACAATTGAAAGCCCGTTATTGGCGAGAGCTAAGTTGTCTAATTTGCGATTTTTTGCAAGTGCCTTCAACTTGTTTACAATTACTAAGGTAAAGGATTATGATCCTGAAGGGAACAGCGGTTCCGGGCAATTCTATCCACAACAAAGAATTATTAACCTCGGTTTAAATCTGAAATTTTAACCACAATTGAATTAAATAAGCAATTCTTTGTAAGCAGTTTGTATCATTTTAATAAAAATGATAGGTAAGTGAAAAATTAAAATCTAAGAAATGAAAAAAGTAATTATATCAATATTTTCTATCAGTGTTATCCTAATGTCTTGTAAGAAAGATTTTTTAACTCTGACCCCTACTACAACCATATCAGATGCGGCTATTTTGCAAGATTCTACCTTGTTTGAGGATTATGTCATTAATAGGTATATGGGGATCAAAACTATCGATAAAGAAGGTGAAGGAACTTTGCCCGGTTTCGGTCGCGGTTTTGAATATAGCATGTGGAGCTCCAATACGGATGAATCTATCTATAACAACGACGATGGAAGCTGGCTGATTCAAAGAGGACAAATAGCCCCTGAAAATTTGGGAAATGCAGGAGCATTTTGGGGCAGAAGTTACAGAGGAATAAGAGACTGTAACTGGGCGTTGAATAATATAGGATCTGTAGCGATGAGTGAGCAACACAAAAACCTAATGATTGGTGAGATAAGGTTCTTGCGGGCTTTTAGATATCATGATCTGATTAGAAATTATGGTGGGATTGTTTTGGTTGGAAATAAAGTGTATGAGCTTAAGGATAATTTAGGCGACCCATCAGTATTTAATAGGTCATCTTTAAAACAATCTATAGATTATGCAGTAGCACAGTTGGATTCTGCGGCTCAGTTGTTACCAAAAGATAACAGCAGTGTATGGCCTTTAGGAAGAGCTACCAAAGGCGCAGCACTTGCCTTAAAGGCGCGATTACTTTTGTATGCTGCCAGCCCGTTGTACAATTGCGGAACCTGGGATGCTGCAGCCCAAGCTGCCAAAGCAGTAATGGATTTGAATAAGTATTCAATTCAGAATGAGTATAGTTCCCTGTTTATAGACCAGGCAATGAACAGCAATGAAATTATTTTTGGTCGTCAGTACACTACAACAGCACCACATGTAAGAACAGAGATTGCAAATGGCCCTAATGGTTATGATGGTTGGGCGGGAAATACACCACTTCAAAATTTGGTAGATGCCTATCAGATGACCAATGGAAAAGATATTACTGATGCCACATCAGGCTACGATCCTAATAAACCGTATGATAACAGAGACAAGCGATTATACTATACAGTTTTGTATAATGGAGCAGCCTATCGAGGACGCAATATCGAAACATTTACACCTGGGGGTAGAGATAGTAAAGATGGCCCTTCCAACTGGAATACTACAAAGACCGGTTATTACCTTCGTAAGTTTATGAATGATAATAATCCTATTCAAAATCCCTGGTCGTCTGCAGGCCAACAGCCATGGATTTACCTTCGGTATGCTGAAGTTTTGTTGAATTATGCTGAGGCTCAAAATGAGGCTTCCGGCCCAGATGCTTCGGTTTATAGTGCTGTAAATTTGATTAGACAAAGAGTTTCGGTGAATCAACCTGCATTACCTACCGGATTGTCACAGACTCAAATGCGAGAAGCCATACGGAAAGAACGTCAGGTGGAGTTGGCATTTGAAGAACACAGGTTTTACGATATAAGACGCTGGAATATTGCAAATGTTGTTGAGAATACACCTGCGTATGGCATAACAGTTAAAAAAATGCAGATGGTACTTTTTCTTATACAAAAAAAGTGGCTTTGGAAGGAAAATCCTTTGCTGCAAAAAACAATTGGTTGCCAATGCCACGTTCTGAAATATTAGCATCAAACAATCAATTACAACAAAATGAAGGTTATTAATGCTCTGTATTAAGTCATCACACTTTTGCCACCATATATGAAACTGAAAGTAATAGCGATTGTAATAGGCATCTATTTTGTACTCGGTTGCAAAAAGGCAGCAGATTCTGTTGTGAAGACAGAGCTGCCTGATGCACCAGTACCTGCCGCCGATACTGTTTTGTCATCCACCGCCAATTTTAAAGGAGTGAATTGGGCTGATGAGCGGGATAATTTTGTAAACGATTGGTTGGTCATATCCGGAATAAATACCACAGACGAAGAGCCTGTATTATTGGCAAAAACGGATATGGTGATAGATATGTTGAAGAGTAAAGGAGCAAATACCGTGCGTTTACCAATCAATCCGCCCACGGTCATGCAAAATTTTTGGACTAAGTATTCGTCAATAATAACCCGATTGTCCAAAAGTGGAATAAAAGTCGTACTGGCCTATTGGGAATCTGCCGCTTCCAAAGATGGGAAAGTGGATGATATGACTGCTTTCCAAAAGATGTGGGACAAAGTGGTTTATAGGTATCAATACAATGCAAACGTGTATTTTGAAATTATGAATGAACCCCATGGATACGGTGTAAACGAACTAAAGGATTTGTACAATAATTGGATCATTAGCTACAATATTTCTCATCGAAGAATGATTTTAGATGGGGCTGGTTATGCCACTGATGTCAATAGTATTGGAGATGATAGCCGTTTTAGTGGTTGCCTTTTATCGTTTCATTTTTATACCTGGTTCAATGGCGATTATAAAAACCACAGCAGATTGGGCAACTCCGGTAGCTTCCTTGAAGTATCCTCAAAGAACCATCGTTACAGAGTTTGGTGCACCTATGACTACTGGAAAAAATTACACGGGATCACCTGGTTTTGATAAGGAAATTGCATACATACAAGGAATGAGCGATCAGTTGAGGAAAAGTAAAGTTGGTAGCATATATTGGCCCGGCATTAGGACTAACGATAATTATAGTATGTTTACCATTAATAATAGTGTAATAAATACAAACAACACGGGTGGTTTGAAACAGCTGCAATACGCCTGGAATGAAGGAACTCTTGGTACTAAGGCTCCTGTTTTCGACATCAATAGAAATTACAGCGTCATAAACAGAAATAGCAATAAGTCTCTTGATGTAAGTGGAAGTTCTTTAGAGAATGGTGCTTCAGTAATACAATGGGATTTTCTAAATGCAAGCAACCAGTTGTGGCTAATGAATTTAACGCCGGATGGATATTATAATATTATTAATAAGCATAGCAATAAGTTTTTGGACATGCAGGGAGCTTCCACGAGTGGAGGCAGTAAAGTGCTTCAATGGGAAAACAACATGCAATTAAGTCAGCAATGGGAAATTACAGACATTGGGTTTGGATATTATAAAATTATAAATAGAAATAGTGGTTTGTCTTTAGATATGAATGGAGGCGAAGTAAACAATGGAGCCAGTGCAATTCAATGGTATTGGAATAGAGGCCACAACCAGCAATGGCAGATAAAGGAAAATTTATAAATACTATTTTAAATAAAAGTGAAATAATGAGGATGAAAAAAACGAAGTATGCTTTTTTGGTATGTATGTTCGCCGCATTGATGTGTGGTGTAAAAACCTATGCCCAACCAGGTTTTGGCAAAGCTGAAAAGCTGAATGATAACTGGCTTTTTTCCCTGAATAGTACAGATACTTTGGGTATAAAACCAGAAGCAAATGCCCCCTGGCAGAAAGTAGATTTGCCACACGACTGGAGTGTGAAACAAAAACTCGATCCTAAGAATGCCAGTAGTCAGGGCTTTTTGCCGGGGGGCATTGGATGGTATAAGAAAACTATTGTTGTTCCTAAACAGAATAATAAAGTGTATATCTATTTTGAAGGAGTGTACAATCGAAGTGAGGTTTTCATAAATGGTACATCAGTAGGGAAAAGACCCAATGGATACATTTCATTTATGTATGATATCACCCCTTTTATCCACTTCGACAAACCCAATGAAATATTGGTAAAAGCAGATCATCATCGCAGTGCAGATTCGCGTTGGTACACAGGCTCCGGTATCTATCGGGATGCCTGGCTGGTATTTGCCAATCCAATACATATTGCACAATGGGGCGTGTATGCATACCCCACTATGAAAGATGGTGCAGGCGTGTTGAACGTAGAGGTAAATATTGAAAACAGTAGCCAGCAACAACAAACACTTTCCGTGCTGAATGAATTATTGGATAAACAAAAGAAAGTAGTAGCCAGGACCAACAGTGAGTTGACGGTAGCCGCGGCTAACTCCGGTAAGGTTAAAACAACAATGAATATAACAAAGCCTGAGTTGTGGAATCTAAACAATCCTGCACTATATACCCTTCGCACTACAGTTCTGAAAGAAGGAAAACAAGTAGATGCAAATACCACCGTTACAGGTTTCCGTAAATTAACTTTCGATCCAAATAAAGGGTTTGCCTTAAATGATCAGTGGATGAAGGTGAAAGGCGTTTGCCTGCATCACGATGCAGGCGTGCTGGGTGCAGCCATGTATAAAGAAGTTTGGCGCAGAAGAATGTTGAATCTAAAAGCGGTGGGTGTAAATGCGATTCGTACGAGTCATAATCCTCAGGCATCTGCGCTTTATGAGCTATGCGATGAATTGGGATTCTTAGTCATGGATGAAGCTTTTGACGAATGGGAATTTCCTAAACGTAAATGGATTGAAGGGTGGAATCAGGGTACACCGGGTCATCAGGGTAACTATGACTTTTTTGAGGAATGGGGAACCAAAGATTTGGCGGATATGGTTCGCCGCGATAGAAACGACATCTCTATTTTTGCTTGGAGCATTGGCAACGAAGTTGATTATCCTAACGATCCCTATTCACATCCTGTTTTGGGCGGAGCCTCCGAAACTGGTTTCACGCAAAAGATATTTGGAGGATATAGAAAAGACGCTCCGGATGCCATGCTCCTGGGTGTAATTGCCAAAAAGCTGGCAGCAGTTGTTAGGGCCAACGACCTTTCCCGACCTGTAACGGCGGGTCTGGCCGGAGTGGCCATGTCAAACGAAACAGCATATCCCGGCGCATTGGATATCGCAGGATACAATTATACAGAAGGTCGCTATATCACTGACCATAAAAAATATCCCAAACGTGTCATTTTTGGTAGTGAGAATCGCCATGATTTTAGTGCGTGGAAAGCGGTAACAGAAAATGAACATATTTTCGGCCAGTTCTTATGGACAGGGATGGATTATCTTGGTGAATCAGGTAAATGGCCTTCCAGAGGTTTTTATTCAGGATTACTTGATTTTGGAGGTTTCATTAAACCTCGTGGTTTCTTCCGTCAATCACTTTGGAGCGATAAACCGATGGTGTATATTGGCGCTTATCCCTTGGGGAAAAAAGGTCAATCGGGAGATGTACTCACTCAGAACGAAGAACATAAAGAAGAAGCCCCTTCGATGGATGCCTGGTCATCCTGGAATTATAAAGCAGGAGAGATGATTCGCGTGGTATGTTATACCAATGCAGCCAAAGCAAAGTTGTTGCTAAACGGCAAACAGATTGGCGAAACTAAAAACTATAATAATAAAACTGGAATTATTTACTGGGATCTTCCCTATCAATCCGGAGAGTTGAAGGTGGAAGGCTTGGATGAACAGGGGAATAAATTATCAGATTATAGTGTAAGAACTTCCGGTAAACCAACGGCCATTAAAGTAATTACTTCTGTAAACAATCCAAAAGATAAAGTGGCTCAGATAGCTATACAGTTGGTTGATGAAAATGGTGTACCCGTTACGAATGCAGATGCGCAAATTACCTGCACAGTAACAGGAAGTGGAATACTGCTGGGGCTGGAAGCCGGTGATAATACTGATATGGGAGATTATACAGATAATAAACAAAAAGTATATCATGGAAAATTAATGGCATATATAAAAAAGGCAGAGAACAAAACTAAAATTAAAGTTACTTTCAAGTCACCTTCCTTGAAATCGCTTGAAATTGTATGGTAAGCGGTACCAAAAAAATGTGTGAAAGTAGAAAAGTTAATTAAAATTTTAAAAAGTGACTTATGTTAAGAATAGCTTCAAAAATGAAATTATTTGTTGGCATGAAAGAAGAATATCAACGGCGACATGATGAGATTTGGTCTGAACTTCATTCTTTACTTAAGGAAACCGGCATTAGTGAGTATTCTATTTTTCTTGATGAGGAAGCGAATGAGTTGTTTGCGATAATGAAAGTTGATGAGCATAATAAAATGGCTGAATTAGCGACTAATGAAATTATGAAAAAATGGTGGCAATTTATGGCTGACATAATGGAAACTAATGAAGATAATTCTCCCGTTTCCATTCCGTTGCAAGAAGTGTTTTATATGCCTTAGACTTTTATGAAAGGTGAACCCAGAAGTTTATTAGAAGCGAGATATACCAAAAATCTGGTATTTTATTTCTATTATTTCATTTTTTGAAGGGGTTAAACTTGCTTACTTTTACAAAGCCTTATGTTAAAGTAATAATATTAGGAGACACTAAACTCGTTATGTATCATGCCTGTCAGGTTTGTATTTATATATATTTTTTTAGCAACACAAATAACTCTTTCAGGACAGCAGGATTACAAATTTAGGTATATTAATATTTCAAATGGCCTTTCTAATAATACTGTTCGTGCTATATTTCAAGACAGTAGAGGGTATATGTGGTTTGGCACTGACGATGGTTTGAACCGTTATGATGCTTATAATTTTACCTCCTTCAGAAATATAATAGATGATTCCTTATCCTTGCCTCACAATTATATTAATGCAATAAACGAAGATAAAAAAGGGAATATATTAATTGGCACAGGGCAGGGAATTGTATCTTACAATGATGCCAAAGGACTAAATAGGGTTTTTTACAGGCCTTACCATCAAAAGGCTATTCAGGCATATAATACAAATGTCTTCAGTATTGATGTCAGGCAGGATGGTCTGATATTGGTGGGCACTAATATAGCCGGGCTTTTGGCTGGATACTCATCAGAAACGTTTTTCAATCAGATTCCACTTTTTAATGGCAATAGCTTTGAAACTACTTATTCATTGCAGGCTGTAGCCATTGACCAACAGCAGATATGGGTTTTCCTTGGGAATTTAGGGATTGCTAGATATGACGAAAAGGCCAATAGAATTATCTTGATAAACAGATTGGTCGATATTGGTACAGTGAACAAAATGGTAGCAGACAAAAACGGGAATCTTTGGATAGGATCAACCAATGGGTTATATAAATATTCGATAAATGAAAATAGGATAATTAAACGATGGTTGAACGGGCCAAAGCAGCTTTCATCTAGCTATATTTCGGGGCTGGTTTTTGATCATGAAAGTGATTTGTGGATTGCCACACAGGGTGGGGGAGCTAATGTTCTCAATACCTTAACCGAATCTTACAGGTATATTACTTCTGGCGAAACGGAGGGGTCCCTCTCAAGCCAAAATACAACTACCGTTTATATTGACACAGAAGGTAGAAAATGGATAGGGACTTTGCGTGGCGGAATAAATGTAGTGGATGATATTTCAAATCGTTTTACATCCATAACCCACCAGGCTTATAATAAAAATAGCCTTGCAAATAATACAGTAACAGCAATTGCAGAAGATGGAGATTTATTGTGGGTGGGTACCGATGGCTTAGGGATAAGCATTTGGGACAGAGGAAACAATCATTTTACTAATCATAATCATTTTATAAATAATACCATTACAAATATTTGCAGAGATAATACCGGAAATATTTGGATTGCTACATTTGGCGGTGGCATTTATCAATTTAATAAGAAATCCGGTTCCTATCATCACTATTCGTGTATTAATTCGGTAACAGCAAAGGAAAATAAAATCATATTGCGCATTTATCAAGACAAACGAAACAATATTTGGGCTACCACCTTTGAAGATGGAAGGCTTTACCAGCTAAATAAAGCCACCCGCAACTTTGAAGTTTTTGATCAATCGATTGGGGATATGTTTTCCATTTATGAAGATAACGAAGGTGTTTTATGGGGAGGAAACTTCAGCCAGTTAATTAAAATTGACCGGAATAATAGAAAACACCAAAGTCTAAATATCAGCAAGACGGTGCGTACTATTTTTGAAGACAAAAGCTCAAACCTATGGGTGGGAACAGAGGGTGGTGGCCTTTTATTGATAGACAAAAAAAATTTGAAAGTGCAGGCAAGATATTCTGAATCGGAAGGGCTCAGTAACAATTCTGTTTTGAATATCCTTGAAGATAATCAGGGTGATTTATGGATGAGTACTTTCAACGGACTTTCACGATTTAATCCTCAAAAGAAAAAATTCCTTACTTATTTTGAAAGTGACGGCTTGCTAAGTAACCAGTTTACCTATCGTGGTGCCCTGAAACTTCAAAACGGGGATTTAGCCTTTGGCAGTATTGATGGGCTGAATATTTTTAACCCTGCCGATTTGAAATACAGATACAGGATGCCCCCTTTGAATATTTCAAGCATCAGTGTTAATAATATTCCCATATCGGAAAGCAAATACTCCAATATTAAAATTAAAGATGGCCTGATACAAAACATTACAATCCCCCACAACCAGGCATTTCTATCTTTTGACTTCGCCGCTTTAGATTACTCCACTCCCGACAAAATAAGGTATGCTTACATGCTTGACGGGTGGGATAAAAGTTGGAGCTATTCCAAAAACAGGTCAGTAACTTATAATAATATCAAGGAAGGAAGTTATACGCTCAGGATTAAATCTACAAACGCTGAAAATGATTGGAATCCAAAGGAAACCCTCCTAAAAATAACTATTTTGCCACCATGGTACCGAACACGTTGGGCGTACCTTATTTATTTTTTAGCGGCTTCAAGTGTCCTCTATTTTTATTTAAGGTATGAGGCAAATAAGCACAAACTCGAATATGAAATAAAATTGGCAAAGCAAACAGCTGAAAATGAAAAGGAGTTAAGTGAGCGAAAAGCATCTTTTTTTACAAATATATCACACGAGTTCCGCACCTTGCTTACACTTATTATCAATCCAATTAATGAATTAATGCAAAAAGAGGATGAAGAGAGGCCGATGGAAGTACAGATGGCTTATAATAACTCCCGAAGGATGCTTGGGCTAGTGGATCAATTGCTATTGTTCAGGAGGGTGAACGCCAACCAGCCAGACCTGAATATTGCCCCTCATAAAATATACGATTTATGCAAAGAAGTTTTTGACAGCTTTCAATATCAGGCAAAGTCAAGAAAATTGGATTATACCCTAACCTGCGACAACGAAGAAATAGTGCTATATGTAGATGCCGAAAAAATAGAAATTGCGGTATTTAATCTTATATCAAATGCTATAAAATATGCTCCTCAGCAAGGATTTGTAAGGGCAGAAAATTAAAACAGCCTAAAAAGAGGTAGAAATATCAATTGCCGACAATGGCAATGGTTTTTCAAGTGAAGCTGGCAACAAAATATTTAACCCTTATTATCAGGTAAAAACCCTTGAATCCAATTCAAAGCCGGGTTTTGGTATTGGCCTCAATATTGTAAAAGGCTTTGTGGACCTACATACAGGTAAAATATCTTATAAAACAGAAAAGAGAAAAGGCACCACATTCATTATCAATTTGTTAAAAGGCGAAGATCATTTTCCAGAAAATGTTTCGCCTGTTCCACAAAATAAAAATGACGAATTGGCAAAAGAGGTAATGATGGCAAATTTTAATGGCGAAACGAATTTCCCTTCGGAACAACAAGATGAAATATTTACGATGAAGCGGAGTCTGCTTGTTGCAGAGGATGACGAGGAATTATGCCTTTATATAAAAAGTATTTTCTCAAAGGATTTTGAGGTGACTACCGTCCTGAACGGAACAGATGCCTTTGAAATGGCATCAAAAACGGTCCCCGATGTTATTATTACCGATTTAAATTTTACTGGGGGGCTAAATGGCGATGAACTTTGTAATAAATTGAAGGCAGATCCCAAATTAAAGCATATTCCGGTAATCATGGTTACCGGTGAGGGAAGCCCCGAAACCAGGTTGCGATGTATTGAAACAGGCGCTGAGGATTATATTATTAAGCCCTTTGATAAGGCTTTGCTCAAAGCAAAAGTGGCTAATTTTGTGGCATATAAAACTAATTTGCAGCAGTATTTTTTAAATCATGTAACCCTTAAAGATGAAAAACCCGAAATTTCTGAAGAAAAAAGGGCATTTGTGGATCTTTGTGTAAAAGTGGTAGAAGAACACTTATTTGACGATCAATTTGCTGTAATTTCCTTGGCAAATGAAATGGGAATGAGCCATTCTTCTCTATATAAAAAAATAAAACAACTCTCCGGACACTCAATTAATAGTTTTGTTAGAATGATTCGCCTTAGAAAAGCAGCTCTTCTTCTTATAAATACCAATAGTAATGTAAATCAGGTAGCTTTCGACACTGGATTTAAGGATTTAAAGCACTTTAGGGCTCAATTCAGTAAATTATTCCATTGTACTCCTTCAGAGTATATCAAAAAATACCGTACATCTTTTCAGGGAAATTTTAGAATGAAACAAAATAGCAAAAGGGAAAAAAGCTGAATTCGCTAATTTTTACGAATAATACCCCTTTTATTACGATTTTGCCCCTCTATTTGCCCTCTGTCATTGTTTAATTTGCACTTGTATTTTTCACAATTGTTAATTGCTTGTGAAAGAATTTAAAAAATTTGACCAAAATTTAATCGATTTTAACCTTTTACTTTCAATAAAATAATAAATAGTAATAATAGTTAAACCATTTTTTTAAACAAAAAAAACGATTGTATGAATTTAAGATTACACGTTTCTCAAAAGAACCTAAACAAAATTTTGCTGATGTTTTGCTTTCTGTTATTAATACCCTTTACCATTAAGGCACAGCAGGCTATTAAAGGTATAGTTATAAATAATGATGGCAAGGTCTTGGCCGGAGTTACTGTTGCTGTGTTTGGAACAAGCACAGCAACTATGACAAATGACCAGGGTGTTTATTCTATTTCAGCAACCATAGGACAAACCCTTATTTTCACAAGTATTGGATTTGTTACCAAGGAAGTAGTTGTAGGTAGTCAAACTGAAATCAATGTTACTTTATTGGCAGAAACCGGAAAGGCAATGGATGCTGTAGTTGTAGTAGGATATGGCACCATGCGTAAGAAGGATTTAACAGGTGCGGTTACCCAAATACGCCCAGACAATTTTGCCAACGAAAATCCCAAAACGGTGCAGGATATCCTTAGAGGCACTCCAGGATTGGCCGTGGGTTATGATGCCTCTGCTAAGGGTGGCGGATCCATGCAAATAAGGGGGCAACGGTCAGTTTATACCGGTGGTGGACACAATGATCCGTTAATTATATTAGATGGGATGATTTTTTATGGAGAACTTTCGGAAATCAATCCTGATGATATTGGGCAGATCGATATTTTGAAAGATGCATCTGCAGCTTCTGTTTTTGGCGCTCAAGCTGCCAATGGCGTTATTCTTATAACTACTAAAAAGGGTAAAATAGGGAAGCCGATAGTAAATGTAAGCACCAATTTCGGACTTACTTCCAAGAGCGCCTATCGCACCGTATATAGCCCTGATGAGTATATGAAATTTCGCGAAAACTGGTACAAGAAAGATACTTATGGAGCAAATGCCGCAACCGGCAATTATGAACCCTATCAAACTGGTACACTGAAAGGGAAACTAGGTTATTATGATAATCCCGCTAACCTTGCGACCTTGGGGGTTTCTTTGGATACGTGGCGGGCTTATACTACCAATGCAGCAGGTGAATCGGATGCCAGTATATATGCGCGCCGCCTCAACCTGACCGATTTGGTTCTTGCAAATTATATTGCAGGCAGAACTTTCAATTGGTATAACCATACTTTCCGTACGGGATTCAACCAGGATTATAATGCAAGTTTGTCAGGTGCCAGCGATAAAATGAATTACTATTTGTCTTTCGGATACATGAAAAATGAAGGAGCCGTAACAGGAAATAAATATGGAGCGGTGCGTTCCAATATGAAAATTGACGGAAAGGTAAACAAATGGTTACAAATTGGTGCTAATATCAATTTTCAGGATCGCAGTGATGGAGATATTCAGCCCGGTTTGGGTTTGAATTATTGGGATAATAACCAAATTCGCCTTAGCCCTTATGCATCTTACAAGGATACTGCAGGCAATCTGGTGCACAGGCCTATGGGAGCCAATCAGGGTTATTCCTATAATTTTGATTTTAACAAACAGTTTGTCGCTTTGGAAAAGGGATATACCGTATTAAACAGTATTCTTACAGCAAAAATAACCCTGCCATTTAATATCACTTACCAGTTCAACGCATCACCTCGTTACCAGTTTTTTTATGACCGTTATTTCGAGTCATCCAAACATCCAGACTGGAGCAGCTCTCCAAATGGTTTAGTGAATCGCAAACAGGCGAAGCGCTTCGATTGGTCATTGAACAATACAATTACCTGGGAACGTACTTTTGCTTCAAAACACCGCACTATTTTAACTTTGGTGCAGGAAGCCGAAGAACGCAGGTATTGGGAAGATCTGATTCAGGCACGCAACATTCTGCCTTCTGATGCTCTTGGTTTTCATAATACAACCAATGGCGATAAAACAAAAAGCGACTACTCTTCTTACGACGCACATCAAACCGCAGATGCCCTGTTAGCTCGTTTGTTCTATTCTTATAAAAATAAATATATGTTGACCACCTCGGTTCGCAGGGATGGTTATTCAGCATTTGGAACCAACAAACCGTATGCTACCTTCCCTTCTATTGCACTGGCTTGGTCATTTACTGATGAGAGTTTTTTCCATTGGGAGCCAATGAGTACTGGTAAACTACGTGTTTCATGGGGAAAAAACGGAAATAGATCGCTTGCCGATCCATATATTTCACTTGCAAACTTAGGTTCTGGCACAGGCAAAATGCAAGGATATATAGACAATTCTGGTAATCTTGTTAATCTGCGCTATTTGTCTGTTGACCGCCTTGCAAACCCTAACCTGCAATGGGAGAAAACAGAAGCTTACAATGTTGGGTTAGATTATGGATTCCTTAATGATCATATTTATGGTAGCATAGAATATTATGTTATGCGTACCCATGATATGATTATGAGCCAGCGGCTGCCCGGTTTTCAGGATTTAATTCCATAGCCACCAATCTTGGGGAAGTAGCCAACAACGGATTAGAATTTAACATTAACTCTTTAAATATGAAGAGGGAAATATTTGAATGGAGAACAACTTTGAACATTTCTTTTAATAAAAACAAGATTTTACATCTCTACTATCAAAATGAAAACGTGTTAGACGCATCGGGTAATGTGATAGGAACGAAAGAAATGGATGATAAAACAAATGGCTGGTTTATTGACCATCCGATAAGCGCAATTTGGGACTATCAGGTAACTGGTATTTGGCAGGCAAATGAAATAGACGAAGCAAAAAAATACGGACAGAAACCCGGAGACCCCAAAGTAGCTAATAACTTTACGGCAGATGACAAAAAGAATGCCGACGGAAGCACTACGCCGGTTTATAATGAAAAAGATAAAGTATTTATGGGCCAATGGGCACCTCCGGTAAACTGGGCGCTTCGCAATGATTTTACATTATGGAAAAACCTGAGCATTTCTTTCAACCTTTATTCATATTTGGGGCATAAAAGCCTTTCAGGAAATTATCTGAATCGAGATAATGACGGTTCGTTGGTAACTAACGGGTTGAATACTTTTACCAAGGAGTACTGGACAACAGATAACCCTACAAATAAGTATGCGCGTTTGGATGCCCAGGGCCATCAGGAGTTTCATCTCCGTCAAAACTATATAATCGCTCATTTGTTCGTTTCGAAAACGCCTCAATTGGCTATTGAATACCTAAAGAATTAACCAGAAGATATAGCATCGAAAACGTGAAAATATACGGTTCTGTACGTAATGTAGCAGTTTGGCAAAAAGACTGGGAATATGGCGACCCGGAAACCGGAGGTTTGGCAACACGAATTTTTTCACTTGGTTTAAATGTAACTTTTTAAATTATTATTAATATGAACTCAATAATTTTTTCACGTAAAAGGAATTGGTTATCAGCACTTTGCCTGATAGCAGTTTTATTCGGTTCGGTATTTTTCGGAAGTTGTTCCAAAGATTTCTTGAAACCCGATCCATTATCATTCTATGAACCGGTTACCACCTTTAGCACCGAAAGTGGTTTGCAGGCAGCTTTAGCTATGTGCGACAGGCATATACGCACTTATTGGACAAGTTACGAAAACAGAAATATATCAGTTCCCATTGGCGCCGAATATTTGTTTTCAGAACTTTCCGTAGCAAGCAAAACAGACGATGCCAGCCTGTTTGCCGATGTGGCTACCAAGCTGACCCCCATTGGTGGTTCTGGCTATGATGCCGGTGATTGGGTTTCTTATTTTTGGGATCAATCCTATGAAGGTATTAAATATGCCAATACGATCACCAGCTTTATTGATAATGTGAAAGGATTAAATGAATCTACAAAAAATGCATATATAGGGAGGGCGTATTTCCATCGTTCTTTCCGATATTTGGCATTGGTTTTCCAATTTGGAGATGTTCCTTTGGTTACAAAAATCTTACAGATACCAAAGCAAAATTATGTTTCTACAAAAAAAGAAGCTATCCTGAATATGATAACGAATGACATGGAATTTGCTGTGCAATGGGTTCCTGAGCAAAAGGATATGGTTTACAAAGGAATGGTGAATAAGGGTGCCTGCAGGATGTTGCTGTCTAAATGTTATTTGGCTACAGGCCAGTTCCAAAAAGCAAAAGACCAGTTGGACATTCTGATCAACCAATCGGGATATGATTTAATGAGAAGTAATTTTGGTTCTTTTGTAAATGTATATTCACCACAAACCTGGACAATCACTCGCAACGTGATTTGGGACTTGCACCGCCCCGAAAACAAAATGATTGCGGCAAATAAAGAAGTAATATTAGGAATGCCAAACAGGGGAGCAACTGCAGAGTCAATGATTGAATTTCTATCTATGCGTATTTTTGGGCCAAGCTTTACCAGCGGCTCTGACCTCAAAACACCCGATGGAAAACAAGCTGTACAAAATTATGCACGGAATAACAGCTCTTACCGTCAAAATTATGACTTCATACGAGCCATCGGAAGAGGAATTGAACCTGGCGCCTTACTTGGTTTGCAACAAATGGTATGTGGCATGTAAACGGACAAGATGACCAGGGCGATCTACGCCATAATAGTACAGTAGGCAACTGGGGAAGAATGGATTCCATAAAATATAATGATCCTTCCAGTGCCTGGTTTGGTAAAAATTTGCTTTTCAGGCATCCAACAACAGGAGCGCTATTGTGTACTGACTCATTGCGGGTTTGGTTCGACTGGCCACAATATAAAATCTATCTGCAGGATGTGGTGGCCGAAGCAAATTTGGGGGCTAACCAGTTTAATGGCGCAACAAACGGAAGTAACGCAGATTGGTATTTATATCGTCTGGCTGAAGCCTATCTTTTACGAGCTGAAGCAAAATTTTATTTGGGAGATGCTGCCGGAGCCACAGTTGATGTCAATGAAATAAGAAAAAGAGCAGGTTGTACCCAGCTCTATACTATAGTAAACATAGGTGATATTATGAACGAACGTGCCAGAGAGTTATATTTGGAAGAATGGCGCCACATGGAATTGAGCCGTGTTTCTTATTGCCTTGCATTGAGCGGAAAGGCCGACGAATGGGGAAATGTATATAATTTGAACACTTACGATGAGCAAGACGGAACCGATTTGTCTGGCGGTAGTTACTGGTACCAACGTGTGGTGCGTTATGGAATGTATAACAAGGGTGAAATTTCCGTTAGACCACGTACCATTAACTATAGAATGGACAAACACAATTTATATTGGCCTATTCCCAATGCCGCTATTACAGCCAATAACAAAGGCAAACTGAGCCAAAATTTTGGGTATGACGGTTATGATGCCGCTACTCCGAAATGGGAAGCCTGGCAGGAGGCCGTTGCAGACGAAGATAAAACGGAATAGATATGAAGCTCAAGTTATTCATTATTTCCGGGATGCTGTTGTTGGTGTACAATAGTTATGCTCAAAAAAATAATAAACAGAAAGTTCCTGCTAAAAAGCAGGTGCTTTCTGTTATTAACAAAGCAAATCAATATTGGCAGGCTACGCATCCCAATCAGGGATGGGCATTTTGGGATGAAGCGGCATACCATTCCGGAAATATGGCTGTTTATGAAATTACCGGTAATAAAAAGTATAAAGACTATTCAAAAAAATGGGCTGAGAAAAACAATTGGATGGGTGCTACCTCTGATGATAAAACTGAGTGGAAGTATAGTTATGGGGAAACGAATCAGTATGTTTTGTTTGGTGACTGGCAAATTTGTTTTCAAACCTTTATAGATTTGTACAATCTGGATAAAATAAAGAATCCTAAGAAAATAGCCAGAGCCAGAGAAGTAATGGAGTATCAGATGAGTACTCCGCAAAACGATTATTGGTGGTGGGCTGATGGACTATACATGGTGATGCCGGTGATGACGAAACTGTATAAAATTACAGGGAATCCACAATATCTGAATAAGTTAGGTATATATTTTGAATACGCCGATTCTGTTATGTATGATTCTGTTGAAAAGATTTACTATCGAGATGCAAAATATATCTATCCTAAGCACAAAAAGTATAAATGGTAAAAAGGATTTTTGGGCAAGAGGAAATGGATGGGTTTTTGCAGCATTACCCAAGGTTTTAAATGATCTTCCTAAAAGTGACCAGTTTCGAAGTATGTATATAGACAGGTTTAAAAACATGGCGGTCACTATCAAAAATACCCAACAGGCAGAGGGGTATTGGACTCGAAGTATTCTGGATCCACAACATGCTCCAGGCCCCGAAACGAGCGGTACTGCATTTTTTACTTATGGATTGCTTTGGGGTATGAATAATGGCTTTTTAGATAAAAAGGAGTATGCGCCCATAGCCATAAAGGCATGGCAATATCTTACTCAGGTAGCGATTCAACCTAATGGTAAAATTGGGTATGTACAGCCAATTGGAGAAAGAGCTATTCCCGGACAAATAGTAAACAAAGAGGCAACATCGCCCTTTGGTGTAGGGGCGTTTTTGTTGGCAGCGGCAGAAATGTATAGGTATGTTCGATAAGATAATTAATACAGGGAGTATAAATAATATTTTTTAAAATGAGCTTATTAGCTCACTTTTGGAACTGATTAATGGGATAACTGAGTAGTGTGAAATGAGCTATATGCCTCCTGCATAACCCCAAAGTGGATTGCTTTTCGATATTCCATCCGATCACATAAAAAAATAATATATGAAAAGAATAATATGCTGTCTGATCGTTGTGTTTTCTGCAATCCAAGTATTTTCGCAGTCTTTGGAAATTACCGATTATGCATTGCAAAAAGTCGATCTGCGTCAAGTACGGCTTACCGACAATTTCTGGCTCCCTAAAATTCAGCAAATTCAAAAGGTAACTATTCCATTTGCCTTACAAAAATGCGAAGAAAACGGTCGATTTGAAAATTTTTTAACAGCAGAAAAAGTGATAAAAGGCGGTACCGGCAAAGTATTGGGTAAAATGCCTTTTGATGATACGGATCCTTACAAAATCATAGAAGGAGCTTCTCTTACATTAGTTTCATCTCCCGATAAAGAAATTGAGTCGCTGCTTGATAAATATATTACTATCATAGCACGGGGGCAGGAACCTGATGGTTATTTGACTACCTGGCGCACCATAAACCCAGCAGAGGCTCCTGCTACATGGGTGGGTAAGTGCAAACAACGATGGGACAATCTTGAGATGAGCCATGAACTGTACAATAGCGGACACCTGTTTGAAGCTGCTGCAACACACTATTATGCGACAGGAAAGAAAAACTTGCTAAACATTGCACTAAAAAATGCAAACCTGCTGGTTAAAGTATTTGGCGCACCTGACAATTATGATATTCCCGGACATGAGATTGTAGAGACCGGCCTGATAAAACTCTATTTAATCACAGGTAATAGAGATTATTTCAGCCTGGCTAAGAAATTCATTGACCTGCGCGGCACATCTGAACACCGGAAACCACGTGGAGAATATTGGCAAGATGCCAAGCCTATTTTGGAACAGAGCGAGGTAGCGGGACATGCTGTTCGTGCTGTATATTTTTATGCAGGCATCACCGATGTAGCAGCTATAACGGGAGATGAAAAGTATAAAACCACTATCAAGAATTTATGGCACAACATGGTTCATCAGAAAATGTATGTGACAGGGGGAATTGGCGCAAAGCATGATGGTGAAGCTTTTGGTAAAAATTATGAATTGCCTAATCTTTCTGCTTATAATGAAACCTGTGCTGCAATAGGCGGTGTAATGTGGGCCGACAGGATGTTTCGCACTTTTGGAGATGCAGATTACTATAACGTACTGGAGCGCATGCTCTATAATGGCGTATTGCCGGGAATTTCGCTCGATGGCAAAGCTTTCTTCTATCCTAATCCATTGGAATCTGATGGCGTGTATAAATTCAACCAGGGAAACCTTACCCGTGCGGGCTGGTTCGATTGCCCATGCTGCCCTACTAACCTGATCCGATTTTTGCCATCTATACCGGCATTAATTTATGATACAGATAAAGAAGGTATCTACGTTAATCTGTTTGCTTCCAACAAAGCTAATTTGCGCTTTAATAACGAAGATGTAAACATTATTCAAAATACACAATATCCCTATGGAGCCAATGTGCAGTTAAGTATAAATCCAGTTAAGAAAACAACTTTTGCTCTTAAGATCCGAGTGCCGGACTGGGCAAGTGATAAGACGGTATCGCAACTGTACATTTACCAGAAACCGGTTTCAAAAGGCGTGACTTTATACGTGAATTCTAAGAAACAAAACTATCCGATTCAGTATGGCTATATAGTAATTAATAAAAAGTGGAAGAAAGGCGACAGGGTAGAAGTGCGTTTCCCATTTGAAGTAAGAAACGTTTCATCAAACTTGCTTGTTGCCGAAAATAGGGGGAAGACTGCAGTACAGTGTGGCCCACTGGTATATTGCATGGAAAGAATTGATAATCAGGAAACATTTGATAAAGCCTTTGCTCCATCCGGTTTTGAAGTGCGTTACAATGCAAATAAATTAGGAGGTATCAACGAAATTATAGCTAAAGACCAAGCACAGCATATCTGGAATTTTATTCCCTACTTTGCCTGGTCGAACCGTGGTGCAGGGAAAATGAAAGTATGGGTTAAAAATAAATAGCTTTTTCTTTATACGGTATTTAGAAGTTTTTCGAAAAATAAATTACTCCAACTATTGTGGTCAGATATTTCCACTTAATAAAAAATAAATAAATGAAAAAAAAGTTGATTTTATTTTTAGGGCTGATATTGCAAACCTCAATTTGCTATCATGTTTTTGCACAGCAAGATTTTCGTAAATGGGCATTAACCCCTCCAATGGGCTGGAATAGTTGGGATTGTTACGGATCTTCCGTTACAGAAGCCGAAGTAAAAGCTAATGCCGACTATATGGCGGCACATCTGAAGCCTTATGGTTGGGAATATATTGTTGTTGATATCAGGTGGTTTGTTGAAAATGACAAAGCTGGCGGATATAATCAAACAGACCCAAGGTATATTTTGGATGAGTTTGGGCGCTATCTGCCTGCGGTAAACAGGTTTCCATCTGCAGCAAATGGAGTCGGGTTTAAAGCAGTGGCTGATTATGTACATGCCAAGGGGCTTAAGTTTGGTATTCATATCATGAGAGGTATTCCCAAAGAAGCCGTTGCAAAAAAAACTCCCGTAAAAGGAGCCTCAGTTACAGCCGATCAGATTTATACTACCGAGATGCAATGCAAGTGGCTAAAAGACAACTATACTATAGTTGCTTCAAAGCCGGGCGCTCAGGAGTATTATAACTCCATTATGGATATGTATGCTTCGTGGGGAGTAGATTTTATTAAGGTTGATGATCTTTCCACTCCCTATCACAAACCGGAAATTGAACTGATCCGCAAGGCGATAGATCAAACCGGTCGCCCTATTGTACTTAGTACTTCTCCCGGCGATACCCCCTTTGAAAACGCTGAGCACATCAGCACTCATGCCAATATGTGGCGAATGGTAGATGATGTTTGGGATGTCTGGAGTCACATGATCCACCTGATGAAAGTAGCGCAAAACTGGTACCCTTACATCAAGCCCGGCACATGGCCGGACTGTGATATGATTCCGCTTGGAAGAATATCTATACGTGGTGAAAGAGGAGATGATAGGCAAAGTCGTTTAACAAAGGATGAGCAATATTCGCTGATGACATTTTTTACCATCCTCCGTTCGCCTCTTATGTTTGGAGGCGATTTGCCGAGTCTGGATCCTTTTACTTTGTCATTGCTCACCAATAAAGAAGTATTGGAGATGCACCGGCATGGTACAAAAGTACGTCAACTATTCCAAAAGAATGGTAAGCTTGCGGTAACCTCTGTTAATGCCAAAACAGGAGCAAAATACCTGGCCTTGTTTAATATTTCGGATAACAAGGAGCCGATGACCATTGAAGTGCCACTATCAGAACTGAGAGTTAAGAAAAAAACAAAAGTGGTGGATATCTGGACTAATCAGTCGTTAGGAAAATTGCGGACAAGCATAAAAGCTGAGATCCCTATGCATGGCTGCAAATTATTTTATCTGAAATAGCAATATGAACATCGGGTCACTTTCATTAAATGGGGAGTACGCCTAATTTTGTTGCATGGATACATCATATATCGGTCATTTTTTACCCAAGGGGTTATTGGAATATTTTGATATTACAGGTATAGATGAACTATGCTTTGTAAAGGACAGGTCAGTTTATTTTCAGATTTCATTGGAAGAACGGAATATGATATTGGGAGATGTGGATGGTACCCAATATGAGTCAAAAAGGTTTTACGGAGATAACCCTACAGGATTTCCCAGTCCGTAGCAAAGCAGTTTATTTGGCAATAAAAAGAAGACGCTGGCGACATAAAAAAGAGGCTGGTAAAATTATCAGAAACGACTTTTCATTTGTAGCCGAAGGTTCAGGGTTAACCAAAGAACTATCGGATTTTTAAAAGGTACAGGTTGATACAAAGGTTGATACTATCAGCAACATAGCTGGTTACCATCAGATACAGCCTTCAAAATTAAACTGTCATTATAAAAGTATAGCAGTGGTTTTAAAGACTGGAACCAGCTCACTCACTGCGAAGATTATCTTCTTTTTCCGGACAACATTGGAGCCTACCTAAGCATAGATGAACTAAGTTTATCCAAAGGAGAATTATACACATTTGTTACCAACAAAAACGGCAGGGCAAAGCAGGGTACATTGGTAGCCGTCATCAAAGGAACACTATCTAAAGACATTATAACCACCCTAATGAAACTTTGTGAACACAAGCGTTTGCAGGTAAAAGAAGTCACTCTTGATATGGCAAAAAACATGGAAGCTGCCGTAAAGCAGGTATTTACAAATGCCACTCTGGTTACCGACAGATTCCATGTAATAAAACTGGCAATGGAAGCCTTGCAACACATAAGAATAAACCTGCGATGGAAAGAATTAGACAAAGAAAATGCAGCCATTAAAAAGGCTAAAGAACAACAAATAAAATATGAACCAGTAATGCTGGAAAATGGTGAAACACCCAAACAATTACTGGCAAGGTGCAAATATATTTTAGCCAAAAAACAAAACGACTGGACAGAAAATCAAATACAAAGAGCCACCCTGTTATTCAAATATTTCCCTGAATTAGAAACTGCTTACCACCAAACTTTAGCCTTTAGAAACATATACGAAAACCAACAAAAAGCATCTGCTAAGACAGCGTTTGAACAATGGATACAAAAGTACAAGAGCAGGCATTAAAAGAGTTTTATACCGTTGCTAATACCGTAAAATATAATTTAGATAACATACTTAATTTCTTCAATAACCGAAATACAAATGCCAATGCAGAATCATTCAACGCTAAAATAAAACTATTCAGGGCTAACCTTAGAGGCGTAACCGATACCAAATTCTTTCTTTTCAGACTGCATAAACTTTTTGCCTAGTCCCCAGTAAATAATGGTGAGCCTGAACATCTTCCTAAAAATGCTGAAATTTGTTAAAAAGAATAGATGATTAAAAGTAACCAAAAGTAATAGCCTGTTCGATACTAAAGATTATTTAAATGAGAAGCGTATTTATTTTATTCCCGGTTTTTGTCTGCTGTTTTTGTTCAGCATTCGCTCAAAATGCTCCAAATGGTTTAGGAAAAGTGTTGCAACAAAAGCATGTAACCAATCAGTCCTTGTTTAAAATAGATCAGCCGGATTATCAGCGCAGTCCCTATACTGGCATGACCCGTAAGCATTGGAGGGATGCCGCATTGTATTTATTGCGGGGTGCCTTTAGTTATATTGACAAGATGGATGACCCCATGCAGTTCCCCAAAGAGCCTGGAAAAAGCTATCCCAGATCAGCATCGCAGGTGCCAACAGAAAAGCTGGAAGGGCTGAGCCGCACTTTATTTATCGCATCACCACTACTGAAGGAGGATTCTAGTCTTGTTTTGAATAATATTCGCATAGCTGATTATTATCGCCATCAGATATTGAACCTGCTAAACCCCGAAAGCAACTCTTATATAAAACCTCAGGAAAAGGGTGGCGGTTCCAGCCAAATACTTGTCGAATTTGGAGCCTTGGCCGTTTCACTGTTTTATGCCCCTGAAGTATTATTTGATCCGCTCACCAAAGAGCAAAAAGATCTACTGGCTCATACGATGCTGAGCTATGGCGATGGCAAAACAGTGCCATCCAACTGGAAGTTCTTTAATATTTTCATTTTGAGTTTTTCAAAATGAAGGGCTATCCGGTAAATGAAAAACTATTGGTCGAGTATTTAGATAAATCATTAGATCATTACCGAGGTGATGGCTGGTACAATGATAATCCGGCGTATGATTATTATAGTATGTGGGCTTTCCAGATGTATGGGCCGCTATGGGCAGAATATTTCGGGAAGAAATATTATCCGGGATATGCTGAGAAATTTCTCAAAAATTTTGATGATCTGAAGACCACATATCCTTATATGTTCAGCAAGGACGGGGAAATGATCGTGTGGGGAAGAAGCATGTCCTACAGGATCGCCTCTGTTGTTCCCTTTGCATTGATGGGTTTGCAAAAGGACCCCAAAGTCAATTATGGCTGGATGCGAAGGATCGCCTCCGGGGTGATGAAACAGTTTATAACCCATCCTGAGTTTTTAAAAGATAATGTACCTACCCTTGGCGTGTATGGTTCTTTTGAGCCTGCAGTGCAGCCTTATAGCTGCCGGGGAAGCGTGTACTGGATGGGCAAGGCTTTTTTTGCATTGATGTTACCAAAGGATAGCCCTTTCTGGACTGCAACAGAGAATGATGGAGCCTGGGATACAGCAATGCAAAAGAACAAAGTGTACAATCATTTTGCTGATACAGCCAATATATTAATTACCGATTACCCGAATATCGGTGCTTCGGAAATACGCTCCTGGTGTAAAGTAAAGCTGATAGGAGCCTGGGAAACTTTCCGCGCCAGCGAAAATTACAACAGACTCTCTTACAACAGTGCCTTTCCCTGGCAGGCAGATAGTGCAGATGGTGTTGTATCTATGAACTATATTATTAAAAATACAAAGAACGAATGGGAGCCATTACGGTTATATGATTTCAAAAAATTTGAAAATGGAATTTATTATCGCGATGCAGTATTGGAAACCAACCCAGGTATAAAGCTACAATTAGCCGAAATTCCTTTACCCAACGGAATTTTACGTATAGATCACATTTCAAGCGATACGGCTACAGCATTACGACTGGGTCATTATGCTTTACCCAAACTTGAAAAACCGATCACCACCACCAAAAGAAAGATAAAAGGTCATGAGGCGATGATAATAGACAATGGTCAATATCAGTTAGCGATTGTCAATGTGAAAGGCTGGAAAAAAGCTTATGACGTAGAAACAAAAAATGTGCACCCGCAAAGTAAAATCAGTAAAGTGCTGAATCTGTCTGATCAGATAAAGGCAGGTGAAAATAAAACGTATATCACCTTAATGCTTTGGAAAAAATCGGGTGAAAAATGGAGCGATGATGAGATGTTGCCAATAAGAAAACTTGCCCAATCAGACGATGGATACAGGATTTATCTAAACAGTAGAGAACTCAAAAATGTAGAATATTAAATCAAATCGTAGGCACTAAATGCTTACCCAAATCAAAATTAAGAAAATGAACAAAGTACCAGAAAAGAACATTCCTTTTAGAAAAGGAAAACGAGCCAGACCGCCTGCCTTCCTTTATTTATTTCAACCTGCTGACATGAGTATAGAATAACAATAATGTAAGCATGTATTAAAACCTTTTTTTCACTTAAACCAAAAGAAATAGAATATGTATTTTCGATGTTACTTCAAATATCTTCTTATCATAGCCCTTTTTTTGGGCATGACAGATAGTGCTTTATTTGCACAGCAGCAAAACATATTGGTTAAAGGGATCGTATCTTCCGATGTTGGAGGCTCTTTGCCAAATGTAACTGTGGCATTAAAGTTTGACTCAACTATTGCTACCATGTCCGGTTCGGATGGTAGTTATCTCATTCAGGTTCCGTCCAATGGTACACTTGTTTTTAGTGCAATTGGGTACAGCAGAATGGAACGTACCATTCAGGGGGAAACAGTAATAAATGTGGTGATGATCGCCCAATCTACTATTATTGACGAAGTAGTAGTAACGGCCTTCGGAAATAAGCAAAAGCGTTCCAGCATGGTTAGTGCAATTTCCACTATTACACCGGAAGAATTAAAAGGCCCCACAAGCAACCTTACCACTATGATGGCTGGTAGAGTTGGAGGTATAATTGCCTATCAACGTAGTGGAGAACCTGGTAGTGACAATGCTCAGTTCTTTATTAGAGGACTTGGAACTTTTGGTACCGGCAAGCAAGATCCGCTCATATTAATAGACGGAATTGAATCGAACAATACTGATATGGCACGCTTACAACCGGATGATATTGCATCATTCAGTGTGCTGCGCGATGCTACAGCTTCCGCAGTTTATGGAGCACGTGGTGCTAACGGTGTTGTATTAATTACCACTAAAATAGGTACTGCTGGAAAAACCAAGTTCACTGTTAGGTCTGAGGTTACTGGATCTTCCAATACCAGAAATTTTCAGTTTGCTGATAACATAACTTATATGACCCTGGCAAATGAAGCGGCATTAACGCGTGATCCTTTAGCGCCCTTGCCCTATCTGCAAACAAAAATAGATGCCACTGCCAAACCTAATGCAGATCCATTGCTTTATCCAAACAATAACTGGATTGATCAGTTGATTAAAGATTACACTGTCAATACACGTAACAATTTAAGCCTTGCAGGTGGATCGGAAAAAGCACGCTATTATATTGCGGGTACTTTCAATGTGGATAATGGAGTATTAAAGGCAGAAAAACTAAACAACTTCAATAGCAATGTTAAGTTGATTAATTATAGTGTTCGCTCAAATGTGGATTTGAAAGTTACAAAATCTACAGATGCAGCAGTCAGGGTGTATGCTCAGTTTGATGATTACAAAGGACCTCTGTTAGGAGGGAATAACGAAAATGGAGGTGCTCGTATTTTCCGAACGGCAATATGGTCCAATCCGGTCATGTTCCCGGCTATTTATCCACAATCTATGTCCGAGTTTGCTACTCACCCATTGTTTGGTAATGCGGTAACACCAGATGGCGGCCTTTACTCAAACCCTTATGCGGAAATGGTGAAAGGCTATTCTGAATACAACCGATCCAATGTGCAGGCACAAATAGAAATAAAGCAAAATCTGGCTTCTTTGACTAAAGGGTTAACTGCTCGATTAATGTCCTACGTAAGGCGCGAATCTTTTATGAGTGTGTCCAGATGGTACAATCCATATTTCTATACAACCGAAGTTACACCAGAAGGAGATGTAAGCCTGATAAGATTAAATGGTGGAGGCCAGGGTTCTTTAGGTACAACGGGTACAGAATATTTGAACTATTCACCCGGATCTAAAGATGTGTATGCTACTTTTTATACAGAAGGTGCTCTAAATTATGACCGTAGCTTTGGGAAGCATACCGTAGGCGGAATGGTAATTACAACAATGCGCAACTATGCATCCGGCAATATGAGCAGTTTGCAACTCTCATTACCCGCAAGAAATCAGGGTTTGTCTGGAAGGTTTGGCTATGGTTATGATAACCGCTACCTTGCTGAGTTTAACTTTGGATATAATGGATCAGAACGTTTTGCAGAAAACAGCCGTTTCGGATTTTTCCCGTCCTTTGGTGCGGGTTATGTTGTTTCCAACGAAAAATTCTTTGAACCCTTACTAGACGTAATAAACTCACTAAAGTTAAGAGCTACTTATGGATTTGTGGGTAGTGATCAGATCGGGAACTCATCAGACAGATTTTTCTATCTTTCTGAAGTATCCATGAATGACGCTAACTATGGAGCTACCTTCGGAGAGCTTTATGGCTACAATCGTCCTGGTGTGTTGGTTAGTCGTTATGCAAATCACAACATTACCTGGGAGAGATCAGAGCAAGTTAACCTGGGATTGGATCTTCGCTTGTTTAAAGCATGGGAACTTAATATCGATGTTTATCGCAATCATCGAACTAATATATTAAGTGGTCGTACTTACATTCCATCAACCATGGGGCTTCAGGCATCCATTATAGCCAACACCAATGAAGGGCAAAGCCAGGGCTTGGATGTAATGACAACCTTTAATAAGGATTTTGGTGGTGGTTGGAGTATCCAAATGCGCGGCAATTTCACCTATGCCACCAGCAAAGTATTGAAGTACGATGAGCCTTCCTATCCCGACAGTGAATGGTATCGTTCACGTGTTGGATCATCAATGTCACAGCGTTATGGTTATATCGCTGAACGCCTGTTTGTGGATGATAATGAAGCGATCAACTCCCCCATCCAATTTGGTGGCAGACCAGGTATTTCCACTGGCGGTTCTTATGGCGGCGGTGATATTAAATACCGTGATGTAAATGACGATGGTGTCATAAACTCACAAGATATGGTGCCCATTGGCCTTCCTACTTCGCCTGAAATCATTTATGGTTTCGGCGGAACCATTGCCTATAAAAGTGTTGATTTTAGTTTCTTCTTTCAGGGTTCTGCAAGATCTTCGTTCTTTATCAATTCAGAAAATATTGCTCCATTTGTTCTTAATGGGGGTAGCCAAAATGCCCTGTTAAAAGTAATCGCCGACAGTTACTGGAGTGAAGACAAACGCAACCTGTATGCCATGTGGCCCAGGCTTAGTGAACATTTCGTTTCCAACAATAGTCGCGAAACAGTTGCCGGCGAAACCTCAACCTGGTGGATGCGCAATGGGAATTTTCTAAGGCTTAAGAATGTGGAACTTGGCTTTAACCCAAAGCCTACACTTGTCAAAAGAATCGGACTGAACTCTGCCAGGGGGTGTACCTGAATGCTACTAATCTTGCTGTATGGAGCAATTTCAAAATGTGGGATCCTGAAATGGGCGGCTCTGGTTTGGGATACCCCATACAAAGTGTGTACAATCTAGGTATTCAGTTGTCTTTTTAATCATCGCTTACAAAACTGTAAATAAAATGAAAGTATATAAATTAATAAAGGTTGCCATCAATACTAGTAGAAAGCAATTACTGGTATTGGGTTGTGTATTGCTATTGACGGCAACATCCTGTAACAAATATTTGGATATAGTGCCAGACAATGTTGCAGTAATCGACAACGCATTTACAATGCGTACAGAAGCAGAAAAATATCTTTTCACTTGTTATTCTTTTTTGCCTAAAGATGGTGATCCCAGATACAATATTGGATTGTTGGGAGGCGACGAGATTTGGCTGCCTCGAAATCCAAAGAGATCTGGATGCTTATGCATGGGGAACACTGAATATTTCAGGAATTGCCACTGGAGGACAGAATGCCTCAGAACCCAGATTAGATGCCTGGCGCGGTTGGTGGCAAGGTGGTGGCCCATCTGACAGATTTGGCCTTTGGAAAGCAATTAGAAATTGCAATATTTTTTTAGAGAATGTGAAGGACTTAACTAAAGTACGTGATCTGTCCTTAGATGAACGCTCCCGTTGGATTGCAGAGGTTACTTTCTTAAAGGCGTATTATCATTATTACCTTTTAAGAATGTATGGACCCATTCCTTTAGTAGATCAAAATATTGATATTAGCGCCACCGAGGAAGAAGTACGTGTCAAACGCAAACCCTTTGATGAATGTGTTGAGTATATCTCTGGTTTATTGGATCAGGCTACCCCTGATTTACCTTTGGTAATTGCTGATAGAACAACGGAGTTGGGTAGAATAACAAAACCCATAGCGGCTGCCATAAAAGCAAAACTTTGGTTGTTGGCGGCCAGCCCCTTGTTCAATGGAAATTCAGACTACGCAAACTACACAGACCATGACGGACTACAATTGTTCCCTGCAACTTATGATGCTAATAAATGGTCAAAAGCAGCTGAGTATGCGAAAACTGCTATAGATATTGCAGAACAAGCTGGACACAAATTGCATGTGTTTACTGGTACCAGTTTTCAATTGTCCGATACCACGCTTTTGCAGTTGAAAATAAGAACGGCCATGACAGAACGTTGGAGCACAGAGCATATCTGGGCAAACCCCAATAGCCGTGCCGGATTTGATATGCAGGCTAGAGCTATGCCCAAACTTTCAGGTTCAGAATCAAGCGGACAAGCACGTATGCAGTTTGCGGCTCCCTTGAAAATTGTTGAGATGTTTTACTCTAGTAATGGTGTGCCCATAAATGAGGATAATCAGATTAATTTTTCAAATAAATATGCGACACGATTGGCAGTGTCTTCCGACCGATTTTACATCAAACCCGGATATGAAACCGCCAGATTAAATTTTGATCGTGAACCCCGATTTTATGCTTTTATTGGTTTTGACGGAGGTGTATGGTATAAGTATGATAGCCCTTCTGGATCCGATGAAAACTCCTGGGTAGTGGAAAGCAAATACACTCAAATTTCAGGTGCAACAGATGCGTTAGGTTTTTTGAATGAAACCGGATATTTTGTTAAGAAACTGGTAGATTGGAACGCCACCCACACCAATAGCAATCAGGGGATCAATTACAGAGATTATCCCTGGCCAGAAATTCGTTTGCCGGATCTGTATTTGATGTATGCCGAGGCATTGAACGAAAGTCAGGGTCCAGTAGCCGATGTATTGGCGTATCTGGATAAGATTAGAGAACGTGCTGGCTTGTTGGGGGTGGCCGAATCATGGTCCAGGTTCTCCAACAAACCTGGTAAGTACACTACTAAAGAGGGTATGCGCGAAATAATACAACAGGAAAGAGGAATTGAATTGTCCTTTGAAGGACAACGCTTTTGGGATTTACGTAGATGGAAGAAAGCGGGCGAGGTGCTCAATCAGGCTATCACAGGTTGGAGTGTTTATCAGGACAAAACAGCCGATTATTATAGAGTGCGTACTATTTACACCCAAAATTTTGTTGCGCCTCGTGATTACCTATGGCCAATACGAACCGATGACATCAGGGTGAATCCTAATCTGGTACAAAACCCGGGTTGGTAATAAATTATTCTATAAAATTTCTTAAGATATGAAGAAGATACAAATATTATTTTGGAGCCTGTTGGCACTTATTTGGATAAGCTGCGGCAAGGAAAGAACACTAGAACCATTGGAAAAAAATTCCACACCTCCAGGCAAAGTGTCAAATGTTCAATGGACCGCTGGACCGGGGTATGCCACTATTACTTATGCATTACCTTCTAACCCCGATTTGTTATATGTAAAAGCGGTTTACAATCTTGCATCTGGCAGAGAGATGGAAGTGAAAGCATCTTATTATGGGAGAACTTTAAAAGTAGAGGGATTTGGTGATACTGATGAGCATGAGGTGAAGTTGTTTGCCGTTAATAGAAGCGAAGTGGCTTCCGAAGCCGTTTCTATTAAGGTGAAACCTCTGGAAAACCCTATTTGGAATGTATTTAGAAGCTTGTCCTTAGCTCCGGATTTTAGCGGAATACGGGTAACGGCCAGCAACCTGACAAAAGCTGATTTGGCATTCGAAGTGTATGCAGCGGATAGCACTGGAGTGTTAAAGCCCACGGCTAACAACATTTACACATCGGCGGAAGAAGTTAGACGTACCATCAGGGGATACGATTCTATTCCAAGAAGTTTTGCAGTGACTGTAAGGGACCGATGGTTGAATTATAGCGATACATTATTTGCAAACTTAACACCCCTTTACGAAGCAGAAATTCCAAGGCCCGGTTTTAGATCATTATCATTGCCAGGAGATGTTGGTCTTCATTCTTCAACACCAATGACGGGGATGTGGGATGGCATTGCTGATCCATGGCCTCAAATTGTTATGACTAGTTCGGCTGTTCTTACTCCGCAATGGATCACTTTTGATATTGGAAAACTAGCTACTCTTAGCCGTATTGTCATTTACGACTATGGTGAGTACTTTAACGGGCGCACCTATTTTTATGCAGGCAATCTTTTAGATTTTGAGATATGGGGATCTGACAATCCTCCTGCAGACGGAAGTTTTAATAACTGGGTCAAAATGGGAACATTTAAATCTGTAAAGCCTTCCGGTAGTCCTTATGGTGTTAATACCGCCGAAGATCGTGAAATCGCAAGAGCGGGCATAAGCTATACGTTTGAACCAGGAATGCCTAAAGTAAAATACTTACGCATTAAGAGTAATAAAAACTGGCAAGGGACCACCTATTTTGCAATAGCAGAGGTAAGGGTATTTGGTGATCCACGCTAGCGCTTTATGTATTTTAAACAAATTAATTTTATTAAGATGAAAAAAATAAATATTTCATTTATATCCTTCTTTGCGATGGTGCTGGCCTGTGTTACACTTTCGCTTATCTCTTGCATGAAGGAGGATGATTATAAAAAGTTTACCAAAGGAGGGGAGATTTCCTATACAGGTAAATTAGATTCTATAAAAGTATTTTCCGGCAATAAGAGAGTGGTTATTCAGGGTTTGCTGATTGCAGATCCTAAGGTGAGTAAATGTGTTGTCTATTGGAATAATAAAGCAGATTCTATGGTGGTTCCCATCAACAGAACGCAGAATATAGATACCCTTAGAGTTGAGTTGGAAAATATGGTTGAAGGTGTTCATAACTTTACCATCTTTACTTATGATAATCTGGGTAATGTTTCTGTTCCAACCTATGTATCGGGCAGAGTGTATGGAGATAGGTATGCCAGCACCTTATCTAATCGTCCAATAAACAGTGCCTTTACTAATGAGTCTGGTCTTACAAGTATAGACTGGGGTGCAATGGACAGATTGAGTGGTGTGTTTGCAACGGAACTCACTTATACAAATGCATCAAATGATCTGGTACGCATAAGGATTCCGATCGATTCACTAAAATCAGTCCTGAGTAGCTTTAAGGAAAAACATCAATTCAATACAAAACTTTGTTTCTGCCCGATACGCTTAGTATTGATACATTTTATACAGCCACCAACAGCTTGTACATACCCAAGTTTAGCCAAACGGATCTTACTACAATTTATTTGAAGAATACTGGCCCCAACGTCAAATACAGTTCAATCAATAGTGCCGGTAGATGGGGTATATTAAGCGATTGGATTTCCAATGCTGCTGTTCAAAACGCCGGTGGTTTTGGTGGTTATGAAAAAAGAAGCAATGTAGGATTTATCTCACTGGAAGCTGGTTGGGGGTTGCCTAATATTACAAATGGTAAAATATATCAAACGATTACATTACCTGCAGGGCAATATAAATTTAGGATAACTATGAATACTTTTAATACTGGTGGGCAAAGGTACTTGGTTGTAGCCAAAGGTTCTACACTACCCAATACATCTGATGTAACGAGTAGTAGTATTGCGTTTGCGAATCTGGAAAGTAAAGAATTGAACTTTACGTTAACTCAGGAAACAACAGTGTCTTTAGGATTTGTAGCTTCCATCACTGGTACAGGTGGTACCGGTATGTTTTCAAAAATTGAATCAGTTAATTTATTTACAGTTCAATATTTATAATCCTTATTATCTGAAAACAGCTCTTAGAATTCTTTCTTAGTATTGACAAAAAAAGAGCTGTTTTCTTTTCATGCATCTTGAAAGGAAAATATGATTAGTATAAAAGCTCCTTCCATTTTTTTGTCTGCGATAAGTGTATTCTTGTTATTAATGATATCTGCCTGTTCTAAATCGGGTAGTACGCCAGAGGAAAATATAACGCCCCCCACAACTGTAGTGCTGGCAACTATTACCACATCGGAAGTTCATACAGTGACAACAATAGAAGCCCTTGGTGGTGGAAAAGTTACCAACAATGGCGGAGCAACAGTTGTAGAACGCGGAATAGTTTTATCTACAAGTCCAAACCCAACAATTGAAAATACAAAGTTTGGCACCACAAGTGTATCAGGCGATGGTTCTTTTGCCACCAGATTTACAGGACTATCAGCATCAACAAAGTTTTATGTACGGGCATACGCTGTCAATAGTGCAGGCATAGCATACGGCAACGAAGTTACTTTTACAACCACAATGATTGGTGCGGCAACTTTTGCCTCAAGTCCGCTTTATATTGTTGGAAATTCTATCGCTCATTGGGATGTGGATGTGCTAACCGATGGCGGAGACCTAATTACGGAAAGGGGTGTTTGTTGGGGCTTAACATCCAATCCAACCATTGATAACAACAAAGCTACCGATGGTGGAAACGGAACAGGAAAATTTAGAGGATCGTTGACAAAACTATTGCCTAGAACTGAATATTATGTAAGAGCTTACGCAAAAAATGGGAAAGGCACTAGTTACAGCGATATTGTAAAGTTCAGAACCATTGGAAAAGGAAATCTTACTTATACTTTCAATAAGTCCTCTTCACCTACATCCACAGAGTTGGAAGCTTATGCTCGTCTGCAAACAGCTATAGACAGTGCCGTATGGTATGTAAACAATTATACCTCTTTAACCAAACACGTTTGGCTCAATTATGATCCTGGTGTGGCAACGGCAGATGCCAATAATGAAGGATGGATGAGATTTGGTGCTGGGATAGGATATCAAAATCTGAGAACAATGTTACATGAGCTAAACCATACTTTTGGTACAGGCACCACCAATTGGTGGATTGGAAAAATTGTTGGTGGTAAACTTCAGTCAGCCAATGTAAATGATATCCTTAATAAAATTCAAAGTACTACAGGTGCACAACTGAGTGGCGACCGCCAACACTGGTGGCCTTTTGGTCTAAATCAAAATTCAGAAGTTACCTCAAGTTGGGACTATGTCTATAATTGTCTGATTATTGAACAGATGAGAAAAGATGGGTTGCCGGCGGCAGGTACATGGGTAGAATAAAATAGGAATTATTAATCAAACAATGTTAGTAAAAGAAACGTCATGAAAAAAACAATATCGATAGTAGTAGCCTGTTTGATGACAGCTAGTAGCTTTGCGCAAAACAAGGCGGATTGGGAAAACCCCGAAGTGTTTGCAATAAACAAGGAAAATACCAGGGCAACCGCTTTGCCTTATGCCACCATGGCTCAGGCGGCGATGGATGATTACAAATCTTCTCCTTACTATAAATCATTAAACGGTAACTGGCAATTTTATTGGGTGGAAAAAATAGCAGATGTTCCCGAAAAATTTTATGCAGAAGACTATAACACCAAAACAGCTGTTGGTTTAAAAATTGGGACACCTAACCAGATATCCGGTAAGTCTGGCTGGACAACCATGCCAGTACCTGGCAATTGGGAGTTTAATGGATTCGGTGTGCCCATGTACGTGAATACAGGATTCGGGTTTCCCAAAAACCCGCCATTCATCAATAAAGATGATTCACCCACCGGAGCTTACAGACATCATTTCGACATACCTGTAAATTGGGATGGTCGAAAAGTATTTTTGCATTTTGAAGGTGGAACTAACTCCATGTATGTTTGGGTGAATGGTAAAAAAGTGGGCTATACAGAAAATGCCAAAAGTCCTGCGGAGTTTGATATTACACCCTATATTCACTCAGGCAAAAATCTTCTTGCCTGTGAGGTGCATAAATTTAGTGATGGTACTTATTTGGAAGATCAGGATATGTGGCGACTGGGAGGCATCAATCGAAATGTTTATTTATACAGCACAGCGCAAACGCGCTTTCTGGATTTCTTTTCACATGCCGATCTGGATGCAAATTATAAAAATGGATTGTTTAGTACGGATGTGAAAATAAAGAATTATGGTACAGCCAAGGTAGCCCAAATTGTGGAAGTGAGCGTACTGGACAAAGCAGGAAAAAAAATATTTCAGCAGTCCAAAAAGATTGATGTTGGCCCCAATAACACTGATTCTTTATGGTTCGAGGGAGTTGTAAAAACACCTTTGCAATGGACGGCAGAAACGCCCAATCTTTACAACATGATTATTACTTTGAAAAATAGTAAAAATGAAATTGTAGAAGCAACATCGCACCGAATAGGGTTTAGAAAAGTAGAAATTAAAGATGGTCAGGTGTTCGTCAATGGGAAAAAAGTTTTGTTCAAAGGGGTAAACCTGCACGAGTTTAATACCAATACCGGACAAGTAGTAGATGAAGCGATAATGCTCCGGAACATTCAGTTGTTTAAAGAACTTAATATAAATGCTGTTCGTACCTCACACTATCCACAGCAACCGCTTTGGTATAAGTTGTGCGATGAGTATGGTATTTATCTGGTAGATGAAACTAATCTTGAATCGCATGGGTTGGGTTATGGTCCGGATAATGTATCTAATTTTCCCGAATGGCAGGCAGCACACTTGGATCGTGTGAAGCGATTAATAGAACGAGACAAAAATCACGCCTCTGTCATTTTTTGGTCACTGGGTAATGAAGCCAGCAATGGAAAAGCATTCTTCACCATGTACGATTGGGCCAAGGCGCGTGATAAAAGCCGTCCGGTTCAGTACGAGCAGGCATATCAGCGAGATAGAAATACTGATATCATCTGCCACATGTATCCATCCTGGGAAAGTATGGTGCGAGATGCCGCAAAAGATTTAGGTCGCCCATACATTATGTGCGAGTATGCGCATGCAATGGGAAACAGCATGGGAAATTTTCAGGACTATTGGGACCTGATGCGCACCAGTAAAAATATGCAGGGTGGTTTTATCTGGGAGTGGTATAACCACGGATACAAAACCAAAGACGAGCAAGGACGTGAGTATTGGGCTTATGGTGGCGACCTGTATGGATACAATAAATTGAACGAAGGGAATTTTTGTATGGATGGAATTATTAGTCCCGATCAGCAGTATTTGCCACACACGCACATTGTAAAAAAAGTATATCAGAACATTTTGTTTCAATCTAAAAATATAAACAATGGATTGCTAACGGTAGTGAATGACTTTAAGTTCGTTCCTATTACCCCCAAGGAGTACACATACAAATGGGTATTATTGAAAAATGGAGATACGGCCACTACCGGTAGCTTCGATCTTACTGTGGCTGCCGATTCTAAAAAAGATGTGAAAATTAATCTGCCAAGTCTAAGTTTTAATGCTGGCACTGAGTATTATTTACAGGTGTATGCTATCACAAAAAGCGCAACCAAATTTTTACCTGCCGGATACGAAGCGGCAAAAGGCGAGTTTGCATTGACGGGTAATAATTATTTTACCGGGTTGGCGGAAAGTAATCACGAAAAAGTTCAGAAAAAAGAGGAAGGAGATAAAGTAATAGTTTCTGCAAATGGTGTTTCTTATGAGTTTCATAAAAATTGGAAAGGCCTGGCTAGTATCAACGGTCCTGTGAATTGGGTGTTTAGTAAATTGCCTAAACTTAATTTCTGGCGTGCACCTACTGATAATGATTTCGGAGAATCTGCACAATACAACCTGCGTTTATGGGAAGTGGCTTCCCATTCACAGCGTACCGAGTTTATAAGTATGGAAGAAAAGGAGGGGCTTGTTAGCTTCAACTATCAAGTTAAGCCAGTGGGTGTTGAAGTGCTGGTTAATACCACTTATACAGTTAACAAAGAAGGAAGCCTTACAATAACGGCCAGCTATAAAGCCTTGACCAATGGCCTTCCGGAGATGATGCGTTTTGGGATGAATATGGAATTGTCTCAACGTTTCAACAACTTCACCTGGTACGGTCGTGGGCCTTGGGAAAACTATGTAGATAGAAAGGAAGATGCATTTATGGGTGTGTGGAATGGAAAAGTAGATGATCAAGCGTTTCCCTATTATCGTCCTCAGGAGGCTGGAAACAAAACGGATGTAAGGTGGTTATCACTTACCGACAGCAAGGGTAAAGGTATTCGGATTAGCGGAGCTCAACCATTATCGGTTAGTGCCACCAATTTTAGAACAGAAGATTGGGATCCGGGCACAACCAAAAAGCAACAACACGCTTCGGACATTTTGCCGGCAGACAGAGTTATTTTGAATGTTGATTTGTTTCAGCGTGGAGTAGGCGGGCTCAACTCATGGGGCGCAAAACCTTTAGATCAATACCGGTTTCAGCAGAAAAATTATGTTTATTCCTACACTATTAGTTTTCTTAGATAGTTGTGTCAATTTGGAAGAGGCATTTGCTTAATAGATTTAGTAGAAATAGATTCAGGAATATAACGCAGGTTAAATCTTTTTAATTTCAATATTGTGAAAAAGAACAATTTTTACTCTTAAACCAAAGATATGTTCGTGAAATCTCGCAAGTTGCTTTTTATGCTGATGGTTTTCTTTTTAGTAAAAGACAGCTCGGCACAAAAAATAATGAATGTGGCAGATGGCTGGGCAAGGAACTCTGTCAATACTGTTGTGTTTAGAAAAAATGCCATCACCTCGTTTAAAGGGATTCAGTTTGTTTCGTTTTATGATGAGGAGTCGAATGTAGTGATTGCAAAAAGAAAATGGAAGAGCACGAATTGGCAAATACAAAAGACTTCCTTCAAAGGCAATGCAACGGATGCACATCGATCCATCAGTATTGCTGTGGATGGAGATGGTTATTTGCATTTAAGTTGGGATCATCACAACACCCGTTTGCGCTATGCCAGAAGTTTGCAACCCTTTGGTCTAGATTTTGGACAGGAAATGCCAATGACAGGTGTTTTGGAATCCAATGTGAGTTACCCTGAGTTTTATACGCTTAAAGATGGCAACCTGCTTTTCTTTTATAGGGATGGAGGTTCTGGAAATGGATCCCTTGTCATCAATAAATATAACAAGCAAACAAAAGAATGGACACAGGTGCAAAAGAATCTGGTGGATGGCGAGGGTAAGCGGAATGCCTATTGGCAGGCTTTTGTGGATACAAAGGGTACTGTTCATATTTCATGGGTTTGGCGTGAAAGCCCTGATGTGGCAAGCAATCATGATATGTGTTATGCGCGCTCCACAGATGGTGGTTTGCACTGGGAAAAGTCAACAGGCGAAAAATATGTACTCCCTTTAAATGTTCGCACCGCAGAATACGCTCTCCATATTCCGAAAAATAGCGAGCTCATCAATCAAACCTCTATGGTTATTGATAAGAAAGGAGTACCTTTCATAGCCACCTATTGGCGCGATGAAAATGAAATGGTTCCCCAATATCGTTTGATTTACAAAAAACGAGAAGGCTTGGATTACGCAAAATCTATCATTTAGAACGGTGCCCTTTAGTTTAAACGGAGGCGGTACAAAAAAATCCCTATTTCGAGGCCACAGGTTGTCGTTTGGAATCGTAGGTTCAAAACTAAGGCCGCCATCTTATTTAGAGATGAAGAAAGAGGCAGTAAACTGTCTATAGCCGTAAATAAAAATATTAAAAAAAAGTAAATGGCAGGTAAAAGATATTTATATAGAAGATATAGGGTCTTGGGAACCATCTTATGATATAGAATTGTGGCAAAAGAAAAATGCTTAGCATTTTTGTACAAAAAACAAAACAAGAAGATGCAGAAGGAAAGTCTGATTTAAAACCCCAAATGGTGAGCGTAGTAGAAATTAGGTTATGAAGAATTACCAAAATCGAATAAGTGAGGAAAGTATAAAATTTTGAAAATGAAAAAGTATTTTGGCTACTTTTTACTTTGCATTGCAGTGGCATCTTGCACAGCTCAAAAACCAGTGACTAACGATGCCACAAAAAAAAACGACACTTGAAATAATTAAAAAGATAAATAATTATTGGCAGCAAGAAAACCCCAAGCCAAAATGGACCTTTTGGGATGCAGCGGTCTATTATACCGACAACATGGAGGCGTATCAAATCACTAAAATGGATGCCTATAAAAAATATGCAGAATCATGGGCTGAAGAAAATAGATGGGAAGGGGCCAAATCAAAAGATAAAAACAATTGGAAATATACTTACGGCGAAAGCGACGATTTTGTTTTGTTTGGCGATTGGCAAATCTGCTTTCAAACCTATATTGACCTATATTCTCTTGATGATGTAAAAGACAATAATAAAATTTTTCGCGCAAAGGAAGTTATGGAATATCAAATGAAGACTTCAAAAAACAACTATTGGTGGTGGGCAGATGGTTTATTCATGGCAATGCCGGTGATGACAAAACTTTATACAATAACCGGCAATCAACAGTACCTTGATAAGCTTTATGAATGTTTTCAATATGCCGATAGTCCCATGTATGATAAGGCGGAAAATATATATTACAGGGATGCAAAATATGTTTATCCCAAGCATAAAACCATTAATGGTGAAAAGATTTTTGGGCAAGAGACAATGGAGGGGAATTTGCAGGTTTGGCCAAAGTTTTGGCCGACCTCCCTCTGAATTGTATATATAGAAATGAGTTCATTTCAAAATTTAAGAGGATGGCTGAGTCAATTAAAGAACTTCAGCAACCGAAAGGTTATTGGTCAAGAAGCCTTATGGATGCTACTTATGCTCCAGGCTGCGAAACCAGTGGCACCGCGCTTTTTGCCTATGTCTTTTTATAGGGAATGAATATTGGTTTGCTTGAAAAAAGAAATACTTCCCGATAATAGACAAGGCCTGGCATTATTTGTCTTTTATAGTGTTGCAGCCAAATAGATCCATTGGATATGTGCAACCCATTGGAGAACGTGCAATCCCCGGGCAAGTAGTAGAAAAAAATTCCACAGCTAATTTTGGAGTTGGCGCATATTTGTTGGCAGCCTGCGAAATGTATCGGTTTTTGAATCCATAACTTCAACTTTCCTTTCTCTGTTTTTTTTCCATAAACAATAACGTTATCTTCGATAGTAAATTGAACTATCAATCAGAAAATATTGAATTAAAATTTTTTTTGGTTCTCTTAAACCCTGGCTAAATTTCAATGTCTTATTTCAAAAAATGTAAATTATGAAAAGAATCACTTACACCTTAGTTTTGTTTTTATGTCAGTTGACAATGGCCTTGCAGTCACAAAGCCAGGCTGGAACCGACTCCACAGGACTACCTGGGGATAACTTCAGTTTGCAGGGCGCTTTGCAATTATTTAAAAGTGCATCATCGCCTGAAGAATTTGAAAAAGCCCTTAATTCTGAATCCAATCATGTCAATAATCTGGACTTAAATAGGGATGGGCAGACTGACTATGTACGAGTTATAGAAAAATCTGATGCCAACAACCATGTTTTTGTATTGCAGGTTCCTGTTTCAGAAAAAGAAAATCAGGATATTGCTGTTATTGAATTGGAAAAAACCGGGAATGACCAGGCAGCTATTCAAATAGTTGGTGACGAGGATATATACGGCGAAGAAACTATTTATGAACCTTTAGAGGAATCAATATCCGGACAAAAGGGAGGGCCAAATTATTACCCTGATATTAATGCAGGTTACTCAAATACGGCAGTGGTAAATGTTTGGTACTGGCCCTGTGTACGCTTTGTATATGTTCCTTCATACACTGTTTGGACTTCGCCCTGGTATTGGCGACGCTATCCCGGTTGGTGGCGTCCCTGGAGGCCACTTAGCTGGCATGTTTTTCACCCTTTTGTAAGACATCACCATAGGCATTTTGTACATACGCCTATCCATAGAACAATACATGCGCGAACCGTTTATAAACCTTTTAGAACTACTTCCGTTTCTGTAAGAACTCATCATCAGGGAAGAGTCAATCATTATAGGGTTTCCAGAACTACAATTCGTAAGGCCCCTGCTACCAGAGTAAAGAGTACCAGAACAGTTGTGAGAGGTAGAAGAAGAGGGTAGTTCAATCAGGCGACAATTAATGTATCAAACCTTCGTTTCAATTATTTAAAGTTCTTTTATAGTATTGTTAGTTTTGGGTTTACAGGAAATTATATAAGGAATTAACTTTCTTCAAAAGCCTTAATATTATTAATACCAGGCGTGAAGACAAATTATAAGTAGCGATTGCTAATGGTGGAATACAAGTTGTTTATTTCATCTCTTTTGTAAGGTAATCTTTTTGTAAACTTTTTTGTAAACCCAGCTACAAAACAGCAAATAGAATTTTTTTTATTTCATAATTGTTGGCGATTTGCCGCAAATGAATGATAATTGGTATGTAAACGGATTCCAGATTACAAAGAAATATAATAATCAAAAGGCTACGGTACAATATTGTTTGCGCAGGGCCTACCCCAAACCAGAAATTATTGTCAAACCATTCCTGACTGCAAATAAATCCAATCTTTACTGTGGGGAAGTAGTGCCTGACAGTTTTTGTTTTGTAAAACAATTCAATCAAAAGTGCAAGGGGCTTTATTTAATCCGGTAGAAATCGCCAATACCTTATCCGTTATAAAAAACCAGCTACTAATTTTTAATTAGGTGGTAATCATTGGCCTTTTGTGAAAAACGCCTTTGAGTAAATCTGTAACTTCATTATAAGCCGCTCTTAATAATCTATCGTCTGAAAAGTGGATAATGTTATAGAAACTATGTAATATACAGGTTTGCTTTGTCTGTAACCTTTTTTATTATTAGTGGGTGGTGGGCCATTTCTACAGCATTATAATTTTTGCAACACTTGTTTAATTGTTGTACTTTTAGTTCAATAAAAAAAGACCCCAGACTGAGTTAAAATGTACTTATTAATAAAGACATAATTTAGTTCTTATTTCAAAATATATTTTGTATATTTGCTCATGGCTAATACAAAACGTAAGAACAAAGATGCTCAGGAAGAGACTCGCTTTCGGATAGTGGACTACTTAAAAAATAAACGGGGCACTCAAAAGCAGGCTGCCGAGATATTTTCTGTATCAGAAAGGAGTGTAAATAAAACATGGAATAAATACAAAAAGAAGGCAAGCGTTCACTTTTGAATAAGAAGCGTGGCGTAAAAGGAGGCAAGAAGATAACCGGACAGCAGGCTGCCGAAGTTCGACGGTTGATAAAGGATAAGATGCCCGACCAGTTAAAACTGGCCTTTGGTTTATGGACACGTGCAGCCGTACAACAGCTTATCGAACAGAAATATGGCGTTGTATTAAGCGTGAAGCAGGTGGGTCGATATTTAAAAAGCTGGGGCTATACACCGCAAAAGCCTATCCGCAAAGCATTTGAACAGAAACCCGAGCAGGTAAAGCAATGGTTGGAGAAGGAATACCCTGCCATAAAGAAGCGGGCAACTAAGGAGAAAGGAACGATTTATTTTGGAGATGAAACCGGTATGCGAAGCGACCATCAGGCAGGCCGAAGCTATTCGCCTAAAGGCAAAACCCCCGTGGTGAAATCAACAGGACAACGGTTTTCGCTCAATATGATTTCAGCTATCAGCAATAAAGGTCATTTACAGTTTATGCTGATAGAGAAGTTTAACGGTGATGTATTTATTGATTTTTTGCAACGAATGATTCGTTATAGTAAACAAAAGATATTCTATGTAACGGATGGTCATCCTGCACACAAAACAAAAAATTGCAGGCGTGGCTGGAGGAAAGCAAACATCGAATAGAGGTGTTTTTCATTCCGCCCTATAGCCCCGAGTTGAATGCGCAAGAATATTTGAATCAGGATGTAAAGACTAATGTTATCGGCAAAAAGCGCCCTATCAATAAAGCTGAAATGCGCGCCAACGTTGAAGGTTTTATGAATGAAAGAAAAAGCAATAAAAAGCAGGTGCAAAAATATTTCCATGCAGACCACGTCAGATACGCAGCATAGAAAATTAATACGAACTAAATTGGGTAACGATTAATACGATTGCAAACGTTTGCGTAAAATTATTTGTAAAAAGAACAATTGAAATATAGTTTTACAATCAATTTACAACACATTTAAGGAAAAAGCTTGCAATGATTAGGAAAAGAAATATTAAATTCTTGTTGATTAGGCTTGCAGCATTCTTCGGCTTTATAAATTTCAATATTTATCTGGCTGCCCAGGCACCTTTGGACAGGGAATATAAGGCAGTAGCTGAAAACAGGGCGAACAAAATAGTGGTGAGGCTGGGAATTACCGATTCATCTGCCTTTTATAAAGTAAGAGATATTATTGCAGAGCAATATATTGATCTGAAAAATATTCATGAGAACAGAGATGCTCAAATAAAGGCTATAAAAGAAACTAATGGTATTAGTAATCAGTCAAACCCTGAATCAAAAATACAGTTAGTTCAACAAAATGCTGATAATCAATTAGAAAAATTGCACAAAGCATATATGTCCAAACTTTCCCAACATTTATCGGCTGCCCAGGTAGAAAAAGTAAAAGACGGGATGACTTATGGTGTTTTACCCATTACCTATAAGGGTTATCTGGAGATGATTCCCCGCCTGAGCAAGGAGGAGAAAAATTCATTTATGATGCCCTGGTAGAGGCTAGGGAGCATGCGATGGATGCTGAACGTAGTGAAAAAAAACATGGCTGGTTTGGTAAGTATAAAGGTAGAATAAATAATTATCTGTCGGGTCGCGGCTATGATATGAATAAAGAAAGCAAAGAATGGCAGGAGCGCATAAAAAAGCAGGAAAAAAAATAAATTGACTATTATTAAAAATAAAAATTCTGAAATAGTATGTTGTACAAGTACATTTTAAAAGCGGTAGCATTATGGGTGGTATTGGCGTTGTTCAATACTACTGTTTATGCCCAAACAAAAACCGTTACCGGACGAGTGGTTGATGATTCCGCCAGCCAGCCACTTCAGGGAGTAACTATCCGTGTGAAGAATGGGCCACAATCTGCCCTTACCAATGCAGAAGGAAATTTTACCATAAATGTGCCCACCACCGGCGCAGTTTTGCAATATTCCTATGTAGGGTATGAATATGGCGAAATTCGTATTCCGGCTTTGGGAGATGTGAAAATAGTGATGAAGAAAATTGATGTAAAGTTGGATGAAGTGGTGGTGATCGGTTATGGTACGCAATCCAAAAGAGATATAACCGGTTCAGTAGCAACGGTGGACATGGAAAAGATTACTGATTTGCCGGTAAGTAGCTTAGCCGAGGCATTGAAAGGTCAGATACCCGGCTTAAATGTAACAGGTGGAAGCCAAAGACCTGGTGATAACGCAAGCCTTAGCATTCGTCAGCAATTTGGATGGAGCAAGGACGGTAGTAGCTCATTGCCACTTATTGTAATTGATGATGTTATTCAGTTAGACCCCAACACAGGGCTGCCTACCATGGATCAGTTTAATGCACTGGATCCAAGTGAAGTAGAAAGTATTACCGTGCTTCGCGATGCCAGCGCAGCTATTTATGGGTCTCGCGCATCGCAGGGCGCCATTATTGTAAAGACCAAAAAAGGAAGGATAGGCGCTCCTAAAATCTCTTATTCAGGGAAGTTTGAGTTTAATAATGCCATCAGTTTTGGAAAAACCATGAGCGCTTATGAGCATGGTATATTTGCCAACCGCTTTGGTCGTGCTTCAGGATGGTCTAGCGAATCTTATTTTGATGATAATGAATTACAGGCGATGAAGTCCCTTAACTATGACTGGCTGAAAGAAGCTTGGAAACCGGGAGGCGCTATGCAACATGCATTAAATGTAAATGGCGGATCTGATAGAGCCACCTATTTTGCCGGAGCTTCTTATTTTACACAAAAACCAAATCTGGGCAGTCAGGATTACAACAAATGGTCTTTTAGAACAGGCGTGGATGTAAAGGTGGTAAACAATCTGAAGCTTTCGGCAACTGTAAGTGCCAATAGTTCTAAGGTAGAAAAGTCGTTTACAAAAATTAGCATTAACGATGGCGCTTATGCCTCTGGTTCGGAGCAAACAGACTATGTGGTATTAGCGCATATGCCAAAATATGTTCCCTGGCAATACACAGTAAACGGTGTTACTGAATATCTTTCTCCAGCATTGGGGCCTCACCGTGTGCAAACAACACCGGTTGGCCAAAACAACATTGCCGGATGGAATTATTTTGGTTTGTTGAATAATGGTTCATTTACCTCAAGCGACGATCATTCTTTTAATTCCAACTTTAGCTTACAATACGATGTGCCTTTTATAAAGGGATTGTCATTAAAGGCATCGTATGGTATTAGTTATTCTACAGATAATAATGAACAGGCCATGCTGGGATTACGCCTGGCAGCAGCGACCAATACAAACAGATTAGGTTTTCATTTGTATTCTGATTCTTCTACCTGGTTTGTTGGTAATAATGACAGTCGCTCAACTGTCCGTTATGCAGATGATATTGGAAAGGTGCAACAATCTAACTTTTTCATCAACTATAATAATGAGTTTGGAAAGCACAATATAGCCGCAATGGCATCTGTAGAAAAAGGCCAGCAGGATTACCAAAAAAAATTCGTTATTTATGATAAACCTATCATGGGCGCATATAATGGTTCATCACCTTCGGCCGGTACTTTAAATCCATCAAATACATATGTTTATAAAACCGAAGGAGGTACACTGGCATATTTAGGAAGAGCAAGTTATGATTACGATGGCAAATATCTTCTTCAATTCCTGTTTCGTGCAGATGCTTCTACAAAATTTTCTCCTCAAAACTATTGGGGATTCTTCCCAAGCCTATCTGCAGGTTGGGTGGTGTCTCGAGAAGAATGGTTTAAGAAGAATGTAGATTGGATTAATTTCCTAAAACTTCGTGCTTCTATTGGTAAAACCGGAAATGACAACCTGAAGCCCTGGCGCTGGACTCAGACCTATGGTTATGCTGCCGATAAGGGGCTAGGCTTTGGAAATTTGAACGGAGGGTTACTTCTCTCAGGATTAACTCCTGATGCCACACCAAATCCAAATGTAACCTGGGACCAGTCTATCAAAAAGAACTTTGGTATAGACGTTAATTTTCTTAATAATCGCCTTTCTTTATCTTATGACAGGTATTGGGATCATATTACCAATATGTTGATGACAATGGCAGGTCAGGTAGGCGTACCAATTTCAGTAGGTGGAGCCTTTGGAGAGCAAAACTATGGCGAAATTAAAACCTGGGGCTCAGAGTTAAGCGCTACCTGGAAAGACAGAAAAGGAGATTTTGGATATAGTATTGGCGTGAACTTTGGAACCAGTGATAATAAAGTAATCAAATATCTGCCAGTTGCTTTTGATTATCCATCAAAAAACCAGCGTCAGGAAGGGTACTCAACCATTTTCCCAGCCTGGGGATTCCTGGTTTGGAGAGGCAATGAGGCAGGTGATGGATTATTGCGTACCGATGCCGATGTGGATGCCTATTGGAATTATCTGACAAATCTGGCTTCAGCATCAGGAACAACACCTTCTTATCTGGACATAACTACAAAAGCTGGTATCAAGAAAGGTATGATGGCTTATCAGGATTTAGGAGGCGCTTTAGACCCTGTCAACAAAACAATTGCAGGACCAAATGGTCAGATAAAAACAGATGGTCAGGATTATGCACAATTGGTGAAGAAAAACAGAACGTATGGTTTTGTGGCTAATATCGGCTTTTCCTGGAAATCCCTGACTTTGCAAACTCAAATTTCTACCTCATGGGGCGGATATAATAGTATTGATTATGTAAAACAGGGAACCAGCTCAGGACAAATCTTGTGGTCTCATGAATCTTATCTGAACAATATGTATGATACCCTGGATAATGTAAATGGTAAATGGCCTAACTTAGGATATTATTCTCAAAATTCAGCTAATTCAGATTTCTGGCAAATTTCTTCTTTCAGAAGTTATGTGAGGAGTTTAGTGATTGGATATACTTTACCAAAGAATATTTCTTCTATGTTAAGAATGGATGCACTCCGCATAAATGTGGCAGGATTTAATCTTTGGGATTTCTACAATCCATATCCAGATAAATATCGCAATATGTATGATGATCCTAAGGTGGCCTATCCAACACTGCGAACCTGGTCTGTGGGGATAAATGCAACCTTCTAATTTCCATAATTAATTAAAGATTTAATTCTATAAATATGAAAAAGATAAAAATATTTAGCCTACTGATTTTAATAGCTTTTGCATGGGTTGGATGCAGACAGAAGTTTTTGGAAGACATGAAAAGCTTTGATAAATACGATGAAAGCATTTTCGCTAATGATGTTCTTACCGGTTGGTACATCGATCGTCTTTATTATGATTATTTCTCAGGATTTAAATCACCAATTGCATCAGTTGCAGGTTTGTACAATGATACCAGAACCCGATCTACAGAAGAAATCGGCGGTACCGTAACAGACTGGATCAACTCACAAAAAACCCTGATAGATGCCAGCCAGGCAGATGGTTATTATGGCACAGCCCTTGCTGCTAACGCCAGTAATACTCCTTACACCCGAATCAGAACAGCTAATTTTCTTTTGGAAAAAATTGCAGAAAAAGGACAATCACTGACTCCTGAGTTTAAAAAAGGAGCAAGAGGTCAGATGTTTTTCCTGAGGGCTTTACAATATTTTGATTTGGTACGTGTTTATGGAGGCGTACCTATCGTTACCAAAGTACAAAATGCCAGCCCAAACGACCCGTCCATTCAACTGCCCAGAGCAAAAACTTCGGAAGTAATTGCTCAAATATCAGCAGATTTTGATTCTGCAGCAGCGCTTTTGCCTGCCACTTGGCCAGCAGGAGATTATGGCCGTTTTACCAGCGCCGCAGCACTGGCAATGAAGAGCAGGGTGTTACTCACTTATGCCAGTCCTTTATTTAATGCAGATTGGGATAATTCTGGAAATGATCGTTGGCAAAAGGCTTTAGATGCCGGTCTGGCAGCTGAGTCTGCTTTAACTTCTGCAGGATATGCGCTCTACGGTTCAAGCGCTAAAGACTGGGCAGAAATGTGGTATAAGAATGATAACTCTTTCAATAAAGAAGCCATCATGGTACAACTGATGTCGAATGCTGCATTAGCCTCTGGAATCAATAGTAACGGTTGGGAAAGAAGTATTCGGGTTACCAAACAAACAGGTGCCGGAGGTATTTCAGCTCCCAAAGAGATGGTTGATTTGTTTCCATTGGCTAATGGCACCAGACCAACTGAAGCAAATGGTTATGATTCGGCTCACTTTTTCCTGAACAGAGATCCGCGTTTTTATCGCACATTTGCTTTTTCTGGTACGAAATGGCCCACCAAAGAAACTCCTACTGAAGTGATATGGTTATATAGATGGGCTTACACGGGCAATAAAACAGCTTATAGTGATGGAAATACAGTAAGTAGCCCCGTAATGGTTCGAAAAATGACAAACCCTAATGGGGCAAGTACAGTTGCGGGACTTGCCTTTTCGGGTACAGATATTTTTGAGTATAGATATGCCGAATTATTGTTGAACATTGCCGAATGTTATGCTGCCAAAGGCGATATTGGAAATGCAGTTAACTATCTTGGCAAGATACGTGCAAGAGTAGGAATTCCTGCTGCAAATAATTATGGAATTGGTTCATTATCATCAAAATATGCCGCATTGGAAGCTTGTTTGTATGAGCGCAGAGTGGAGTTGGCTTACGAAGGCAAACGTTTTTGGGATGCACAACGTTGGATGCTATACAATGATGATGTTTCTGCCGGAAATAATACTTGTGCCAAATTGGGAATAGACCCAATTAACGGCACAGCGCGCACCGGAAGATTATGGCAATACAAAACTGTTGCACCCAATGCCAATGATCCGCTTACGGCTGCCCGTGGTTCTATATCAATTGATCCTGATGCAGCAGATTTTAATACTCAGTTGAATAACTTAAAAACGTTTTTTGATAACAACATTACTGTAATTAGCACAGACCAACCAATGGATAAAGATGGTTCTGCCAAACCGGTATTTATTCTGTTTAGACAAAACTATTATATCTCCGGACTGAATACCACGGCATTATCGCTTAATCCCTGGCTACAGCAAACCATAGGTTGGAACGACTACAGCAATGCTCAGGGTACTTATGATTATAAGCAATAAGTAAATCATATTTCAAGGTTCATTTCTGAAAAAATTTAGAGGTAGAACCACAAACCAGCGCTGCAATTATTCTTTTTTTAATAACAAAAAAGAGAATTACAGCGCCGGTTTTGTAGAAATTCTTTCAAAGGATGTTAATTACTAAGATTTGACATTGATTTTTTAATTACCTTTTGAAGCAGTATCTTAAAAATTGATTCTTGCTCAAAAAACAAACATTTTAGAGAATGTATCAAAAACTCATTCTTCTTGCTTTAATCTCACTTGTGTCTTTTGCAGGTCTTAAAGCACAATACCCCCAAGTTTCTAAGGAAGATCAGGAAAGGGCCAAGAAATTAATTGATGATGCGGAAAGACATTCCGATTCGATGTGGGCAATCTCCTATCCAATTATAAAAATGGAGGCTACTGAAGGCCGACCTTATATTCCATGGGCTTCGAGGTACGACGAACTTCCTCATGCTTCGATTCCTGCTTTTCCCGGCGCTGAGGGGGGAGGAAAATATGTGCTGGGTGGTCGTGGCGGAAGAGTGTTGGTGGTTGCAAATTTGAATGATGACGGACCGGGAAGTTTTCGCTGGGCTTGCGAGCAGGGTGGTGCAAGAATTGTAGTATTCAACGTAGCCGGAATTATTAGGCTTAAATCACCTGTAATCATCAGAGCGCCATATATTACCATCGCGGGCCAATCTGCACCGGGAGATGGCGTATGCCTTGCCGGCGAAACTGTTTGGGTAAATACACATGATGTCATTATCCGTTATATGCGTTTTAGGCGTGGCGAAACCTGGGTAGGACGAAGAGATGACGCTATCGGTGGTAATCCGGTAGGAAATATCATCATTGACCACGTGTCTGCAAGTTGGGGCCTGGATGAAAATATGAGTATGTATCGTCACATATATAATGATAGTACCGGTAAAATAGAAGATAAGTTTGGAACAGTGAATATCACCATTCAAAATTCTATTTTTTCAGAAGCGCTGGATTCCTGGAATCATGCTTTTGGAAGTACGCTGGGTGGCGAAAATTGTTCTTTTATGCGTAACCTCTGGGCCGATAATACAGGTCGCAATCCGTCAATAGGCTGGAATGGTGTTTTTAATTTTGTAAACAATGTCGTTTTCAATTGGGTACACCGGAGTATTGATGGCGGTGATTATCGCGCCCAATACAATATAATCAACAATTATTTTAAACCGGGGCCGGCTACCCCTAAAGACCAAAATGTGGGCCATCGTATTTTGAAACCGGAAAGTGGCCGTAGTAGGTTGTCTTATAAGGTTTATGGTCGTGCTTATGTAAACGGCAATATCATGGAAGGCTATCCGGAAATTACCAAAAATAACTGGAATGGAGGTGTGCAGATTGAAAACGAACCGAATGCAGGAGAATATACTGCATATATGAAACAAAATAAACCGCTGATTATGCCGCAGCTTACTATTCTACCTGCGGAACGGGCTAAAGAATATGTACTGACCAATGTGGGCGCTACTTTGCCAAGGCGGGATGCAGTGGATGCCCGCATTGTAAAGCAAGCGGAAACCGGCAAAATTGACAATAAACCAATCTGCCCATTGCCTGAAACCCAGTTTCAACACAGAAGGCTTCCGATTGATTCCTATAAAATAGGTATTATTACAGACCCTTGTCAGGCTGGCGGGTATCCTGAATATAAAGGAACTCCCTACAAAGACACTGACAATGATGGAATCCCTGATGATTGGGAAAGAAAAAACGGATTAAACCCTAAATATCCGTCAGATGCTTCAAAAATTGCAAAAAACGGTTACAGTAATATCGAAAATTATTTAAACAGTCTGGTGCATATTAATGCTGTACGACCGGAAAAAGGTATTGAAAAGTATTAATTTTAATTTTTAAACCGGCAATTGTGCTACTATTTATCTTTTCTTGCGTCGCACTCTTGTGCTTCAGTAATTCTGTGCGGCAATTTCTTGATGCTATTGTACAGAAACAGTATTTTTTATTACTGAATGGGTTAGTTATTGCTGCTACTGCCTCTTTTGCTCAAAAACCAAAACCCTTTCTTCCGATACAAATTGAAAAAGGCATCATTAAATACAATCCAGATACCCTCACAGGAGATCGGGTACCCGATTTTTCCTTTTGCGGTTATCGTTCCTCCGAAGAAGAAATCCCCATGATTCCTGTGAAAGTTGTTGTGCCGTTTGTGAAGGGTGATGCCACAGCTACCATTCAGGCTGCCATAGACGAAGTGGCTAAATTACCGGTTGATAAAAATGGTTTCAGAGGCTCCGTGTTATTGTCCAAAGGAATTTATGAGGTAAACGGACAAATAAAAATAGCTGCATCAGGCATTGTATTGCGTGGTTTTGGCGCACAGGGTCAGACGGTTGTATTGGGTAAGGGAGTGGATCGAGATGGATTGATCCGGGTTTTTGGAAAAGACGATAGAAAAATTCAAAACGAATATCCGATTTCTGACAAATATGTACCCGTAGGTGCCGGTTCTTTCAGTGTAAATGATGCGAATCATTTCAAAACAGGCGATAAAGTGTTCATTCGAAGACCATCTGTTAGAGAATGGATTGACGTATTGGGAACAGAAACCTTTGGAGGAGGAGTATCGGCATTGGGCTGGAAACCGGGCGATATCGATTTGTCTTTTTACAGAACGGTAACAAAAGTTGAGGGGAACAAGATCACTGTGGACGCTCCACTGACCACCTCCCTCGATGAAAAATACGGAGGCGGATTGATATCCGGATATGAATGGGAGGGGAGAATAAATAATGTGGGTATCGAAAATCTGACGCTCCTATCTGATTATAATAAATCAAATCTGAAAGATGAAGAACACCGGTGGATTGCTATCAATTTTGAAAATGTTGAAGATGGTTGGGTGCGTCAATTAAGTTTTAAGCATTTTGCAGGATCAGCCGTTTTTATCAACGAATCTGCACGCAAAATAACTGTTGAAGATTGTATAGCCACTGATCCTGTTTCAGAAATAGGCGGTCAACGAAGAAACACTTTCTTTACCCGAGGCCAACAAACGCTTTTCCAGCGATGCTATGCAGCCAACGGGTTTCATGATTTTAGTGTAGGATATGGCGCTACTGGGCCTAATGCTTTTGTTCAATGCTTTTCATCAAGGCCATATAATTTTAGCGGGACTACAGGTAGATGGGCTTCGGGAGTTCTTTTTGATGATATGAGTGTTGGTGGTAATGCTATTCGTGTGGGTAATCGCGAACAGGATGGAAGAGGTGCCGGCTGGAGTGGAGCGAATTGCCTTTTTTGGAACTGTACGGCCGCCATGATTGAATGTGACAAGCCGCCAACTGCCCAAAACTGGTCTTATGGATCCTGGAGCGAGTTTAAAGGGAAAGGATATTGGGCAGAGTCTAATAACCATCTGAATCCGAGAAGTATTTATTATGCACAGCTTGTCCAGCGACTGAATAAAGTTGTAAGCCGTCAGGCCTCAATTCGTGAAATAGGTACTGAAGCTTCCAGCAGCCCCAGTATAGCGGTAGCACAACAATTGACTAAAGAGGCTTCTCAAAAGAAAATCACTTTAGATGAATGGATTCGTAATGCTTCAAAACGAAACCCGATAAGTACAGAAGCCGGGTGCGCTATATTCATTAAGCCGGAAAATGTAGCTAAAGAACCTGTTGATCCTTTAGCCGGAATCAGGTTAAAGTCAGGAAAACTTATTTTAGCAAAGGATGAATCATTGGTGAGCGGAGCTATTTCGGGAGGTCCCTGGTGGACAGGAGGAGTGGAAGGCAAAGATTTGGAAAATGCCAAACAAAAACCGGCCATCACACGGTTTGTTCCCGGCAGAGTGGGCGCAGGCCTCACCGATAATCTGGATGAAGTAGTGGATTGGATGAAGACAAATAATGTGGTGGCTTTAAATCAGCATTATGCCTTGTGGTATGAACGTCGTCGCGATGATCATGAGCGCATCCGCAGGATGGATGGCGATGTGTGGCCGCCGTTTTATGAACTTCCGTTTGCACGCAGCGGAAGAGATACTGCATGGGATGGTTTGAGTAAATACGATCTTACAAAATATAATATCTGGTATTGGAAAAGGATGAAACAGTTTGCTTCACTTGCAGACAAAAATGGATTGGTATTATTGCACCAGAATTATTTTCAGCATAATATAATCGAAGCAGGCGCTCATTATGCTGATTTTCCCTGGAGAACGGCTAATAACATTAACAATACCGGTTTTGTAGAACCGGTAAACTATGCGGGTGAAAAAAGAATCTTTTACGCCGAACAGTTTTATGACCTGTCTAATCCTGTAAGGCGTAAGTTGCATCAACAGTATATCTGGCAATGCCTTGAAAATTTTAAGAATAACAAATCAGTGATACAATTTACCAGTGAGGAATTTACCGGCCCGTTACATTTTGTAAATTTCTGGTTGGAAAGTATTGAAGCCTGGGAGAGAAAAAATAATAAAATACAACTTATCGGACTAAGCGCTACTAAGGACGTACAAGATGGTGTTTTAAATAATTCGCAAAAAGCAAGGTTGGTAGATGTTATTGATATTAAGTACTGGCATTATCAGGCAGACGGAGCATTATATGCACCGGAGGGTGGAAAAAATCTGGCTCCCCGCCAATGGGTAAGATTATTAAAACCTAAGGCTACTTCGTTTGATCAGGTTTATAGGGCTGTTCGAGAATATCGGGACAAATACCCCGACAAAGCAGTGATGTATAGCGGCGATAATTATGATAAATACGGCTGGGCAGTATTGATGGCCGGAGGTTCGCTACCGGTATTACCAAAAGAAACTGATAAACGATTTTTGAAATCAGTTTCAACCATGAATCCCTCAGATAAATTGGGGAAATATGCTTTATCGAATGCTAATGGTTTTATTATCTATCCCGAAAATGAAGAATCGGTTTTATTGGATCTTCAGGACAGAAAGGGAACATTTAAAATTTACTTTCTGGATAAAACAGGATTATTATTTGAACGGGAAATGAATATTTCGGGAGGAAATAGAATGGAGATAAAGTTGCCGCAAAAAATATTTATTATTTGGGAGAGAAAGTGAAATAAATATTTAGCAAAGCGTTTAACTCGCAAACGTTTGCATATTATTTTTCTTCTTGAACAGATAGATTTGTAATTTTATTGCAGGTTCTTGGGTAGAAAATTGTTGTAATACAAGCCATATTAAAATAATCAATTTTATACAATAGATTAAAAATATTATGGTAAGAAAATTTTGAGCAAAATTAAAATTGTAAAAATGACAAATAAATTTATAAGTTTTACTAAGCATTTATTAATAAATATTTGAGATGCGTTTTTATATTATGAATATTGACATTTGTAAACTATTGCTATCAATTGCAGCAACCCCGCCCCACACCTTTACAGGTTCGCTTAATTCTCATTCGTATGAAAAAAATAATTCTAATTCTTTCTTTGTTTTTCACTTCAGTTCTGAATGCGCAACAACTTCCTTGGTTAGGTGTATCAGAAAACAAACGATTTTTTGCAACTCAGGATGGAAAGCCGTTCTTTTGGTTGGGTGATACCGGCTGGCTGTTATTTATTAAGTGTAATCGTGAAGAAACATTGCATTATCTGGATGGAAGGAAACAACAAGGCTTTAATGTGGTACAAGTTATGGTTTTGCATACTTTGGGTGCCAAAACTGTTTATGGAGACGGCGCGATTGAAGCGAATGATGTATCAAAGCCAATCGTTACTGCGGGTAATAATATTAAAGAACCAGGAGCGTATGATTATTGGGATCATGTAGAATGGGTAGTACAGGAGGCGGCCAAGCGTGGTATTTATATGGCTTTGGTGCCGGTGTGGGGTAGCAATGTGAAGGAAGGCAAAGTGAGCGCAGCTCAGGCTACTATTTATGGTAAATTTTTGGCAGAGAGATTTAAAAACTATAGCAATATAATTTGGCTCAATGGTGGCGATATTATGGGGAGCGACCATAAGGAAGTATGGGAAGCGCTTGGAAATACCATTAAAAAATGTGACTCTCGCCATTTAATGACTTACCATCCAAGTTGCATTTTCTTAAAAGCCTGATGCTGAGTAAGGACTATTTCAGCAGGGTACCGGCTCAGCAAATTGTATTAAATAATACGGGTAAACAATACGAATATATTCTGGCCACCAAAGGAAAAGATTATGCAATGGTTTACAGCTTTATTGGGCAAAACCTTTCAATAGATGCCTCAAAGTTGGGCTTTAAAGCGAATAAAGCAAAATGGTTCAAGCCGGCAGATGGCGGCATACAAAAAGCTAAATTTAAAAAGAAAGGCAATATTCTGTCATTTAATCCACCGGGTAAGACGGAAAGAGGAAATGATTGGGTTTTAATAATTGAAAATTAAAAGATGAAATCAAGATTATTACTTTTCATATTTGTATCATTGCTTTTAACATCCTGTTCTTCGGGAGGATATCTGTTTACCGGCTTTCATGAACCGGCAGATGAGGGTCTGAGATTGCTATACAGCTATGATGGATTAAAATGGCAGGATTTAAATAAAATATTTCTTAAGCCGGAAATAGGAAAACAAAAAATCATGCGCGATCCTTCAATGGTGCAGGGTCCCGATGGTACATTTCACATGGTATGGACCAGCAGTTGGAAAGGAGATAAGGGCTTTGGGTATGCTTCATCCAAGGATATTATACATTGGACCCAACAAAAGTTTATAGATGTGATGAGCCATGAGACAACCACTGTAAATGTTTGGGCGCCCGAATTGTTTTATGATGATGCGGCAAAAGATTTCAAAATTATTTGGGCTAGTACAATACCCGGAAGGTTCGAGCGGGGTATTGAAGCCGATAGTAATAACCATAGGATGTACTTTACCGCTACTAAGGATTTTAACACGTTCACCCCCACGCAACTTTTTATTGATCCCAAGTTCAGTGTTATTGATGCTGTGATTGTGAAACGGGCAACCGATGATTATGTTTTGGTTTTGAAAGACAATACCCGCCCGGAGCGAAATTTGAAAGTTGCTTTCAGCAATAACCCATTGGGTCTTTGGAAAAATATTTCCAATCCTTTTAGCGACCATTTTACTGAAGGAGCTACTGTGGTAAAACTAAAAAATGAATGGGTTATATATTTTGATTCCTATCAGAAAAAAACTTATGAAGCGGTTGCTACAAAGGATTTTATTCATTTTAATAACATCAATAATAAAATAAAAATTCCTGATGGGCATAAACATGGAACTATTGTTCCGGTAAAGAGGAAGTTTATTAAGAAATTAAAAAAAGAAAGCAGAAAAATGTAAATTACATATTTCTCATTAAATACGAATTGAATAAAATATGAGATATCTTTTGGCTGGTTTATTTTGCATCATAATGATGGCCGTTAATGCACAGCAGGATACTGCGAGGTATATAGGTCATACATTGAGTAATGTCGATTATCATCACGGACAATTACCTCCGGTGGTTGGGGTGCATAATATTCAGACTTTTCGGGCCAACAGAGAACACCCCGAATGGGCAGGAGGTATGAATTGGACATACAATCATCAACCAATGATTTGTTACTGGAATAGCACTTTCTATCTCCATTTTTTGAGTAATCCTGTTGGCGAACATATAGCGCCAGGAGCCACATATTTATTGACTTCACAAGACGGATATCATTGGAGCAGCCCTGTTATCTTATTCCCGCCCTATACAGTTCCTGATGGGGTTAAGAAAAAGAAGACACAGCAGTTGCTCATAATATTGAAGCAGTCATGCATCAGCGCATGGGATTTTATGTTGCCAAAAACAAAAAGTTGTTAGCCCTGGGTTATTACGGCATAGCGCTGTATGCTAAAGATGATCCGAATGATGGTAATGGTATCGGCCGTGTAGTAAGAGAAATAAAAACTGACGGAAATTTTGGTCCTATATACTTTATCCGCTATAACCATGATTTTAATGAAAAGATCACAAATTATCCTTTTTACAAAAAATCGAAAGACAAAGGATTTGTTGCAGCATGTGATGAACTCTTGTCTCAGCCATTACAAATGCAGCAATGGGTGGAAGAGGCAGACAGAAACGATCCTTTGATTCCACTCAAAAAACAGTTGAAGGCATTTAATTACTATCATTTGCCCGATGGAAGAGTAGTAGGTTTCTGGAAAAATGCCTTAACCGGCATCTCTGCTGATGGAGGTAAAACATGGATGTATAATCCGCTGCGTGCGCCGGGTTTTGTAAACTCGAATGCTAAAATCTGGGGACAGAGAACCGGTGATGGAAAATATATTACAGTGTATAATCCTTCTGAATTCAGGTGGCCCCTTGCTTTGTCAGTGAGTGATGATGGACTAAGGTATAAAAATCTCTTATTAGTGAATGGTGAAATCACTTCGATGCGTTATGGAGGTAATTATAAATCTTACGGACCTCAGTATGTGCGTGGTATTCAGGAGATGAATGGTAATCCGCTTGGAGGCGATGCCTGGGTTACGTATAGTGTAAACAAAGAAGATATCTGGGTGGCAAAAATTCCGGTGCCTGTAAAGAGCAATGTTTTAAACGATATAAATGATGATTTTGATTTAATGCAGGATGGGCTTGAGTTGAACCAATGGAATATTTATAGCCCGTTATGGGCACCGGTTTCAATTGAAAAATCGAATGGAAAGAAATTCCTTTCTTTAAAAGACTTTGATCCTTTTGATTACGCCAAAGCGGAAAGAGCAGTGCCACTTTCGGAGAATGTAAAAATTGAGTTTAGTATTGCTCCCCAGCAAAATGATCATGGAAGCTTGGATATTGAAATTCAGGATGCAAAGAACACTCCTTGTATTAGATTCTCTTTCACTTCAAAGGGAAATATTGTTACTAAAGCGGGTTACCGTGAAAAAACTTTGGCAAAATATGAAGCCGAAAAGAAATATGATTTTGTAGTGGAGCTAAATATCCGCACACGCCTTTACACGGTTTCAATTAATGGTAACAAACCCAATGCCAATATAATTTTTGCTCCCATCCACAAAGTACATCAGGTTTGTTTCAGAACGGGTGAGGTGAGGCGTTTTCCAAATGCGGACACTCCTACCGATCAAAATTATGATTTGCCAAAGGCAGGTGAAAAGGACAAAGAAGCAGTTTTCAATATATACAATTTTAAATCAATTAGGCAATAGTGAAAAAGAATGGTTATATAAATTATTATGATCCCGGCTTTATTGCTACTATTAGGCTGTGTTGCGTCGCACTCTTCAACGTCCGGTTCGCTATTCAGCTTTTATTTCTATTGTCTTTTTTCTGCTTTAGCAATTTCAGCCTTGCTAAAAAAACTTTTATATTGAATTATTCTCAATTTGATCATTATGTAGATAATTTCAACAAGATGGAAGATGAGCCGATTGTACAGGCAATACCTATTTCTGATTTCCGAAATTGGATGCGGGAAAATATTCCGCTTTTTGAGACTCCCGATAAAACAATCGAGGAAATATTTTATTTCCGTTGGTGGACTTTGAGAAAACATATTAAGGAAACGCCACAAGGCTATGTGATTACCGAGTTTTTGGTCAACCGGTCCTACGCTGACAAATATAATCTCATAAGTAGTGCATTAGGTCACCATATATATGAAGCTCGTTGGTTGCACAATCAGCAGTATCTTAATGATGATATAAATATTTGGTATCGAGGTAATAACGGAAAGCCATTGAACAAACTCAGGTTTTATAGCAGTTGGAATATTGATGCTATATATAACCGTTATTTAGTAAATCAGGATTTATCTTTTTTGAAGGATTATTTGCCTGACCTGATAAAGGATTATCAGGCTTGGGAGCTGGAAAAAAGATTTCCCAACGGATTGTTCTGGCAGTTTGATGTGAGGGATGCAATGGAAGAAACAATCAGTGGTGGAAGGAAAGAAAATAACCCGCGCCCGTCAATTAATGGATATATGTACGGAAACGCTAAGGCGCTTGCTAAGATTGGCAGGCTAATTGGTGATGATGGGATTAAAGATTTTTACAATAAAAAAGCAGATACCTTAAAAACATTGGTACAGCAAGAACTATGGAACCCATCATCAAGTTTTTTTGAAGTAAGGAAACATGCAGGTGATACACTTGCCCAGGTAATGGAAGAAATAGGCTTTATACCATGGTATTTTAATCTTCCTGATTCAAAATATAATGTTGCCCTGGAAAAAACTGATGAATCCCGAACACTTTAATGCACCTGTTGGCATTACTACTGCCGACAGAAGTCACCCTCAGTTTAGATCACATGGTTGCTGTAAGTGCGAGTGGGATGGCGCTGTGTGGCCTTTCGCATCAGCGCAGACCCTAACGTCAATGGCAAATTTGCTGAATAACTACAGACAAACTTATGTATCAAAAGAAGATTATTTTGACCAGTTAAAAAAATATGCGGTATCACAGCACAAAAATGGTAAACCTTATATTGGTGAATATATTGATGAAAAAACCGGAGAGTGGCTTACCGACGATAAGCGCGGGAGATATTATAACCATTCAACTTTTAATGATCTTGTGATTACCGGACTTTTAGGGTTGCGCCCGAGGGCTGACAATATTATTGAGATAAATCCCTTATTGCCGGCAAAGAAATGGGACTGGTTTTGTTTGGATAATGTAATGTATCATGGTAAGATTATTACTGTAATCTGGGATAAAACAGGTAAGAAATATAATAGAGGAAAAGGACTGAGTGTGTGGGTTGATGGAAGGAAGGTGATTTCAAAAAAAATAATCTCAAATGCAAAAGGCTATTTATAAAATGTTTCCAGATAAAATGATTCATCTTGTCATGTTTATAATGAGTATATTTATTTATTCAAATGCTTTGGCGCAGCAAACCGAAGTACAATATTTGAGTGGCCATGGAAATAAAGATATGGTGCAATGGGATTTTTTATGTACTGGTGGTATGAATAGTAACAAGTGGGCAAAAATTGGAGTTCCTTCTTGTTGGGAATTGCAAGGTTTTGGAAAATATGATTACGGATTTGCAAAAGATAGTGTTCGCGGAAAAGAAAGTGGCTTTTACAAAAGAAATTTTTTAGTTCCTTCAGCATGGCAGGGCAAAGTTCTCAATATTGTCTTTGAAGGTGTGATGACTGATGCTGAGGTTAAGATAAACGGTAAGATAGCCGGTCCAAAGCATCAGGGCGCTTTTTATGCTTTTAAATATGACATTTCCAAATTATTAAAGTACGGAAAAGAAAACTTGATTGAAGTTAAGGTTGATAAACATTCTTCAAATAAATCAGTTAATGCGGCTGAACGTGAAGCCGATTATTGGATTTTCGGCGGCATTTTTCGTCCTGTTTGGTTAGAGGCATTGCCGGTTACCCATATCAAAAATATTGCGGTTGATGCAAAAGCAGATGGAAGTTTTATAGCAGATATTAGTACAAGTGGTAAAGCCGATGCGGTATTGATGCAACTATATGACGGCAAAGGAAATCAAATTGGAAAAACTATTTCAGCTAAGGTTTGGAATGATAGTTCAAGAATTGAAAATATATTTGACCGTATCATTTCTTGGAATAGTGAAAGCCCTGTATTATATAAAGCAGTTTTTACAGTGTTAAAAAGTGGAAAAATCGTTCACACAATTTCCCGGAGAATAGGCTTTAGAACTGTTGAAGTAAAGCAAAGGGACGGCATTTACGTAAATGGTGTAAAGATGAAATTTAAAGGAGTAAACAGACATTCATTTAGACCGAAAAGTGGAAGAACAACCAGCTATAAAAATAGCGTGGAAGATGTACACCTTATCAAAGAAATGAACATGAATGCGGTGCGCATGAGCCATTATCCTCCTGATGATCATTTTCTTGATGTGTGTGATTCGCTTGGATTATATGTGATTGATGAACTATGCGGCTGGCATGGACATTATGATACTCCCACAGGAACTAAATTAGTGAAAGAAATGGTGGAACATGACCGGAACCATCCTTCTGTTGTCATCTGGTCCAATGGGAATGAGGGAGGCAGTAATCCGGAATTAGATAAATGGTTTGAAAAATATGATATACAAAATCGGGTTGTGATTCATCCATGGCAGTTGCATAATGGTATTGAAACACAACATTATCGTCAATACAATTATGGAGTAGGCAATTATGATAATGGTAGAGAGATAGTGATGCCGACTGAGTTTCTGCATGGCTGGTTTGACGGCGGTCATGGTGCTGGCCTCGAAGACTATTGGAATGTAATGTGGAATGAACCACTACATGCCGGAGGATTTCTTTGGGATTTTGCAGATCAAGGTGTGGTACGCAGAGACCTGAATGACTCAATTGATACCGACAAACACCGTGGAGCTGATGGAATTGTAGGACCACATCATGAAAAAGAAGGAAGTTTCTTTGCTATTAAAGAAATCTGGAGTCCGGCACACACAGAAAGGAAAGAAATTACGCTTCAGTTTGATGGCAGATTGAATATTGAAAACAGGTATCATTTTACGAATACAAAAACATGCAGTTTTAGCTGGAAACTGAAAAAATTTAATTCGAGAAATGAATCTGAAATTTCGGGAGTGATTACTGCGCCTGATATTCTGCCTTTGCAGAAAGGATATATACAAATTGACCTGCCGAAGAACTGGGATGACTATGATGTGCTCTATGTAACAATAAGGGATCAGTATCAGAAAGAACTATTTACCTGGAGCTTTACGATTACATCACCAAAAGAAATGGCTCACAGGTTGATTGAAAAAGATAGAAAAGAAAACAATATTTCAATTATGACTTCAGGAGCGGATTATGATGTTTCCGTAGGTGAAGTACGCTTGAAATTCAATGTTTCTAATGGTTTATTAAAAGAAGTTCAAAATGCCGGAGGAGAGATACCCCTAACCAATGGGCCGGTTATTCAAGAAGGTATTTCTAATTTTAGCGACATTTCCTATGAATTTGATGATGATAAGAATCTGATAATCTCTTCTTCATTTGATAAATGGAAAAGCTATAATATGATAAAATGGGAAATCTTTAGAGATGGATGGATTAAATTGAGTCTGAACTATTTCCCTGATTCCTTACACAACAAAATGTTAGGTATCAATTTTGATTTTCCAGAAAAGATATTCGGTCAGTAACTTATATGGGTAAAGGCCCATACCGTGTCTGGAGGAACCGGCTTAAAGGAGGTCGGTTTGATGTTTGGAACAAAGAATATAATAATACCGAAACAGGAGAGCAATGGAACTATCCTGAGTTCAAAGGTTACTATGCTCAGTTTTATGGAGGACAATTTAAAACAGACAAACAGAGCTTTATAGTAGCTACGGAAACAGAAGATTTGTTTTTAAGATTATATTCTGCAAACTGGAAGACCGATCAGTGGCATAATTATGAGACTTGGTTTCCTTCCGGTGATATTTCGTTTATGAATGCCATCCCTTCAATCGGCTCCCGAACACAAACCAGAGAAACAACCGGTACTATGGGACTAGATAATATTTATTATGATTACGAAAAGGATCTATCAAGGGCATTGCAAATAGTATTGTGGTTTAATTTTAATAGTGTTAACTAAAAATCATGAAGGTAAAATTATTATTGATTTTTTTGTGTTTCTCTTATTTTGCATCATCTCAGGTTCGGGTATTGAATCTGCTGGTAGAGGGACAAGCGAGCCCGATTGGAATAGCTACAATTCAACCTCGATTTAGCTGGCAACTGAATTCTGAAAATCGAAATGTAAAACAGACTATTTATCAGATTTTGGTGGCAACATCTAAATTAAACCTTGAAAAAAATATAGGAGATGTCTGGTCATCCGGAAAGATTGATAGTGAAGAAACGGTTAATATATCTTTTGGTGGTAATAATTGAAAACCGAATCAATACTATTATGCAAAGGTGTGGGTAAAAACCAATACAGGAGATGAAGCCTGGAGTAAACCGGCTTTTTTTACAATCGCTTTTCTGAATATATTTGAATGGAAAGCGAAATGGATTGGGTATGACAAAGCCTTTCCCTGGGATAGTGTTTCTCAATGGTCAAGACTTTCGGCCCGGTATTTCAGAAAAGAATTTATCACTCAAAAAACAATTAAAAAAGCTTTTGTAAATCTGGTAGGACTTGGGATGTATGAGCTTGAGATAAATGGGAAAAAAATAGGGAATAAGGTATTGACTCCGGCACCAACTGATTATCGGAAAACTGTTTTGAGTAACACTTATGATGTTACGGAACACATTAAAAAGGGGAAAAATGCCATAGGTGTTATTCTGGGTAATGGCCGCTTTTTTACTATGAGACAAGACTATAAGCCTCAGAAAATAAATAATTTCGGATATCCTAAATTATTATTTCAGTTAAACATTATTTACATGGATGGGTCAATGCGGACAGTAGTTTCTGACCAGAGCTGGAAATTCACGGCTGATGGTCCTATCAGAACTAATAACGAATATGATGGTGAGGAATATGATGCTACAAAAGAATTGGGAAATTGGTCAATAATAAATTATAATGATTCTAAGTGGTTAATGCCACAATTAGTAAAAGCCCCGGGAGGAAAAATAACGCCTCAGCCTAATCCTGCTATGAAGGTAATGAAAGTTATTAAACCCAATTCGATAAAGAAAATTAAAGAAGGGGTCTATATTCTGGATATGGGTCAGAATTTTGCCGGTTGGCTTCAAATAAAAGTAAGATGGAAGAAGGGAGATAAGGTAAAGCTGCGTTTTGCGGAAAGCCTTCAGCCCGATAGGGAATTATATGTAGCAAACCTGCGTGATGCCAGAGTTACTGACGTTTATACTTTAAATGGCAAAGGAAAAGAGGTTTGGCATCCTGTTTTTGTATATCACGGTTTCAGATATGTGGAAATAACCGGATGGCCTGGGGTTCCTGATTTGGAAAACTTTGAGGGGCACCTTGTATATGACCAAATGCAGACAATCGGATCTTTAAAAACATCCGATGAAACCATTAATCAGATTTTGAAAAACGCATGGTGGGGCATCGCATCTAATTACAAAGGAATGCCGGTGGATTGCCCGCAACGCAACGAGCGACAACCCTGGTTAGGCGATAGAGCACAAGGCGCTTATGGTGAAAGTTTTTTGTTTAATAATGCTTCTTTATATGCCAAGTGGCTTGATGATATACAACAATCTCAAACGGAAGAGGGGGCAATACCCGATGTAGCTCCTGCATTTTGGAATTATTATAGCGACAATATTACATGGCCGGGAACCTATATTCTGCTTGCACAAATGTTATATCATCAATTTAATGATAAACAAAGTATCGACAAACATTATTCGTCTATGAAGAAATGGATGATGTATATGAAATCAAAATATTTGGAAAATAATATCCTTACAAAAGATAAATATGGTGATTGGTGCGTGCCACCCGAAGACTTAAAAATGATTCGTTCGCAGGATAGTATGCGAAATACAAGCGGACAATTGATTGCTACAGCTTATTACTATCATTTATTAGGGATAATGTCTGATTTTGCCGGAATATCAAAAAATGACCAGGATGCTGGTATTTATTCAGGTTTACAGGAGAATATAAAGTTTGCATTTAATAAAAGATTTTTTAATAAGGAAACAAATCAATATGATAATGGAACGGTAACTGCAAACCTATTACCCTTCTGTTTTGGAATGATACCCGAAGAAAGTCGTACGCTTGTTTTTGAAAATATTCTGAAAAAATTGAAAAATGATAATATGCACATCAGCACCGGAGTAATTGGTACGCAATGGCTGATGCGAACATTAACTCAAAATGGTAAATCGGAAGCAGCATTCACTTTGGCAAGTAATACTACGTATCCCAGTTGGGGCTATATGATAAAAAATGGTGCCACTACAATTTGGGAATTATGGAATGGAAATACCGCGGACCCTAAGATGAATTCTCAAAACCATATTATGCTTCTTGGTGATTTATTAATCTGGATGTTTGAAGATATTGGGGGTATTACAGCGTTGAAACCGGGATTCAGGGAGATTGAAATGAAGCCGGCATTTGAGTCAGGGCTGAAATATGCTGATGCTTCTTATCAATCAGTACACGGCGAAATTAAGAGCAATTGGTCTTTGAAGAATGGAAAATTAAGTTGGAAAATTACAGTTCCGACAAATACATCAGCAGTTATTTATATTCCTGAAGAAGACCACAAATTAATCAAATAAAGTGGACGAGCGATTGTGGAGGCAGAGGGCATTTCTTTATTAACAACACAAGAAGGAATGACATCATTGAGGCTTAATAGCGGAACTTATTTCATTGAAACTTTAAAATGATTTTATAAAAAATGAACAATTACTTTCGTATGACAAAGTTAAGTATAGTGAAAAATACAATCATCTTAGGTGTAATGGTTTTTCTAGTCGCACCTTCAATGGCACAAAAAAACAGTTGGAAGAAAGGTATTTTAGTGGACGAGTTTATTTATGAATCCGCTCCTTTTCCTGAGGCACATGCTTCTACTATCGCAGAGACACCCGAAGGATTGATTGCCGCATGGTTTGGTGGTACTAAAGAGGGGCATAAAGATGTTTGTATCTGGACGAGCCATTTGAAAAAAGGAAAATGGACAACGCCGGCAATGGCTGCTGATGGAGTACTCAGCGATTCTGTTCGTTATGCCTGTTATAATCCGGTTCTGTATCAGGTACCCAATGGCGAACTTTTATTGTTTTATAAAATTGGGCCAAATGTTGCCGGGTGGACTGGATGGCTTAAACGATCGAAAGATAATGGTCATACATGGAGCGAGCGGGAGGCAATACCTCAAGGCTATCTGGGACCCATTAAAAATAAACCCGAACTCATTAATGGTGTATTAATTTGTCCCTCAAGTACAGAAAAAAATGGCTGGAAAGTTCATTTTGAATATACTGGCGATTGGGGGAAGACCTGGACTAAATCGGAACCCATAAATGATGGAATAGAATATTCAGCTATTCAGCCTTCGATTTTAAAATATAGAGATGGTGATTTGCAAGTTATAGGTCGTACTCGTAATACGGTCATTTTTCAGTCATGGAGTAAAGATAATGGCAAAACCTGGAGTGAAATGAGCGCATTGGATTTGCCTAATAATAATTCAGGAACAGATGCAGTAGCATTGAAAGACGGAAGACAATTATTGGTATATAATCATGTATTACCCGATTCAACCTGGGTTAGAGGTAAGGGGCCAAGAACCCCATTGAATGTTTCTCTTTCAAAAGAAGGGAAGAAATGGTATGCTGCATTAGTACTCGAAGATTCGCCCATCAGTCAATACTCTTATCCTTCAGTTATTCAAAGTAAAGATGGCATGGTACACATAGTATATACCTGGCGCAGACAAAAAATTAAATACGTTAAGATTGATCCTTCTAAATTAAAGCTGACAGCTATCAAAAATAGCAAATGGCCGGGCGCTTTAAAAGTCAAAAAGGGTGTAGTTACTGACGATTAATAATATATCTGAATATAGAAAAATCATAAATCAAATATAATTTGAAACACATTCCGCTCGTAGATCTCATTATCATTATTCTGTACCTGTTGGGTATGGTATGGATTGGATATTATTTTTCAAAGAAAAATAAAAGCGCCGACCAGTTTACAAAAGCCTCAGGTAAAATCCCGGGGTGGGCAATTGGTTTGTCTATCTATGCTACTTTTTTAAGTAGTAATACATTTCTTGGTGTGCCGGGCAAGGCCTTTGGAAGCAACTGGAATGCTTTTGTATTCAGCATATCTATGCCACTTGCTGCTTATTTTGCTGCAAAGTATTTTGTTTCGTTTTATAGAAATACAGGGGAAGTATCTGCCTACACACATCTTGAAAAACGTTTTGGTCCCTGGGCAAGAGCGTATGCAGTTATATGTTTTATTCTCACTCAGTTTGCAAGAATGGGCTCTGTTTTCTTTGGAATGGCGCTGAGCTTACAGGCGCTTTTGGGTTACTCAATGGTACCCATTATGTTAGTGATGGGTGTTTGTATAATTATTTATACGGTGATGGGCGGAATGGAGGCAGTAATATGGACAGAGGTAGTACAGGAATTCTGAAAACACTTGGAGCCTTGCTGATTTTATTTTTAGTAATTAAAGCTATTCCGGGTGGTGTGGAAAAGGCATACCAGATTGCCCATGCCAATAATAAATTCAGTTTGGGAGAAATGAAGATGAATTTCACTACTTCCAGTTTTTGGGTCATATTGCTTTACGGCTTTTTTATGAATCTGAATAATTTTGGAATGGACCAAAACTATGTACAGCGGTATCATACTGCCAGTTCTGATAAAGAAGCAAAAAAGTCTATTTGGCTGTGTGTGTATATGTATGTGCCTGCATCGTTGCTCTTTTTTATAATTGGTTCGGCATTATTTTCTTTTTATTCTTTTCATCCCGAACTTACAGAAGTATTGAAACAGACGGCAGCTACAGAGAGGTTGGGTGTAAACGCTAACAGTACACAGATAAATGAATTAGCTTCAACGATGCAACCGGCAGATTATGGCGATAAGGTGTTGCCTCACTTTATGGTAAATCATGTTCCGACGGTATTTTTAGGATTAATAATAGCGGCTATTTTATCAGCCGGAATGAGTACGATTAGTTCGGGAATGAACGCATGTGCCACCGTATTCTCAAAAGATATTTATAAAAGATATTTTAAACCCGACCTGACTGGAAAAGCAGAATTGAGATTACTGCATATTGGTACAATTGTATTCGGACTTATTGGTCTGGGAACCGGACTTGCAATGTTGGGAATTAAAAGTGTGCTGGATGTGTGGTGGTTACTTTCGGGCATTTTTGCAGGTGGAATGTTGGGTCTCTTTTTGTTAGGTATTATGAGCAGGCAAACAAAGAGCGGTCAGGCATTAGCTGCAATAGTCGTAGGAATTTTAGTCATTTTGTGGCTAACCTTCTCTCCTGAGCTTCCGGCCGATTTTGGTTATCTGCGATCCAGTCTGCATATCAACATGGTAATTGTTGTGGGTACGCTTGTAATATTATTTACAGGAGTGTTATTGACACAAATAAAAAATAGACTAAAAACAAACACAAATAAAAAACCTGAATGATGGATAAGAAAAAATTTGTTCCGGTAATGATTACGCCTTTCAATTTGAAAGCTGAAATTGATTATGATGCTGTATCAGAGTTGGTTGAGTTTTATTTACAGGCAGGTGTTACCGGGTTTTTTGCAAACTGCCTGAGCAGCGAAATGTTTAGCCTCAGCGAAAACGAAAGATTGATGCTTACAAAACATGTAGTAGAGCGCGTAAATGGGAGAGTACCTATTGTAGCTACAGGCTCATTTGGTCTTACACCGGAAGATAAAGCTGATTTTACCAAAAGGATTTATGATATTGGAGTAGATGCCGTAATTATGATAACCGGCCATTTTGCAAAAGTTGATGAGGGCAATGATGCTCTATTGAGAAACCTTGAAAAGTTACTTTCCTTAACTGATAATATCCCTTTAGGAATGTATGAGTGCCCTTCTCCGTACAAACGGATTGTAGAACCTGAGGTGTTTAAAAAATTACTGGAATTTGATCGTTTTATTTACCATAAGGATACTTCAATTACGCACGAGAATGTAAAGGGAAAATTAGACGAATTGCAAGAAACACAATCAAAACTTGAGTTTTATGATGCGCATACGCCTAATGCTTCTTTTAGTATTCAAAATGGAGCAACCGGAATGTCTTCCATTTCCGGGAACTTCTATCCCGAAGTGTTAGTGTGGATGGTTAATAATGCCAATAATCCCGAAAAGAGGGAGGAGGTGGATTGGTTGCAATCAGAATTAACACGGGTTGATCCTACGATTCATATTGCTTATCCCATCAGTGCAAAATATTTTTTGGCAAAGAGAGGTTTATCGGTTCGAAATATCAGTCGTGCCTATTCAATGCATCTTACTCCAGAGCAAAAAGAAGATATGGATGCTATTCATAAAGATTTTTTGAAGTGGTGCGCAAGATTGGAAATTGAGCCTGTAAAATTATAAAATCTAAAAAATTGGATTATGAAATTAACTGTTCGTAGTAGTATTCTATTCTTTTTTTTCATACTGATATTTCCTTTTCTCGCTTTTGGGCAAAATGATAGCGATCATCAGTTTGCAATGCCCTTAAAAGATGTATTACTTGATATTCAGAAACGCTACGGAGTGACGATAAAGTATAATGAGGAAATGGTACAGGGAAAAGTGTTGAATTATGCACAATGGCGGTATCGCCCGGATGTAGAAGAAACGCTGAAAAATGTTTTATCGCCTTTTGACTTGAAAGTAAAACCTGACGGAAGCAAAAATATAAACTAAGCCTTTATGAATATTATCGCTGGTCGGTGAAAGAGGGCTGGGCGCAATTAGATGATATTACTTCGAAATATAATGATTTACAGGAATGGTTAAACAGAAAGAAATTATTGCAGCCTTGTATCATGGATGCGCTGAGGCTTTCAAAATTACCCGCCTATCCGTTAAGTAAGCCCATTGTAACACCTGTAAGAAAGTATAATGGGTATTCGGTTCAAAATATTGCAATAGAGATTTTACCCGGCGTTTGGGTGAATGGGTCTTTGTACAAGCCATTGAAGTATAAGGGTAAAATACCTGTAATTCTAAATCCTGATGGACATTGGCCAAAACATCGTTATCGTGCAGATTGTCAATACCGTTGTGCAGCATTTGCAAAAATGGGGGCAATGGCTTTCAGCTATGATTTATTTGCCTGGGGCGAATCTTTATTACAATTTAAGGAAGAAGACCATCGACGCAGCCTTGCTGAGAGTATACAGATTTTGGGGTCTATCAGAATTCTGGATTATTTTCTTTCATTAACAGATGCTGATTCTGAAAGAGTTGGCATTACAGGCGGCTCCGGTGGTGGCACGCATACTGCTCTGATGGCTGCAATTGACAATAGAATAAAAGTGTCGGCTCCTGTAGTTTATGATTTCTTCTTATTTCTATGGTGGTTGCCCTTGTGAAAGTGGTATGCCGGTTCATTCATGCGGGGGCGGTACTGATAATGTTGAAATAGCAGCCATGGCTGCGCCAAATCCTCAATTATTGGTGAGCGACGGAGGTGATTGGACTGATAAAATGCCTGAACATGATTTTTTGTATCTCCAAAAAATTTATAATTGGTTTGGTAAGAAAGATAATGTGGAAAATGTACATCTGCCAAACGAAGGACACGATTATGGTATTAATAAACGCATAGCTGTATATAGATTTTTTGCAAAACACTTTAATCTTAACATTAATGCCATAGAAGATAGGGATGGAAATATTGATGAAAGCAGTATTAACATTGAGCCTGAAAATAAATTGTACGTATTTGGCGATAATGGCGAAAAACTTCCTGCACAGGCAATTCATGGATTTGAAAATCTGGAAAAGGTATTTTATAATGCGGTTAAATATAAATAACACAATTCAGCAATCACTAAAAAGAGTATCGGGCGCTATTATTGTGGCAATAATAGTTGGTTTTGTAGCTTGCTCAGCTTCAAAAAAGATAGCGATGGAACCGAGATATAAAATCGGACTAATAGATTTAATGTTGCTAAAACGCCAGAAGTTAAGCGCCATACCTCTTTCCAAAGAATTAGGTGCCGATGGCCTTGAGGTAGATATGGGAGGCTTGGGACAAAGACCAACTTTTGATAACAAGTTTTTGGTTGATTCTATGAGACAGCAATATTTAGAAACTGCAAAGCGCAATGGGATAGAATTATTTTCTCTTGCCATGACGGGTTATTACGCTCAGTCATTTTGTGAAAGAGCAGAATGGAAACAATCAATTGAAGATTGTATCAAAACCATGAAGTTAATGAATATTAAAATGGCCTTTCTCCCAATGGGAGTACAATGTGATTTAGTACAACACCCTGAGGTAAGAACTGCAGTAGTTTCCAGGCTCAAAGAGGCGGGTGCCATGGCTTCAGAAGCCGGAGTGATATTGGCTATTGAAACTTCTCTTTCGGCTGCTGAGGAAGTAAGATTATTAAAGGATATCGCATCTCCTGCCATACAAATCTATTTTAATTTTTCTAATCCAATAAAAGAGGGAAGAAACCTTTATAAAGAATTGAAGATTCTGGGTAAAAAGAATATTGCTATGATTCATGCAACAAATAAAGACAGTGTATGGCTGCAGAATGATCGGGAGATTGATATGTATAAGGTAAAAGGGACTTTGGATGATATGGGCTGGAGCGGATGGCTTGTCGTAGAAAGAAGTAGAGATGCCACCCAACCGAGAAATGTAAAGTATAATTATGGAGCCAATGTGGCGTATCTAAAAAAAGTGTTTCAGTGAGCAGAATAATCGTAAATATCTTTAGTTGGATCATTGTCTTTTCAGTTCAAAAATCAGTAAGTCAGATTTATGTATCGCCCGATGGTGATGACCATAGTAATGGAACGATGACTCAACCTAAAGCAACGCTAAACGGCGCTGTGCTGTACAGATCGCGTTTTGAAAAATTGGATACAGGAACTCAATAATATAAATTTCATATCGGCAAATCGTGAACAATCCGATATGACGGTTTGGGTGCCTTTAAAAAGATAAAATAATGTTACCAACTTTTGAATTACAATCATCTTCCTTGCGTCGCACACTTCAGCTGTGGTGCATATCCCAGATGATTTTCTTCATTCAGGCTAATGCTCAGTTAGTAGATAAAACGCCGGCGCCTGTTCCTGTTGCTCCTTCGGTATATAATCGAGAACCTTACGAAGATCAGGCGGTAAGCGGCATTAATCGTGATGCGTCAAGAGCTACTGCTTATTCCTATTCAACCATTGAAGCTGCATTGAGAAATAATCGTGAAGAAAGCGGTAGGTACCTTTCATTGAATGGTGGCTGGGATTTTGCATTTGCATCAAAACCCGGTGATGAACCCAAAGAGTTTTACAAAACACGTGTAAAAAATTGGAAGAAAATTAGTGTGCCTTCCAATTGGGAACTGGAAGGTTATGATAAACCTATTTATAAAAGCGCTGTGTATCCTTTCCGACCGGTAAATCCACCTTTCGTACCAAGAGATTATAATGGTGTCGGATGTTATCAAAAAACCTTTGTAATTCCGCAAAAATGGAAAGATTTAAATGTTACACTACATTTTGGTGGTGTGAGCTCGGCATACAAAATATGGTTAAATGGTAAGTTTTTAGGTTATGCAGAGGATAGCTTTTTGCCATCCGAATTTAATATTACACCCTATTTGATTGATGGTGAAAATGTTTTGTCGGTATGGGTAATTCGCTGGAGTGATGGCAGTTTTCTGGAAGATCAGGATCAATGGAGATTGAGTGGTATTCACAGAGAAGTGTATCTGATGGCAGAACCAAAATTTAGAATTGCCGATTTCTTTTATCAAACCAAGTTGGATAAGGAGTATAAAAATGCTACTCTGAGTATCAGGCCGAGAATTGAGAACCTTTCTGGAACTGAAATGAAAGGATATGTATTAAAGGCACAGTTGTATGATGAAGGGCAACAGCCCGTATTGAAACAGCCATTATTAAAGAACGCTGAGGATATTTTGAATGAAGTACATCCAAGATTAGACCGGATTAAATTTGGACTTTTAGAAACCATCATCCCTAATCCTAAAAAATGGAGTACTGAAGAACCAAATCGTTATACTTTGCTATTAACTCTTGAAGATAGCGCGGGTAATATTAAGGAAGCCAAATCCTGCAGGGTTGGTTTTAGATCTATTGAATTCAGAAAGGGGGATAGTAAGTTATTAATAAATGGAAAACTTACCTATCTGTATGGCGTTAACCGGCCAGACCACCACCCAACTAAGGGCAAGGCATTAAGTCGTGAAGATATTTTTCAGGATATTACAACCATAAAAAAATTTAACTTTAATTGTGTCCGGCTTTCTCATTATCCCAGCGACCCCTATCTATTAGATTTATGTGATGAGATGGGCATTATGGTGGTTGATGAGGCGAATCATGAAACGCATGGATTGGGTGGCAAACTCGATCATGATGCTACCTGGGCTTCGGCCTACCTTGATAGGGTAACCAGAATGGTTTTACGCGATAAAAATCATCCATCAATCATTATGTGGAGTCTGGGTAATGAGTCAGGTAGCGGGTCCAATCATGCGGCTATGGCGGGTTGGGTAAAAGACTTTGATATTACGCGCCCACTGCATTATGAACCCGCAATGGGAAGTCCGAGAGAAGAAGGCTATATAGATCCCTCTGATTCGCGATATTTAAAAGCGAACGACCACTCACACAGAATACAAAATCCAAATGATCAATATTATGTGGATGTGGTTAGTCGTATGTATCCTGCTCTTTATACAGCGCCTTTATTAGTCAATCAAAACAATGGAGATCATCGCCCCATCTTTTTTTGCGAATATGCTCATGCAATGGGTAACAGCGCCGGAAATTTGAAAGAGTTTTGGGATCAATGGCGAAGCCTGCCACGTGTTATCGGCGGATGTATCTGGGAGTTTAAAGACCAGGCGCTAACTAAAAAAGATGCAAGCGGAAACGCTTATTATGTGTATGGCGGAGATTTTGGTGAAAAATATTTTGATGATTTTACTATTAAAGGAATTGTAAATGCAGATGGTTCCTCGAAAGGCGTAATGTATGAATGTAAGCGAATCTTCCAGCCTATTCAGGTCGAATGGATTGATAAGGAAAAAGGACTTATTAAAATAATGAATTCAAGTCCCGTAAAAAACACTATGGATTATGATGTGGTTCTTAAAGTCAGAACTGAAGGGATTGTCACTTCAAGTTATAATCTGCCTCCTGTAGATGTCCAACCGGAAGATAATACGATTGTCGACATAAGTAAATTTATTCCAAAACAAAGAGATAAGGAAATAATCATAGATATAAGCTTTAATCTCAGAAATAATACTACATGGGCTTCAAAAGGATATTCTATTGCCTCCAATCAATTGAATGCAACAGCATTGAGCAGACCTTACGGGTTTGCCGCTTCAATTCCTTTTAAAGAAACGGAACATGATTTTCTTGTGGAAGGAAAAAATTTTAAGGTTGCAATCAATAAGGAGAACGGCGCATTAAGTTCATATATTCTGGATGGAAAAGAAAAAATTTTCGCTCCTTTACTGCCACACTTTACAAGACCTCAAACGGATAATGATAAACGTGGGTGGAAAACGCAAAAGGTGTTAAAACAGTGGTATGAAAACCGGCCAAAGTTAATTGGTGTACAAAAGCATGTTCAAAACGAAAAAGAAGGTATATTGTCTTCTTATCAAATGATGAATGATAGTGTGGAGATAAAAGTATTTTATACTGTGAACAAAGAAGGTGTCATAAAAGTTGATTACTCTATAGTAACAGATGAGCATTTGCCCAATATTCCTAAAATTGGTATGCAAATGGGCGTTGATACAAACCTCACTGAACTTATGTGGTATGGTCGTATTCGATGGAAAATTATATTGATAAAAATTATTGAAATGATATAGGCGTATATGAGTTGAACATTTACCGATTCATTGAAAACTATGTGGTACCACAGGAAAATGGTAATCGCACCGATGTACGATGGATGCAGTTGAAAGGGGAAGCAGGAAAAAACGGAATTTTCATAACGGCTGATAGCCTGCTTAGTATGAGCGCCTGGCCTTATTCCGAAAAAAGTATTTCGGAAGCCAGACATACGATTGATTTACAGGATGCCGGTTACATCACACTAAATATTGATCTTATTCAAATGGGTGTGGGAGGAAATGACAGCTGGAGTGAGGTGGCAGCTCCTTTGGAGCAATATCAGATTAAACAGGGAAACTATAGCTACTCTTTTTATATTTCTTCTGGGGATATTTTATTGAGGAGGAAAAATGGAGGAACAAAAAAACAGTAATAATGAGGACAATAAAATATTTAATCCTGTTTGTTGCTTTTATTAGTATTTTCTCAAATGGATTTTCTCAGAATAAAAATTCCGTAGAAACTGTCTTTTACAATCCGCCGGCTGAGGCAAAGCCGTGGGTGTTGTGGTATTGGATGCACGCCGCCGTTTCCAAAGAAGGGATTACCGCCGATTTGGAAGCTATGAAATCAGTGGGAATTGAAGGTGCTTATTTAGTTTGTATATACGACACAGTAAGCCGGATACCATTTGATAAACCTGCCAGGCAACTATCTCCATTGTGGTGGGAGATGGTGAATCATGCTTTTAAGGAATGTAAGCGCTTAGGGCTAAAACTGGCTTTTCATGTGAGTGATGGTTTTGCCTTGGCGGGCGGCCCCTGGATAAGACCCGAGCAATCCATGCAAAAACTCGTCTGGTCAAAAACCTATATTAGCGGCACTCATACCGGCATCATCAAATTAAAACAGCCCGAAGCCAAAGAAAATTTTTATAAAGATATTGCTGTTTTTGCTTATCCCGCTAATTCATCAAACAACTATCAAATGAGACTTCCTGAACCGATTGTTTCTACCAGTATAGGAGCAGATGCATCTTTTCTTAGCAAACCGGGAGATGATTCTAAAACCTTCAGAAGTGATACCCTCTGTTGGATTCAGTATCAATATGATGCGCCATTTACATTGCGATCTTTAAAAACATATACGGGTGGCAATAATTATCAATCTCAAAGACTGATTTTGCAATCAAGTAATGATGGCAAAAATTTTAAGACCATTTTGAGATTGCAACCTCCTCGACATGGGTGGCAGGATACGGATGAAGATTATACTTTTTCTATTCCTGAAACTACGGCTACCTATTTTCGTTTTGTATATGATAAAACCGGTACAGAACCGGGCTCCGAAGACTTGGATGCAGCAAAATGGAAACCCACATTAAAAATCAAAGGTCTTTATTTAAGTGATGAGCCGGTTATCAATCAAATTGAAGCTAAAAATGGAAGTATCTGGCGTGTGGCGGAATATACAACCGCGGAAATGGTTCCCGCCTCTGAAGCCGTTCCCCTTGACCGTGTAATCAATTTAACAGATAAAATGGATGCAGATGGTAAACTGAATTGGAAACCTGCTTCCGGTAATTGGGTAGTAGTGAGGATTGGCCATACTTCTACCGGACACGTTAACGTTACCGGAGGCGCTGCTAAAGGTTTGGAGTGCGATAAATTTAGTGTAGAAGCAATTAAGCTGCAATACGATAACTGGTTTGGTAAAGTATATGAAAATACCGACTCTGGTCTGGTTGAAGAGGTTCTGAAAATATTTTATATAGACAGTTGGGAAGCAGGCAGTCAAAACTGGAGCGCTAATTTTCTGTATGAATTTAAAAAAAGAAGAGGATATGACTTGCTGCCTTATCTTTTATTGATGACGGGGGTTCCGGTTGAGAGTGTTGTTAAGTCAGAGAAAATTCTGCATGATGTGAGAGAGACCATAGCCGAACTCGTTAACGATATATTTTATAAAACACTCAGAAAGTTGGCTGATCAAAAAGATTTAAAATTTAATGCCGAAAACGTATCGCCAACAATGGTGAGCGATGGCTTACTACATTTTAAAACGGTTGATTACCCGACAGGCGAGTTCTGGCTAAACAGCCCTACACATGATAAGCCCAACGACATGTTTGATGCTATTACTGCTGCACATATTTATGGAAAAAGAATCATACAGGCAGAGGCATTTACTACGCTCAGGATGGATTGGACGGCACATCCGGGTAGTCTGAAGGCGATTGGCGACAGAAATTTTGCAATGGGAATTAATAGAATGGTTTTTCATGTAAATGCTTTAAATCCTTGGTTAGATAAAAAGCCGGGAATGACCTTGGGAGGAATTGGATTATTTTTTCAGAGAGACCAAACCTGGTATAATCAGAGTAAGGCATGGATAGACCACATAACGAGAGTTTCTGCCGTGCTACAACAGGGAAGTCCTGTAACGGATATTGCTGTATTTATTGGAGAAGAGATTCCGAGGCGTTCAGTTTTACCGGATCGTTTGGCGGGAACGTTGCCGGGTATTATCGGAGAAAAGAGAATTGAACAGGAAAAGCGACGTTTACTGAATCAGGGTCAACCACAAAGAACAAAACCAATAGGCGTAAGCCATTCGGCAAATATGGCTGACCCTGAAAATTGGACAGATGCGCTGAATGGTTATAAATATGATTGTTTTAATTCGGATGTGCTGATGCAGATGCGTGTGAAAGATGGTAAGGTAATTACTCCGGGAGGCACCGCTTATTCCGTTTTGGTGATCCCCGGGAAACACCCGATGCAGCCGAATCAATTTTTATCTATAGAGGTGGCTGCCAAATTGTTACAACTGGCAAAGGACGGGGCTAACATTATTATGCCACCTGATGGTTGGGGTACGTATGAATCAGGTGAAAAAGAGTTGGAATATAGAAAAATTTTATCCGAGCTTTTTAGCAAACAAAATAAAAAAGGACGGGTCATTGCCGCACCTTTTTTCGATGAAAACTTTGAGCAGTTTGGTGTACAACCTGATGTGAAATTGTTGAGTGGCAAAGATACCATAGCGTGGACTCACAGAGGAACTGAAAATGGAGAAGATGTTTATTTTGTTTCAAACCAGTTGAATGAAAGAAGAAAAATTGATTTGAGTTTTAGGCAAAATGGAAAGGGATTAACAATTCTGGACCCTGTTTCAGGAAAAGTAGCAGATAATTTTACTTATAAAATTGCTGCTGACAGAGCAATAATAAATCTGGATTTTGAACCCGCTCAATCATTTTTTTTTGTATTTGTTGAAAAAACAAGCGGTTACAAAACAAAATCATCTGCACCTAAATTTACGAATGAAAAATTGTTGTCAGAAGGATGGCGTATTCAGTTTGATTCTACTTATGGCGGACCTCGAGAGAAGCTGGTTATGAATGAGCTGAAGTTATGGAATGAAACCGATGATCCGGGAGTTAAGTATTATTCAGGGAGCGCTGTCTATTACAATCAGTTTGCCATAAAGAAAATTAAAAGGGGCAACCTGTTTGGATTTGTTTGGAAAACGTCTATAACCTTGCCACTGTAATGATTAATGGCATTGATTGTGGAACTATATGGGCTAAACCATATAAGTTAGATATCTCAAAAGCGATAAAACAGGGTGCGAACAATATTGAAATAAAAGTAACCAACACCTGGTACAACCGACTTATTGGTGACCAACTCTTGCCCGAATCGGAACGAATCACCTGGACTACTGCTCCATTCATTCTGGAGGGATGGCCATTATTACCTGCCGGTTTAGAAAAAAAGGTGAGAATAGAATGGTAAAATTAAAAAAGAAGCGGTTAGGCTTCTTTTTTCTTTTCGGCTACTTTCTTTTTGGGAGGGTTTGCCGGGCGGCTTTTCCCGAAAGAACCCAAAAAACGTTTTCCTTTTGCTGTTTTTTTATCTCCTCTACCCATGATTGAATTATTTAATTTTTGCAAATGTAAGGGTTGTTGAATAAAAAATGCCCCGAATTTTGAAATTCGAGGCAATAAATACAATACGTTCGTTTAGATTTTTGAAGATAACTCCTTACCTGGCTTAAAGCGCGCCACTTTTTTTGCTTTAATTTTAATAACGGCGCCTGTTTGTGGGTTGCGCCCGTTTCTTGCAGCCCTCTTCGTTACAGAAAAAGTACCAAATCCTACTAAGGTAACTTTGCCACCTCCTTTTAAAGTTTTTTGTACAGTAGTAGTAAACGAATCTAAAGCGGCATTAGCCTGTGTTTTTGTAATGCCCGCATCGTTAGCGATTTTTTCAATTAATTCACCTTTGTTCATAAATAAATTTTTAATGATTTTTTAACTCAACAAATTTAATCTGATTTTTCAAATAATTACCTCATAGTATGGAAAGCGATGTTTTGTTCAGGCGGTTAAAAACCGCTCAGGATAAGTGTTTGCTTAAGTTTTGGAAAAATAGAAAAGTGAAATTAAATCAGATGAGGTTGCTGAAAGCCTTACCGGCAAAGGGTTTTAAAGGAAAGATAGTTCAAGCATCGGACTGGTAAAGGGGTTAATTAAATATACAATTATTTTTTAATAGTGATTACGGGCCAAAAAATTTTATACACAATCAATTCACAATCTCCATAATGGTGCGAAAAGAGAAAAATTGATCGCCCCATTTGATAAAACTTGCGTTTCGCAAATCATCTGCAAACTGATCCAGATATGTATTTAAAATGTCTTCACTTTTTGCATAATACTGCACCGCATAGGTAATCCCTTCTTCATCGTCATGCTCTTTTAATTTTAATAAAATGCCTTTGGAAAAGCAGCCTGTTGCCAACATTGCCGGAATATGTTCTTTTTGTATCCATTGCAGCCAGTCATCATGAATGGCATAGGCCACCTTAGTTGTTACATTATAAATTATTTTTGCTTCGATTGTCATTCTTTCTTCAATTTTAAGAATACGGGGCAATGATCGCTGTGTTTTACATCGGGAAGAATATCGGCATCTTCCACCTTTCTTTTTAAGGCTTCACTGACGCTGATATAATCAATCCTCCATCCCTTATTGTTAAGCCGTACACTGGGAAACCGTTGACTCCACCAACTATACCGGTGCGGCTCGCCAGGGTGAATTAAACGAAAACTGTCATTCATTCCATTGTTGAAAAATTTGTCCATCCACGCTCTTTCTTCTGGCAAAAATCCGGAAGAGTTTTTGTTCCCTTTAGGATCATGTATATCCATTTCGGTATGGGCAATATTATAATCACCGCATAGTATTAGTTTCGGATGGTTTTTGCGCACCTCATTGAGGTAATCAAAAAATTCGTTCAACCATTCATACTTATAGGTTTGTCTAACATCTCCGCTGGTTCCAGATGGAAAATAAGCATTGATAAGCCTTATTTCCCCAAAATCCATCTGTATCACCCTGCCTTCTTCATCGCTTATTTTGTGGCCGGTTCCGTAAAGGATTTTATCAGGTTTTATCTTTGTAAAAACAGCCACACCGCTATATCCTTTCTTTTGGGCAGAAAACCAGTAATCTTCATATCCCAAATCATTAAACAATTTATGATTTACATTTTCTTTCAATGCCTTGGTTTCCTGCACACATACAATGTCTGCAGGGTCTGTTTTTAACCATTCGATGAAACCCTTGTTTATAGCTGCTCTTATGCCATTTACATTATAGCTGATGATCCGCATTGCCTGATATTTTTGTTCAAAGGAAATAAATAATGTGTAAATTATTGTAAATTTTATTTTAACTTTCAGTCTTTGTAGTTATAATATGCGTAAAGTAAAAAGAAAAAGAAAATAAGAATACAAAGACTGATACCTGCCAAGGCGCATGTGTATTTGGAGGGACCAAAAAGCAGGGGATACGAATTAGGGTTTTTAATCAGAGTATTCAGACAGTTTCTGAGAGGATTCAGAGCGCTACATTTTATGCCGCCCTGTATTACCGTTTTTGGATCTGCAAGATTTGACGAAAACCATCTTTATTACAAAAAGGCAAGAGAGTTTGGACAAAAAATTGCCGAATTAGGTTTTTCTACCATGACAGGTGGCGGCCCGGGAATAATGGAAGCCGCCAATCGTGGCGCTTTTGAAAAAGATGGTACCTCAATTGGATGTAATATCCTTTTGCCTTTTGAGCAGAAGTATAATCCCTACCTTACCAAGTCCATCACTTTTGAACACTTTTTTGTAAGAAAAGTATTATTGGTAAAATATAGTTATGCATTTATCATCATGCCGGGCGGATTTGGCACCATGGATGAGTTTTTTGAAACTTTAACATTGGTGCAAACCAAGACAATCACCGAGTTTCCCATTGTATTGTTTGGTAAGGAATACTACAAAGACCTGATGGCGGTGATTGAGGATATGGCTCAAAAAGGAACGATAGCCAAAGATGATATGAGTCTGGTATTGCTGACAGATAGTATTGATGAGGCAATGAGTCATATTGCACGCTATCTGAAATCAAATTATACTATAAAAAAACGATTTATAAAGTTACCCTGGTTTTTTGAAAAAAATTAGAGTACCGTTTATTTCTTACCAATCCGGTATAGCCTACCGTTTTTTCCGTCGCATACTGCATATAAGGCACCGTCATTGCCTTGAATGACATCCCTGAAACGTTGACCTTCGCTCGCCAATAATCTTTCCTCGCCTATTACTTTGTTGTTTTCAATGACTAACCTTAATATATGTGAACCGCTCAGGCAACCAATAAACAGATTGTTTTTCCACTCCGGAATTAAATTGCCATTGTAAAAAGTCATACCACTGGGCGAAACCACCGGATCCCAATAATAAACAGGTTGTTCCAAACCTTCCTTCTGAGTAATGCCATCGCCAATGATTTTACCACTATATTCAATGCCATAAGTGATGGTAGGCCATCCATGGTTTTTGCCGGGTTTTATCAGGTTTACCTCATCGCCGCCTCTGGGGCCAAACTCATTTTCCCACAAATCACCGGTAACAGGATGCCATGCCAGTCCCTGCACATTTCTATGTCCGTACGAATATATTTCAGGTTTTGCGTTCGGGTCATTCAAAAATGGATTTCCTGCTGCGGGTTTGCCTTCTTTTGTGATTCGAACGATTTTCCCAAAAGCCGAATTGAGTTGCAATGCCTGTGGCCGTGATTGCAAATTGGATCTTTCTCCTGTGCTTACCACCAGATTTCCTTCTTTATCAATCAGCACTCGAGAACCATAATGAAGTGTGCTTTTAAAGGCAGGAAGCGCCCTGTAAATGACAGTGGCGTTTTCAATCGTTTTTTCATCATCTGCCAATCGGCCTTTTGCCACTGCCGTTAGTGTTCCTTCGGGTTGGTTTTCGGAAAAACTCCAGTAAACCATGCGATTTTTTGAAAAATCGGGGTCAACATTTACACCCAATAATCCGCCCTGCCCTTCAGAAATGACAGCAGGAAGGCCGGTAATGGGAGCGCTCAACTGGCCGGCAAGGGTGGCGATGCGCATGGTACCTGCTTTTTCGGTAATCAATAACCTGCCATCTGGCAAATTGGCAATCCCCCAGGGGTTTACCAATCCATCCGTCAGAATTTTTACATCCAGTTCTGTTTTGGTTTTTACACCGGCTACCCTTGTTTGTCCTTCAAAAGCAGGCTTAAACTGCGGACTATTTGGCGCCTTGGTTTCCACCGGGGGAAGTGTATTGTCAATAGATATTTTACCATTGGTTTGGTTTGTTTTGCAACCCGCCAAAAGTAATATTGAGGCAAAAAGAATGATTATTTTTTTCATACAGATGCGATTGATAACTTATGACAAAAATTGAATTAACGAAACTACTCAATTTTTGTTAAATGATTTTAACGATTTCATTTTTAATTAACTTATTTTTACGAGTTGGTGAGAATAACTTTTTGAATAATTGGCTGCGGATAATTTATATAATGAAACTGATCTGTTTAATAAAGTGGCTATGGGCGATGAAAAAGCCTTTAAAACCATTTTTGACAGTTACTGGTCACAGGTTTATGGCACCTCCTTGCATTTGACCAAAAAACCTGAACTTGCCCGCGACCTTTCTCAGGATATTTTTGTAAAACTCTGGGAAAACAGAGAAAAGCTGACAGGTATTGCCAACCCTTCATCGTATTTATATACGCTTTCACGCAACCTTGTAATTGATACCCTGCGCAAAAAAGTCTTTAATGCTTCCAATATTGATTTTTTGGTTGAATATTTTCAGTCAGAAAATGACAGCCCACAGGAAAAAGCCGAATATCGCGAATTGGATCAACTCTTGAAAAGAGCGGTTGACTCATTGCAGGGAAATCTCAAAGAGGTATTTGTGTTAAGCAGGTATGAGGGGCTCACGCACGATCAGATTGCTTCCCGAATGGGCATTACGGCAATATCCTCCAAAACCTATATTGTAAGAGCGCTCAGGAAGATAAGAATATTTATGGAAGAACACGCAGATGGTCATATTTTGCTCCTATTATTGGCCTTACTAATGAAAAGTTAAAAAAAATTTCAAAAACCTGTCTTACCTTTCTTTTATTATGGGTCACTTTCATTAAATGGGGAGTACGCCTAATTTTGTTGCATGGATACATCATATATCGGTCATTTTTTACCTAAGGGGTTATTGGAATATTTTGATATTACAGGTATAGATGAACTATGCTTTGTAAAGGACAGGTCAGTTTATTTTCAGATTTCATTGGAAGAACGGAATATGATATTGGGAGATGTGGATAGTACCCAATATGAGTCAAAAGGTTTTACGGAGATAACCCTACAGGATTTCCCAGTCGTGGCAAAGCAGTTTATTTGGCAATAAAAAGAAGACGCTGGCGACATAAAAAAAGAGGCTGGTAAAATTATCAGAAACGACTTTTCATTTGTAGCCGAAGGTTCAAGGTTAACCAAAGAACTATCGGATTTTTAAAAGGTACAGGTTGATACAAAGGTTGATACTATCAGCAACATAGCTGGTTACCATCAGATACAGCCTTCAAAATTAAACCGTCATTATAAAAAGTATAGCAGTGGTTTTAAAGACTGGAACCAGCTCACTCACTGCGAAGATTATCTTCTTTTTCCGGACAACATTGGAGCCTACCTAAGCATAGATGAACTAAGTTTATCCAAAGGAGAATTATACACATTTGTTACCAACAAAAACGGCAGGGCAAAGCAGGGTACATTGGTAGCCGTCATCAAAGGAACACTATCTAAAGACATTATAACCACCCTAATGAAACTTTGTGAACACAAGCGTTTGCAGGTAAAAAGTCACTCTTGATATGGCAAAAACATGGAAGCTGCCGTAAAGCAGGTATTTACAAATGCCACTCTGGTTACCGACAGATTCCATGTAATAAAACTGGCAATGGAAGCCTTGCAACACATAAGAATAAACCTGCGATGGAAAGAATTAGACAAAGAAAATGCAGCCATTAAAAAGGCTAAAGAACAACAAATAAAATATGAACCAGTAATGCTGGAAAATGGTGAAACACCCAAACAATTACTGGCAAGGTGCAAATATATTTTAGCCAAAAAACAAAACGACTGGACAGAAAATCAAATACAAAGAGCCACCCTGTTATTCAAGTATTTCCCTGAATTAGAAACTGCTTACCACCAAACTTTAGCCTTTAGAAACATATACGAAAACCAACAAAAGCATCTGCTAAGACAGCGTTTGAACAATGGATACAAAAAGTACAAGAGCAGGCATTAAAGAGTTTTATACCGTTGCTAATACCGTAAAATATAATTTAGATAACATACTTAATTTCTTCAATAACCGAAATACAAATGCCAATGCAGAATCATTCAACGCTAAAATAAAACTATTCAGGGCTAACCTTAGAGGCGTAACCGATACCAAATTCTTTCTTTTCAGACTGCATAAACTTTTTGCCTAGTCCCCAGTAAATAATGGTGAGCCTTTATTATTCGTCTTTAATAGTAGCGTATGCCCGGTACTGAAATAAAAATATTATTACAAAGGTTTGCCGATGACCAATTAGATGGCAATCAACTTCTTCGTTTGCAGCAACTTATGCAAGAGGATGAGGTTATGCCGGAGGTAGATCAATTTTTGAAAAATGCCTATTCCAATCCTTCTTTTTCAGTGAAGGGCGACTATGAAAGGACAAAAATTTATCAGGAAATCAAAGAACGGCTGCAACTTAGTTCAGTAAATATTGCCGGCAAAACAGGTGCAGAAAGAAGCGGTAGGTTGTATTACCGGTTGAGCGCTGTGGCAGCCATTGTGGTATTTGGATGGTTGGGATACTATTTTCTGATGAAGCCGGAAAAAATAACTGAGCAATCCAAAGTAATAGTGAAGAATAAAGATATTCAGGCGCCAAAATCAAATTTGGCCTCAATCACCATGGCAGACGGAACGGTTATTTATCTGGATAGCACTGCAAACGGGAAATTGGCGATGCAGGGCGGAACTGCACTAACTAAAATGGCAAACGGTGAAATTGCTTATAATAAAGAGGGCGCATCATCCCCATCAGCATTGATATACAATACCATTCAGAATCCAAGGGCAAGTAAAGTTATCAATATTGTTTTAAGCGATGGCTCCAAAGTGTGGCTCAATGCCGGATCGTCCTTAACCTATCCTGTAGCTTTTACAACCAATGAACGAAAAGTAGAACTTACCGGTGAAGGGTATTTTGAGGTGGCTAAGGATAAAATGCATCCTTTTATAGTACATACCAAGTCAATGGATATTAGGGTGATAGGAACAGCCTTTAATGTAAGAGCATATAATGACGAGAAGAGTGCACAAACCACTCTGGTAAGAGGAGTGGTGGAAGTGACATTAAAGGATTCTGACAAAAGAATATTGTTGAAGCCGAAAGAAAAAATCGTAGTAAAGAAAAATTCCCAATCATTGAAAATAGGGAATGCACCTCTTCCTAATATTCTTCAAAATGTAACTATTTTGAAAGTGAAAGGCAGTCCTATTAATTCGGAAATTCTTGAGACGCTATGGATGAAAAATAATATTAGTTTTGATAATAATAGATTGCAAGATATTGTTCCGATGCTGGAGAACTGGTTCCGCATTACAATTGAAGTTAGAGATACATCATTGCTAAAAAAGCGTTTTAGCGGGAAAATAAAAAATGAAAGTCTATATGATGTTTTGCAGCTTTTCAGCCTCACATCTGGCATGCGGTATAAAATTGAAGGTGAAAATGTTACAATTTATAAATAATTCTTTCATCAAAAATAAATTCAATTATGCTTGAAACCTAATAAATAGTAAGTAAAAAGCGGAAATGGTGATAACATTTCCGCTATAATAACGAAAGGCTGTTTGTCAAAGACAAAAATTCCGATCATTGTTTAAAAGAAAAATACAAATTTATGAAAAAAATGGATTGTAATGAGATGCGTGGGTGTATTTCAAATTTTCGGTAACCTAAGCCGCCTCTCTAAAGAAATCCTCCTTTACTAACTCAACGATTTTAGACCACCTGTTATTTTTTTTAGTCACTCTGAGATTCAACATATTTTGAGCGCCTCTTCGACTCCATCTCTGTCCAGACTGTTTCATTCTTTTTTGTACGACGGTTCTGTGGTGATTCAATGGCGCCGGAACCGATTATACCTGCTCCAATTTTCTTATACTGCGGATAGTTCATTCTTGTTTTGTTAGATTCGTAGTAGTCTATTAACTGCATGGCTTCCTGACTTATTTGAGGTGAGCCATTTAATTCATCTATTATTTTTGTACTTCTCCGTTCAGCAGTAATTCTAATCGCTTGTCTAACCACTGCTTCCTCTGAGCATCATCTTTAATCGTGGCTTTGGCATAATCATGTAGGTGTTCACTGGCATGATAATAATCCAATACTGATATCGCATCCGGATAGGCATCTGCTATCCAGTTTTTTATCCATAGCGCACCGTCTGATATGAAAACAATACGTTGCTTATTTTGACTGTAATAATCTAATGGCTTTTCCATCTCCGCTGTAAACTTCTTATGGTCACTTAGATAGGCCAAATACTGGAATTGCTTATCCAGCCTGGTTTATCGCCTGCATGGATACAGGATGAACTTTTGAAAATCCTTCCAACTTTTACTTCCTTCCATCCCTCCTCCTGGTGAATATCATGGAGCCGTCGGCCATGCCGTAAATCACCTCCTCCTTTTTACATGGGGTTAATACTATCTCCTCCGATATCGTTTTACCAACTTCTTCTCCATATACATTGGCTACCCGCCAAACCTGCGATGCGCTTACTTTTATATCAATATATTTTTCCAGTACTTCATTGCAGTTCTCATAACTATCCAATTGGGCTGAATAAACCATCAACTCCTGAAGTCTGGGTGAAATCTGAAATCCATTCTTACCCTTACTAAAGGGATGATTGTTATTTATGGTTACCGGACCCGAGAGTCGTGAGGTTTTTTTTTTCGCTTATCTTGGCTGAGGTTTCCAATATTCTTTTCCAGAACTTCTCGGCCGGACTATTCCAGATTTTGACAAACTCAGTTTCATAATCATAAAAATCGGTAATTAAATTAAGACGCTTTAATTCATCGTAACGCTTTTCAGCGGCTTCTAAATATTCTTGCTTGGTCATGATTAATGGGTTTTAATTATTAAAATTAAACATTATAACCATTTTGTACCGCGAAAATTTGAAATGCACCCAGATGCGTCGATGCAGGGATGCTTTAAACAAATTTTTTAGGGTAATGAAATTATTGCTTTTTTTTATTTTATTCATCTCTTTTCAGGCAATCGCAATAAATAGCGCTTCCCAAAAAAGAATTAATTTAGATATCAAGAATGAGTCAATTCTTTCAGTTCTGAATTTTTTAGAAAAAAATTATGCGTATCGTTTTTTTTACAGCGATAATGTTGTGCTTGACCAGCAAAAAGTACAAATCTTTGCCAACAAAGCTACTATTGATCATGTAATGCAACAATTGTTGCATTACACTAATTAGTATGTCGGGCATGGTATTAAGCTAACAGGATGCGAGTTCCTGTATGTGCCGAGTTGATAGGAAACATTAGCGACTGACAAGGGTGTCGGGGCGACCCCGAATCTGAAAGAAGTCATCAGCAAATCTGAAGTTCTGACGAATAGAAATCTGATAGAAGGCTCTTAAGAGAGGGCAACCGGGCATGGATTGGGAACGCCCAAAACTCAACCGTAACTCAAAAGAGTAAATCAGGCAGAACGCAGAGAAAGTTTAATATCTTATCCCGAGAGGTCTTGCAGTATGCACCAATGTGCAGATTGTCCATCGATGAACAATTATATACTACAAGAAGTCAGCAGAGGACATAGTATTTTGTGTTAGGAATAGCACAGAAGAAGGTCTGAATCTTTTAACTTAAGGAGCAGTTAGTTCAAAATTTGTTTTATGGCGCAACCGCAAGGAGATAACTTACCAATTAGGACCTGTTCAAAGGGCAGGTGGAGGAGGTTATACGCCCTTTTGCTACGAGTGAAACCGTATGTGGGGCTTGGGCAATAAAGGCGTTGCAAGTAAAAGAAGCAGGCGAACAGGAACGAGCCTTAACGCAGTATTTGATGGGAGTGATATTGTTTATACAATCTCACATCAAATTACAAGAAGTTAAACAGTTAAAAGAAACCGCCGTGTGCGAGAGCATGCACGGTGGTGTGAGAGGGCGGGGGAGTAATCCCCCTACCTACTCGATTACCTATAAAACTATGAAAAAGGACCTTGTAGTAATAATTGGCGAAGAAAATGTCCCAATGATTTTCCCAGTATATGGTAAGGTCTTTAATGAGAGTGGTTTGCCTCTTTTGGGGGTGAGTATAATCGAAAAAGGTACTAATAATGGCACTACTACAACAGTTGACGGAAGTTTTTCGTTGAATATAAAGGATGAAAATGCTGTGCTTGTAATTTCCAAGTGTGGGATATGTTCTTCTGGAGATATCAGTAAAAAACAATAATTATTCAAATATTGTACTGGTTGCTAGTGATAATAAAATGGAAGAAATTATTGTAGTTGGTTACGGTACGCAAAAAAGAGAAAACTTGACAGGAGCCATTAGTCAGATTGATTCAAAGTTCTTTAATACTCGTCCTACGTCAAATTTGGTTTCTTCGTTGCAAGGGTTGCTTCCTGGACTTAATATTCAGTCTAATAATGGAAATCCTGGCGCTGTTCCTGATATTAACATTCGGGGGTTTAACTCAATTAACGGAGGAGGCCCATTAATCCTAATAGATGGAATTGAAGGAAATATAGAGCGGTTAAATCCAGCAGACGTAGAAAATGTAACGATTTTAAAAGACGCAGCTTCGGCTGCTATTTATGGAGCCAGAGGAGCATTTGGAGTGGTACTTATTACAACAAAAAAAGGGAAAGTGGGAAGTGTGGCTGTTAATTATACAAATAATATAGGATGGACCACGCCAACCACACGAACAGATTTTATTACTGATCCTTATGAGTTTGGAAGAACCGTTGATGCTGCATTGACCGGCTATAACGGCACAACCTATACCGGCTATACCGGTGCTGATTGGGATACCATTCAATTGGTTTCTCAAGGGAAGTTAGATCCATTTTACACAACGTTACCAAATGGGGAAAATAAATTCTTTTATAAAACCGACTGGTATAACTATCTTTTCAGAAAGCACCAGCCTTTTCAAAATCACAGTATTTCCGTATCCGGAGGTAGCGAAAAGATTAAGGCGTATCTGTCTGGCAGGTATTATAAAACAGCTACCATCCAAAACATTGTTGATGCTAATCTTCAAAAACTTAATCTAAAGGCTAATATCATATTTAAAGTAACCGACTGGCTACAGCTTTCAGACAATATACAGTTTACAGCAAATGAGCAAACTGAGTTCGGCGGCTATAGAACGGGGTTCGGGGGAATTTGGAGTAATACTACCTGGTATTTTCTGTTTCCATTTCATCCAAATAAAATAAATGGAATGCCTTACGATAACCCAGGGAGGTGGCGCTCATGCTGCTCTTGAAGAAGGAAATAACTGGATAAAAAACTATTCTGAGCAACTTGTAAATACTTTTAGTGGTGTAATTACTCCTGCAAAAGGCCTGGCATTCAATTTTGATTACAGCAACACTATTAATCACTTGGCCAACTCTACCCGGCTGAATAAATTCACATTCTTAACCGGCTCCAAAATTTTGCAACAAACTACCGGCGTGAATAGTTTAACAGAAAACCGCGATCGCAACTATTATAATGTACTAAATGTATATGGAACTTATATAAAGACTTTCGCCAATGCTCATAATTTCAAATTAATGATGGGCTTCAATAAAGAAAAATACACTTCAGACAATGTACTTGCACAACAAGGAGATTTGCTCGTAAATAACCTCGCTAATTTAAACTTAGGAACTACACTATTACAAGCCGATGGTTCTGCAAGTATATGGGCTGTACAAGGTTTTTTCGGGCGTTTCAATTATGACTATAAAAACAAATATTTATTAGAGGTCAATGCCAGAAGAGACGGTTCTTCACGTTTTCCCACGGCTACAAGGTGGGGATTCTTTCCATCTGTTTCGGGAGGATGGTTTGTGAGTAATGAAAAATTCTGGAACCCGCTCAAAAATATTATTAATTCATTTAAACTCAGAAGTTCATACGGAGAACTGGGAAATCAAAATGTAGGGTTGCACACTTTCTCCCGTATTTTACCACTGGGACAAACGAGTTGGCTTGTGGATGGAAGTAAACTCAACTATGTAGGCGCCCCATCTCCGCTACCAAGCGTTGTGAGCTGGGAAAGCACAAAAACAATCGACTTTGGTGTAGATATCGGTTTATTGAGAAACAAATTGACTGCATCTTTTGATTGGTACGAAAAGAATACAACAGGCATGTACGTTACAGGATCACCGCTTCCCGGTGTATTTGGTGCGCCCGAGCCCAAAGAAAATATTGCTGGTTTAAGAAACAGAGGCTTTGAGCTGACTTTGGGCTATAATGATCATTTTATCGTAAAAAATTCACCGCTGAATGTGTTTGCCACTTTAAACGTTTTCAATTTCAAAGGAAAATTACAAAATATCCCAATCCTAACGGGCTGATGAGTACCTACTGGGAAGGACAAGAGTTGGGTAGTATTTGGGGATATCATATTGACGGACAATTTAAAACGGATGAAGAAGCAGCAACATATCAGAGTTCCTTCAATAACCCATCCACCAGTTTGGGCAGAGTTTATAATTACATATTTAATGTTGTGACCAACACGAATTGGAAGAAACTTCGTGCGGGAGATATTAAGTATGTTGATCTTAATAAGGACGGCGCAATAAATAATGGTAATTATACATTAGAGAATCACGGCGATCTCACTCAAATAGGAAACGCAATGCCACAATTTCCATTTGGCTTTACCCTGGGTGCTGACTGGAAAAATTTTGATATTATCGTAGCCGGTGCTGGTGTATTGCACCAGGATTGGTACCCAACCGGGTTTATTTACTGGGGAACTTATGTACGCCCCTACTCTTCATTTATCAGAAAAGACCTTGTCGCAGATGCATGGAGTCCTGAAAATCCTAATGGATATTACCCCCAGATTTATAGAGGTTATGATGCTCTTACTGCCAATAGAAGTTTATAAGGAGTTGAATGACTACTATCTCACCAACGTAGGTTACCTACGGCTCAAAAACCTGACGATCGGGTACAGCATTCCCCAGTCATTGTTAAGAAAAATCAGTGTTAAACAGTTAAGAGTGTATTTCAGTGGCGAAAATATTTTAACTTGGCGGTTTGGTAATCTAACTAAATATGTTGATCCTGAGCAGGCAGGATCCGGTACCAATTTTTCCGATCCGGCCACTGCAGTAAACAGAACTGATCTGCAGGATTATCCTATTGGAAAAACTTTTTCCTTCGGGATCAATCTGCAGTTTTAATATCGATTAATTTTAAATTGAATTTTATGAACTATAAGATTAGTAAGATATTTTTTATAATTCTTTCCGTTATTCTTATTCAAAGCTGTAATAAAAATTACCTGGACAGGTCAACATTAGACCGGCCGGAAGCGGATCAATTTTTTAATTCTGCGGCCGACCTGGAAGCCTATACCAACAGCTTTTATAATTTTCTTCCAGATTATCGTTTATATGACGCCACCTATGGATTGTCTGCATCCGATGACGTGGTTTCTCTTATTCAACCTGTTCAGGTTATTGGAAAGCGGCTGGTTCCAGTGGCCAGGGGAACAGGCGGATGGGCATGGTCGGAGCTGAGAAGTATTAACTTCTTACTTCAGAATTACCACAAATGCCCCGATGAGAGTGCAAAGCTAAGATATGGCGGATTAGCAAGATTTTTCAGGGCATCCTTTTACTTTGATAAAGTCAAAATGTTTGGAGATGTTCCCTGGTACAGCAAGGTTTTGGAAGCCGGTGATGAAGAGTTGTATAAAGCAAGGGACCCCAGGTCATTAGTGATGGACTCTGTTCTTGCGGATATAAATAATGCGGTACAGAACCTGACCGCAGAAGTAAAATTAAACCGCATTACAAAGTATACGGCGCTGCTTTTAAAAGCCCGCATTTGTTTGTATGAGGGAACGTTCAGAAAATACCATACAGAGCTGAACATGCAGAGTACGGCCGATAAATGGCTGCAGGATGCGGCTGATGCGGCATACCAATTAATTGCTTCCAAAGCATATAAATTGTTTACCACAGGAGGGCAAACTGCAGCATATAGAAACTTGTTTGCACGTAATGACCAGGACGTTGTAGAAACTATTCTGGCCAGGGATTATAACCCCTCTTTTGGACGCCATACGCTGGCATACCTGATGACATCTCCTACACAGGGAAGTTGGGGAGCAACTAAGGATTTTGTAAACAGTTTTTTAAAAAAGGATGGAAGCCGATTTACAGACGTTGCTGGCTACGATACAATGGGCTTTTATAGTGAAATGCAGAACCGCGATCCGCGCCTTACTCAATCAGTTGCGGAATTCCGATTTTATTGTGTATGGGAAACTAATATTGAACCGGTAAATTTAAATGTTACTACAACCGGCTATCGGGTAATCAAAGCGTTGCCAACAAGAGATCAGTGGGGGTCGAATGCGGCGATCAACGATATTATCTTATTTCGCTACGCAGAGGCGCTGCTAACTTTTGCAGAGGCTAAAGCTGAATTAAATACCTTAACACAGGCAGATTTAGATATTTCTATCAATCTTTTAAGAGATCGTGTGGGCATGCCTCATTTATCGCTTGCCGCCAGCAACAGTAATCCCGATCCGTATATGGAATCTTTCTCACCTAATGTTAATGGAGCGAATAAAGGAGTTATATTGGAGATACGCAGAGAACGGCGAATTGAAATGTTTAACGAAGGGCAAAGATGGAATGATTTAATGAGATGGAAGAACGGTAAAAAGCTTGAGTTGCCTATGGTTGGACTTTATTTCCCAAGACTAGGAGCTTTTGATTTTAATAATGATGGAAAGTTTGACGTTTTCCTATATGATGGCAATGATTCAGGGGCTCCTTCTGGCGTTACTTCAAAAATCAATATCAAACAAAGACCTTTAACGAAAGGAACATCCGGAAACTTCTACCCCTATCGTGATAAGGTAATATTTACCGAACCCAAAGATTATTACTACCCACTGCCTCTCGAAGACCTGACATTAAATAGTAATTTAACTCAGAATCCGGGCTGGTAATATTTATGAATTAACCAGTCTTAAGATCAAATTCTTCATCTATAAAAATTAAATAATGAAAAACTTTTTAATGTGCTGTTTGCTTTTGAGCACGATAAATTTTTCATGCCGCAAACGGTTTTTTACTGGAGAGGAAGGTGTTACTTATCCACGGTCGGCCCTCGCCCCCGCAAATATGGGCATGGTGGGCACCAATGATTCCGCATTTAATATTGTTGCCTTTGCCGGTACTGGCACTGCGGGAAGCTATGCGGGTACGTCTGGCAATCCACAAACTGCACAGTTCAATGTGCCGGAAGGCATAGCTTTTGATTCTAATGGTAACATGTTTGTTGCCGATAGAAATAACCATGTGATTCGTAAAATAAGCACGTCAGGCGTTGTTACTGTTTTTGCAGGTACCGTAGGTGTGGCAGGTAATACCAACGGCGCTGGAATAGCAGCTAAATTTGACTATCCAATCAGGTTGGCCATTGATGGCGCAAATAATATTTATGTAGCCGATCGCAACAATGCCCGTATCAGGAAAATTACGCCTGCTGCAGTTGTTACAACGATAGCAGGGTCAACGGCCGGTAGCGACGCCACTCAATTCAAATGGCCTTTAGATGTAGCAGTTACCAGTGATGGCAGCAAGATATATGTGGCAGATGCAAAGAATAATCGCATACAGCAAATCTCAAATAGCGGAGGAGTGTATACCACATCACTTTTAGCCGGACAAATAACAGCAGGTTTTGCGGGCGGTAATGGGGCTGAGGCAAAGTTTAATAACCCTTCGGGAGTAGCTATTGACCCCAATGGCAATGTGCTTGTTGCCGACAGGGGAAATAACTGCATCCGAAAAATCACTGTTGCCAAAAATGTATATCGGTTTGCGGGAGTGGCTGGTGTACCCGGCGATATTGATGCGCCCAATGGCGTTGCCACTTTTGATGAACCCTTTGGAATAACAATAGCCAATGATGGTTGTGTGTATGTGGCTGACATCGGAAATCACAATATTCGACGTGTCAGTAGTAATGGTCTGTTTGTTCATACAGTTGCCGGCAATAGTAAAATTGCTGGCAATACTATAAGGAATTATTCAAGATTTAACCTTCCTACAGACGTTGCTATTGATAATTCCGATAATTTTTATGTTGTGGACTGCAACAACCACAATATCCGGAAACTGGTACCCCAAACAAGGGTACTTCAAATAACACATGGGTGGACACAAAGCACGCCGCACCCCGGCGTTACCTGGTATAAATATAAAGGGAATGGTTTTTATCTGCCGTCAGAAGGGAATAACAAAACCCAAAGTATAGACGTGTTAGATATAGACCTGTCTGTAAATCAACTGGTTTTTAAACTAACGCCGGATAATGCCAGAGCTACAGTAACAGATATGGTTGGAGCACCAACTTCTGCGGTTGCTGCAATCAGCGGTACTTTCTCAACCCAGAAGGCAGTATCAGAAGAGAGCTTTTTACACGCTTCTTATTTAAGAATTAATGATACAACTCGTTGGTTCGCCAATGCTTGGGATAACACCAGCGGTTATTGGAGTTATCATAGCGGCATCTTCTATATTAATTGGTACTATCGGCATAGAGCAGAGTAATATGTCTCAGTACCCTTTCAGCCCAACCCTTAGAAAAAATATGATGTCAGGCGCTCCGGTTTTAATTTATAATAATGAGGTAGTTGAGTTTTCAAATTCAACCCCTTGGGTGACGTCTCCTCCGCAAAACCTACGTCCCAAAATTGCCGCACGTACTGCAATCGCCATACCATCAGTTCAGAATCATATACTACTGATTAATGTTGATGGTGCTGATAGCAACTCCTCGTACGGCCCCTGTTATATAGGCTCCCCTTATGTTTCGCGTTATGGTATGACAACTCCTGATCTGGCACAATTTATCGCCCAGTTTTTTCATCCGCAATCGGCCCTTAATTTTGATGGAGGAGGCACTTCAACAATGTGTATAAAAGGGCATGGAAATAATGGGGGTGTTACTGGTGGTTTGGGGGTAATCAATATACCCGACATGCATACAAACGACTCCTCCTGCCCTTTAGGCGGCACTAATAATGTCTATAACTTACAAAGACTTTTAGGATGTGCTATTTCCGTCGTACCCAATTAATACAAAAATCCTATAACAATAAAACATCCATTAGCAAATGACACTAAATCAATTTTTATTTTCTGAGATTATAAAACCAGGTACCGTATTATTTTTAATAAATTTTTTTGGTTTAACTCCTGTTTTTGGCAATGTAAGCTTAAGAGATAGTCTCCCGCAGCCTATACCCATCGGTACTTCAATTCCTGCGTCGAAAATAACAATTGAAAAGATGAAGGAACTGAAAGAAGCAGGTATAAAGTATATACAAGTAACGGTAAATGAATGGTTCGATCAGGAAGGTTCTTTTAAAAAGGCATACGATACCATAAAAGAGGAACTTCTGCAGGCAAAGATAGCCGCCCAAAAAGGAGGAATCGTAGTGGAAGGAATTCACATGCCTTTTGGCCGCTTTATTGATCTTTCTTTGACTGATGAAGCATCACGTAAAAATGTAATCTCACTACATAAAAAGGTTTTGGAATTATGCCAGGTTTTAAAGCCTGGTATAATCCTGTTCCACCCCAGCTGGTTCCTGAACCCTGGTAACAGGGAAGCGCATATCAACCAGTTGATCCGGTCGGTTACTGAATTGGAAAAAACGGTAAGCAATATGGGCGCAGTCATAACAATTGAAAACATGACAGGCCCCGAACCATACCTGACACGCAATGGTGTGACGTATGAGCGCCCGCTTTGCAGTACAAATGAAGAAATGTTGCAGGTGCTGAACCTGCTTCCATCCAATGTATATGCGGCCGTTGACATGAACCACATTTTGCTTCCCGATCGGTTGATCTTAGCCCTTGGAAAAAGACTTAAAGCGATACATATTGCAGACGGAGATGGTGTGCGGGAGCTTCACTATTATCCATGTTCTGGAAAAGGAAAAAATAACTGGACGTCTATACTTGATGCATTGTATAAGGTGAAATACGCAGGGCCTTTTATGTTTGAGTGCAAATACAATGACCCAAAAGATCTTTTTGTTTGTTATCAGTATCTATATCAGAAGTTTATTATAGAAAAATATATACAACCAGAGTATCAATAAGAAGCGTTTTTATTCCAATTATCTTTATTTACATAAATCAAAAATATCTTTTATTAATAAGGACATAATTTAGGTCTTATTTCAAAATATATTTTGTATATTTGCTCATGGATAATACAAAACGTAAGAACAAAGATGCTCAGGAAGAGACTCGCTTTCGGATAGTGGACTACTTAAAAAACAAACGGGGCACTCAAAAGCTGGCTTCCGAGATATTTTCTGTATCAGAAAGGAGTGTAAATAAAACATGGAATAAATACAAAAAAGAAGGCAAGCGTTCACTGTTGAATAAGAAGCGTGGCGTAAAAGGAGGCAAGAAGATAACCGGACAGCAGGCTGCCGAAGTTCGACGGTTGATAAAGGATAAGATGCCCGACCGGTTAAAACTGGCCTTTGGTTTATGGACACGTGCAGCCGTACAACAGCTTATCGAACAGAAATATGGCGTTGTATTAAGCGTGAAGCAGGTGGGGCGATATTTAAAAAGCTGGGGCTATACGCCGCAAAAGCCCATCCGCAAAGCATTTGAACAGAAACCCGAGCAGGTAAAGCAATGGTTGGAGAAGGAATACCCTGCCATAAAGAAGCGGGCAACTAAGGAGAAAGGAACGATTTATTTTGGAGATGAAACCGGCATGCGAAGCGACCATCAGGCAGGCCGAAGCTATGCGCCTAAAGGCAAAACCCCCGTGGTGAAATCAACAGGACAACGGTTTTCGATCAATATGATTTCAGCTATCAGCAATAAAGGTCATTTACAGTTTATGCTGATAGAGAAGTTTAACGGTGATGTATTTATTGATTTTTGCAACGAATGATTCGTTATAGTAAACAAAAGATATTCTATGTAACGGATGGTCATCCTGCACACAAAACAAAAAATTGCAGGCGTGGCTGGAGGAAAGCAAACATCGAATAGAGGTGTTTTTCATTCCGCCCTATAGCCCCGAGTTGAATGCACAAGAATATTTGAATCAGGATGTAAAGACTAATGTTATCGGCAAAAGCGCCCTATCAATAAAGCTGAAATGCGCGCCAATGTTGAAGGTTTTATGAATAAAAGAAAAAGCAATAAAAAGCAGGTGCAAAAATATTTCCATACAGACCACGTCAGATACGCAGCATAGAAAATTAATACGAACTAAATTGGGTAACGATTAATAAGTGCTTATAATGGATATTAAGAATATTATTAAAATAGTTTTTTTGCTTACTCTATTAATATTTAATTTGTTTAGTGTAGCTCAAAATATAAAATTTATTAATGCTGATGAATTTGTTAGAATTGGTAAAGCAGATAGTGAGTTAAATTTTCATAGAATTGAAGATTGTACACTCCGTGAAATGCCCAAAAACATACAGACTTTGGCAAAACACAGTTCAGGAATAGCCGTGATCTTTGAAACTAATTCTTCCTGTATTGCTGCAAAATGGCAATTGGCAGATACTGCTTACTATGCTAATCTAACGCCAGTTGCGCAAAGTGGGTTAGACCTGTACTGTCTTAGAAATGGTGAATGGCAGTTTGTGAATGTGGCTAAGCCAAAAAGGGGTTTGTGTCAGGAAGTGGCGATCATTTCAAATATGGATACTACAACGAAACAATTTATGCTATACCTTCCTTTATTCAATAGTGTCACAAATCTTGAGATTGGCTTTGATTCTTCCGCATGGGCAGGGAAACCCAAGTTATTGGGTATTGACGTATCAAAAAACATTGTAGTTTATGGATCGAGTATTGTGCAAGGTGCTTCGGCAAGTAGACCAGGGATGACTTATACTTCCATTGTTCAGCGTAACTTACATCTAAACATAATAAATTTGGGATTAAGTGGCAGTGTTAAAATGGAGCTAGCTCTTGCGAAATATATAACTAGTATTCCTGCAATTTGCTATATTTTAGATTGTGTGCCGAATACAAGCCCGCAGCAAATAACAAAGAAAACCTATCCTTTTATTAAGTATTTATCTATGAGCAAGCCAAAAATACCTATACTCATTATCGAATCCATTTTCAGAGAAAATGGCTATTTTGATAAGGAAGTTAAAGATTTTGTAAAACGTCAAAATGATGCACTTTTCAAAGCTTGCAAGCAATTGTGGACTGAGGGCTATAGAAATATTTTTTATTTAAGCTCAGATAATCTTATTGGGAAAGATCATGAATCTACAATAGATGGTACCCATCTTACGGATTTGGGTTTTGTCAGGATAAGCGACAAAATTCTACCCTATTTAAAAAGGATATTAAAGGAATATTCGACAAATAGAGATTAAACAGACTATAAAGCATAGCTGCATCCTGCGCCCTTTTGTGGCTGCCGACAAACAGATATTATTTTCTTCCCAGAGCAAAGGAGCGAATGGCGTTTTCGAAAAGGTTATTGTCTATCTGCAAAATACTGTTGGTGGTATATACATATTGCTTGCCTCACATGTTCAGGAAATATGCGATAGTCTCCCTGTGGACTTGATGACAGTTTTTTAGTCAGTAAATAATCAGCAATATGAAATGCGTAGATTAATAAAAAATGATCAAATGATTTCGGTTTCTTATTCGTTGAGAGGTGATGCAGAGGCTGTATATAAAGCAGGTAATAATAAAAAAATGTTGGAGATGGCAAAGGGTTGGGCTAAGCAAGCAAATGAGTGGTTTCCACATTTTTCAAATGAGGCTGTATATGCAGGGCTATTGTATAAGACAGGGGAGAAGCAAAAAGCTATTAAATTAATGGAAAAGGCAAGTAAGGATCCTATTTTGAAAAATGCGCTGGAAATGCAGAAGTTGATAATTGCCAATGTAGCGCAAATGAAAAAGGGGGAAGCCCCAAAATATTTATGGAATACTAAATAAAGTAATAGTCAATAATTATCAAAAGAGCATTTGCCAAAGGCAGTGCTCTTTTTCGTATGTCGGGCAAGATATTAAGCTAACAGGATGCGAGTTCCTGTATGTGCCGAGTTGATAGGAACCATTAGCGACTGACAAGGGTGTCGGGGGTGACCCCGAATCTGAAAGAAGTCATCAGCAAATCTGAAGTTCTGACGAATAGAAACCTGATAGAAGGCTCTTAAGAGAGGGCAACCGAGCAATGGATTGGGAACGCCCAAAATTCAACCGTAACTCAAAAGAGTAAATCAGGCAGAGCGCAGAGAAAGCTTAATAACTTATCCCGAGAGGTCTTGCAGTATGCACCAACAGTGCGGATTGTGCAGCGATGTACAATTATTAATAAAGACATAATTTAGTTCTTATTTTAAAATATATTTTGTATATTTGCCCATGGCTAATACAAAACGTAAGAACAAAGATGCTCAGGAAGAGACTCGCTTTCGGATAGTGGACTACTTAAAAAATAAACGGGGCACTCAAAAGCAGGCTGCCGAGATATTTTCTGTATCAGAAAGGAGTGTAAATAAAACATGGAATAAATACAAAAAGAAGGCAAGCGTTCACTTTTGAATAAGAAGCGTGGCGTAAAAGGAGGCAAGAAGATAACCGGACAGCAGGCTGCCGAAGTTCGACGGTTGATAAAGGATAAGATGCCCGACCAGTTAAAACTGGCCTTTGGTTTATGGACACGTGCAGCCGTACAACAGCTTATCGAACAGAAATATGGCGTTGTATTAAGCGTGAAGCAGGTGGGTCGATATTTAAAAAGCTGGGGCTATACACCGCAAAAGCCTATCCGCAAAGCATTTGAACAGAAACCCGAGCAGGTAAAGCAATGGTTGGAGAAGGAATACCCTGCCATAAAGAAGCGGGCAACTAAGGAGAAAGGAACGATTTATTTTGGAGATGAAACCGGTATGCGAAGCGACCATCAGGCAGGCAGAAGCTATGCGCCTAAAGGCAAAACCCCGTGGTGAAATCAACAGGGCAACGGTTTTCGCTCAATATGATTTCAGCTATCAGCAATAAAGGTCATTTACAGTTTATGCTGATAGAGAAGTTTAACGGTGATGTATTTATTGATTTTTGCAACGAATGATTCGTTATAGTAAACAAAAGATATTCTATGTAACGGATGGTCATCCTGCACACAAAACAAAAAAATTGCAGGCGTGGCTGGAGGAAAGCAAACATCGAATAGAGGTGTTTTTCATTCCGCCCTATAGCCCCGAGTTGAATGCGCAAGAATATTTGAATCAGGATGTAAAGACAAATGTTATCGGCAAAAAGCGTCCTATCAATAAAGCTGAAATGCGCGCCAACGTTGAAGGTTTTATGAATGAAAGAAAAAGCAATAAAAAGCTGGTGCAAAAATATTTCCATGCAGACCACGTCAGATACGCAGCATAGAAAATTGATACGAACTAAATTGGGTAACGATTAATATATACTTCAAGAAGTCAGCAGAGGACATAGTATTTTGTGCAGGAACAACACAGAAGAAGGTCTGAATCTTTTAACCTAAGGAGCAGTTAGTTCAAAATTTGTTTTATGGCGCAACAGCAAGAGATAACTTACCAATTAGACCTGTTCAATGGGCAGGTCGAGGAGGTTATACGCCCTTATGCAACGAGTGAAACCGTACGTGGAGCCTCAAACAATAAAGGCGTTGCAAGTAAAAGAAGCAGGCGAACAGGAACGAGCCTTAACACAGAATTTGATGGGAGCGATATTGTGTCACAGCAATATCAAACAAGCCTATCGACAAGTAAAGCAGAACAAAGGCGTGGCAGGCATAGACCAAATAGCGGTTGGCGACTTTTCGGCATGGTATGCCGAGAATGGGGAAACCCTATTGAGCCGGCTATACAAAGGCACCTACCAGCCACAAGGAGTAAAACAGGTAGAAATACCGAAGCCTAACGGAGGCAAGCGCAAGTTGGGAATCCCAACGGTAACAGACAGGATAATCCAACAAGCCATTGCACAGGTGCTAATTCCGATTTACGAACGAAAATTTTCTGACCACAGTTATGGATTCCGTCCCAACCGAAGTGCCCATCAAGCACTTAGGAAAGGTAGCGAATATGCAGAACAGGGGAAATATTTTGTAGTAGATATGGATTTGAAAACGTTCTTCGATGTAGTTAACCACGACCGCTTAATGTATCGGCTATCACTAACCATTGGGGATAAAACCTTATTGGGACTGATACGTAAATACTTGCAAAGTGGAATCATGGTTGATGGAGTTGTAAGCCAACGAACCGAAGGTACTCCACAGGGTAGCCCCCTCTCCCCATTACTGTCAAATATAGTTCTGGATGAACTTGACAAAGAATTGGAAAGCAGAGGGCACAAATTTGTTCGATATGCGGACGATTGCAACATCTACGTACGCAGCCAAGCGGCAGGCGAGAGAGTAATGGAATCGGTCAGCAACTTTATCGAAAGCAAACTGAAACTGCTTGTCAACAAAGACAAAAGTCAGGTTTGCGAAGTAAATCAAACCAAATTCTTAGGCTACACCATTCAAAAGGATGGCAACCTAAGCATCGCAAAGAAGAGCATAGACCGCTTTAAAGAAAAAGTACGCAGTATCACCAAGCGAAACAGAGGAGTAAAGCTCGAACAATTGATTGCCGAACTCGCCCCCGTTATGCGCGGTTGGCTGAACTATTTTCACCATGCACGATGTAAAAGACTATTGGAAAACCTTGACGGCTGGATTCGGAGGAAACTCCGATGTTACAGGCTCAAGCAATGCAAAAGAGTAATAACATTGCAACAATTTCTCAAAAGCAGGGGAGTTGAAACATGGCAAAGCTGGATATTAGCTCTATCAGGCAAGGGTCATTGGTGCAAATCGGGATGTCCGCAAATGCACCAAGCACTTGGCAATAAATGGTTTGAGGAAATAGGTTTATACAATCTCTCATCAAATTACGAGAAGTTAAACAGTTAAAAGAAACCGCCGTGTGCGAGAGCATGCACGGTGGTGTGAGAGGGCGGGGGAGTAATCCCCCTACCTACTCGATTAACATTTTTTAGGATTGAAACAGTTTAGAATTGTCTGTAATTTTTATTTAAAAACTGTTGAAAAGTTTCTCTATATGAATATCCAATGGGGATTTCCTTTTTGTCTATAAGTATCCATCCTTTTTCAATACTCTCAATATGTCTTAGTGAAATAATAAATGATTTATGTACTCGAATAAATTGAAGAGAGGGGAGTTGTTCTTCAAATTTTTTTAAATTTTGCAAAACCATAATTTTCCCTTTAGGCGTATGTATAAGTACGTAGTTCCCTGAGCCTTCAATATATGTAATATCAGCAATTTTTACCTTAAGTGTTTTATAATCATTTCGAACAAATATAAAATCATCTTCGGTTGATTTTGTGATGTATAAGTTTTTTAAGGAGTTAGTAATAATACTTTGTTGTTGTATAGTATCCCTTCGTCCAACCCCGTCATTGTTGTTTAAAGTTGGCATCATAGTTTTGTGGCAGCAGTTGGTATAGGTTTTGCTTTTTGGCGCTGTTGATTTTTTCGAATACGTGGGTAAGCCAGTGTTCGGGATTGATGTTGTGCAGGCGGCATGTGGCGAACAGGCTATAAAGCATTGCTGCATCCTGTGCCCGCTCGTGGCTTCCGGCAAACAGATAATTTTTGCGCCCCAGCGCCACAGGGCGAATAGCGTTCTCAATAAGGTTATTATCGATTTGCAAAATGCCGTCTGTGGTGTACACGCACAATTTCTGCCATCGTGTTAATGTATAAGCAATGGCCTTGCCAAAAGGACTTTTGGGTAATACCTTTTGGTGAGCAACATTTCGGTTAATGTGCTTTGCAAATTGTTTAATACGGGTAGGGCATGTTCATGCCGATGGTTTTTTATTTGCTCCGGCGTAAAGTTTTCATCGCGGCAATAGGATTCTATTTTATATAAATCCTGTATCAGGCTCAAAACCGCATCCGCATTGGCTTTGTCGTAATCTTTGGCTTCGTAAAATTTTCTGCGCGCATGCGCCCAGCAGCAAAAGGGGTAACGCCTTCTACTTTATCGAAAGTTTCGTAAGCATCGTAGCCATCTGTTTGCAAATAGCCTTTAAACTTGTGCAACATAGCTTTGGGATACAAAGCGCCACGCCCGGAGCTGATAATCGAACAACGCTAATTTTCGTTGCGTATCGTAATACACCCAATAGTATCCTGTATGTGTGGTTTGTTTTTTGTCCTTATCCAAAACCTTTATCGTGGTTTCATCCACATTCAAATAGTTTGTATTCAAAACCTGCCAGCAATGCAGGTCGTAAACCGGTTCAATCAACCGCATCGCATCTTTTATCCAGCCGCTTACCGTGCTGTGATTGATGTTTACATTTTGACGTTTGAAGATGGCTAACTGGCGATACACAGGCAGATGGTCCACAAACTTGCTTACCAGCAAATGCGTAAGCAATGATGCGCCTGCAACAGATTTCTCAAGCGGCATGGCCGGCAATGAAGCAATGATGCGGCTTGCGTTTAATCCATCATTTGAAGGTTTGATATACTCGGGACGTACATATTGTTTCACAAACAACTCGCCGGGCCGGTACTCCAGCTTTTCGGTAATTTCTTTACCAACGGGATGCAAACCTTTTACATCCTCTTTGGGCATCAGCTCTATTACTTCGCGGCGAAGGCTTTCCGGCAAAGGGTTACGTCCGGGATGCTTTACGGTAAGTTTGGTTTGTTGCTTTTGATATTCTTTTACCAGTGTGGTTTTTACCACGTCTATCTGCCCCAGTTTATCATCAGGGAATAATTCAGGCTGTGAAACGGCGGTTGCATTTGCTGTTACAAACTTCTCTGCCCTGCCGCCAAAGAGCATTTTCTTTAGTTCGGCTAATTGCAACTGTAGCGATTGTATCTGTAATCGCAATTCAATATTGTGACTCCTTTCCTGTTCAAAGAGGATTTTGTAGTCTATAAAACTATTGCCGGAAGCGATATGTGAAACTGTTTGCAAGATGTTTACAGGTAGTACAAATATCATGCTAATAATTGCCTGAAATGCAGTATTGACAGGTATTTCAGACAGTATGGCAATAGTGGAATTATTGGCAGGTAAACCTGATTTTTTGTCGCACCGTTTTTAAAATTACACCCTGCAAAATAAATTGTAATTGCTGTGAGGTGATGCAAAAATGATCGTTATGGCTGGCGGGAGGTCTTTCAAAAGTGCCCTGCTCCAATCCTTTTCATAGAGCGCAAAGCCATCGCTATCCCATTGTAGTAATTTTATTTTGTTACCACGCCGGCCAATAAAAATGAATACGTCGCCACTCAGCACATCCTGTTGCATCTCGTTGCGCACCAGGCCGCTCAACCCGTAGGCTCCCTTGCGAAAATCAGCAGTGCCGTGGTAATAAAAGTAGCGACAAGCGGAGTTTAGATGCAACATAGCAGCTCTTTAAAACGGCTATATTAATACTGCCCAACTCAAGCCGCACACCATTAGGGTAGCAGATAGTTGCGGCACTGCCATGGGTGGCTATCGGTGTCACCTGCGTGAAAGTGGGTGTGGTCGCTGCGTTAATAGGCAACCGTTTTTGCCAGTAATAATATTTGGATGCCGCAAGCCGGTGTTCTTTGCAATAGGAATCAACCGTTTGGCCGCTTGTGCGGCAGGCTTCAATGTGGGCGTGCATTATACCGGCACGGTCGGAGGTATTGTTAGTTTCCATCCGGCAAAAATCAATAAACTATCTTAGTAAAGCAATACGGGGTTGGACGAAGGGATACGTTGTATATATGCTTTTTGAATTGCTTTTTCAAATCGTTCAAAAGAAAATGGTTTAAGTAGGTAGTCGATTACGTCCATTTCATATCCATGTAATGCGTAATCTGGATAGGCAGTTGTAAGGATGATTTTACAATTTTTTGGTAAATGTTGGGCTAATGTGAGACCATTTAATCGACTCATTTGGATGTCAAGGAATATTAAGTCTATTTTAGTTTTTGAATGCGTTAAAAATTGTAATACTTGGGTAGGGTCTGTAAAAGCCTGGACTAAATCCAAATTTGATATACGACTACTAAACTCTTGAATAATGCCTAAAGCATTTACTTCATCATCTACAGCAATAGCATGTATCATATTAATTTTATTTTTAAATGAGCGGTATAAATATTCTCTACTTGGGTTATTGAAAGCTCGTGCCTATTGGGATATAATAGTAAAAGTCTTCGTTTTAAATTGGTAAGCCCAATACCCGTAATAATATCCTTTGATATATTATGGTTGATTTGGTTTGTTACGGTATAGTCTAGCTGATTTTCAATTATGGACAGATAAATTGTTATAGGATATTCTATTGTTCCTGGATTTCCATGTTTAAAAGCGTTTTCAATAAACGTGATGAGCAATAAAGGAGCTAATTGATAGTTGCTTATGTCATCAATGAAATTTGAATAAAAATTGATTATCTGATCTGGAAACCTAAATTTTTGTAATTCGATGAACTCGTATAGATAATTTATTTCTTTTTCAAGTGCCACTTGGTCATCTTTTTCATTTAATACATAGCGCAGCATGTCGGAAATTTTTAAAATGGCATCGGGCGTTTTATCTGATTTAATAAGCGCTAAATAGTATATATTATTTATTGTATTAAATAAAAAATGTGGATTTAATTGATATCTAAGTAGTGCTAGCTCTGCCTGAATTTTTTCTTTTTCTAATATTTGTGTACGGCGATCTTTAATAAACCAGTCTTTCATATAGGCAAAGCCAAGCCCTAAAAGTAAATATACCAGATGGTTTAGTCCAAACCTAATACGAGAGCCAATCGTTTGTTTTAATTGCATTGCTGCCATTGGAATTCTATTGCTTGATTTTGTTGAAGAACTAATTGAAGTACTTGTTTCGGCCTTAAATGGCTTTGGATTCCAATCTTGTAATTGATACTCAATATAACTAAATATAATGATTAACAGCAAAACACACGCTATAGTAATAAGGTATCTTTTTTTAGAAATAAAAACAGGGAAAAGCCAAAATGCAGCGATACTAAACGAAATAAAGCCAAGCGAGTTAATAATGGAATACTTAAGATATATATGCCATAAGGCATTTTTTACAAAGGCAGCTTCAGATAAAATATAATATATTGTCCAAAAAACATGCAAGATCACAAACAATACTGCGATTTGATACAGCTTGTTTTTAGTAATATTTTGATCCCATTTCATGCTACTAAATTATTGATTTACTCGGTTTCAAATTCGAATTCTAGGGTGTTTATTTTTTATGTAGTAAAAACATTGGTTCGTGTAGAAAATGGGGCGTTTTGTGTATTTGATTACTAAAATAGCGATTTAGTGACGATATTACATTTTGATATAACAAAAAAAGGTACGCATAAAATTATTATTAACAAAAGCAAATTAATATAATATTACGATGTGTAAAGACAATTACTGTAAGGGAGTGTTTATTGAATGGAGTTAAATTGGGAAAAATATAATATTTAATTAGCTTATTAGCTCCTTATGGTAACAAGGATAGGTGAAATAGCTATATGAGTTTTCCCTATCAATAACAATTATTGTAAGTCGAATTTCAATCAATAACAAATATAAGGAAATATACATATGGAGTAAAGGATAGAATGGTTATCACTTTCATACACAGCACAATGGATACTTTCTTCCAACAAAATTCAATTTGAAAATTAAAAACCTTAACTTAAATACATGAAAAAATTGAAAACAATTTTTTGTCTCTTTAGTTTGCTTTTACTATTTACGCCAGCTTTCTCAGAAGGTCGTACGTCTTTTACAACTCTTACATCGAAAAAAGTTGCGCTTTGGTTTGATATTTCTATTTATTACAATAAAAAAATTAATTTTCTGAAAGATTCAATATTAATTAGTGTCTGTCCATAAAGTAAACGATCTCTAAAACGCATTAGTATATATTAATATTCGTTCTATTTTCCGGTCTTCATTTAGTCGATAACGATCTCCCTTTCATCGTTGAGTATTTTTTCAGGTAGAAATGGCTCAAAGGCAGCATTTTCGGCACTTTCAGCGCATAGCTCCGCCTTGCATCTTCGCATTTTTAGCTTATAGTCCGATATACCTTTTATAGCTGAGCCACCACTGCGGCTGTCATCACCCGGATATTGTAGGCGATCACGCTCCATAATACCTTTTGCTTAAAATGTGCTTCTCCCTTCCAGTTGCACCTGAATAACCGGCAGCCTCTTTTCAAATTTGAAATCACCGCTTCTATTCCACTGCGCCATTTCTTCAAACGGGTCTCCATATTTTTGGAACTCACCACATTTTTCAGGCTGCCTACGATCTTATTGAAAACAATATTTACGATTCCTTTCCTTGCGCATATTCCGCATTGTCTTTGGAGGCATACCCACCATCGGTTACGCTATCACGGGGTACGATTTGATAATCACTCTCTATTTTATTGATGGTGCTTTGATACAGTGTGCTATCGGATGGATTGCCCTTCAATACCTCACAACTCAATATCAAACTGCTTTTGCCGCTTGTCAGGTTTATCTTGTGACCAAACTGAACTTCCCTTTGACCTTTTACTATAATGTCAGTATGCTGCTCATAGATAGAAAATATTTTTTCATCATTGGACACCGTCTCTCCATTGATCTGTTTGCGCCAGGTAATATCATACACTTTTTCCATCAGCGGCAACAGATTTTCCAATTCCCTGTTATGAAGAAGGCGTTCATACTATAACATGGCTTTTTTTTTTACCGCGTTAGCCACCTGATTAATACATTTTGTGAATGTTATTAATTGCTTGTTGAACAGGTCTATACGCTTATCTCCATTCCTGGTGATGTTAATCTTGAAAAATGTTCTTTTCGCATCTTTGGTATAATCTCTGTAATCCAAATCTTTCACTTCTTCTGCTAACTGTGAGAGCAGCCGGTGGCTTTCTTTGATACAGTCCCAGACCAACGAGTTATTAGTGGGGTAATGTATGTTTGTTTCAACAACAGTGCTATCCTGGCGTAGCTGTTTAATATCTTCCAATCCTTCGCTGATAGCTATCTTGTTCAATGATACCAATATCTGTTGCAGGCTGTCTTCACTTATCTTTGAAATATATTTCTGGAATACCTGAAAGCTAAACGGGTGGCGGTTATCAAGCTTTACAAACTGCTCACAAATACGGGAGTCGCTTTGAGCATATTCCAACTCCCTGTAATCCAACCCCTTCATCTCTTTATAGATCGCTGCGCGAACAATCTGCTCTACACTGGGCATATCCTGACGGCCAAATTCACTTTGCAAACAACCCCTAAGCACATCTGCTTCTGCTATTTTGATCAACTCCGGATGCCGCTCTAACACGGTATCCAATAGCCCAAACTCGGGGTTTCTGGCCCAATCAGGCTTCTCAAACTTTAAACGCAGCGGCTCGAACAAATTCATTTTCATACCCTCTCAAATCACAATAATTATGCCACAATATACTGACTGTCAATAATTTATCATTTATAGACAAACTCTAATTAATGGTATCCCTTCGTCCAACCCCGTATTGCTTTACTAAGATAGTTTATTGATTTTTACCGGATGGAAACTAACAATACCTCCGACCGTGCCGGTATAATGCACGCCCACATTGAAGCCTGCCGCACAAGCGGCCAAACGGTTGATTCCTATTGCAAAGAACACCGGCTTGCAACATCCAAATATTATTACTGGCAAAAACGGTTGCCTATTAACGCAGCGACCACACCCGCTTTCACGCAGGTGACACCGATAGCCACCCATGGCAGTGCCGCAACTATCTGCTACCCTAATGGTGTGCGGCTTGAGTTGGGCAGTATTAATATAGCCGTTTTAAAAGAGCTGCTATGTTGCATCTAAACTCCGCTTGTCGCTACTTTTATTACAACGGCACTGCTGATTTTCGCAAGGGAGCCTACGGGTTGAGCGGCCTGGTGCGCAACGAGATGCAACAGGATGTGCTGAGTGGCGACGTATTCATTTTTATTGGCCGGCGTGGTGACAGAATAAAATTACTACAATGGGATAGCGATGGCTTTGCGCTCTATGAAAAGGATTGGAGCAGGGCACTTTTGAAAGACCTCCCGCCAGCCATAACGATCATTTTTGCATCACCTCACAGCAATTACAATTTATTTTGCAGGGTGTAATTTTAAAAACGGTGCGACAAAAAATCAGGTTTACCTGCCAATAATTCCACTATTGCCATACTGTCTGAAATACCTGTCAATACTGCATTTCAGGCAATTATTAGCATGATATTTGTACTACCTGTAAACATCTTGCAAACAGTTTCACATATCGCTTCCGGCAATAGTTTTATAGACTACAAAATCCTCTTTGAACAGGAAAGGAGTCACAATATTGAATTGCGATTACAGATACAATCGCTACAGTTGCAATTAGCCGAATTAAAGAAAATGCTCTTTGGCGGCAGGGCAGAGAAGTTTGTAACAGCAAATGCAACCGCCGTTTCACAGCCTGAATTATTCCCTGATGATAAACTGGGGCAGATAGACGTGGTAAAAACCACACTGGTAAAAGAATATCAAAAGCAACAAACCAAACTTACCGTAAAGCATCCCGGACGTAACCCTTTGCCGGAAAGCCTTCGCCGCGAAGTAATAGAGCTGATGCCCAAAGAGGATGTAAAAAGGTTTGCATCCCGTTGGTAAAGAAATTACCGAAAAGCTGGAGTACCGGCCCGGCGAGTTGTTTGTGAAACAATATGTACGTCCCGAGTATATCAAACCTTCAAATGATGGATTAAACGCAAGCCGCATCATTGCTTCATTGCCGGCCATGCCGCTTGAGAAATCTGTTGCAGGCGCATCATTGCTTACGCATTTGCTGGTAAGCAAGTTTGTGGACCATCTGCCCGTGTATCGCCAGTTAGCCATCTTCAAACGTCAAAATGTAAACATCAATCACAGCACGGTAAGCGGCTGGATAAAAGATGCGATGCGGTTGATTGAACCGGTTCACGACCTGCATTGCAGGCAGGTTTTGAATACAAAGTATTTGAATGTGGATGAAACCACGATAAAGGTTTTAGATAAGGACAAAAAACAAACCACGCATACAGGATACTATTGGGTGTATTACGATACACAACGAAAATTAGCGTTGTTCGATTATCAGCCCGGGCGTGGCGCTTTGTATCCCAAAGCTATGTTGCACAAGTTTAAAGGCTATTTGCAAACAGACGGCTATGGCGCATATAATCGTATAGGCGCCGATAAGGATATCACCCATCCGAACTGTTGGGCACATGCCAAAAGGGAATTTGAGAAAGCATTGTCCAACGATAGGCAAAGAGCAGAAAAAGCATTGGTATTTATCCAAAAGCTGTACAAGGTAGAGCATGAGGCCAGAGAAAGAAAACTGGATGCGGCACAGCGCAAAGAACTGCGGTTGTATGAATCGCTGCCGGTGATCAACGAATTTGCAAAATGGATGACAGAGGAGGTGAAGCAGTTTGCTGTTTTACCCAAAAGCCCGATAGGCAAAGCATTCGCCTATAGTCTGAATCGTTGGAATGAATTAAGCGCCTATCTCTATGATGGAATCCCTGGAGATAGACAACAATCTGGCAGAAAATGCTATTCGTCCCATAGCGCTGGGCAGAAAGAACTATTTGTTTGCCGGCAGCCATGATGCTGCAAAGCGGGCTGCCTGTATCTACTCATTCTTTGCCATCTGCAAGAAGCATGATGTCAATCCGTACGAATGGCTAAAATATGTATTTGAGAATCTAATGGATACCAGGGTAACAGAGCCGGAAAAATTATATCCCCAGAATTATAAAGAGACTATCACATAATAGACCGGTCCTCTATCTCCTATTTTTTGGATAGCTCAATGATGTATTTGGTCGGGTGGATACGAAAATTTATACCTTAACGTGCATAAAACCCGCTAAATGTTTAATTTTATACCCGAAACAGTATAATTTGTTTATTTTTTGGTTGATTGTTTTCATATCAGAAAAGGTGTATTTATGGATTCGTCAAGATGGATCGTTAAGCAAAAGCGCAAGGAATTAAAACATACTCAAGAAGATTTGGGATTCTTAGGAAGTAAAGTGATTTCTGTACCCGCAAGTCGCATTTTACAATTATTTCAAGGCAATTTTGCTAAAGAACATCAAAAAGTAAGAATATTTGCTTTAAAAACGACAAAGCCAAATGTTAGAAATTTGTTTAATCAATCTTTTAAATATTAACAAAAGATGCTAAAGTATTATCTCTTGTTTAACCCTAATAGGCTTTTTTTTGCTTTCAGGTAAAACAATCGAACTTTTCCTATAAAAAATTCCTTTCAATACCGTACTTTTGCGTCCCGATATTCATCGGGTTTTTTTATATAAACATATCGCTAAGAATGCCTAGAGACAATTCCATTCATTCAGTTTTAATTATTGGTTCGGGGCCAATTATTATAGGTCAGGCCTGTGAGTTTGACTACTCCGGCACCCAGGCCGCAAGAAGCCTTCATGAAGAAGGAATAAGGGTGGTGCTTATCAACAGCAACCCTGCCACCATCATGACCGATCCTATGATGGCAGATAAAGTATATTTACTGCCTCTGACGGTAGAAAGTATTGAACAAATTTTGCAGGAACAATTGGCAAATGGTACGGCGTTGGATGCCGTTTTACCCACAATGGGTGGCCAAACAGCCTTAAACCTTTGCAAGGAGGTTGAAGACATCGGCATCTGGAACCAATATGGGGTGAAGCTGATTGGTGTAGATATTAAGGCTATTGATAAGGCGGAAGACAGAGAATTATTTCGCGACTGGATGATTGAAATGGACATTCCTGTAGCGCCTGCCAAAATTGCCAATTCATTTTTAGAAGGAAAAGAAATTGCGCAAGATATTGGTTATCCGTTGGTTATACGCCCTTCCTACACTCTGGGCGGAACCGGTGGCGGATTTGTGCGCAATAAAGAAGAATTAGATGAAGCGCTCAACAGGGGTTTGGAGGCTTCGCCTATTCATGAGGTGCTGGTAGAAAAGGCAGTGTTGGGCTGGAAAGAGTTTGAGCTGGAACTGCTGCGAGACAGCGCCGACAATGTGTGTATTATTTGTACGGTAGAAAATTTTGACCCAATGGGCGTGCATACCGGCGATTCCATAACTAGTGCCCCAGCCATGACATTGAGCGATACAGGTATGCAACTGATGCGCAATACTGCTACCAAAATGATGCGCAGCTTAGGAAACTTTTCCGGAGGCTGCAATGTTCAGTTTGCCATGAACCCCAATACCGAAGAAATAATCGCCATCGAAATCAACCCGCGCGTAAGCCGCTCCTCGGCGCTGGCATCCAAAGCTACAGGTTATCCGATTGCAAAAATAGCGTCCAAGCTGGCCATTGGTTATAATCTTGATGAGCTTGAAAATCAAATAACTAAGACAACTTCAGCGTATTTTGAACCGGCGCTGGACTATGTTATCGTAAAAATTCCTCGCTGGAATTTTGATAAATTTAAAGGCGCAAATGACACACTCGGCCTCCAGATGAAAAGTGTGGGCGAGGTGATGGGTATTGGCCGCAGCTTTAATGAGGCGATTCAAAAAGCCTGTCAGAGCCTCGAAAATAATGCTATCGGACTGGGTTATTATGGCAAAAGCCTGAAACATGCCGATGACCTGCTGGAATATATTAAAACGCCTAAATGGGACAGAATCTTCCGCATTAAAGACGCTTTGATGGCCGGTATTACAGTTGGCACTATTTCGAAAGCCACGGATGGTATAGACCGCTGGTTTTTATCTGAGATTCAAAAGCTTTGTGATATTGAAAAGAGATTAGCTGAATATGACCTGGAATCACTACCTGCCGATTTGTTCTGGGAAGCCAAGGTGAACGGTTTCAGCGATGCGCAGATTGGCGACCTTACTACCGGCCCGCGCTATGATGAAGATGATGTTTTCAACCGTCGCAAAGAGTTGGGGATCAATCGTGTACATAAGATGGGGGATACCTGTAGCGCCGAGTTTGAGGCTAAAACGCCTTATTTCTACTCTACATTTGATGCCCCGCTGCAAAACTATATCAGTAAAGATGAAGTGGTAACCATGCCGAACAACGAAAGCGACACATTTGCAGCCGGAATAAATAATGGTGACAATGCTAAAAAGAAGATAATCGTTTTGGGTTCAGGGCCCAACAGGATAGGGCAGGGTATTGAGTTTGATTATTGCTGTGTGCATGGCCTGATGGCCGTAAAAGAAGCCGGTTATGAAGCCATTATGATGAACTGTAACCCCGAAACAGTAAGTACCGACTTTGATATGGCTGATAAACTTTACTTTGAACCTGTTTATTGGGAGCATGTGCGGGAGTTGATTGAATACGAAAAACCTTACGGTGTAATCGTTCAGTTGGGCGGACAAACTGCCTTAAAACTGGCGGAGAAAATAAAAAATATGGGCGTAAAAATCATCGGAACCTCTTTCGATGATATGGATATAGCCGAAGATCGTGGCCGTTTTAGCGATATGCTGAAAGAACTAAAAATCCCTTATCCTGATTACGGCACAGCATGGAATGTGGATGAAGCCATAAATGTCGCCAACCGTGTTGGCTATCCGGTGCTGGTGCGTCCTTCTTATGTACTGGGTGGTCAGAGGATGCGAATAGTGTTGAACGATGAGGAGCTTGAAAAAGCGGTGGTAAGTCTGCTGAAACATATTCCCGGCAATAAAATATTGATAGATCATTTCCTCGATCGCTGTCAGGAAGCCGAAATAGATGCCATTTACGATGGAGAAACCTTTCATGTGATGGGTGTGATGGAGCATATTGAACCGGCCGGTATTCACAGTGGCGACAGCCATGCCATGCTGCCTGAGTTTAACCTAAGTCCAATGGCGGTAACCACTATGGAATTGTATTCCGAAAGAATAGCTAAAGCGCTGAATATAAGGGGGTTTAATTAATATTCAGTTTGCAATAAAAGACGGTATAGTGTATGTAATTGAAGCCAATCCGCGTGCCAGCCGTACCACTCCTTTTATTGCAAAAGCTTATGAAATACCCTATCTGAATATTGCTACCCGAATCATGTTGGGCGAAAACAAACTCACGGATTTTACCTACGAAAAGAAATTGCAGGGTTTTGCAATCAAAGAACCTGTTTTCAGCTTCAATAAGTTTCCTGGTGTAAACAAAGAATTAGGCCCTGAGATGAAAAGCACAGGTGAGTCTATTCGTTTTATTAAAGATCTTCGCGATCCCTATTTCAGAAAACTTTATAAAGACAGAAGCAGATTTTTGAGTAAATAATTAAATGCTCCTAAATGACATTTGAAGCCAGTCAGCAGATGCGGATTGGCTTTTTAACTATTACATTTTCGATAATTTTTATATTTACCATAGGTTTGAAAAAGCAAAAAAATAATTGACAAAAAACTGAAGGATTTTTTACTTTTGTACCCACAACAGAACATAATTATGAACCGCCTAAGAAGTTTTCTTGAATGGAATGCCTTTGGAGTTTGTTCATCCATCGGAGAAAGGTTGAACATTGCTCCATCTCGAATCAGGCAGTATTTTATTTATTCCTCCGTGCTCACCATGGGGTCGCCGATAATAATTTATATGATTTTGGCATTCACCAAAAACATTAAAAACTTTATACAAAGTTCCAAAAGAAATCCCTGGTATTATCTTTAGCCTACCGTTTTTTTAGAAAATAGATATTATTAAGAAGTATTTTTCCTCCTGCTGAAATAATAAAAAATTATTATACAGCAAAGCAATAAAATACCGACAAATTGATGTAAACTGCTGAAAATCAATTTAATATTGTTCAAATAATTAATCAATGAAAGGACTCCTAAAATAACCTGAACAGTTACCAATATAACCGGTATCCATCTCCACCTGAAAAGAAAAGCATTTTTTGGCTGTCTGCTCAATCGCAGGGAATAAACCAAAATCAAAATAACTAGTAAATAGGCAAGATTACGATGGACAAACTGAATAGTAATCAGATTATTGGTAACATCATGCAGGAAAGCCCCATCAGTAAACATTTTTGGGAAAAAACTGCCATTGATGGTTGGCCAGGTGATTGCAGATTTGGCGGCATGTGTGCCTGCCATAAATGCTCCGTAAACCAACTGAATAGCCAGCAGAAACAGAATGAGTACACTAAACCATTTGATATAGGGAGAGAAAGGTAATTTTTCTTTTGGTACAGAAATTTTAAGCGCAAACCAAATGACGTAAACCAACAGGATCAGAGCGGCTATAAAATGTACCGCCAGCCTGATATGGCTTACATAGACCAGGTCGGTACCGATACCACTTTTCACCATTATCCAACCTAAAGCGCCCTGCAGACCGCCTAAAAAAAAGAGAATAATCAATGGCCATAGCATACTGCGGTTTATCCATTTTTTATACAGAAAATATAAGAACGGAATCGTAAACGCTAGGCCCATCAGTCTGCCCCAGTTGCGGTGAAACCACTCCCAGAAGTAAATAAACTTGAAGTCGCTGAGCGTAAAATAGTTGTGAATATACTTGTATTGGGCAATCTCTTTATACTTATTAAATGCCTCATTCCACTGGCTTTCATTCATAGGTGGCAGCGTGCCCAGTAGAGGTTGCCATTCGGTGATGGACAAGCCTGAACCCGTCAGGCGGGTGATACCGCCAATCAGGATTTGAATGATAATCATCACTGCTCCGGTCAGCAGCCAAAAGGCTACCGGTTTATTCTTCTGAATTTCCATTTGAGCAAAAATAGCAGCTATCAGTTAAATTTATGCCGGTTGAAGCAAAAAGGATTTATCTGCCTGACGACAGTTTAAAAATATTATGAATAAATATTATCTTACTCTTTGATATTATCCAACTAATGCCTCATAACCGGCCGCATCAAGCAGGGCAGCTACGTCATCAATATTGTCAACAGTCATTTTGATCATCCAGCCTTCGCCGTAAGGGTCGGTATTCACCAGCTCAGGTGAGTTGGCCAATGCAGGGTTTAACTCATCCACCGTACCGCTCACCGGCAAAAACAGGTCTGAAACTGTTTTTACAGCTTCCACTGTACCAAAAACAGTTCCTGCCTCCAATTTCTGGCCAACGGTTTCTACCTCTACATAAACAATATCGCCCAACTCTTTTTGTGCAAAATCAGTAACGCCAATGGTGGCAATATTGCCATCAAGGCTTACCCATTCGTGATCTTTGGTATAGCGAAATGCTTCTGGATAACTCATAAAATTGGTTTTGAACTACAAATATGAGCAAAGGTTTTGAATATTCCTCCAAATTACTCATTTAAATTTCGGTAGTGGACGATTTCGGTAAGTTTCAATTTTCTTAGAAGGTTCCTTTTATCATCACCTAAATGCCTATATTATTTAATAATTTGCATGCATGCCTTCCAAATTTCTCTAAGAAATTGGCAAGAAAGAAGAATGTTGGTATCCCTTAATTTCAGGATTGAATGGAATTATCATTAATCAACTAATCGCGATTGTTCAATCGAAGTTGTTAACCAACTTTTGCCTATTTATTTGTATGGAAATCCCGACCTTGTTGTTCGTCTGCAAGGAAATATTGGTACGGACATCCGGTAAGGTTGCATACCAGCCTTCCATTTGCCCTTAATTTTCTGCCATTTACCTAAAATAATACTCCTTTTAACGGTATAGCCTTTCTAACCGATAGAGGTTCAAATAGCTTTGACCCTGAATTAAAAAAATACAATACTTTTTATGAAATCATTATTGACAATCATCTTATCTCTTTCGCTTTTTCAAACCGTTGCTTTTGCCCGTCATATTTCTGGCTCTGTAAAAGATGCTGAAAACAAACCCATCGAAAATGCATCGGTAGTTTTGTTAAATGCAAAAGATTCTTCTGTAATTAAACTGGGCGCTGCCAATAAAAACGGTAAATACGACTTTGAAAATATCAAAGCAGGCCATTATATAATCAAAGCAACAGCAGTAGGCTTTTCTCCTGCTGTTTCACCTTCATTTGAATACAAAGGAGATGACCTGGCCGTTGCCGACCTGCACTTAGAAAAATCTGCCACCCAACTTGCCAATGTAACAGTTATAGCTCATAAACCACTCATTGAAGTTAAGGCTGACAGAATGGTGGTAAATGTGGAGGGTACTATCAATGCCACCGGAAATGATGCGCTGGAACTATTGAGAAGGTCGCCGGGAGTGATGCTGGATAAAGATGATAATATCAGCATGGCCGGGAAAAACGGCGTTAAAGTAAATATCGACGGGAAACCTTCTCCATTAGGTGGAGCCGACCTGGCCAACTACCTCAAATCAATACCTTCGGTTTCTATAGAGTCAATAGAACTCATTACTAACCCTTCGGCCAAATATGAGGCATCAGGCAATGCCGGCATCATCAATATCAGGTTTAAAAAGGATAAATCGCTGGGTACCAATGGCACTATAACGGCCGGCTTCAATGCAGGTTATTACAGCAATTACAACGGAGGTGTAAGCCTTAACCACAGAAACAAAAAGATAATAGCGAGATGACTAACCGCAGAGGAAGTCATAATTTTAAGGCCGGGTTAGACTATTTTCTTAATAAAAAAAATACAGTTGGTATAATGGTAAATGGCAACATTTCGGACATCAACCTGAACAGTGAAGGACCCATGACTATCGCTTACCAACCTACAAAAGTGGTGGATAGAATTTTGCAGACAAAATCGGAAATCAATTCTGATAGAAAAAATATGAACTTTAATGCCAACTATAAATTTACTGACAATGCAAGCAAAGAACTGAATGTGGATGCCGACTATGGTTTTTATGACTTAAAAAACCTGCAATACCTCCCCAATATTTATTACAAAGCAGATGGAGTTACCGAATTGTACAAAAATGTTTATCGCCTTAATGCGCCCACCAACATTGATATTTATTCTCTAAAGGCAGATTATGAGCAGAAGCTTGGTAAAGGGAAACTTGGCTTTGGTGGTAAACTGGGCTATGTAAATACCAAAAATGATTTTCAGCGTTTTAATGTATTTAATAATACTGAAGTATTTGATCGCGACAGAAGTAATCGCTTTGATTATTCTGAAAATGTGAATGCGTTGTACCTTAGTTACAACAGGCCTTTTAAGGTATTTGTACTCCAGATGGGGCTGCGGGGAGAAAATACTATTTCCGAAGGTCGGTCAATAGGTGAAAAATATAATTCCACCACCCAGTCATATCAGACCTTTGATTCATCCATTAAAAGAAATTATTTCGATTTATTTCCCAGCGCATCGGTAGCATTTAACAAAAACCCGATGAACCAGTGGAACATCAGCTACAGCAGGCGTATTGACAGGCCTCGCTACGAAAATCTAAATCCTTTTGAGTTTAAAATTAATGATTACACCTATTCAAAAGGAAATACTGACCTAAAACCTCAATACACCAATAGTTTTGGCATTTCTAATACCTATAAATATAAACTGACCACCAGCTTGAACTACAGTCACGTGCAAGGGATGTTTGTACAGACATTTGAGCCGGAAGGCTCCAATAACTATCAAACCCCCCGAAACCTGGCTACTCAGGATGTGGTAAGCCTGAATGTGAGCTATCCTTTTGTGTATAAGCGTTTTATGATGTACAATAACCTTACCTCCAATTATTCTCACTATTACTCCAACTTTGGTACAAATAGAGTCATCAGCGCCAATAGTTTTAATGTTCAGTATTATGTGCAAAACACATATAAATTTGGCAAAAAGCAAGACTGGACAGCCGAACTGACCGGATTATATCTTTCTCCATTCATCTGGCAAGGGTTATTGAAAGGTCGTTCAATGGGGTTTGTGGATGCCGGACTGCAAAAAGCCATATTAAAAGGCAATGGCACATTGAAAGCATCGGTTAGCGACATCTTTAAAACTATGTATTTCAGGGGAGATACCCATTATGCAGGAACATACATGAACGTGGCTGCCAAATGGCAAAGCCATCAGTTCAAAATCAATTTCACCTACCGTTTTGGCAACAATAAGGTAAAGACAGCGCGTCAGCGCAAAACGGGTATGGAGGATGAAGGCAACCGTGCATCGGGAGGAAGCTCTTCGCCCGGACAATAATGGAGCGTAGTTTTAAAAGTTGATAATCAAAAGAGGCTGTCATTTTTGCACAGCCTCTTGTTCTATTTTTTGTAAAATTGTTCTAAATTTTTTATCTCCACCTTCCTGAACTCAATAGGATGGCCTTCGCTCTGCAGAGAAATAGAACCGGAGTACAGCATTTTGCCATCAGGTTTTTGTTTGGGGTCGTAGTTGCTTACATTGCCTCCGCCTATTTGCGGATGTTGATACACCAGCACGGTATCGCCGTTTACAATGTGTTTTATTTCTTTATTTCCCAAAACTAAAACCTCAGCCCTCACCCATTCCTCATTTCGGAAGGTTTTTGAGTCAGAATTGATACAGTGAGGGGTAAATAGTTCCCCGTTCATTTCCACATTTGTTCCCGGAGTGCAAAGGTTACAGTTAGTTCGCTCACCGGTAGAATCGCCGCCAAGCAGTTGCACCTCAATGGAAATGGGGAAATCCTGATCTTTGAGCATCGTGTTTCCGGACTGCCCGTGAATCATGATGCCACTATTTTTATAAGCCCAGCCCGGAGCGCCGGGGCATTGATTACCTACGAAACGATATTCTACAGCAAGTAAATAGTAAGAAAAAGGCGTTTTGTAAAACAAATGCCCGAAACGGTCATCAAAATTATTTCCGTACGCATCATAACTCACCTTTAACAAACCATTTTCAACCCTAAAGGTGTTCCCAAAATTATTACCATACTCATAACCCTTTATTTTGGCTTTCCAGCCCTTCAGGTTTTTACCGTTGAAAAGTTGCGTCCATTTTACCGATTCATAATTTTGGGAATAGCCGGGAGTAATCAAAAAAGCAAGCGAAAGCGCCAATAATAATTTTTTCATCTTCAATTTATTTAGTTTATTCTTTTTATCATGCTTACTTTCAGCATTTTCACATCCTGTAATGGTCTGTCTTTGTCTTTTCCTTTGCTGGTGGGTACTGCGGCTATTTTGTCAATCACATCCACACCTTTTATCACTTCGCCAAAAACGGTATAATTGCCATCAAGGTGTGGTACGCCGCCAAGCATTGTGTAAACAGCCCTGTAGTTTTCGGGTATCTTTCTGCCTTTCAGCCTGCCGTTTTCAAGTGAATCGAGGCCTGCATTGGTAAACACTTTTCCCTGGGTAAGGTAAAACTGGCTGGCGCTGCTGGCTTTCTGGGGGTTCACGTCATCGCCCTCTCTGGCAGCGGCGATTACTCCCTTTTTATGAAATAATGCCGGATTGAATTCCGCAGGAATGGTATAACCCGGTCCGCCATCGCCTAAGGGTTTTCCGGATGGTGCATTGCGGCTATCGGGGTCTCCTCCCTGTATCATAAAATAATTGATTACCCTGTGAAACAGCAACCCGTCAAAATAGTGCTGCTTCACCAATCTGATAAAATTATCACGATGCAGCGGAGTAAGGTCGCTGAGCCTCACCACAATATCGCCCATAGTGGTTTGAATCAATACATCTTTTTTATAATCTCTTTTGGTTACCTTACCGGGAGAAGCACAGCCCGCCAGAAGTACAAGCGTCAATAAAGCAATCGCTGATCTTTTCATTTGTCCCATTATTTTCTTAGAAATTATTTTTCTCAAAGTAAAACAAAATATGGTCTTTCAGGAAATCTTCCTGTTGTGCCGCATCCATGTTAGACATGGGTTTCAGTTGTTTGAAATGAGGCCATCCGTCTTCATCGGTTTTCTCTATTTCGTAATAGCCGCTTGTAGCCAGCAGGCTGCACACCGCCACATGCATCAGTTCCTGTTTCTGCTCCTTACTGAAACTTTTATTTACCTGCCCCAGTTCCTGAATGCCAATAAGGAATAAAATTGTTTCAATATCGGGCTTTTTACCAAACCGCTCCACTAATTTCTTTTCGAGTGCCCACCATCTTACCTGTAAATCATCAGAAGTTACCATGCAGCAAATGTATAACTTTCGGGAGTTATGACCTGCTTTTACGGCTAAACTTTTGAAAGCCGTAGGCTTAAGGCCGTAGGCTGTAAGCAATTTGTACCTGCAATCTGTAATTTACAAATCATAAATCACAAATTTGAAACCTTAAACATTAATAGGCTGCGGCTGGAAAAGTCAAAAGGTTTAATTCGCCGACTATAGGCTGTAAGCAATCTGAAATCTGCAAATCTGCAAATCTGCAAATCTAACGTCTAACATCTATTTTCAAAACGCTACGGCCATCGGCTTTCGGTTTCGGCGGTAATGGCAATAGGCTGTAAGCAATCTGTTACAAGCAACCCTAACAGACCGACAGCGCTAACATAAATCGACACAAAAACACCACAACTTGATTTTGCCTAACGCACGCACCTGTCCTCGTGCAATGCTCAGGCAGAAAAGCCCACCGTTCTACTAAGCGAAGTTGAACGTACTCCTCCTCACACCGGTGGACAATGACCATCCTTAACCGCAATTTTGAATAATAACAAGGCTTAAAATCCTAACTTTACAACCTATAAAATTGATTAACTAACGCACAATTGATAAATGAGTTTAAATACACAATCACTTCAACCCATCATTAACTTCATCTGGACAGTGGCAGACGATGTATTGATTAACAAGTTTCTTGAAAATCAGTATCAGGACGTAATACTGCCTATGACCGTTTTGAGGCGTTTGGATTTGGCGCTGGAAACCACCAAAGACAAAGTGCTGAAAACCCATGAAGAATTTAAAGGAAAAATAGACAACTTATCAGGACTGCTTACAAGCGAACAACACGGAACTGGTTTGGCGTTTTACAACACCTCACCCTTTACCATGAAAAAACTGTTGGCAGACCCTAAAAATATTGACACCAATTTTTTAGATTATCTCAATGGTTTTTCTGAAAATGTGCAAGACATCATCAGCAAGTTTAAATTCCGTAACCAATTAGAAACTTTTGAAAGCACAGGCATAACCTTTTCACTCATTGAAAAATTCTGCAACCCGAAAGTTGAATTAAGCCCCGACAAAATATCGCCAATGGCGATGGGCTATATGTTTGAGGACTTAATACGTAGGTTTAACGAGAAAACAAATGCAGCAGCAGGGCGACATTTTACGCCAAGAGAAATTATTGAGTTGATGACGCATTTGGTTTATCTGCCAGTAAAAGACAAAATTCAAAAAGGAACTTTTTTAGTTTACGACCCTTGTGCCGGTTCGGGTGCAATGCTTACACAATCAAAACTGTTTGCTACAAATCCCGAAGGAGAAATAAAATCAACCGCCACTTTTCACTTATACGGACAAGAGAACACTGGCGAAATGTACGCCACTTGCAAAAGTGATATGTTGCTGAAAGGCGAAGACCCCGACAAAATAAAATTTGGTTCAACGCTTAGTGAATACGGTTTTGACCCTGATTTGAAATTCAACTTCATGCTCACCAATCCGCCTTATGGCACCACTTGGAAGCAAGATATTGACAACTTAAATGTGGGTACAGACAAGAAAGTAAGCATTGTTGATAAGCGTTTCAATTTGCCTATTAAAAACTTTAAAGGCGAGCCGGAAGAAACGTGTTTGACTTCACGAAGCAATGACGGGCAGTTGATGTTCATGCTTCACATGCTTAGTAAAATGAAAGACCAAAAAGATGGAGGAAGTAGAATTGCTTCCGTTCATAATGGTTCTGCCCTATTTACTGGCGATGCAGGAAGCGGAGAAAGTGGCATACGTCAATACATTATCGAAAATGACCTATTGGAATGTATTGTGCAATTGCCTAACGATATTTTTTACAATACAGGCATCGCTACTTATGTATGGTTTATCAGCAATGTAAAAGAAGAAAAAAGAAAAGGTAAAGTTCAGTTGATAAATGCTTCGTCTAATGAATTTTACCAAAAAATGCGCAAAAGTTTGGGGAGCAAACGCAATGAATTGACAAGCCAACATATTGAAGCGATACAAGAAATGTATTTTGCTTTTGAAGAAAACGAATACAGCAAAATATTTGATAACGAAGATTTTGGCTTTTATCAAATAACGGTGCATCAACCCGAAAAAGACGAAAACGGGAAAATTGTTTTAGACAGTAAGGGCAAACCTAAAAGTGATAGCAGCCTAAAAGATATTGAAAATGTACCGATGCGTAGAGACGTTGCATGCAATGTCTTATGTGATGATTATTTCAAAAAGAAGTATTGCCCTTTGCACCCGATGCTTGGTACGACAAAACCAAAATGAAAGTGGGTTACGAAATAGCCTTCAATAAATATTTTTATCAGTAAGAGGGTTTGCGTTCTTTATCAGCTATTGCAGCAGATATTTTAAAATTAGAACAAGAAACCGATGGTTTGTTAAAAGAAATTATCGAATAATGGACGATAAATTTCAAAATAAATATAGAATATCATCTGCTCGTTTACAAAATTGGGATTATGCCAGCGAAGGAGCATATTTTATTACCATTTGTACCAAAGATAGATTGCATTATTTTGGCGAAATTGAAAACGGTAAAATGATATTATCCAATGTGGGTGTAATTGCTGATTTGATGTGGTACGAAATAAAAAATCATGCAAAAAATATAGAATTGGGTGAATTTATGGTAATGCCCAATCACGTTCATGGCATATTGATTTTGAATTACGGTGATACGAATGGTAATACAAACGGTGATATGAACGGTGATACAAACGGTGATACGGGTTATACGAACGGTGATACGAATGATGATACAAACGTTGAGACAAGGCATGCCTTGTCTCAACAATCCGAACAATCCGAAAAAACCATTGGGCAACAACGTTTTCAAAATCAGGGAAAAAACACCATTTCATCAATTGTGGGTTCATACAAATCGGCCGTTACCAAACATTGCAACCGATTGGGTTTTGAATTTGGGTGGCAACCCCGGTTTCACGACCACATTATCCGTGATGCCCAATCGTTTGATAATATTCAAAATTATATTGCCAATAACCCCATGAATTGGGATAAAGACAAATTTTATGGGAATGAATAAAAAAAATAATTACGTCGATTCCGAAATCGTTGCCACCAACGATACCGTATCCACCGTTGGTGGTAATGATGAAAACGGCAACGTATCCACCGTAGAGACAAGGCATGCCTTGTCTCTACCAACGCCAACGCCAACGCCAACGCCAACGCCAACGCCAACGCCAACGCCAACGCCAACGCCAACGCCAACGCCAACGCCAACGCCAACGCCAACGCCAACGCCAACGCCAACGCCAACGCCAACGCCAACGCCAACGCCAACGCAACCATTACAACCATACAATAAATACAAACCTTCCGGCATTTCCTGGCTGGGTAATATTCCTGAACATTGGGAGGTGAATAAATTAAAAATGAAGAATTAAAAATGAAAGAGAATGTAATAAAAACCAAAAGTTATGCCTTTGCATTGCGAATCATTAAGCTCTATAAATTTCTTTGTGAAGAAAAAAGAGAATTTGTACTTTCAAAACAGCTTTTACGCTCGGGAACTTCTATTGGGGCTAATATTGAAGAAGCTGATGCTGGACAATCTAAAAGAGATTTTATTGCAAAACTTCAAATTTCTTTAAAAGAAGCAAAAGAAAGTCATTATTGGATAAGATTATTGAGAGATTCAGATATTATAGATGAAAAAATGGCTATTTCGTTTCTTACTGATTGTAGCGAAGTTATTGCAATAGTAACTTCAATATTAAAATCTGCAAAAAACTCTAAAGATGAAAAATGAAGAATTGAAAATTAAAAATGAGTGGAGAACTTTGAAGTTGAAATATTTTTTAAATATTCAAAAAGGAAAAGTACCTGCAAAATTTAGCAACGAAGCAATTTCATTGCCTTATCTGTCTATGGAGTTTTTAAGAAAAAAATCAAACCCATTCTATGTTTTTCCTCAAGCCAATTTAACTGAAGTTAAGCAAAATGATTGTTTGGTTTTATGGGATGGCGCAAATGCAGGAGAAATAATGAAAGCCAAAAATGGTTATTTATCCTCTACAATGGCAGTTTTAAAACCGAAAGCAGATTTATTTACAAATTCGTTCTTTTATTATTTTCTAAAATCTAATGAGGACATCTTTAAAAAAGATGCCAATGGTACAACTATTCCTCATTTTGACCCAACACATTTACTTCATTCTTCATTTTTAATTCCTTCATTGGTTTCCCAAACCGCTATCGCTTCCTTCCTTGACCACAAAACCACCAAAATCGACCGTTTTATTCGCAAGAAAAAGCAATTGATAAAATTACTTAACGAACAAAAGGCAGAAATAATAAATGATGCGGTAACGGGGAAATTGAGTTATGAGTTAGGAATGAATTCTAATGATGAATTAGGAATGATGAATGATGAATTCATAACTCATAATTCATCACTCATCATTATGAAACCAAGCGGTATTGAATGGTTGGGAGATATTCCTGAACATTGGGAAGTGAGGAAATTGAAGTATTCAGTTTCATTAAACAAACACACAACTTTCGATAATGAAGAAAATATAAAAAACAAAATTGCATTAGAAAATATTGAAGGAAAAACTGGACGAATTTTAGATTTGAAAGAAAATGTTTTTGAGGGTGTTGGGACAATTTTCAAAAAAGGCGATGTATTGTTTGGCAAACTTCGTCCATATTTAGCCAAGGTAATATCTCCAAATTTTGAGGGTAGTTGTGTGAATGAAATTCTTGTTTTAACACCAAACAAAGAAATTTGGAATACCGAATTTTTAAAACTTAAAATGTTATCACAAGAGTTTATTAAAATTGTTGACGATTCTACTTATGGTTCAAAAATGCCAAGAGCAAGTTGGTATTTTATTGGTGGTTTAAAAATTAGTTGCCCCCCAATATCAGAACAAGCCGCCATCGTTTCCCACATAGAAAAAGAAACGGCAAAAATCAACCAAACCATTGCTACTATTGAAAAAGAAATAGCATTGGTGCAAGAATATAAAACAGCTTTAATTGCTGAAGCAGTTACAGGAAAAATTGATGTTTCTAATTATGAATTAGGAGTTATGAATTATGAATTGGAGGGAGATAATGATGAATTGGGAATTATGAATGATGAATTGGATGATATAACAGACAACGAAAATGAAAACTCATAATTCAACATTCATAATTCATAATTCAAAAACGTCCATCCGTTTTTTTAACGACCGTGAGGTTCGTGCCTTATGGGACGAGCAAAACGCCAAGTGGTGGTTTTCGGTGTTGGATATTGTGGCTGTGCTTACCAACCAAGACGATTATACCAAAACCCGAAACTATTGGAAGTACCTAAAAGCCAAGTTGAAAAAAGAGGGCAGCCAAGTGGTTAGTGCCACTACCCAGTTGAAACTGCTTGCACCTGATGGTAAAAAACGTTTTGCCGATATGCTGGACTATAACGGCATTATTGCTTTGGGTAAAACTTTTCCGGGAACAAAAGCTAACAAGTTTATTGAATGGTTTACGTACAGCGATGAAAGCATAGACGGTAAGAGTAAAACAAAAGCGTATGCCTTGTTTGAAAGTTCTTTTGTTAACAGCATAGAAGTTGGCACAGCCAAAGGTTTACAACAAATTCATGCCTATTTGTTTGGTGGCTTATATGATTTTGCAGGACAAATAAGAACTAAAAGTATTTCTAAAAGTGGTTATAAATTTACGCCAGCACATTATTTAAAAACGCATTTAGCAAAAATTGAAGCAATGCCAGAAACTAATTTAGATGAAATTGTAGAAAAATACTGTGCTATGAATATGGCACACCCATTTATGGAAGGCAATGGCAGAAGCACCCGTGTATGGCTGGATTTGATATTGAAAAAACGCCTGAAAAAATGTGTGGATTGGAGCAAAATAAGTAAAAGTAATTACATGAATGCAATGATAATTAGTACTGTTGATAGTAGCGAATTATTGAAATTGATAAAAAGAGCTATAACAACTGAAATAGACAGCCGAGAAATGTTTATGAAAGGAATAGATTACTCCTACTATTATGAAGAGTGAAGAGTGATGAATGTTGAATTATGAATGATAAATGTTGAATTATGAATGATAAACAAAACCCATTAAAAGATAAATCTTTTGCATTTGCAGTTAGATGTATCAATTTGTATAAATGTCTAACCGAAAAAAAGAGTTTGTAATGAGTAAGCAACTACTGCGTTCTGGAACTTCGATTGGCGCAAACATCAGAGAAGCACAAAATGCAGAAAGCAAAGCTGATTTTGTTCATAAACTTGCTATTTCACAAAAAGAATGTGATGAAACAATGTATTGGTTGGAGCTTTTGCAAGCAACCGAATTTCTTTCGCAAGAGGAATATAATTCTATGAATAAAGAAGCCCAGGAGCTTCTAAAAATGTTAAGAAGTTCAATACTAACAACCAAACAGAACTTGACCAAATAATGTGTAATTCATAACTCATAACTCATAACTCATCACTCATAATTATGCAAACAGACACAACAGAAAAAGGCTTAGAAGCCCATATCGCTCAATATTTGGTTGAGGAGAACAATTATTTGCTTCGTGAAAATAAAGTTTACGATAATGTTTCTTGCATAGACAGTGAGTTGCTTTTTCAGTTTTTAGAAGCCACACAACCCAAAGCGGTAGCCAAACTTAAAACCTTTCATAAAGACCTTTACGCGCAAAAAATAGTAAAACGCTTAAACGACAAAATACAGGCAAAAGGAATTATTGAAGTATTACGCAAAGGCATTACAGACGGCTTTACAGATACTAAACTGATGTTGTTTTACGACAAGCCAGTTTCTGCCTACAATACAGATGCTAACGCATTGTATCAAGCCAATTTATTTTCGGTAATGCGGCAAGTTTATTTTTCGCCAAATGATAAAAAGTCGTTGGATATGATGATTTTCATTAATGGTATTCCAGTAATATCATTTGAATTGAAAAATGAATTGACCAAACAAAATGTACAACACGCCATCAAGCAATACAAAGAAGATAGAGACCCGAACGAAGAACTTTTTCGCTTGGGCAGGTTAATGGTAAACTTTGCGGTGGACACCGAAGAAATTTGGATGTGTACGCAACTCAAAAAGGAGAAATCCTATTTTTTACCATTTAATAAAGGCTACAACAACGGTGCAGGAAATCCACCGAAAGACGGTATCAAAACAGATTATTTGTGGAAAGAGATTTTAACAAAATCCAACCTTACCGACATAGTTCAGAATTTCTGCCAACTGATAACAGAAGAGAAAGAATACCTTGAACCTTCGATAAACTCTGGTCAGGCTGGAAAAATAAGAACGAGGAAAGAAAAGAAATTGATTTTTCCTCGTTATCATCAATTGATGGCTGTCCGAAATCTTTTAGCAGATGCACAAGAAAAAAGTTCAGGGCAAAAATATTTAATACAACATTCAGCAGGTTCGGGCAAATCAAATTCCATTTCGTGGTTGGCTCATCAATTGGTTGGCTTGCATGATAAATCGGGCAAGGACAATATTTTTGATACCGTAATTGTTGTAACCGACCGAAGAGTTTTAGATGCTCAAATACGGAATAACATCAAACAGTTTCAGCAAGTAAACGGAGTGGTAGAAGCCATCACAGAAGGAAGTAAACAACTGAAAGAAGCACTTGAAGAAGGCAAAAAAATAATCATCACTACCATTCAAAAATTTCCGCACATCGTGGAAGAAATTGGCGAATTGCCAAGTGCAAATTTTGCCATTATCATTGATGAAGCTCACAGTAGTTTGAGTGGACAAATGGCAAGGAAACTAAACGAGGCATTAGCAAAGCCAAATGAAGATGATGAAATTGAAACAGAAGACAACGACACCATAACAGGCGAAGACTTGATAACCGATTTAATAAAGTCAAGAAAGTTGTTACCAAACGCCAGTTACTTTGCATTTACCGCAACACCCAAAAACAAAACCTTAGAATTATTTGGAGTTCCTTTTACGGAAGGCGACAAAACCAAGTTCGGAGCATTTCATTTGTATTCAATGAAACAAGCCATTGAAGAAGGTTTTATAATGGATGTTTTGTTGAATTACACAACCTATCAAAGCTATTACGCATTACTCAAAAAATTGAGGACGACCCAGAATACGACAAACTAAAAGCACAAAAGAAATTAAAGGCTTATGTAGAAAGTCACGAACATGCCATAAAGAAAAAAGCAATTTTAATCATTCAGCATTTTATGGAAAACGTAATCCAAAAAAAGCGAATGGGCGGTTTTGCAAAAGCAATGTTAGTAACAAGTAGCAGAGCCAACGCAATCAAATATAAAAAAGCATTTGACGAATATTTGCACAAAATCAATAGTCCTTACAAAGCTGTTGTGGCATTTTCGGGTGAAATTGACGGACAAACCGAAGCCAGTCTAAACGGATTTTCAAGCAACTCAATTCCAACGGAATTTGAGAAAAATGAATATCGCTTTTGTTGGTTGCCAATAAATTTCAAACTGGTTTTGACCAACCGCTTTTACATACGATGTATGTAGATAAAAAATTGGGCGGTGTGAATGCTGTTCAAACTTTATCAAGGCTTAACAGAAGCCACCCATTAAAGAAAGACACGTTTGTTTTAGACTTTGCAAACACAACCGAAGAAATTGAAAAAGCATTTAAACCTTATTTTGAAAGTACGATTTTAGGCGAAGCAACCGACCCAAATAAATTGTTTGACTTGCAAGATGCTTTGGACAATTTTCAAGTATATACAAGAGAACAGATAGAGACATTGCATGCAATGTCTTTACCTGAAATGCATGCCTCATTGGACAGTTCAACCGCCATTTTTAGAAATGATTTAGCCGAAGAGCAACAAGCAGATTTTAGAGCAAAGGTTAAAACCTATGTTCGTTTGTACATTTTCCTTTCTCAAATTGTGCCTTTTGAAAATCCATATTTAGAAAGGCTTTACATTTTCCTTAACCATTTGCAAAATAAATTGGGTGGAGAAACGCCTATTGATTTAGCACAAGGCATTTTGGACAATATAGACATGGACAGTTACCGCTTGCAATTGGAAGCCACGACTAATATTGTAATGGAGCAAGGCGAAGATTTAAAGCCTATTCCAACAGACATGAGAGGCGGAACAAGTGAAGCAGAAATAGACAGACTTTCAAATATTCTGCAAACTTTTAATGACCGATACGGAACGCAGTTTGAAAGCGCTGATAAAGTGCGACAAATGGTAGAGAGCATTGCGAATGATGTAGCCAAAAATGAAGAGTTGGTTAATTCCATGAAATTTTCGGATGACCAAAATGCAAGAATTACAAGTGATACCGTAGCTCAAAAGGAGTTATTAAAACATGTAACAACCAATTTTGATTTCTATAAATTGATAATAGATAATAAAGAAGCAAAAGAAGATTTTAATGCCATGTTATTTGGAATGGTAAAAGAAATATTTAACAGAGGACTAAACAAGACAGGATAAGCCAACGCTTTTGGTAGCGCCTGTCTGCTACAGGCAGGCATTTGCATTTTTTGCCGACACACAAACCAACGCACCACGACAGACAATGAACAACAGAGCAACGACAGACAGAAGGGCAGCTTGTAGTAGCAGCGGTTTTGCAAAAGTGGCGGTTCTGTGCTTCGTATGACAGTGAAGTGGCAAATCAAAATTAGTGCTTCGATTTAAGTTTAGTAGTGAAAATCGCCACCTTCGCAAAGCTGCAAAGCCGCAAACCGTAATCTGTAATCTTTAATTTGTAATTTGTAATCTGTAACCTCAAACCCGAAACTCCGTTATCTTTGTCCAAAACAGAATAGTATGTTACAAATACAGGTTTTAAGACAAAATGTGGAAGAGGTAAAGGCAAGATTAGCCGTAAAAAACTTCAAAATTCCCGAATTGGTGGATGAAGTTATTGCTCTGGATGACCAAAGAAAAAAATTACAGTTAAATTACGACAATACGCAGGCTTCGGTAAACAGCGCCTCAAAAGAAATAGGCATGCTGATGGGTAAAGGCGAAAAAGAAGCAGCCGAAGCCAAGAAAAAAGAGGTGGCTGAACTAAAGACCAAGCTACAGCCCATTACTGATCAACTTAATGCTACTGAAATCAAACTACAGGAAATTCTTGTACAGATTCCCAATCTGCCATCACCCTTAGTTCCCAAAGGCACAAGCGCCGAAGACAACGAGGTAGTGAGGTCAGGTGGTGAAAAACCTCAACTGCATGCCGGAGCCGTACCACATTGGGATCTGATTAAGGGGTACGATATTGTAGATTTTGAAACAGGCGCTAAACTCACCGGTAGCGGTTTCCCGTTGTACAAAGGCGCAGGGGCCAAACTGCAAAGAGCGCTGGTGCAATATTTTCTGGACTACAACATTGCAGCAGGCTATACTGAATATCTGCCTCCTTTTATGGTGAATGAAGCATCCGCCTATGGGACCGGCCAACTACCCGACAAAGAAGGGCAGATGTACCATATACAATTAGACAATTTTTATTTGATCCCTACTTCCGAAGTACCGGTTACCAATATTTATCGTGAAGAAATTCTAAAAGCAGACCAGTTGCCCATCAAAATGACGGCTTATTCACCGTGTTTCAGACGTGAAGCCGGAAGTTTTGGTAAGGATGTGAGGGGATTGAACAGGGTACACCAGTTTGAAAAAGTGGAGATAGTTCAACTGACACATCCCGATAAAAGCTATGAAGCATTGGAAGAGATGGTGAGCCACGTGGAAGGACTGTTAAAGTCGCTGGAATTGCCTTATCGTATTATAAGGCTTTGTGGTGGAGACATGTCTTTCACTTCTGCATTAACCTATGATTTTGAAGTATTTAGCGCTGCACAGGAACGTTGGTTAGAGGTGAGTTCTACTTCCAATTTTGAAAGTTATCAGACAAACCGAATGAAAATCAGGTTTAAGGATGATGCAGGAAAAACCAGATTGTTGCACTCATTAAACGGTAGTTCATTGGCTTTGCCAAGAATTGTGGCCTGTCTGTTGGAAAATAACCAGACTGAAAAAAACATTTTATTGCCAAAAGTGTTACATTCATACTTTGGTAAAGAATCAATAAATAAATAAAAAAGTGAAAAATGAAAAAAGTAATTCTTTCAGCATTTACGGCAGCCATTGTTTTGGTGGCTTGTGCGCCAAAAGCATCTCCTGCAAAAACAAATTCTATCATGCCTGCAATATCTGAAATTAGCTCCAGTCAGGCAACAATTGATGCAGGACACGCCATTTTTGCCACAAAATGTACCAAATGCCATGGTGCTAAGACAAACTATGTGACCAAGCACACTTATGATGAGGCAAAACCGGTAATGGCATCAATGGCTCAAAAAGCCAAATTGACTACTGATGAAATTGGCCGGCTTTCTGCTTTTCTGGTGGCCAATGCAAAAAAATAATTTCAATCACTATCATTCTTAAAAATACCCTGCCTAAAAAGCGGGGTTTTTTATGAAATTTTTGCTGGTAGCAGTTTAAACTATTACAAAATATTGAAGTCCAAACACGAAAACTACTGTATGTCAGTTACAAACAGGTTAAAAAATCAACATCTATTATGGCGCGCCGGATTTGGTCCGGCGGTGGAGCAGTTGGACGAATTGAACAAATATAACCCGGCACAGTATTACAAAGCGCTGGTAAAAGCATCGGATAAAAAACCCGAGTATATCAATGTGGCGGGTGATGATTTAAAAAACATTTATGAAATTTCTTTAGATGCCGGTCGTAAAAAAAATCTTACGGCCGACGACCGGAAAGAACTCAACCGCCTGCAGCGCGATGCAATAAAAAATCTCAATCTTTACTGGATTAAAGAAATGGTTACTTCGAGCGCTCAATTGCGCGAAAAAATGGCTTTTTTCTGGCATGGCCATTTCGCCAGTCGAAATAACAATGTGTATTACAATCAGTTATTGCTTCAGGTTTTTCGCGAGCATGGTTTGGGTAGCTTGAGAAAGTTGTTGAAAGAGGTTTCGCAGTCGGCATCAATGCTTTTTTTCCTCAATAATCAACAAAACAAAAAAGATCATCCCAATGAAAACTTTGCCCGTGAGGTGATGGAACTCTTTACCTTAGGTAGAGGAAACTACACCGAAAACGACATTAAAGAAGCGGCGCGCGATTTTACAGGCTGGGCAGCCAACCCCAAAGGCGAATTTGTTTTTAAGAATGGCCAGCATGATGATGGCAGCAAAACCGTGCTTGGAAAAACCGGCAGATTGGACGGTGATGAAGTGCTCAATATCCTCTTGGACAATAGGCAAGCTGCCCGATTTATCACTCAAAAAATATACAGATTCTTTGTAAACGACAGCCCGGATACGACTATTATTAATTCATTAGCAGATAAATTTTACAAATCTGATTACAATATCAGCAAACTGATGGAGGATATTTTTACAAGCGATTGGTTTTATAATGATAAAAATATAGGCAGTCATATCAAGTCGCCAATAGAACTATTGGTAGGAATTCAAAGAATGATACCCATGAAGCTTGATAATGACATCGTTATGATGAATCTGCAAAGGCTTTTGGGGCAACAATTATTGTATCCACCCAATGTGGCCGGCTGGCCGGGAGGTAAATCATGGATTGACAGTAGCACACTGATGACCCGGATGCGTATTCCACAAATGTTTGCCGATAAGGATGAACTCAACCTCACACCCAAGCAGGACGATGACCTGATGATGGGCAGAAAAAATAACGGCACCGCCAATGTTCCGGATGCCATAAAAAAGAAAGCTGCTGCAGCCGGAATGGTCATCAAGGCCAAAATGGACTGGCCGCAATACATCGTTAAGTTTGAAAGCGTAAAAAGAGAAGAATTAATTCCTCAAATCAAAAAAACACTTTTTCAGGTGAATACGGATGTTGATAAATCGCTTCCAAGCGGTATTGACGCTTCCTCACGCGAAGCATACATTAAATCGGTAACAATACAACTCATGAGTACGCCCGAGTACCAGTTAAGTTAAAACACAAAAATATTCAGGCTATGTTAATCAAAAGAAAAGAGTTTTTACAAGTAGGTTCGTTAGCTACCGCTTCGATGATGTTTCCTAAATTTCTGAAAGCATTTGAAGCCAAAGCGTTGGTGCCTCCCGGAAATAAAGTGGTGGTAGTGTTGCAAATGAGTGGCGGCAATGATGGCTTGAATACCGTAATTCCGGTGCGAAACGATATTTATTACCGTCTGAGACCTTCACTCTCAATCCGCAAAGGCCAGACTGCCGAACTTACAGATGACGTGAGCCTCCACCCCGAACTGACATCCTTTAAAGCTTTGTATGATGAAGGTAATCTGGCCATATTAAATAATGTAGGCTACCCTAATCCGGACAGGTCGCACTTCAGGAGTATGGACATCTGGCAATCTGCCGGCCAAAGCAACCAGTACTGGAACACAGGCTGGGTAGGCCGCTATTTAGATGCCCAATGCAGTGGCTGTGCACATCCTACACAGGCTTTGGAGGTGGACGATGTACTGAGTCTGGCGCTAAAAGGCGGAACAAACAATGCCATTGCAGTAAAAGATCCTAAGAGACTGTTTGGTGTATCCAACGAAAAATTCTTTCGCGATGTATCGAAAAACCATCGTGCAGATGCTCATGATGACGAAAAGCCGGTAGATTATCTCTACAAAACAATGGCTGAAACACTCTCTTCTGCCGATTATATTTTCAAGCAAAGCCGCCTGCATCCGAGCGGTGCCACCTATCCCGATACCGATTTGGGCAAGGGATTGAAAACCATCGCATCCTTAATTTTTTCAGATATTAATACAAAGGTTTATTATATTTCATTAGGCAGTTTTGACACTCATGTGGGGCAGGATGCACAACAAACCAGATTATTTGGCCAAATGAATGACGCTGTGAAAGCATTTACAGATGATTTAAAAGCAAACGGCAGAATGAATGATGTCCTGCTCTTTACCTTTTCGGAATTTGGAAGAAGGGTGGCACAAAACGCAAGCAACGGCACCGATCATGGCACTGCCAACAATATGTTTTTGATTAGCGGAGGGTTGAAAAGAAAAGGCATCCTGAATACATTGCCCGACCTGACAGACCTGAATGAAGGCGACCTGAAATACAAGGTGGACTTTAAAAATGTATATGCCACCGTTTTAAAAAACTGGTTGAATGCTGATGCCGACCTGATATTGGGAGGGCATTATGATTTGCTAGATTTTGTGTAAAAAATTACAAATCACCCAATTGCGGACGAAGAACTATATCTTCCACACAGGCGGCAATGGATAGCTGAGAAGCAGCATAAACCATTCGTGCAATGTCTCCGGCTTCCATTATTCGTTTCTCCTTGTTGTCAAATCCTTTCCATGAATCGGTCATTATCGCACCGGGCAACACCGAGGTTACTTTTATGGAATGTGGCTTTAATTCTTCCCGCAAATTTTTACTGAAACCATACAAGGCAAATTTACTGATGCCATACAGACCACCATTTGGATAAGCGTCTAATGATGCGATGGAGCAGATGTTAAAAATATGTCCGCTCTTTTTTCTATCATGGATGGCAGCAGGGTTTTGGTAAGATATAAAGCGCTGTAAAAATTAGTGTTCATCAACTCCTCCATGCTTCCCTCATTTCCCTCAGCAATACTTCCTTCTTTAAAGACTCCTGCATTATTGATGACAATATCCGGTGTGCCATAATTAAGGCACCAGTTTCCAAACTTTACTGCATTTTCCTTTACCGATAGGTCAAAAGCCTTAGCATGTATCTCATGTCCGTAATGGGTTTGCAAAAACTCCATTGCCTTATACAACTTCACCGGATTATGAGATGTGATGCATAAATGATGGCCGTTTTTTGCAAATTCTTCAGCAATTGCAAAACCTATTCCTCTGGATGCTCCCGTGATGACTACGTTCATTTTCTTTTAATTTTTAAATATCCACATGCCGGCTCAGTACAGGCTGCCCGAAAAACTGAGTTCCATGATTATCAAAATCAACCGTCGAATCGGTAGTAAAAAACTGGCAGGTGCCGGTTTTACTGCACTTCTTTTCTATCTCCGGATGACGGTCCAAATAATCAGCCAGGCTTTCGGCAACAATTTCTCCCTGCGAAATGATTTTTATACCAGATGGCAAACTATCCCGAATCAGTTTTTTTATTAAGGGATAATGAGTGCATCCGAGCAACACTACATCAATATCGCTTCCTTTTTTTAATAAATCGCCCGTATATTTTTTTACAAAATAATCTGCGCCCGGATTGTCGGCTTCATTATTCTCTATAAGCGGGACCAGCAACGGACAGGCTTCCTGATAAACCTTTACATCAGGAAAGAATTTTGAAATTTCTATCGGATAAGATTGTGAGGCCACCGTACCGCTTGTAGCAAGAATACCTACTGATTTAGTCTCGGAAAACCGGCCGATTGTTTCAGTAGTAGGTCTGATGACGCCCAATACTCTTTTATCTGGAGTTATCTTGGGCAAATCGTTTTGCTGAATAGTACGCAGCGCCTTGGCTGAGGCGGTATTACATGCTAATATTACCAAATGGCAGCCCTGTTCGAAAAACCATTTCACACAATCCAGCGTATAATGATATACCGTGTCGAACGAACGGGTGCCATAAGGTGCACGGGCATTGTCTCCCAGATAGATATAATCGTATTGAGGCAGGCGGTTTGCCAATTCTTTAAGAATGGTCAGGCCGCCATAACCTGAGTCGAAAACACCTATTGGGGCTTGTTTCATTTTTTTTGATTTTTTCAAAAATAGAATATTCGGTTCAAATTTTTAACCCGAAAGGTCAGTCAATCGAAATATTAATGTTTAATGTATTTTTGACAATGGCAAAGATAAAAATTTCATTACCGGAGTCATTTAATTTTTCAACTGAAATTGCTGTTAGGATAGGCGATGTAAATTATGGAGGGCATGTGGGCAATGATGCCATACTAAGCATCATTCATGAAGCCCGATTACAATTCCTCAAGCACCATTCTTACAGTGAACTGGACCTGGGCGGAGTAAGCCTGATTATGGCTGATGTGGGTATTGAATTTAAAAAAGAATCCTTTTATGGCGACACGATTATAGCATCTGTAGCCGCTGATGATTTTCAAAGGGTGAGTTTTGATTTAGTTTACAAACTTGAAAAAATGGTTGATGAAAAAAGAGTAATCATTGCCATTGCCAAAACGGGTATGGTTTGTTATGATTATCAAATCAAAAAGATTTGTGCAATTCCGGAGGTGGTGGTTGAGAAATTAAAAGCATAAAGTACCATATTTAACCTGCATCGCAGTTTAAGAGAGCATTTCCCAAAATCTTCTTGATATTAAAGGTATCTGCCAAAATTATCTTCTTGTTCCTTCGGGGAAACCTACTCTGTCTGGTTCAGCATTCAGTGCGGGTAGTGCATATTTCAATATTCTGTTGCGCCGGCCTGTTGTGTCCTGTGGTTCAACCGGATAAGAAACAACGGCCTCCAACCAGGCATAAGTATTGATTCTGAAATAGATATCAGCATCATTGTCGCTTTCATCCGTACCAGGATAGCGTTCATTAAAATCTTTTTTTGCAGCATCTAACAGGCAGGCTTCCACAAACTGGAGATCGCTGGTATAGGAAATTTGTATTGCAGTCTCATTCCATATAAACGGAGAAAAAGGCCCCGAATAATTGATTACCTGCGATTTTAAAACAACGCTGTTAGGAAAATACATCAATCTGCCGCTTTTACGGTCATTGCCCAGATACACACCACTACATTCTTCAATAATAGTATCTAAGTAATTTATTGCAATCACATCGCCCCTGATGCCTTCAATCTGAATGCGGTCGCCCACCTGAAATGGCCTCCGAAAAACAATATACAACCATGCAATGAAAGACGTAATGGGCGCCTGCAACGCAAAACCCAAAACCAAAGAAATAATTCCAAAACTGACTGCAACTGTGTAAAGATTTTGAAACAAAACGAAGCTACTACTAACAGGACAAACGCTACTGTCAGCAAACGCACAATTCTTAACAGGTTGTACCGGATTCCTTCGGACTCAGTTTGAGTGTCAACAATCCTTTCAATAACCTTTCCAATTATAAAAATTATAGCTATCAAAAAGAGGCTCATGGTCAGCTTTTGTGCAATTGGCCTCTGCTCTTCCCATCTTGAAAAAAGGGAAAGTGTAGTTAAAAAGTAAGCAGCCAAGGAAATAGCAGCTAAAATAATAAAACCTCCTATTCTGTATTTTTTATTTTCGGCAAGGAATTGCATACAATATGGTTTGCATCAACGAAGTAAAGATAAAAAATGAAAATAAACAACTATGCAACAGATACCTGGTAGCTAAATTACAAATCCTTCATTATCAATTCCTTTAAAGATGGCAAACTAAATGTAATTCGGAAAAGCAATGGATTATTTTTTCTTCAAAATCTTTAAAGAAGGCAAACTAAATATATATCGGAATATGGTTTAGAAAAATAAACCTGTAAAATAAAAAAAATATGGCAAAATATTTGGATTTTTAGTACCAGAAATATTATATTTACTAAAGCTATATCAATAAACAAAAAAGGCTTTATGAAAAAACAATTTTTTTCGAGAAAGACATTTCTCGTAGAGATTTTAAAAAGAGCATCTCTTAAAAAGAGTTTCTATTCAACCCAAGGGTAACATTTTGCCTTTTTTGAGGATATTTTGGAAGTTCTGAATCTGAAAAATGATGTTTTATGGGATTCAAAACGCAAATAAGTTACCTATTATGTCAAAAAAAGTCATCATAATTCTTCTCCTATGGTTTGTATCAAACGCTATAATAAGTCAAAACATCACGATATCCTTACCACCCATGCCACCGGCCAATACGGCCAACTGGGCTTCGGGCGGCAATATGTTTACCATTACGGTTTCAGGCACTGGGGCGTTAGCCGAAAGCCGAATTTTGGTTTTCATTAAAACCAGTTCGGGACAAGTGGTCTGCGGCAGCAATCAACCAGCCACTGCACAACCTACCAACATTAAACCCGGCGCACCTAAGGCGTGGGCAGGACAGGCTGCACTTGCTTTATTGGGCGATAATTGCATGCTTCCTAATGGAAGTTTTGAACTTTGTGTGCAAATTATTCCTATAAAAAATCAGGGCAGAAATACCGAAACCATTGAAAGATGTGTGCCTTTTGAAATAAGACCTGTTGAATGTACTGCACCAACTAATGTGACACCTGCTACCAACCAAATCCTTACTACTACTGATATTTTAAAACCCATTAGTTTTATTTGGACACCATTAATAATGTCGGCAAAGGGTATTGTTACCTATCGTTTAATGCTTTGGGAAGTAGAGGATGGGCAAACCATGTTTGAAGCTTTGTATAATAATTATCCGCTGATCATTAAAGATATCAAAGGCACTACTAAATACATGGCACCACCGAATACTTTTGAAAGGAGAAATGCCAAATATGTGTGGAGGGTAACGGCCATCAACGAAAACGAAAGACTCGTTTGTAAAAATGCACAAAGTGAACCTACCATGTTTTCGGTTAATATGCCCGAAATGGTTACACCCGAACCACCCAAAGATTCTACTTCGACTAAATATGATTCCTGCTGTGCCAATAAAATTGTGGACAAAGGAAAGACGGTAGCTGTCAGTCCTGCAAATGTGGCCTCCATCAGTCAGCAGTTCAATATATCGCCTGTAAATATTAAATACCTGTCAGCCGAAATTGTTTCGGTAAAAGAATCTACCATTGACACGGCCTGCATGAAATGTGCCACACATGAAGACTGGATTTACAATTTCATATCTCCAAATTCTGCAGCCTGGAATGGCGGCACGGCCTGGAATGCAAGCCCTGTAAACAACAGCACCTACTATCCATCTAAAATGATTGAATGGCATTGTAACCAGCAGGGCAATCTTCTGTTCAAATTTAAGATTCCATTACCCGAAAACAAATCAGGATGTAACAGAAAAAGTACCATCTGTATTCGGTATCGTTTTACCGATGAAAATTGTGTGAGTTGCGAACAAATAATCTGTTACGAAATTTCTAATTAACCATCCATGAAAAAGCTACTCTACATATTATTCTTCATTTGTTTGGTACAACCTCTTTTGGCACAAAAAAATTGTTGTCCCGATTTTAGATTGGTGTCCGACATGGGGCCCTGCAAAGAAAAAATTGATCACCCAAATGGAGGTCCTGGTCAGAACCCTGAAAAGCCGGATTCCTTGCTGGCTTGCAGAGGTGCGGATCAGACGTATATGATATTCCCCAATATGCCGGGCTTTACCTACACTTGGACAGTAACAGGAGGTACGGCTGCAGGCGCAGTAGGAAATCCAATGCTTATTACCTGGGGAAATGGAACAAATGGTTCTATTCAGGTGGTGATAAGTAGTAGCGACGGGCTTTGTAAGGATACCATCAAAACATTGGTTAGTCTTAAAGATTCGCCTACGGCGGGATTTACTTTTACACCGGCCAGTCCTTTATGTTTTAATCAAAATATTTCGTTTACAAATACTTCAGTTGGTGGAGTAGCTTATTACTGGGATTTTGGCGATGGAACTACCTCCACCCAAACCAACCCCAACCATACTTTCACTACCCCAGGCACTTATACTGTAACGATGGTGGCTTATAACAAACCGGTTTCAATTAAACCGCCGCAGGAGCAGGAAAGAGAATGTGGCTGCCGAGATACTGTGCGACAAACCATTACCATAAAACCTGAAAGCGGATTGGTGATAGAGCCCGGATGTAAACAAATGCTTTGCAAAGGCGATACCGCCACCTATTGCACACCCAATAACTGTTCCAGTATGAACTGGACAGTAACTGGCGGAACCATTATCGGATCTGATAAGGGACAATGTATCAAAGTGGTTTGGAACGGAAGTTATCCTGCAACCGTTACGCTCAATGGCAACTGTGGTGGGGCTTGTGGCAATTCCACTACTATCAATGTACCCGTCTTGTATCCAACCATGACACCGTTGGGTAGCATTAAGGTTTGTCCAAATACGATGACCACTTATAGTTTGCCCGAAATGCCAGGCACGTTTTACAATTGGACAGTAACCGGACCTAATAATATTATTGGCGCCAATCAAAATACGGCTGACATTGATATCCTTTGGAGCAATACCCCAGGCACATATACCATTGAATGTGATTATAAAAATCCACATACAGGTTGTTCCGGCAAAGCCAGTTTGAAAGTAGATGTTGTGCCGCCGTTTAAAATTGCAGGGTTGCCAAAATACTGTGTGGGTAAGCCTTTTACCTTTATAGCAAGTGGCAATGCCAGTTGGACAATCAGTCCGACGTCGGGTTTTAGCCCCACCACTTTTTCAAATGGTACTTCTATTTCCGGCACTTGGAATACGCCCGGCACATACACGGTTACAGCTACAACTACCAATCCATTAGGTTTCTGTAACACCATTGCCAGCATGCAGGTAGATGTTTTAGACAATCCAGTTCTTTCGCCCATTGCAGGGCCTATAATGATTTGTCCGGGTAGTACGGTGATGTATGCCGCCACTTCTAACATGTCGGGTGGATTTTTTAACTGGAACATAATCGGAGGAGGCATTACTTCCTATATGGGATCGCAATATGATTCCGTAATGGTATCATGGAACAATACTGGGCCTTATAAAGTGGAGGTTACTCAAAATGTAAACGGCTGTGTTTCTGCGCCTGTTTCGGTTAATGTGAATACATATACTGCGCCGCAATTTTCCGGTAATCTTACATCCTGTATGGATGAGGTGGTAACTTATACCAGCACCACCCCTGCTCCGCCCGGTGGTTACAACTGGACTTTAAGCAATGGCCTAGGAACTATTTTAAACGGGCAAGGAACCAATTTGGTACAGATATTATGGCATGGTTCTACCGTAGGAAATACCTGTCTGCTAACACTCACTACCTGTGGTGGTAGCATCAGTCAAACCGTAACCATTTCCAGTCCACCACCTTTAACCATTACCAAAGCAGGCTCGCTTTGTTCCAGTACCGGATTAACGCTTACCTCTTCCATCAGTGGGGGCACAAGCTACAATTGGTATTTGAATAGTGTATTGCTGGGGCCACCACATAATACGCAATCCATCAACATTACACAGGCCGGTGTGTATAATTTGGAAGTATTGATAAACGGATGTACAGCAAAAGCCAGCATAGTAGTACCTGAAGAAAAACTGAATTTAAGTGCAGCATTGTCCACACAGGACAGAACGGTTTGGGGTTGTAGGGATACTATTAATACAACATTAAATGCTATTCCTAATTCCGGTTTGTATTGTTATCAGTGGTTTAAATCACTATCCCCACGGAACAGGTAGTGCCATTGGCGGTGCTACATCACCCACATATACTGTTACAAATCCCGGTTGGTACTACTGCACTATATCCTTGTGCAACACATCCTGCAAAGAATATACTGATACCATTCGGGTAGTTAAAGTTCCTTGCGATACATGTACGGGTATAACCAATTACACAGTAAACTTCACCAATACACTTTGTAACCCGATAAGCTTTACAGGTTCTACCAGTCCTGCAGCAGCTTTGGGTTATGTGCACTGGTATTTTGGAGATGGTCATGAGGGAAATGGTATCAACATCACCCATCAGTATAAAGATACCGGCACGTATAAAGTTTGTGCAGTGTTTAGTAAAGAAGGCTATTGCGACAAAGAAATTTGCAAAGATGTAAAAATTACTATTGCAGCCAACTTTACGGCATCGGCAGTTTGTGATAAAGCCAGTTTTGTAAACCTGAGCAAATCCATCAACCCCATACTTTCCTATAACTGGTCGTTCCCTGGTGGTACGCCTTCCAGTAGTACATTGGCCACACCACCGATGATTACTTATGGTACTGGTGGACTGCATACGGTTACGCTCACTATCACGGATGGTACTTGTACAGTTAGCTATCAGGACACAGTACGAACCTATAATGTGGATGCGGTCATGAATGTACCTACGCCACTTTGTGTAAAAACCGACGCGCCATTTACCGCTACCTCCATATCTACCGGATTAACTTATCATTGGAATTTTGGCGATGGGTTCACTTCCAATTTACAAAATGTAACCCATGCTTATCAAAATGCAGGCAATTATACTGTAACCCTTACGGTATCTAATGTGTATGGTTGTACGAAAGTTGATACAGTAAATGTAACAGTAAACCCTGCACCAACAGTCAGCATAGGCACCAATCAAAAAATATGTGTAGGAGATTCTGTTATTCTTACAGCATCGCCGAGCAGCTTTAGTACCTATCAATGGTTTATGAATGGCTCGGCGATTGCCGGTGCGACCAATGCAACTTACACCGCTAATACTCATGGTGAATACTGGGTTGTAGTGTCCAATGGGCCTGGCTGTATGGCCACATCCAATCATGTGCAGATCACCTATCATACCATGCCGATAGCAAAAATTATGGGAAGTAAAATAGTTTGCTCTGGCAATATTCCATTCTCGTTGTATAACTATGCATATAATTTCAATTATCAATACCAATGGAGCATTACCGGTCCGGCTGCCGGAAATTTTTCACCACCAACTGGCTATTCTACTACTGTAGATATACCTTCAAAAACACCCGGTAATTATGAAGTAACCTTAATCGTTACCGATAATATTACAGGTTGCAAGGCTTATGATACCCTATGTGTAACCATTGCGCAAACACCCACACTTTCTGTAACAGCACCTACCGGCACTTTGTGCGAAGGCAATGTATATACTTTTACGGCAACTGCCAGTCCATCCGTAAGTCCGCAGGATTATGTGTACTCTTGGAGCAATGGATTTATTGGTAGTACCATGACTACCGGCAAACCCGGAATGATAATGGTAACAGCTATTTCGCCAATGGGTTGTAGCGTGAGTCAGTTTGTAGGCGCCATAAAGCCAAGACCCGATGTAAGCCTGTTTCCTGTGGGTTGCGATTCGCTTTGTACTACCGATACCCTTTGGTTTCCTTTACCTAAACCCAATCCAATGGGATATACGGTGAACTGGTTTGATGATGATGGTACTGCCATCACCAATGTAGGTACTGGCGAAAACCTGCCTTTATCCGGATTGCATCCCGGTATTCACCATTTCTTTGCTACTGTTTCCTTCCCCGGTGGATGTGCCGATACCACAGGTAAGTTTAATGTGTATGTGAAGGATTGTTCCCTGATACCGCCATGCGATAATTGCACCAATCTGTTAGACTCTGCAAAGGTAGCGCCAGTAAGCATTTCAGGCGCCAACAGTTCGGCTACTATTGTCAATTACAATCTTACTTTCACCATTCAAAAACCGGTGAAGGAAGTGAAGATTAGTTTGGCCGATTTAAAGTACAGTTGGAATGATCCCAATTGTAAAAACTGTAAAGTGCAGATTTTGGAAAGAGGTTGTTTGTTCCCCGATGCAAGCAACACCTCATTAGGCACTTTAGTTTGGAACGATTACACTTCCTCCGGTAGCACACCATCCGCCAATGGAAACTGTCCCGAAGAATTGGTTTGGAACAATGGCAGCCCATTGATGCCGGGTACTTATACCATCCCAATACAATTATCCTTGCCAAAACCATTGAAGAAAGATTGTGTGTTGAAGTTGGATAAAATTTGTTTCCATCTTACATTGATGGATACACTTTGCAAAACTTGTGATAAGATTATTTGCGCCTCTGGCAATATTCCAGATGTGGCAGATTGTAAATGCAATCTATCGGATACCTGGACCAATCTTTATTTAGTGCCACAACAATCAGGCATACCCAACCCAAATAAGCAAATTTTGTGTAACACCGTATTGAGTGGCATTGTAGCCAATACCAATTATGTGTTATCGGGCGTGTATTACTGCGATGGCAAATGCATCTCCTCCAAAAATGAAATTGTGGTGTATAACCAGCAAAACCAAATTATTTATACCAAGGTGGTTACTACCTTGAACGAAGTCATTTCCTTCCCGGCTCCGGGTGCTTATACCATCACGCTTACAGCCAATTGCGGCACTAAAAATGTGCCTGCACTTTTAAAGTAAACGTGGGTGATGGAGGAACCAATCCTCCAGGTGGTGGGGTTAATCCTCCGGGTGGTTATCCTCCGGGCGGCTATCCACCAGAACCTCCAATTTATGTTCCAATCCCTCCTGAATTGCCGGGCAAGATTGACTCTGTGATAAATGCTACTGTGCCAAAAGATTTTAATGGCGGCATTGTGGTAGCTAAAAACGATACGGTATTGTTTGAAAAATATTACAGCTACAAGGATAAAGTAAACAGTCATACTGCTTTTGATATTGCCAGTATTACTAAAACTTTTACTTCCGCAGCTATATTGAAACTGATAGAAGAAGGTCGGTTGAATTTAGAGGATGCCGTAATAAAATATCTTTCTAAATTCCCTTACCCCGATATTACGGTGAAGATGTTGCTCAGTCATCGAAGTGGGCTGGAAGATTATCTACAATTTATTGATGAAGCAGGTTGGGATAAATCCATCAACGTAACCAATAAAGATTTGCTGGATGTGATGGCCGATAATAAATCAAAAGTGCTGATACATAAACCCGGCACCGTGTATGATTATTCCAACACCAACTATGCTTTGTTGGCCATGATTGTTGAAAAAGTATCGGGCAGTAGTTATGCCGATTATATGGTCAATACTTTCTTCAAACCATTAAAAATGGAGGATAGTTATGTGGTGAACCTGAACAATTTTGCCAAAGCTACCAAGTCCTATTACCGCAATGGCAGCTCCTACAAGCTTCGGTATCTAGATTTGATTTATGGTGATAAATGTGTGTATAGCACGCCCCAGGATTTAAGAAAATGGGACAATGCTTTGCGCTCCGGGAAAGTGTTGAATAAGTCCACTTTGGATATAGCATTCAAAACCATTGGCAGCAGCATCAGCTTTAGCAGCACATACACCATGGGTTGGAAAAAAGTAACCACCAGTAATGGCAAATCGGTTTTATACCATGATGGTTGGTGGGCTGGCAATAGGGCATTGCTGATCAGATTGCCGGATGAAAATGTGGTGATCGCCGTATTGAGCAATAATAATTATACAAGGATTAAGGATATTAAAAAACTATGTGATCTGTTTGGCGATTATCAACTGTCCACTAAAAAAGTTCCTAATTTTTAAACCTGAATACATGCATCCTGCAAAAACAAATCAATGAAGTACAAACTCCTCTTCCTGTCTATTTTTGTTTGGAGCATTACGGCCAATGCCCAAACAGAAAAGCCCAAAATGATAGTTTCGGGCAATGTGGGCATGTCTTATGATTATTACGGATTGACCACCAAACCCAATAGCCCCAGCTTCTACAATGCCCGCCGGCCTTGGCATGTGGTGCGGTTCAATTTCAATCCAACTTTCACGTATGGAAAATTTAAGTTGCCCATCAACATCAATGTAAGCCCGATGAACTATAATTTCAACGGCATTGGTGGTTACTGGCCATCCAATATTCCTCGACCCAAACAAACCCTGGGGCAATGGCTTACTAACCCTATTAATAACATCGGTTTAAACCCCAGTTACAAATGGGCCGAGCTGCAGTTGGGAACACAGTACTTGCAATACAGCCCTTTAAGCACCGGCGATTTGGGCATATTTGGAGCAGGGTTTAAGTTAAGTCCGGGCAGGTTCAGGTTAAAGTTTTTTCATGGCATCAGCCAGCGAAAACAGGATGCTATTTATACTCCCTTGCCCGGTGTGTTAGGTATTTACAGACGCAGGCAAACGATGGCACAAATTGGGTTTGAGAAGGAAGGAGTTTATTTTGCAGGCTTCAATATTGTAAAAAGTAAGGATATTGAAAACAGTATTCCGCCCATTGCGGCCATCAACAAACCGCCACATCCCGATCCGCAGGAAGCTACGGTGGCTACATTTTTGCTCAATGTAAAAGGTAAAGCCGGATGGTATTTTAATACCGAATTGGGAAACCGTTATCATTCAAGAGATATCAATAATACAACGGCACCCTACATCAACAATGGAAGTTTTAAAGGGTTGGTAGGATTGCTGAAACCCCGAATTAGCACGGCAGAAGGATTTGCTTCGCAGATGGCTATCGGCAAAAAATCAAAGCAATTTGATATTGGATTGAACGGAAGGTTTTTCAGCAAAGGGTATTACACAGCAGGCTATCCTTATTTGCAAAACGACAGATTGGAATATACGGTTAGCACCCGCATCAGTTCAAAAGACAATAAGTATTTGTTTAATGGCGATATTGGCCGACGCATTTCTAACTGGAGTGGTGCCCGCAACAAACAAATTATTGCCAATGCCAATGTGTTTGCGCAGTTCACCGATCAGTTTTCATTAAATGCCAACTACAATAATTTTGGATTTCAGGCACCTGCTGTAGGTTCTTTTTTGGGCTTGAAAAATGTGGCCAACGATTTAAGCATCAACCCCAGCTATTCTTGGAGCAATTCAAAAATGAGCAATATGCTTAGTGCCACTTATTCCTGGAGCAAATATGAAGAAACGGTTTTGCCCAATCCGCCTACAAAAAACAATACTCAAAGTGCAATGCTGATGTATGTGCCGGTTTTCTTCAACAAAAACTGGTCGCCCGATTTTAGTGCGCTTTGGTTTCAAAACGTAGTGAATCCTGGGAATATCAAACTCCGGCTTTATACCGGAACAGCAGGTGTAAATATTCCGGTGAAAAAACCTAAGATGAGTTTGAACGGACAGTTGCAATATACCAATACAAAATTGCAGGCATTTACACCTAACAACAATTGGTTGGCTACTGCCGGTTTCAAATGGCCATTAACCAACAAAATGACCTGGAATTTTAGCGGCACACTCAACTTCCTGAAGTACGGAAACGAACTGGTGCCTCCTCCTTCATTGTTAGGTGCTAATTATTTGGAAAGCCATCTAAGAACCTCCATTCAATATCGATTAGGAAAATAAATGATTCGATTAGTAGGATAAAAAAATTAAGAAATGAACTACACAATATATCATCGCAAAAAAATAATAAGGGCAATGCTGCTATTGGTTTGGTGTTGTGCAACCGCATTGGTAGTACAGGCGCAACTAAGGGTGAATCTTGCCATCAATTCCAGACCATCAGCTTATTTGGCCGAATGGCATCGTCCTGTAAATGGCACTGTGGTAATAACATCATTGGGGATGGGTGCCATGGACAGACCAGTTCGTTTTGAAACTGAAATTTTAAATAGCGATGGGCAAATGGTGTATCAACTTCCGTTTAAACAAAGTCTGCCTATTTCTTATTCAGGCAATGCAGGGGCTTTGCCACTTAGTGAAATTTTGCAATTGAAAAACGGCAATTTTTCTTCGCCACAAATGGCCAACAGTTTTTCCGAAGGAGGTAAATTAGCCGCAGGCCAATACAGCATCCGACTGAGATTGTGGGATGGCATGGAGGACCAACCCCGAACAGAATGGACAGCATCCAAGCCATTTTTTATAAGCAGCTTTCAGTTGCCCCAATTGATGCAGCCTGCAGATGGCAAGGAGCTGGAAGCTAGGCAGGCCAATAGTTTCATCATATTCAGATGGACTCCGTTAACGCCCACCATGCAAGGCGCATTGGCTACATACCGCATTCAAATTTGGCAGGTATTACCCGATCAAACACCGATGCAATCCCTACGCAGCACGCCACCCATTGAGGATAGATTGATAAAGGGAACGACCCAGTTTACCTGGCAGCCCAGGTTGAACATGGTAGTGCCTGAACCGGCAGCTACCAATCAATTTGTCTGGACGATTCAAACATTAGATGAAAAAGGTATGCCGGTAGAAACTACCGATGCAGCTATGCAGGGAATCAGTCAGCCTTATACTTTTTCATTGGCCAATCCCCAAAAAATGATTACCAACACCGTTACCAACATGCAAAAAAACAAACATGACTAAGAAAATTATACTGTTGCTGTTGTTGATGACAAACCTTTCGGTTTGGGCACAAAAGAAAATGCCATCGGTTACCTTGCATTATTCTTTTACCGATTTTAAAACGGCCATGAACATAAAGGCCTCCAATTTCGGCAAAGTGATTAAGAACGGCCAGTGGAGCAATTTTCCTATGATGGATGCCGGATATGGTTTAAGTTACTGGCAGGGGCTACATAAAAATATTGACATCAATGTCGGTATCAATTACACTAAAAGTATTTACACATTTCCTACAGGAACTTATACCGCCACTCAAAAGTTGTTCACTTTTGAAGCCAATGGCATCTTCAAAATTTTGGCAGAAAACAAAGCTGCGGTAACGCCCTATATTTCGGCTGGAGTCGGATTGTACAGCAATGCCGGAAAAACCGGATTTTATGCCCCATTGGGTTTGGGTGTGCATGCCAATTTATGGGACGAAGCCTTTGTATTTTCCGGCGCACAATACCGATTGTCATTTACCAAAAGCAACAATAGTGCCTTGTTTTATCAGGTTGGTGTAGGCACACATTTGTTTAGAAGAAAAGAAAAACCATTGCCACCAGCTCCGCCACCGCCTGTGGTGGAAGTGGTGAAACCTATTACAAAAGATGTGGCTATTTGGGTGAAAGATGAAGCCACTAATTTACCATTACCGGATGCGGCAGTAACCATCCAGTCGGCAAATGGAAAAGTATTTTCTGGCAAATCGGACGAAGATGGAAAGTTAGTATTGACCAATGTTTCAAAGGATGAATATACCGTGGAAGGCAAGCTCAATGGCATCATTTCAGAAAGTAAGAAGATAGAACCTGCTATGTTTGATGCAGCAGGCTATGCCATTAATCTTATTCTGTTGAACAATGATCCACGCTTTACTTTGTCGGGCAAGGCAGTGGACAAAAAAGGGGGCAATCCTGTGGCCGATGTGGAAGTTTCTGTAAACAACAATACCAAAGTCGGTTTGCAAAATATAAACACAAATGCCGATGGACTGTTCAAGGGACAATTAGATGCCGCTTCAGATTTTTCTGTTTCTGGTAAGAAGTCTGGCTACTTCAGCAATATAGAACAGGTGAGTACAAAAGGACTTAATAGGAGTACCACTTTGTATGTGAAATTAGAATTGGAAATTCAGGAAGCCAAAGCCGGACAAAAATTTGTGCTGAACAATATTTTCTTTGAAACCAATAAGGCCACATTGAACACAGTAGCTTCTACCGATTTAGATCGATTGGTAAAATACTTGCAGGACAACCCGTCTGCCAGGGTAGAAATTCAGGGGCATACGGATAGCCGAGGTTCGGTATCATTGAACAATCGATTGAGTAAAAACCGTGCAGTCAGTGTGATGAATTATTTGATTGAAAAAGGCATTGCCGCAAATCGTTTAGTGGCTAATGGCTATGGCAGCAGCCAACCTGCCGATACCAATAGCACACCTGAAGGCAGAGCCAATAACAGAAGGGTGGAAGTGAAGATTTTGGGAGAATGATTTTTACATTCTATCATTAATATACGGGGAAGCCGAAAACCGAAAAGAGTAGGCAAATATTTTTAAATTCTAAATTGTTTTTTATGAAAAAGTTAATTCCTCCTTGGGTTCGTTCAGCCATGATCGTTACTGTTGTTGCCATAATTTGTATGGGATGCCCAAACCCACCACCACCATTCTGTAGTACTACCGGAACCAATTTTCAAAACCTTTACAGCACCACTCTCTCTTCAAATACGAATTACGCGAATAAGGTTACGATGGATTTGCTGACACATGAATATACCTTTACTGTAAGCACAACAAAGTATCTTTGCAAAATTGGATATCAGGGGAATGCGTATATGCAGGCAAATAGTTTGCCCTACACCATGGAAGTCTATAATAATACTACCAGCACAATGGTGTTCTCAGGTTCAAATATTTTTAACTCTCTTGCTATCAGCTATATGAACGCATCAGGATCATTAGTTCCGGGCAATTCTTATACCGTTCGTAGAACTATCCCTCCTGCCGGTTATGGTCCAAATATTGGCAATACTATCGGTCGGGTTTGTGTATTTAGTCCCGGACCTGTACCTTATCCTGTAAGTTTCGGCGTTTTGACAATATCCGCATCAAAGTTTTATGGGATGGGTGGTCCCATAAATAATTTCGGAATCCCTTATATAGATTTGGTTTTTTGGTAAAAAGTATAACTGTGAGTAATTTCTATTATAGCCTGTTTTAAAAGCAAAGCCGTTGTTTGTAATAATTAAATAAATATTGTTGAATCATTAGAGTTTAAAACAAAAAATTACCTCAGCTTATACCAACGGCTCGGAACAATGTTTATACCAACGGCTTTTGCTAAGATTATAGTCAATATAGAGATGGTGATTGAATAGGGGCATCTTTCGGGAATTCAGAGTCCGCTCTCTTTGAATGAAACAGCATTAGAAATAAGAGCTTGCCATATTTTATTTTTAGTACCGTAAGATATCAACATTGCCGACTTTATTAGACATAAATATTTTAAAAACCACGAATAGTGGTTTTTTCATTAGTCTGGGGAAATAGTGATTTTATTGGTTTTCAAAAATTTTCCCCGAGACTGCTCTGCCTTACTTTGCCCTTCAGCAGACATTTGTCGATTTACTCCTTCTTTCTCTCCTTACCATTTATTACCATAAGTCAATCTCCACACACCAGGCATTTCCGATCTTTGCAGTACTATGTTGGATAATTATACTGTGCCGCCACTTACCCGAATCGGACATATTCACCTGAGAGTCCCGGATTTGCAGCGATCTATTGGTTTCTACAAAGATATTCTGGGGTTTGAAGTTACTATGATGTATGGCACACAGGCAGCATTTCTGTCGGCAGGCGGCTACCATCACCATATCGGTCTCAATACCTGGCACAGTAGGGGTCAGGCTCCGGTGCCAATGAACAGTATCGGGTTGTATTACGCTGCTATTTTGTATCCCACAAGAAACGACCTGGCAAATATTTTCAAAAGACCGGTAGAAGTGAATTACCCCATCGAAGGTGCTTCGGATCATGGTGTATCGGAAGCTATTTACCTGAGCGATCCTGACGGAAACGGTTTGGAGCTTTATTGGGACAGGCCAAAGGAAGAATGGCCGCTCGACAGTAATGGCCGGCTTACTATGTTTACAAATGACTTAGACCTGCACGGACTACTGGCTTTGGCCGATTAATGATAAAACGTTTAAAAATCACTGAATAAAAATATTAGTATGAAAAAATTGGAGTTTGGAATGATGTCTTTTGCCGATGTACTGCCCGAGACCGGTGAAAAGGGCATTCATTCGGAGCAGAGAATTAAAGACCTGTTAGAAGAAATCAAACTGGCAGATGAGTTGGGGATTGACATGTTTGGCGTGGGAGAGCATCACCGGCCCGATTATGCAGTATCATCGCCTGCTACTGTGCTGGCGGCGGCAGCAGCCATTACCAAAAACATTAAACTCTCAAGTGCGGTGTCGGTATTGAGTTCAGATGATCCTGTGCGGGTGTATCAGCAGTTTGCAACCATTGACCTTATTTCGGGCGGCAGGGCAGAAATTATGGCGGGTCGAGGCTCTTTTATCGAGTCGTTTCCGTTGTTTGGCTACAGCCTTCAAGATTATGAAGAGTTGTTTGAAGAAAAATTAGACCTGTTATTTAAAATCAATCAGCAAACAATAGTTACATGGGAAGGAAAGCTGAGAGCGCCGATTCATAATTTAGGCGTGTATCCCAGATCCGTGAATGGAAGCATCCCCATCTGGCTGGCGGCTGGCGGTACGCCCACCTCCGCAATAAGAGCGGCAAAGTTGGGACTGCCACTTATCCTGGCGATTATTGGCGGAGTGCCCGAACAGTTCACCCGTTTTATCGGCTTGTATAAAAACACGGCTCTGGAGATGGGCAAAAAACCGGAAGAAATATAAGTGGGTATTAACAATCATGTTTTTATAGGAGAAGACAGCGAAAAAATCGCAGAGCAGTTCTTTCCCTATTACAAACAAATCATGGACAGGGTAGGGAGCAGCCGGGGTTGGCCTCCTATGTCGAAACAGCAGTATGATATCATGCGCAGCCCCGGAGGCTCACTGATGGTAGGCAGTGTGGAGGAAGTAATAGAAAAAATCGTGCATGAATATAATCTCTTTGGTTTCACCAGATTTGTTGCTCATGCCAGCTTAGGCTTTGTGCCTCACGAGCTTACCATGAAATCAATAGAATTATTCGCAACCAAAGTAGTGCCCGAGGTCAGAAAAAGAATTATGGAATTGGGTTAAAAAAGAAATTATTATGAGTATTAAAAATATAGAGAAGATTATAACGCCCGGAACGCCACGGTTTGTGGGAGATGGGTTCAGGGTACACCATTTCATTCCAGGTACGGTATCAATGCAGCGAATGGATCCTTTTCTGGTAATGGACTATAACAGTAAGTATCATTTTTCGCCAAGTGAAATTCCGCGCGGTGTGGGCGTACACCCTCATAAAGGATTTGAAACCGTAACCATTGCCTACAAAGGAAGGATAGAGCATGGCGACAGCACCGGCGCCGGTGGAGTGATTGACGAAGGCGATGTGCAATGGATGACAGCCGCCGGCGGTGTGCTGCACAAAGAATTTCATGAACGGGAATGGAGTAAAAAAGGCGGTGAATTTCAGATGGTGCAACTTTGGGTAAACCTGCCTGCCAAACACAAACAGGATGAGCCGCGCTACCAGCTTTTACAAAATAAAAATATGGCGAGAGTAGCATTGCCCGATAATAATGGCGAGGTAGAAATAATAGCAGGTGAATATCAGGGCAAGAAAGGCAGCGCCAACACATTTTCACCCATTCATCTCTACAATGTGAAGCTGAAAAAAGGCGGCGGCATTAAATTGGACTTTCCGGCAGAATATGCTACAGCCATTCTGTTGATAGAAGGTAGTGTGAAGGTAAACAATAAAGAAATTGTGCCACAGGATCATTTTGCCTTGTTAAAAAAAGAAGGCGAGAATTTCAGTCTGGAAGCAATAGAAGATGCCACTGTTTTGGTGTTGGGAGGCGCTCCGCTACATGAACCCATTGCTGCTCATGGTCCGTTTGTAATGAATACCAGAGCAGAACTTATTCAGGCTTTTGATGATTTTAATAATGGAAAATTCGGATATTTGGAGGATTAATACTAAAAACAAAAGGCAGGCCACCTGTTTTTTAAAAATATTATTATGGCTATACGTATAGAACTAAATGGCACAAAAGGTGAATTCAGACTGTTTGAAAACGAAGTTCAGGCTGGTTTTATGAGGTTTTCTATAGATGAAAATATTCTGAAAATAGAACATACGGAAGTTGATCAGGCTTATGAAGGAAAGGGGTTTGGCAAACAATTGGTAATGGCAGGCGTAGAATATGCACGGGAGCGCCATCTTAAAATAAAACCCTATTGTGTGTATGCCAAATCCGTACTGGAAAGAAAAAGGGATGAAGTGGGCGATGTGCTGCTTTAAGAAATAATAGCTTATGCTAAAACAATAGGATTCATCAGTTCAACGACCAAAAATTGATTGGGTGCATTTCAAATTTTCGCGGTACAAAATGGTTATAATGTTTAATTTTAATAATTAAAACCCATTAATCATGACCAAGCAAGAATATTTAGAAGCCGCTGAAAAGCGTTACGATGAATTAAAGCGTCTTAATTTAATTACCGATTTTTATGATTATGAAACTGAGTTTGTCAAAATCTGGAATAGTCTCGGCCGAGAAGTTCTGAAAAGAATATTGGAAACCTCAGCCAAGATAAGCGAAAAAAAAAACCTCACGACTCTCGGTCTGGTAACCATAAATAACAATCATCCCTTCAGTAAGGGTAAGAATGGATTTCAGATTTCACCCAGACTTCAGGAGTTGATGGTTTATTCAGCCCAATTGGATAGTTATGAGAACTGCAATGAAGTACTGGAAAAATATATTGATATAAAAGTAAGCGCATCGCAGGTTTGGCGGGTAGCCAATGTATATGGAGAAGAAGTTGGTAAAACGATATCGGAGGAGATAGTATTAACCCCATGTAAAAAGGAGGAGGTGATTTACGGCATGGCCGACGGCTCCATGATATTCACCAGGGAGGAGGATGGAAGGAAGTAAAAGTTGGAAGGATTTTCAAAAGTTCATCCTGTATCCATGCAGGCGATAAACCAGGCTGGATAAGCAATTCCCAGTATTTGGCCTATCTAAGTGACCATAAGAAGTTTACAGCGGAGATGGAAAAGCCATTAGATTATTACAGTCAAAATAAGCAACGTATTGTTTTCATATCAGACGGTGCGCATGGATAAAAAACTGGATAGCAGATGCCTATCCGGATGCGATATCAGTATTGGATTATTATCATGCCAGTGAACACCTACATGATTATGCCAAAGCCACGATTAAAGATGATGCTCAGAGGAAGCAGTGGTTAGACAAGCGATTAGAATTACTGCTGAACGGAGAAGTACAAAAAATAATAGATGAATTAAATGGCTCACCTCAAATAAGTCAGGAAGCCAGGCAGTTAATAGACTACTACGAATCTAACAAAACAAGAATGAACTATCCGCAGTATAAGAAAATTGGAGCAGGTATAATCGGTTCCGGCGCCATTGAATCAGCTCACAGAACCGTCGTACAAAAAGAATGAAACAGTCTGGACAGAGATGGAGTCGAAGAGGCGCTCAAAATATGTTGAATCTCAGAGTGACTAAAAAAAATAACAGGTGGTCTAAAATCGTTGAGTTAGTAAAGGAGGATTTCTTTAGAGAGGCGGCTTAGGTTACCGAAAATTTGAAATACACCCAATTGATTTCCGGTCGGACTGCCACCATTATTTTTTCTTATCTTCACCGCCCAAAAAGAATAAACGCGTGAGGGATAGAAGCGTAAAGCCCGCAGTGGCGCCGGAGCGAAGCGGAGGCGCCACGAGGACTTGCAGCGGATAGCCCGACCCGAGCGAAGCCCGGCCTTCGCCAAAGGCGAAAAAGGGTGGCGAGGGGCACGCCCCAGTAATATTTAGATTAATTTTAATGAAAGCAATTATACCTGTAGCCGGTGCAGGAAGAAGACTGAGGCCGCATAGTTACACCCAGCCTAAGGCTTTGATTCCGCTGGCTAACAAAACCGTATTGAGCATTATCATTGATCGCTTTCCGAAGCAGGAATCAAAGAGGTTGTATTGATAATTGGTTACATGGGCGATAAAATTACCGATTACATAAAAAAAAATCATCCGGATATTATTGCCCATTTCATCATTCAGGAAGACAGGCGAGGCATTGGCCATGCTGTGAACCTTACAAAAGAAATAATTGGCAGTGATGAAGCGCTGATCACTTTGGGAGATACCATTTGCGAGTATAATATAGCCGAAGTGCTCGACAACCCTCACTCGGTTATCGGGGTAAAAAAGATTGACAATCCGGGCAATTTCGGAGTGGCATATATCAATAATGATAAAAGCATTGACTCGGTAATAGAAAAACCGCAGATACCGAGGTCCAACATGGCAATGGTAGGCATTTATAAAATAAAGGAAACCAATATTTTATTTGAATGTCTTGAAAAAAATATTGCAGAAAATGTATTGACTTATGGCGAACTGACGATTACGGATGCCATTGAGTGTATGATAAAAAAGGGGGTTCTGTTTGATGCCTTTAAAGTGGATAACTGGTACGATGCCGGCAATAAAGAGACATTGCTGCACGCCAACATGATTTTACTGAAGAAATTTAATTTTACCGCAGATCCTTCAAAATATCAAGGCTCGGTAATCGTTCCTCCGGTGAGCATTGGCGAAGGATGCGTGATAACCAACAGTGTAATAGGTCCCAATGTTACATTGGGTGAGAATACAATTATTGAGCGTTCGGTGGTAAATAATTCTATCATTGGCGAATACGCCAACCTGTCTGATATTGTGTTGATGAATTCACTGATTGGTAACGATACGCTGATAAAGGGTAAGAAGCGTATTTTGAACATTGGCGACCACACAACAATTGATTTGGGGTAGCGCGAAAGTAGTATTCTGAAGAAATAATTCATTTCCTTTTCATTTTTGAGATAGGGTTTCAAAATATTAAAAAATCAATCATGTTATTTTCTTTATCGAACAGGATTACGCAACTATTTGACATTCAATATCCTATTATCCAGGCCGGTATGGTGTGGGCAAGTGGCTGGAGGTTAGCAAGCGCTGTGAGCAATGCGGGCGGCCTTGGCTTAATCGGTTCGGGAAGCATGTATCCTGATGTGCTGAAAGAACATATTCAAAAATGCAAAGTGGCTACTCAAATGCCTTTTGGAGTGAATCTGCCTCTTTTTTATCCTGATTTGGAAGCGCATGTAAAAACCATCATCGAAGAAAAAGTGCCTATTGTGTTTACCAGCGCCGGTAATCCCAAACTATTGACGCCACGGTTTAAGGAACACGGCATTAAAGTGGCACATGTGGTTAGCAGCAGTAAGTTTGCCCAAAAAGCCCAGGAAGCCGGTTGCGATGCGGTGGTAGCCGAGGGTTTTGAAGCCGGAGGCCATAACGGCAGAGAAGAAACCACAACAATGGTTCTTGTTCCTTTGGTATGCGATGCGGTTACCATTCCGGTAATTGCGGCAGGCGGAATAGCCACCGGCAGACAGATGGCAGCCGCATTTATGTTGGGGGCCGAAGGCGTACAAATTGGGAGCCGCTTTGTGGCCAGCCCGGAGGCATCATCTCACGAAAAATTTAAACAGGCAGTGATTGATTCCAAAGAGGGAGATACACATCTTTCACTTAAACAACTGATTCCGGTAAGGTTGTTGAAAAACCGGTTTTATGAAGAAGTATCGGCTGCCGAAGGAAATGGCGCTACAAAAGAGGAACTGCAACAATTGCTGGGGCGCAGACGTGCTAAAAAAGGAATGTTTGAGGGAGATTTAGACGATGGTGAATTAGAAATCGGGCAGGTATCGGCAATGCTTCAGGATGTTCGGCCGGCAGACAAAATTGTTTCGGATATCTGGAATGAGTTTTTGAAAACCATTAATTCATAGAAAATTCCTTGTAATAATTTTTTTAAACCAAACGCAGCTTACAGTGGCATTTACCTCTACCTCAAAACTATGCCGCCAACATTAAACAATAATGACGGAGTTGGACAAAGGGATACAGAAAAGCCCCGGTCGTTTATGATCGGGGCTTTTTGCGTTTATTTTAGAACTCGATTATTGAGGGCTTTTTTCAATCCACTTAATGTTGTGCGTTCGTTTTTTTAAGCGGTCATCGGATTTACTTGTATTTGTCCACCAACAGCTTTCAGTACTTTCATTATTGTTGCAAATTGCGGTTTCGCTCCGTCAGATAACGCTTTGTATAAACTTGGTCGGCTAAGTCCTGTTTCTTCCGCAATTTTAGTCATACCAATAGCTTTGGCAATGTGTCCGATTGCTGTAATTATTTCCGCATCGTTTCCGTCTTCCAAAACAGTATTAAGATATTCTGCAATCATTTCGTTGCTATCTAAGTAGTCTGCAATATCAAATTTTGACGTTTCCATTTCTTTACTTTTTTAATTTGTTCCAAATTTCTTTTGCTTTTTCAATGTCTTTTTGTTGAGTTGATTTGTCGCCACCAATTAGTAGAACGATAATTTTTCCGTCTGTTTCCTTGAAGTAAACTCTATAGCCTTTTGCATAGTTTATTTTCAGTTCTCTAATTCCTTCTCCAACAGGTTCGCAATCTCCAAAGTGTTCATCCTGCTCTAATTTTTGAATTCTGAACAAGATTTTTGCTTTAGCTCTGGTGTCTTTCAATTTTCTAAGCCATTTATCAAATTCTGTTGTTTTCTCAATAAAGTACATTTTGTTTCTGTATTCATTCGGATACAAAGTTAGTGAAAATTATTGAATAGTGTGATGTAAAACCATCGGATTATTTTATTACCAAAAAGTGTCATAGATTTCTTGTTCTAATCCTTGTTCTTTAAGTTCATATATTTTCTTTACAAAGTCGTAATTTGCCCAAATACTCGAACTGTATAAACCTTTAACCTCTTGTTTTTCTAATCCGATGTATTTATTTCTGTCAAAGTGGTATTTAAGTTCAAAGTACTCTTTGCTAATCAATTTTTCATACAAATTCCGATAGCGTAATTTTAGTTTTACAACGGGTTCAAGGACTTTTACTTTTACGCTTAGAATTTAGTTTTCAAATGTGCATTCCAAAAATTCACAAAAGAAAATTGTTCCGTGACGAATAATAATTTTGTTGTTGAACAGTAAGCCCCCGACCAATACCCTCATTGCGATTTTAAAAAATTTCCGTTAGGAAGAAACGGCAACTTTCCAGTTTTGCGGCAACAGGCTCTCTATGTGGTTAATACGATGGGAGGCAATACGGTTCAGGATGTCGTGCAACCAGTCGTAAGGATTGACATTATAATATTTACAGGTAGCCAGTAAACTGTAAAACATTGGGGTCACTTTCATTAAATGGGGAGTACGCCTAATTTTGTTGCATGGATACATCATATATCGGTCATTTTTTACCCAAGGGGTTATTGGAATATTTTGATATTACAGGTATAGATGAACTATGCTTTGTAAAGGACAGGTCAGTTTATTTTCAGATTTCATTGGAAGAACGGAATATGATATTGGGAGATGTGGATGGTACCCAATATGAGTCAAAAGGTTTACGGAGATAACCCTACAGGATTCCCTGTCCGTGGCAAAGCAGTTTATTTGGCAATAAAAGAAGACGCTGGCGACATAAAAAAAGAGGCTGGTAAAATTATCAGAAACGACTTTTCATTTGTAGCCGAAGGTTCAGGGTTAACCAAAGAACTATCGGATTTTTTAAAAGGTACAGGTTGATACAAAGGTTGATACTATCAGCAACATAGCTGGTTACCATCAGATACAGCCTTCAAAATTAAACCGTCATTATAAAAGTATAGCAGTGGTTTTAAAGACTGGAACCAGCTCACTCACTGCGAAGATTATCTTCTTTTTCCGGACAACATTGGAGCCTACCTAAGCATAGATGAACTAAGTTTATCCAAAGGAGAATTATACACATTTGTTACCAACAAAAACGGCAGGGCAAAGCAGGGTACATTGGTAGCCGTCATCAAAGGAACACTATCTAAAGACATTATAACAACCCTAATGAAACTTTGTGAACACAAGCGTTTGCAGGTAAAGAAGTCACTTGATATGGCAAAAAACATGGAAGTTTGCCGTAAAGCAGGTATTTACAAATGCCACTCTGGTTACCGACAGATTCCATGTAATAAAACTGGCAATGGAAGCCTTGCAACACATAAGAATAAACCTGCGATGGAAAGAATTAGACAAAGAAAATGCAGCCATTAAAAGGCTAAAGAACAACAAATAAAATATGAACCAGTAATGCTGGAAAATGGTGAAACACCCAAACAATTACTGGCAAGGTGCAAATATATTTTAGCCAAAAACAAAACGACTGGACAGAAAATCAAATACAAAGAGCCACCCTGTTATTCAAATATTTCCCTGAATTAGAAACTGCTTACCACCAAACTTTAGCCTTTAGAAACATATACGAAAACCAACAAAAAGCATCTGCTAAGACAGCGTTTGAACAATGGATACAAAAAGTACAAGAGCAGGCATTAAAAGAGTTTTATACCGTTGCTAATACCGTAAAATATAATTTAGATAACATACTTAATTTCTTCAATAACCGAAATACAAATGCCAATGCAGAATCATTCAACGCTAAAATAAAACTATTCAGGGCTAACCTTAGAGGCGTAACCGATACCAAATTCTTTCTTTTCAGACTGCATAAACTTTTTGCCCAGCCCCAGTAAATAATGGTGAGCCAAACATTGCAGCACGCTGAGCGCGCATGGCTGCCGGCAAACAGATAATTCTTTCTGCCCACAGCAACGGGTCTGATACTATTCTCCACCGGATTGTTACTATCTATTACTTAGCATAGGCGACATTTGGTTCATTAAAAAAGGCTTTCACAAGGGTTGTTTTTCTTTGAATTTCTTTCATGGTATCTGCTACAGTTTCTCTGAATGTTTTTTTAGTGGGTGTGTGCTTCTTTTTTGCAACTTTTTGTTTGGCATTGTTCCACACCAGCTCGTCAGGGTTTCTTTCAGGCGAGTAAGACGGGAGGGCGTATATTTTTAGTTTCCCATTTTGTACTTTTATAAATTCTTTCACAGCTTTGGTAAAATGTGTTCTATGTCCGTCCACGATAAGGGTTACGGGCTGCTTTTGCTTGTGCAATAGCCTTTTCAGAAAATCAATAAAAACCAGTGCTGTGAATTTTTCTTCAAAAAGCATGAATCGCATCTTTCCCTGATTGCTGATGGCCGATATACAATTCACTTTCTGCCTTCTGCCTGTGGTCTTTATAATAGGGTTTCACCTACAGGAGCCCAGTGGCACCGTAATTGTGCCGTGGCATGAAAGCCTGCCTCATCTCCAAAGTAGATATCACGCTTTTCATTTTTGGCTTCTTTTTTAATTGCAGGGTACGTTGTGTTCAACCATTGATCTACTTTTACAGGATCTTGCTGGTATGCCCTTTCAACGGGGCGCTGTTTGCTCAATCCAAGTTTTTTCAGTAATCGCCCAACCTGTACATTCGAGTAGCTTACATTGAACTTTACTGATATTAATTCCACTATCAAATCTACTGTCCATAGTGCATACTCAAATTTTAATTGCAGTGGGTTTTTAAGCAGGTAGCCAACCAGTTTTTGTTGCTGTTTCTCCGTGAGTTTTGGTTGTGGACCTTTCGCTATCGTACTCTTTAATGATCCAAAACCACCAGCATCATATTTGGCAAGCCACTTATAAATGTTAGCACGGTGCAATCCAAAAGTTTTAATCACTTCCTCAGGGCTTTTGTTCTCTATCCGCACCTGCTTTACAGCCTGAATACGAATATATTCACTTTGCTCATGGGATAATTTTCTCCCATCCATCTTTCGGCTATTAGTACTTCTATTCCTTGCATACGCAAAAGTAAGGAAATATATTGATATATGTCGCCTATCCAATGAAATAGTTAGTATCTATGTGCAATATACCGGTGGTGGCATACAGGCTGAGTTTATCCCACCGCTTCAGACTGTAGGCTATAGCTGTTCCTATGGCGCTGGCAGGTAACACTTTTGCATATTCCTGCTTTAGCCACGATTCCATTTCTTTTAATATAGGTACAGCATGTTCCCGACGATTCTTCCGTTTTGCTTCACCTGTAACTTCATGCTCTGACAGATACCTTTCAATAGCATAGAGTTTTTGGATTTCACCCAGTGCGTATGTTGCCCTGCCCTTATCATTTGCCAGCGCTTCATTAAATTTTCCTTCGCGCATGGGCCATACAGTTCACCTGGATAATCCCCGTTGATTATTAAATTCATCATAAGCGGTAACCCCTGCCCGACTGGCGTCAGTCAGGCGGGCGTCTGTCTGTAAATATCCCTGATAGTCTTTAAGAATACTCTGAGGGCCTTCTCTTGAACGACCCGTCCGGTAGTCAAAGAGAACCAACTTTTTTTCATGACTCTGATAGACCCAATAATATCCCTGATGAGTGGCGCCCCGCCCGGATGAACCGTTCAGATAGGCTTTCTTACTGCTATCCTGTACCCGGATAGTCGTCTCATCAGCGTGGATATAGCCGCTTTTCAATACCAGGTCTTTGTGAGCCTGATAAAGCGGCATTATCAGGGTAGCAGCCGTGATAAGCCAACTGTCAATAGTGCTGTCGCTCAGTGTTACACCTAATCTTTCATAGCGTTTTATTTGCCGGTACAGCGGCAGATGGTCCACATACTTCTCGATTATCTGGGCAATCAGACTGGCATCTGCATTACTCTTTTCAAAACTACGTTCCGGCGCCGGCGCGCCTGCATATTGCGCCCCGTAGCTTTATCTATTAATCGGGGACGTATTATCTTCTTTACATACACTTCACAAGGTTTGTAAGCCAGCGTTTCGCTGATGTCTTCCCCTATCTTATTTACCTTGTTCATATCTACGCCTTCCGGATAGCGTATTTGCTCTTCTCTGCGCAGCGACTCCGGGAAGCCATTGCGCCCCTTGTGGTTGGGCTGCAACCGAGTGGACTTCTTTTGATAGCTGACCGTAGAAGTGCTTTCTATAATTTGTTCTGCAATAGCCGGTATATCAAAGAGCGTGGGCATACCTGTCGGCAGACCCGCTGCCGTAAATCTTTCGTGCCGGCTGCCGAAGATGTATCGCTTCAACTGAAGTATTTCTAATTGCTGAGACTCGATGGTGTACTGCTGGGACTCGATGGTTTTCTGTTGGCTTTCGATGATAGCAAGCGCCTGTTCGTAACGCTCTTTGTAGTCAATATTTTGTAAAATTGTAGCCATCGGTTGGTAATGCAAAAGTCGCATTGCCAAAGGGTTTTGCCAAGTTATAACACCCTTTTATTTACGCACAACACACACCTTAAAACGTGTATAACATTCGTGTTTTTTATCTCACGAAAAATAAATGTGTATAACTTTTGGAATTTCTAAAAAGAGAGTGAAAAACGCCTTTTTTTCTTACCGACTGCAGTACGATACCCTGGAGAATCAACTGCAATTGTAAGGCATCAATTTGGGCGCAGCTATTATCCGCACAGAGGCGAGGAAGTTCATACACTCCTTTTTCAAGACGCTTATGGTAGATAGCCAGACCATCTCCTCCCAAGTGAGTAGTATTATTTGATTGCGCCTTCGGTTTACAAAGATAAACACACCGCCATCCAACACGTTGGCTCCCATAAACTGACTGACCATACCACAGAGGCTGTCGAAGCCTTTACGCATATCAGCTCCGTTATACCAATAATATCTGGTGGTATCAGTGAGTTGAAGCATGCTCAACAAAGTAATAATTGTTTTACAAAATCTGCGGCGCCGCTACTGATGGGTAGTTGAAGGCGGATGCCATTGCTACCTGTAAGTGTCATCAACTCATCAGCCTGACGGGTAATGGTGAGCGGAACAAAGCTGTCTGTCTTTTCCTCGGACGATTTGTAAACCCGATACCAATAATAGAAGGTGGAGTGGGTTATATTATTTTTCTCGCAGAACGCTCTTTGAGATAGTCCGCTTTGCTGCCAGGCTTCTATCATCTCAAGCTTCTGCATGCGCGCTGATGTCTTATCTTGCATAAAATTTATCTTTGGGCAAAACTGAAACTTACACGCCAAATAAAAAATAGGTATTGGTCGGGCGGTTACGTTTGCAAAACCGGAACCATGATAACGATTGAAGTGTTTGGCAAACGTGGGCCGCCTGAAAAATATTTAATGGAAAAACAAACTGTGCCTGTGAACTGATATTTATGGGTAGGGGATTTTATGTACCTCCATGAAAAAAAATCAGAAAAGCCAGCTCCCAAACAGCCCAACAAAAAAAACAGACCCTGCCCGGTCTGCAAAATAAACCAACTTCTAAGAACGGCAACTCCATAGTGCAACAGCGGCTACCGTAGGTTCCGTTCAACCTGCGGCTTCATTGTTGGCACTGCGTGCCCAACGAAGCCTTAGTTGTTGCACGCCGTTTTATTTTGTCGGAGCTAGGTTGCTGAATTAAAGCGTACAAGCTTGTCCCAATCTATTGAACCGTTTTCTAAGCAGAATGTATCTGCAAATTCTTTAGTGAACTTGTTTATCATTTGCGAATACGACTGAATGAAATCGTCATTTCTTTCTTTGGCTTTGTGTCCAAGTGGCTCAATGATTTTGGTAAACAGTTCTGTGTCTCCCGAAACAAACTCCCAAAACTTTTGTCCGCAATATTTAAAATAGTCGCCTTTGTCGGGATTGTTTTCCCTGCCATAACAGCAACCGTTCACAGCAGTGATGTGAAGTTTTGAATTGCTTGTACGAAGTGTTTTTTGTGCGGTTTTAAAATCTGCTCGCATTTTACCAATTTGTGAACTGTTGCCCCAATTAGGTCCAGATTTTATGGTTACGATATAACGAATACCGTCTTTGTCAAATTCTAAATCAATACCCGGAATACCAGACTTTCTCCCATGATAAACTTTTTGATTGATAAAAATTGCAAGTCCTTCAAGCCAGTCGCCAAAGATTGTTTCTTCTTGGGAAGAAATGAAGGCATCGGTTAAACTCTTGATGATGTCTTGAGCCGTTAAAATATACTTTGCCTTGAAGAGATAAGGATTTTTCTTACCAAGAACTTTCTTTAGCTTCAAATCATTCAGTCCTGCAATTCTTTTTTGGTGAAATGTTCCGATGTTTTCTTCAACGTACTGCGTAACGTCTTTTAGATTTAGTTGTTTCATATTTTACTTCTGGCTCTAATAAATAAAGTTTTGTTGGTTCAACTTGATCTTTTACCATTTCGTAGTACTCAGGCATGATGTCAATGCCTATCGAATGACGTCTCATTCTGTTGGCTACAAATAATGTTGTTCCTGAACCCATGAATGGATCAAGTACAACATCTTTTTCTTTTGTAAACAACCTCATGAACCATTCTGGAAGTTCTTCAGGAAATGCAGCACTATGATTTTTGTTACTGCATTCGGTTGCTAAATGCAAAACATTTGTTGGGAATGCTTTGTCCCTTGTCAACCAGTTTGAAATGTTTTTCCCGAAACCACTACCAACCTTTGAGTTGTCTCTTATTTTATCTGTGTCGCTTAGATTTTTAAGCCTTGATTTTGCCCAATCACCCATTGGAACCATTACTTCTTCTTGATACATATTGAACTTCTTATCCTTGTTGAATTGAAGAAGTCTTTCCCATGCGTCACGAAAACGATTTGGCCATTTGCCAGGGTAACAATTCTTTTTGTGCCAAATAAACTCCTCTGTCCACAACCAACCTTGTTTACGCATTTCAAGAATTAGCTCCATTACATAAATACTGCGTTCGCCTTCAACAACTTTTTCCTTTATGTTCAGGATAAAAGTTCCGGTTGGTTTTAAAACCCGAAGAAGTTCCTTTGTTATTGGAAGAAACCATTCAACGTATTTGTCTGGATGTATGCCGCCATAAGTTCCTTTACGCTGGTCTGCGTATGGGGGAGATGTTACAATGAGGTCAACGGAGTTGTCGGGAAGCATTTTGAGCATTGATTTGCTGTCTCCTAAAAATAAATCTGTTCTTATCTCCATAATATTGTCCTGTTTGTACAAATATAAAGCCTTTGTCCCCGAATGCCAAAAATTTTAGTAATTTTAGGGTGTCACGGAAAATGGCGTGCAACGTCCGGGAGCTTTGCGAAGTGCGCCGCTGCCTTAATGTTTATACAAAATTAATTGGTCGGCGCATTTTGCAAAACTCCCAGTTGTACGATAGTTGCGGCCTGATATCAGGTTTCTATCTTTACTGATAAAACACGTATTGAACATTTTGCAAATCTCCGATTTACGAAGTTTTCAATTCGTTAAGCTGCCAAAAGTTGAAAAGCCATCACTCATTTATGCGATTGACTTTCTGCATAATTTTGTGTAACTTTATCGAACTTTTTAAGCGATTCGCTTGAAAGAACTGTCTTTCGCAAATCCCATTTGCAAAGTTCGATGCAAAAAATCTATGATTTTTTATTTTCAACTTTAAAGCTTCTTTTTATCGTAAAGATAGCCAGCAATTTCGTATCAACGGTTTTCAGCTTGGCGAAGACGGCACTTTTAGCACAAATCTTCAATCGAAGCATGAGCCTCAAAGATAGCGAAAAACTTTCAATCGAAGCTGTTTTTTGCCGTTTTTGCCAAACTGATGTTGGCAGTCTGGGCTTATGTTAGGAATACATTATTGTTACGATGATTGAGATTATTGCTATGGCTGCACCTACTATTATTCCCCATTTAGTCCAGTTGAATGATTTTTCAGCAAGTTTATCACTGTTATTTATTTCATTTTTACTTTTCTTTCCTATTGCAATTTGTCCCCTATTTTCAGAGATATTTACGTTTTCTATTTTATCTCCCATAAATATTTCGGTTTTAATGTTTTCAATTTTCGGTTTTATTTCTTCTTGTTTTTTGCCTAAAACAGTATCAATAGGAATAGAATATTTTACATTTTCATTTCGTTTATTTGAAATATTTTCAGCTAATTCGTTTATATTTTTTACTTCAATTGTTTTCGCTTCAAAATTTTTAAATTCATTTTCATTTGTATCTTTAAAAAAATCAAAAAAATCTTTTAAAATCTCGTCTAAACTTTGGAAAACAAAAGATAAGCAAAGAAAATCGCTATTAGTATCATTTCGGAATTGTAAATACTTTTGTTTATAGTGCATTATTTGTTCGACATCTTCATCAGTGAAATTTCTTTGAAGTTCACTGATTGCTGAAATGTTATTATTGTGAATACTTGAATAAGTATCATCGCCTGACCAAATTCCTAATTCTTGTAATTTATTAGCAATAGGGGTATAGACATTTTCATAGACAGGCTTAAATTTAAGTTCGATTTGAGATTGTACTTTGTCATATTCTTGTTTATCCTTATAATTTGCATTAGGATGTAAACTGTTGCGTTTAACATCTAAATCTCTTAATTCATTACATAGAGGAATATATTTATTGATGTATTCCTCCTTGTTATTATCAAGAAAATCTATAAAAATGCATATTGCTTCAATCTCTTTTGGAATCATTGCTTATTAATCGTTACCCAATTTAGTTCGTATTAATTTTCTATGCTGCGTATCTGACGTGGTCTGCATGGAAATATTTTTGCACCTGCTTTTTATTGCTTTTTCTTTCGTTCATAAAACCTTCAACGTTGGCGCGCATTTCAGCTTTATTGATAGGGCGCTTTTTGCCGATAACATTAGTCTTTACATCCTGATTCAAATATTCTTGCGCATTCAACTCGGGGCTATAGTGCGGAATGAAAAACACCTCTATTCGATGTTTGCTTTCCTCCAGCCACGCCTGCAATTTTTTGTTTTGTGTGCAGGATGACCATCCGTTACATAGAATATCTTTTGTTTACTATAACGAATCATTCGTTGCAAAAAATCAATAAATACATCACCGTTAAACTTCTCTATCAGCATAAACTGTAAATGACCTTTATTGCTGATAGCTGAAATCATATTGAGCGAAAACCGTTGCCCTGTTGATTTCACCACGGGGGTTTTGCCTTTAGGCGCATAGCTTCTGCCTGCCTGATGGTCGCTTCGCATGCCGGTTTCATCTCCAAAATAAATTGTTCCTTTCTCTTTAGTTGCCCGCTTCTTTATGGCAGGGTATTCCTTCTCTAACCATTGCTTTACCTGCTCGGGTTTCTGTTCAAATGCTTTGCGGATAGGCTTTTGCGGTGTATAGCCCCAGCTTTTAAATATCGACCCACCTGCTTCACGCTTAATACAACGCCATATTTCTGTTCGATAAGCTGTTGTACGGCTGCACGTGTCCATAAACCAAAGGCCAGTTTTAACCGGTCGGGCATCTTATCCTTTATCAACCGTCGAACTTCGGCAGCCTGCTGTCCGGTTATCTTCTTGCCTCCTTTTACGCCACGCTTCTTATTCAAAAGTGAACGCTTGCCTTCTTTTTGTATTTATTCCATGTTTTATTTACACTCCTTTCTGATACAGAAAATATCTCGGCAGCCTGCTTTTGAGTGCCCCGTTTATTTTTTAAGTAGTCCACTATCCGAAAGCGAGTCTCTTCCTGAGCATCTTTGTTCTTACGTTTTGTATTAGCCATGGGCAAATATACAAAATATATTTTAAAATAAGAACTAAATTATGTCTTTATTAATAAATTAAAAAAACTAATTTACTTATAATTTCTATTTCTTTTGCTTTTATCTATTTCCTTTTGCTCGATTATGCGTTTTACAAAGCATTTCGCAGTTTTTAATGTCAGTCACTCCGCCTTTGCTCCACGCTGTAACGTGGTCGGCATCCATATCTTTTAAACTCCAAATTTTCGTTTTGTTAGCATCGTGTCCGATGGCACATAAAGAACAGTTTGAAGTTCCGTTTTTCTCAGCTTCGGCTGTCTGTTTGGTATAAACCGATTTTTTAGTTGCTTCGTCAAAAACTCGAACATCTAACAGTTTTGTATCAACCGAACCGCCCAAAATAAACTCAAAAACGCCTTTTCTGTTTTTTACATACGAATCAGCATAAAGTTCTTTTACTTGCTGGGAAATAGTTTGTGGATTGTACGGCTGTTTTCGGTATGTTTCATATAATCGTCCCCATTCTAAACCTCGCATTTCTGTTTCTACGTCAATAAACACCGTAGAAACCCAATCAATAACACTATTGAAATACGTTTTGAGTTCATTGATGTTTGTATCAAAACGATGTCGGCTCATATAGTCGCTTATATTTCCTTTACTGACCCAATCTAAAGCACATTCTAAAAACTCTTGCCTGTTGGCACTTCCCGAAACGTAAGCACTCCATTTTTGAATATTAGCGTTTGTACTGTTGCTAAATTCTTCTTTGCCAAGTGTTACAAAAGTACCCGAATAAACAGCATTTAAAAGCTCTTGCGAATTGAGCGGAACACCTGCAATATTGATAGTTTTAAACCATTCTTTAATTTCGGGTTCTGTTCCCTCACATTCGTAAATGAGCATTTTTGTTTGCAATATTTTTTGTTGCAGTTCAGTTGCTAAACTGCTAAAATATTGTTGCATTCCGTTGTCGTCTTGTATGGCAAATTTTCCTGTTACAAACCGTCCGATACTTGTAATTCGTTGTTGTCCGTCCAACACTTCAAATTTGTTATCTTCAACTTTGTTGAAGTAAATAAGTCCAAGCGGATAACCTTTTAAAATGGATTGAATAACGGCTACATCACGTTTTCCGTCTGCATAAATATAGTTTCGTTGGTATTCGGGTTGAATGGTCAAAGTTCCCGAAAGTCCAAACAAACCTTTGCCCTCCAATTCGTTGTAAACAAATCCCTCGCAAATATCTTTTATGGTAATTTCTGTTCGTAAAGCTGTTTTCATACTTGTCGATGTTTGATAAAAATTCTTTTGAATTTATTTTGTCCGTTAATAACACAATGCGGATTTTGTCCGTCCCAAATTCCTCCCGAAAATCCTTTTCCGTTATCTTCTGCCATTCCGATAACTTCAAATTGTTCAGGTGAATATTTGTCAAGAAAACTAATAGGAACTCCCATTACACCTTTGTAGTCGCTTGGGATAGCATCAGTATATGAAACTTCAATTGCATCGTAATTTTCATATTTTTGATATTCTTTTCCCTTAATTTCTTTGTGTCGGCTAAATTTGATGTTGTCTGCCATTGTCATTAGCGGTAATGGTTGGTGTCGTCTTCCGTGGTCAATGTTGGTGTACCAAACAACATTTCTAAATTTTACAAGTCCTGTGTCGGGATTAAAAACTCCGTCTGCATAATCGTTGTTCATTGGAGAAGAGAAAAAAGCGTTTCCTGCTTTGAAACCGTTGCCTAACCAAAGTTTATCATCTTTGATTAGCGGAAAAACCTCTTTGTAAGTAATGGCGTTCATACTTCCGATTATCACAAATTGCTTTTCGGCTTCAAAAATCCAAGTCAAAAAATCCCGAAACAAAGAAAAAGGCGGATTTGTGATAATGATGTCGGCTTCATCTCGAAGTTTTTTGATTTCTTCGCTTTTAAAGTCGCCATCACCTTTTAAATAAGTCCACTCTAAATCGTTGAAGTCAATTTTGTTGTCGCCCGATTTGTCGTGAGTAAGTGTGAAAGTTTTGCCGTTTGTTACGGTTTTCTTTTCGTCAAATTGTGGGTCGTTTGTTTCAAAAAGTGTCGGCTGATAACCGTCTTTGTATGTTTTACTGTCAGGAGCAAAACTTGTGCTGATAAGTTTTTTCAGTCCGAAGCGTTCAAAATTTTGTGCGAAAAATTTTGTAAAGTTTGACCATTCTGGGTCGTCACAAGGAAGTAAAATTGTTTTGTCTCGAAATATATTTGGGTCGTATTCCAAATATGAATTTATCTCACGTTCAATATCAAAATATTGCGTATAAAATTCATCGTTTTTTGTGTTTTTTGCCTTGGTTAAATTCCTGTTGCTTGCTTTTTTGTCCGCCATTGTTGCCCGATTTACGGCAACAAGTCATACGGCTCGTTTTATGTCGGAACGTTAATGTTCGCACGGTTGTCCGTTAGCCTTGCTGCCAACGTCCGGGAGCTTTGCGAAGTGCGCCGCTGCCTTAATGTTTATACAAAATTAATTGGTCGGCGCATTTTGCAAAACTCCCAGTTGTACGATAGTTGCGGCCTGATATCAGGTTTCTATCTTTACTGATAAAACACGTATTGAACATTTTGCAAATCTCCGATTTACGAAGTTTTCAATTCGTTAAGTTGCCAAAAGTTGAAAAGCCATCACTCATTTATGCGATTGACTTTCTGCATAATTTTGTGTAACTTTATCGAACTTTTTAAGCGATTCGCTTGAAAGAACTGTCTTTCGCAAATCCCATTTGCAAAGTTCGATGCAAAAAATCTATGATTTTTTATTTTCAACTTTAAAGCTTCTTTTTATCGTAAAGATAGCCAGCAATTTCGTATCAACTCATAAATAGACGCAATATCTTTCATCACAATAAAATATTAATCCCCTGTCCATTAACGAGTTATCATTTTTTAATTTATTTTACTTTCCTTATTTAGATATTAAATCTATTTATTCTGCGCAATCAAAAAATAAACTGATACCATGTTTAAATCAAAAACCTCATAGCCTATTTTCTCCTGCCATTATTTACTTTCTCTTGCAAATCAATTTCCCCTAAAATTACTATCTTTTACATTTCCTCCAAAATTTTTTTCTCCCCGGGTGGGGTCAGGGGTGAGGCTTTTTACCCCTCTCCACCCGGAGAGGGGTTAGGGGTGAGGCTCTTTTCCCTAATTTTTCCTCCTCTTCACTTTTTGGGCAGACCGCAAAAGTCGTTGGTATTGCAGATTTTTACAAAACCTGAAACAACTTCAATAAATTTTTCGTCATTTTTAAAAGCAAGAAAAGATTACCTACTGCGCAACCCCAAAATACAAAAGCCTGCAAAACATTGTTAATTAACATTTTACAGGCTTTTTTCGTCGGGATGATCCCGATTGAATCGGGACGACCTCTTCGTTCCGAACGAAGCGCGCTACCGGACTGCGCTACATCCCGAATGGGAAGAAAAATTTAATACTTAGACCAAATTATTAAGATAGTAAATATTCGGATGGCTTTGTTCGGGTTACATTCTTTTGGTTTAAAAATTAGTCTATCATTTTTATTAGAACATGTCTATAACAAGTTGTTTGAACTTGGGAAAGTATCATTATCTCTACTTGGGAGTATTCAAGCTGGCTTTTGAAAAATAATCAATAGCTGGAATATTGTCTGGCACGATGTAAAACTCAAGCAAAGTTTCAGATGAATGTATGAATCAGGAAACCCCGCCTGTCGGCGGGGTTCGTAGTGAAAACCTTAAAAATGAATGAAATATTTATTAAATAATTGGTTTTAATTTCTTTCCAAACTCTTTATCAGTTCGCCTCCGGCATCCAATACTTCTATTTGCATGGGCATTTGGCCTAATGCATGTGTGGAGCAGGAGAGGCAGGGATCGTAGCAGCGAATGGTGGACTCTACCCTGTTCAACATGCCTTCCTGAATATCATCGCCCTTCACATATTGTCTGGCTACCTCCAGTACAGATTGGTTCATGCTGGGATTGTTCTGGCCGGTGGCAATAAGCAGATTGACCATTAAAAGCTTTCCGGTCCTGTCTGTTTTATAATGATGAAAGAGGGTGCCTCTCGGCGCTTCGGATGATCCGATACCTTCATCATAATTCCACCTACCGAAATTTTGAATGTGCAGTGAGGTAACTTCCGGATCGTTCAATATTCTTTCCGCATCTTCCACATCACTCAGACATTCTATTAGTCTGGTATAGTGATAATAAAAAGTGCCGTGCAATGGCTTGCCGCCGCACATCGCTTTGTAGTTTTCAAATTCTTTTTGCGCCAACGGGGTCTTCATTTGAGAGGCAACATTCAGGCGCGCCAGCGGGCCAACCCGATAAATCCCTTTTTCAAAACCAAAAGGTTTGTAATATGGGTATTTGCGGTAAGACCATGAAACGGACCGCTCTGCAATGTAATCCAGATAATTTTTCGGATCTACCTGATCCTGAATAATATTGCCATCGGTATCCATAAAGCGGAGTTTGCCATCATAGAGTTCGTGCTCACCGTTTGGTCCTACTGTTCCCAGATACAATGTGGGCGAAGGAGCAAATGTGCGTACCATCTCTTCATTTTCTTCATGAAAACGCTTGATGAGTTCAATGGCCTGCAAGGTGGTTTCTTTTGCTTCGGGAACCCATTCGAGCAGCGCCTTCCGGTTATCTTCGGTGAGTGGGAAAGCCATACCTCCGGGAACGATACCCATGATGTGGATTTTTTTACCGGTGATTCTTTCGCTCAGTTCCTGACCAAACTGGCGGAGACGAATGCCTCGTTTTGCCAGATCGGGGAATTTTTCGGCTACGCCAAGAATATTACGTTTTGCCGGATCGCTGTCGTAGCCCAAAAGGAAATCGGGTGAAGACAGATGGAAGAACGATAGGGCGTGAGACGAAAGGTTTTGACCTATGTGCATCAACCTGCGAAGCAGATTGGCTGTGTAAGTGGGTCGGATACCCATAATCATATCACAGGCCTTAACGCTTGCCAGCGTGTGGCTGGTGGGGCATATACCGCAAATACGGGGCGTGATGGTAGGCATTTCGGTAAACATGCGTCCTTCGCAAAATTTTTCAAAGCCGCGGAATTCGGTTACGTGAAATTTGGCATCGGCCACTTCGCCGGCTTCGTTCAGTTGCAAAGTTATTTTTGCGTGTCCCTCAATACGGGTTACCGGCGATATCAGGATTGTATTTTTATCAGTATTAACCATATTTCAATTTTTTTGCCTCACTCAAATTAGGAGTGCGATCATTTAAAAATTCAAAAAGAACATAGAAAATAGTATCTGCGTTTGGGGGACAGCCGGGGATTACAAAATCAACCGGCACACATTCCTGCAAAGGCAATACTTTGTCGTGAAGCCTCAATAGGTAAGGATTGTCGGGCACTTCACCCTCCTGGTCGTTACTTATGGAATTTACATAAGAGGTTTCAAAAACATCCTTCAGGTCAAAATAATTCCGCATACCGGTTACGTTGGTCATGGCGGCGCAATCGCCAAAGGCTATCAGCGTTTTGGTGTTTTTGCGAATATGAAGCAGTTCTGCAAGGTGCTCATCGCTGGTAACAGAGCCCTCAACCAATGCAATGTCCACTTCAGGAAAATCTTTGCCATCTACAACAGGGCTTTTTACAATATCAGCCAGCTTTGCCACGTCCAGAATACGCTCGTCAATATCCAGCAATGACATGTGGCATCCCGAACAGCCGCCTAACCATACCGTAGCTAATTTTTTCTTATTCATCTGAATTACAGTTTTTTATTTCATGTTTTATGCCGGTTTCAATGTTGTTTTTTCAGTTTTTGCCAAATTATGCACAGGTGTTGAAGTGAGTGACACAACGAAGATGCTATATGTACTACAGCCGGCTTAAAAAATATCAAAAGAACTTTTATTGTTTATTATCAATTTGGGTAATTGAATCGGATTCATTTTATTGCATCATTCTACCCTTTGCCATATTGAAACTTATTCTGGTAGTTTCAATTAATTAGAGTTTCATTTTCCTGCGCTCCATCAAATCTGTAATAAACTCGGGATGCTTGTCCTGCTGGCCCTGTACGATAGACTTCGCCCACAAAGCGCCGGTAGGGCAAGCCTGCAAACATTTACCGCATGAGGTACATGTGGTACTTTCGCCCCAGGGCGTATTGAAATCTGAAATCACCCTGATTTGATAGCCACGACCCATCATATCCCAGTTATAAGCGCCTTCCACTTCGGCACAGGCTCTGATGCAGCGCGAACAGGAGATGCATCGGTTCTGGTCCATCACATACAATGGATGTGAGGTATCTACATCGCACTGCGGAAACAGGTGCGGGTAACGAATGGCTTCCATACCTACCTTATAACCCAGATTTTGCAGTTCACAGGCGCCATTGGAAACACAAACGGCGCAGATATGATTTCTTTCGGCAAAAAATAGTTCGGTAGTGATTCGCTGGTAGCGTTTGATACGCTCACTGTTTGTGGTTACAATCATGTTTTCTGCTACCTTAGTGGTACAGGCCGAAAATAATTTGGGTGAACCCTCCAACTCTACCATACACAAACGGCAGGCACCAACATCTGTGAGGCCTTTCAGATGACACATGGTTAATATTTCAATATTATTTTCTCTTGCAACCTCCAAAATTGTTTTTTCTGAATTGGCAATGATTTTTTTATCGTCTATGTATATTGTAACTAATGCCATCATTAATTATTTTATTGATGAACAAGGTTTTCTGATTTTATTACTGTTTGCACTCTGGTGTCGTATTCGTGTCTGAAGTGTCGTAATGTGCTCAAAAGCGGATTAGGAGCCGAGCCTCCCAGACCGCAAAGGCTACATTCTTTCACATACACCGCAAGTTCTTCTAAACGTTCAATATCTAATTGAGTAGCTTTATTTTCGCAAACCTTTTGCAGCAGATCGTGCATCATTTTGGTGCCCACACGGCAGGGAACGCATTTCCCGCAGCTTTCATCCACACAAAACTCCATAAAGAAGCGGGCCACGTCCACCATATCAGAATTTTCGTCCATCACAATGAGGCCTCCCGAACCCATAATGGACCCCAATTTCATCAGCTCTTCATAATCCATTTTTACATCTAAATGTTCTGTGGGGATACAGCCACCCGAAGGTCCTCCTGTTTGGGCAGCCTTAAACTGGCCACCGCCCTGAATACCACCGCCAATATCATATACTATTTCACGAAGGGTGGTGCCCATTGGCACTTCTATGAGGCCGGCATAATTGATTTTACCGGCAAGGGCAAATACTTTTGTACCGGCGCTTTTTGCTGTTCCGATTTCGCTGTACCATTCTCCGCCTTTCAGAATGATAGGGCAATGGAAGCCATGGTTTCCACATTATTGATGAGGGTGGGTTTGCCCCACAAACCACTCTCGGCGGGATAGGGCGGTCTTGGAGAAGGTGTGCCCCGCTTGCCTTCGATGGAGGCTATCAGGGCTGTTTCTTCGCCACAAACAAAGGCGCCCGCACCGATACGTACTTCTACGTCAAATGAAAAGGTAGTGCACAGAATATTTTTGCCCAATACACCGAGTTTTTGGCGGCTTTGATGGCGGCTTCGAACCGTTTGATAGCCAGCGGGTATTCGCCTCGTATGTAGGCATATCCTTTATTGGCGCCAACTGCATATCCGGCAATTATCATGCCTTCCAGAATGCGGTGCGGATTTCCTTCGAGTACACTGCGATCCATAAATGCGCCGGGGTCGCCTTCATCACCATTGCAGATGATATATTTCTGGTCGTTTAGGTGGCGGTAAACGGTTTCCCACTTCAGGCCAGTAGGATATCCAGCGCCGCCTCTGCCTCTCAGCCTACTCTGTTTTATTTCGGATATCACATCTTCGGACGACATTTCGAACAATGCTTTGTCCAATGCTTTGTAACCATCGTATAGCAAATAGTCCTCAATCTTTTCCGGATGCACATCGCCACAGTCTTTTAAGGCAATCTTTAACTGCTTTTTATAATAAGGGTCTTCTTCGGAGTTAACGAAGGGTTTATCTCGATGCTCAGAAAACAATAATAAATCTTCCAGAGGTTTTTTATCAACTATTTGGCTTTTTACAACTTCACCTATGTTGACACAATCTATTTTTTGGTAAACTGTGTTACCCGGTTTAAATTTTACCAGCGGGCCTTGATTGCATGGCCCCATACAGCCGGTGGGCACTACTTCTATATCTTCCAACCCCCTGTTTTTAATCTCTTCCTGGAGTTTTTTCATTACATTATCTGCTCCCGAAGAAATACACCCAGCGCCGCAACACACGTAAATTTTATGTTTGGTGGGGGCATTTTTGGCTTTCAGTTCTTCTGCGTGAATAATATTTTTAAAATCAACCCTGTTCATGAGTTTCCAGTTTTGATGTGAGTTTAGAAATTAAATCTTCAGGCGATACTTTGGCCTGAACTTCATCGTCCAAAATAACGGCAGGTGCCAGGCCACAGGCGCCTATGCATCGTGCTGCCTGTAGTCCGATTTTTCCATCCTGTGTAACCTGCCCCTGTTTCAGACCGAATTTTTCTTCTACCTTATCAAGAAGTTTTTGAGCGCCTTTTACATAGCAGGCAGTGCCTGTACACACTAAGCAGGTGTGTTCTCCCTTTGATTTCATTGAGAAAAAATGGTAAAAGGAAACGGTACCAAAAACTCTGGAAGGGGGTAGTCTTAGAACTTTGGCAATGTATCTAAGAACATTGATGGGCAGGTAGCCGTAGCTGTTCTGCGCATTGTGCAAAATTTCGATGAGGGCATCAGGTTTGTAACCCTCTTTTTTCATTTTAACATTGAGCTGTTTCACACGGGGATCATCCTGAGGCAGATCCGCATCCTGCAAAGAATTTCTGACAATCATTTGATCATGTTTTAAGCATCGAAAGCCAACCTAAAATTTAATGAAAGAATGGTTAACTTTAAGTACTCAAAACTATGAAGGTTTTTGGTTGTGAAGTATGATTTTTATCATGTGAACCCTTTAAATTTAATCATATTTACCCTTTTTAATCACTGATTATCAATAAAATATACAGTGAGCCTTATTTTTTCTTAAAAACAGGTACGGCGCTACAGGGTTCTCCATACATGATACTTTTGGCCAAAGGCAATAAAATCCGTGTAATTTCTGTATAGGCGTAAGGCTCAATTGACCGGTCGCCGCAGCCTTTAATTACTACTCTTGTGTCAATATAGTTTTGAGGATTAAGTTGTTGGATATTTCTCAGAATCAATGATTTTTCCAATTGTTGTAAGTTTCCAGCTACAACCGCGGCAGCAACAGGTTGAAGGTAAGCAGTTATAAGCATATACGCCCATAAGGGGATAATAGCATCACCCGAACAGATAATGCCAACATTTTTGGTTCGGTACTTTTCCCAATTGGCTTGTTTAAGTTTTTCTCTGAAGTCTTTTTCCTTCAAAATCATATCCATAAACAGATATTCTTTTATGTCGAACAGGACAGATTCTTCTTTTGGGAAAAAATCGTTCAAATCAATTGTGATAATGCGGCTTTCGGCCACTTTATTTTTAATGGTAAACTCCATAGAAAAAGAAACAAAAAAAGCGATTAATGGTTTGACATTAATAAAAGGCCCTGAAAATCAGGGCTTTTTATTAGTCAGTTTATTTTTGATTCTGCTGCCTTGAGGCAGTGAAAAATGATTAGAAAAACTTACTTCTGTAATCTTTTATTTTTGCTCCTTCTTTCAATAACTGTATTGATTGGAAAGCTGCCTGCTGTTTTGCCTGCTGATACCTCATTTTTCTTTCCTCTTCTACATTGGCATTTACGGCAGGAAGGCTGGTGATATTATCCACCTTTACCACATAAACGCCCTGTGCTCCGGCAATAGCCTCAGGAATTACTTTGTTTACATTAGCCTTATTAAATGAAGCGCCAACTACTTTAGGTTCAAAACCAAAAACCTGAGATCCTCTTAAGAAGTTGATACTGTCAGCCGTTTCTACTGACTTTTTTAATGCTGATGCAGCAGCTTCAAGTGTTGTTATTTTGCCTAACTTATTTTTAATAATATCTGCCTTCTTTTCATTTATTAATAGCGGCTCTACCATCATTCTGGCTTTTTCGGGGGACATGGTACCTTCTTTGTTAACCTCTGTTACATGAGCTACCACATACGCATCACCCACACGCTCGGGTTGCAACACATCGCCCAAATCTGCTTTATAAAGCGATCTTATCAACGATCTTGAGTTGCCCAATCCCTGAATAGTATATCCCATTGGTGTAATATCAGAGGCAATTACTTTATTAATCCCTTTTTCCTTTTGAAGTATTTCTGCTTCTTTTTCATAAGATTTAGCATTGGTAGCCCTTCCTGCAAACAGAGTGGCGGCATTATTGGCGGCCATATCGGTTTCCTGGCTGGCATCAATGGGTCTGGTGAGGTAGGCTATTTTGTAACCGGTGGAGCTTCCTTTTTGAGAAAGAATTTCAATATAGTGATATCCAAAACTTGTTTTTACAACTCCTTTGGAGCCGGTAGGATGCTCAAAAATAAAGTCGTTAAACGCAGGCACCATCTGTCCGGAAGGTACATTATCATACACACCGCCATTTTCTACGCTGCCCGGGTCATTTGAAAATTTTACAACCAACGAATCAAAATTAGAACCATTTCTGATGGCTAAAGCAATACTGTCTGCCAAATGTTTTGCTGTGGCTGTATCTCTAATGGGGATGGATTGACCGCTTTGAGGGTCCTGCTGTACGGTTGCTATCAAAATATGTCTGATTTTAACTGTGTCAGGAATCGTTCTGGAACCAACCAGTTTTGCTAATGTAAAGGTATTGCCATCAATGTAAGGCCCATAAATATTGCCAACCCCCACTCTAAAAATTGAATCTTTCATTGGCACTTGTATTCTACCTGCGCTTATATAGCTGTCATAATAAGTATTAACTCCCTGCCTTACCAAATATTCTTTAACATCTTTTACCGAGTCTAACCCTTTTTTTAATTCAAGTATTTTTTGCAAAGCTGCAGCGGTATCGGCTGCTGTTGGCGCTGCGCTAAAAGCAACATAAGCAATGCTGCGGTTTTCCTCTTGCTTGAAGTCATTTGCGTGGTTGTCAATATATTTTTTAATATCTGATACACTTACTTTTACTGAGGAATCGGATATACTTGCATAAGGTTCTCTTACAAAGGAGATTTTTGAAATCTGGTTATTGTCGGCATTTTGTTTTTCAATCATCCACTTAGGAAAGTTGATGGTGGTTGTCATCAAAGCATCGTATTTTTGAGCAAGATGTTGAAAAACAACCTGATCTAAATATTCATTTAATTGTGCTTTTTGCTCAGGAGTGCCCTGATTTTTTATCATGTTGATTTGTTGCTGGGCAGCCGCAGCATCGTAATGCCCTGTTTGAGGATTTGTAAAACCCTGAGCCAAATCCTGAGGCGGATTGGCGCCAAACAGTAAATCATTTAATTCCTTTTTACCAATGCCTAAACCCAACTTATCTGTTTCCTGAGTAAGCAAAACCCTTGCTATCTCCTGGTTCCAAGCGGCGTCATTGGCTTGTTGATTTAAGGCTTCGCCTGTTAGGCCTCTGCTCTCCAGCATTCGCGACTGAGTCTCTGTTAATGCCTGAAAATCAAGGTAATCTACTACTTGCCCATTGATTTTACCAACGGTCATTGAATTGCCCTTGAACAAGTTTCCACCATTTTCAAAGGCAAGCATCACTACAAAGATTACCAAAGAAAGACCTATTATCACAGCCATTACTTTGCCATACTTATCCTGAATCTTCTGTATTACTGACATAAAAAATATATATGATTGTCAAAAATGGTGGCAAAAATAACACTTTCAGAGATATCAACAAACTGTGGATAATTATGTGGGAAAACAGTTAATTAAACAAGCAATAAATAGGCACAAATTTTTAGCTCCTTCAGGCTATAAATCCTCCTCTCCTGTTTCTTTTTTATAGGCTTTTATAAAAATGGCGCCAAGGTTTTTATAGGGAGGAATATAGTCCTCAAACCCTGCCACATTTGCCTTTTGCTTGAACTCTTTCCAAAAGGGAATCCAATCTATATCCTTTCCGGTACGCAGTTTTTCGGTCAGCAACGAAAAGAAAGGTTTGTTTACTGAAGTTTTTCCAATTTGTTTTGAAGCAATAATGTGTGCATCGTCACATTTTTTCAAAATAGAATCTATCAGGTTAAAACCGCCGCAGGAACCCATAAATACAATTTTTGAGCTGGGTGTCATGTAATCAATAGTAGAATTGGCATAGTAACTGTGCCCGCGATGAATGGTAACTGTGGGTTGCAGATTGTTTTTTTCTAAATAAGCGCCGAGCGCTCTTTGCGCTTCGTCGTCCAGGCCTTTGTTTTCATCCAAAGCCCTGTTGGCATAAATAGATACCGGTTTGCCTTTGATTGATTTAATGACCACCCATAACCTGCTGGTATTGTCCACCTTCCAGTTGCCGCCGCCAAACATGTTTACAAATCCGTTAAAAATATTACGGCCATCCTGATCTCCATAAAAGAAAACCTGAACTACCACCTCGCCTTTTTCATTTGTCAGGTCCGAATAGGGAATGTTATAAACAGGGGGCACTCCCAAATCTTTGGTTAGGTTAATTTTATTGGCAGAATCGGCAGATAAAAACAGTTTATACAATATATTGTAAATAGCTGCACCTCTTTTATTAAACTGGACTACATTTCTGTCAAGGTTCTTTTTGACATTATCCAACATATCAGTTGCCAGAGAAGGTAGTGTTTCATACAGGCTGGCATAAGAATCGGCTACATCCACGCCGTCTTCGAGTCCTTGCGATTTTTCAAGGTATCCCACAAAGGAACGCATCAGGTCTTCTGCATCGGCTTTATTGCCAAATGAACCCAAAAAGTTTTTCAATTTATTGTAAGCTGCTGCCTGACTGATAAACTTACGATAATGGTCAAAATTTACTTTTTTCAATAATTCGTCGCCCATATTTTTAGCCTTCCCCATCATGATGTCATAAGCGCCGGTATAGCTGCTGGTGTAAATCAGTCCATCCGTAAGCACTACCACATAATATATTTCTTCGGCGGTGAGCGGCTTGAGGCAGGCGAACCTGATGGATGACCCGGCATTGTGCAGTCCATTCATCTTGGCAACAAACTCGTCTTTAGCCTTCATTTCCATTCGTTTTTTCAGCTCTTTTATCCCAACAGCCGTATCGCCATTCAACGCTCTGGCGGTATAGTCAATTTGTGTTTTTACAAGGAGGCTGAAGTATTTTGCCGGATCATCTTTACGGCATCAATTGCTTTGGTTGTAAGTTTTCCGTTTACGATATTATCCAAAAAAGGAAAATAATATTGCCCGTTTTTATTATCATCTCTTGCCAGACTGACAATGGTTGCAACTATCCGGTCATCTTCAATGTTCTGAATACGATAACTGAGTTTATTATTTGCCTGAGCATAGTCATACAAAGACTGTGGGGCTTTGCGTGCCACTAATTTTATCAGGCTGTCTGCAAAAGGCGCATCGGGGTAGTTTTGAGCATCCCCATCGTTTTTCGGGAAATCGTTGGCTCACACTCAATGTCAATAATTTCAATACATCATCATAGCCGGAATTTTCTTTAAATATTTTGGACATCAAGGCAGTATTTGCCACATCATAAGGAAGATACTCTATCAGGGGAGCCAAAGGTTGCTTCTGCGTGTTTGCTTCTATCAGTTTTTTATAGGTAAAAATTATTTGAGGCAGGTAAGAGGCCTCTATTTCTTTCTTTTTCCAGCCGGTTTTAACAAACTTTAAAATATCTGTAAGCCCGGCCAGATAATAAATTTTTTCTCTACCCGAAATGTTTTTGTTGGTTTCAATTTCGTATTGCAGCCGGTCCACTTTTCTTATGGTCGCATCAGTAATTGATTCATTAATCCGTTGATCTTCATAAATAGTTAAAAATGAATCTTTTATGCCGTCACTTTTCAGTAACAACAGTTGTTCTTTATCTAAATTCTCATGTAAAATTCTACGGTTGACATCAATATTATATGGAGGAATAACATCTGATGGCTGCTGCGCTGTTACTTCTTTTTTCTTTTTTTTGGACCGACGTTGTGCCTGTGCCTGTAAGGAAAAAAGAAATAAAAAAGCAAAAGGAATCAGTGGTAATATTGTTCTTTTTTTAAGCATAAAGTTCTTCTTTTTAACAATACGTTTGTACGGATTTGACATTTAATTAAGCAATAATCAAGCCACCTTGACGGATTATTTTTGATTTAAAGATAATGAATTCAGAAATCAGAACATATTATTTGAAATTATTGCATGCTATAAACAACTGAAAAACCGGCAATCACGTCTAAAGCAATGCGGAAAACAAGTGCATTATTTCGATTTCATCAAAATTACCATTAGGTTTGCTTAAATTTTTCATAAATGCATCAAAATGGATTTAGGATATTAATTGCAGATGACGAACCGGATATTCTGGAAATTTTATCCTATAATTTGGAGAATGACGGCTATCAGGTAATTACTGCATCTGATGGCAATGAAGCGATAGAGAAAGCCGAAAATCACCGGCCACATCTCATTATTCTGGACATGATGATGCCCGGCAAATCAGGTGTGCAGGTATGTCGCCTCCTGCGTGGCAAAGAAGCATTTAATGATACCCTGATAATGTTTCTTACCGCATTGAATGATGAGTTTACACAAGTGAGCGGCCTTGAAAGCGGCGCTGATGATTATGTAAGCAAACCGATTAGCCCAAAAGTACTATTGAGTAAGGTGGGCGCTTTGCTAAGAAGAGTTCGTAAAGAAAATAGGGGCATTATTAAAGTAGGAGATATTACCATTGACCCTGAAAAATATATTGTAATTGCCAATGACAAAGAAGTTGTGCTGGCAAAAAAGGAGTTTGAACTGCTTTATTTGTTAGCGATTAAACCTGGAGGAGTTTTTTTGCGAAGTGAGATTTTGAGTGCTATTTGGGGTAATGATGTAATAGTAGGAGACAGAACTATTGATGTACACATCAGAAAAATAAGACAAAAATTAGATATTGATTGTATTACCACCGTGAAAGGAGTGGGATACAAGTTTGAATGATAAAATACTGATTTAAAAGATATTATATCCCTTAGATTTTTTAATTTCATTATGTTTGATGCCAAAAATTTATCTTCTCGCAGATTATCCATTTACACAGCCATAGCACTGGCCATTCCGGTAGGCCTTATTTTTTATATTGCCGAAGGAAGGAAATGGCTGGCGCTCGGTATATTTGTAACTGTGCTGCTGATGGCCTATTTTCTTTTTTTATTCGTTTTGGAAAGATTTATTTACAGAAAAATAAAACCGATTTACAAACTGATTTACAAAACAAAAGCCACCAAAAAGGAAGAAACGTACTACAAATATATTCTGCCGGCAAAGAGCATCAGCGAAGTGGCCGAAGACGTGGAAGCCTGGGCCGAAGAAAACAGGCTGGAAATGGAATTGCTGAAAGCAAACGAACAATACCGGCGTGAATTTTTGCAAAACCTGTCGCATGAGTTTAAAACGCCGGTTTTTAGTATTTTAAGCTATGTGGAAACGTTATTGAATACACAAAATGATGACCCCGAAATCAGGAAAAGATTTTTGGAAAAGACATCCAAAAATGTACAAAGGCTGGCAGGCATGCTCAATGACCTTGACGAAATATCCAAACTGGAGCGTGGCGAACTAAAGTTGAAGAAATCCAACTTTGTGATTCAGGAATTATTAAGGGAGTGTCAGGAGAGTATTGCGATAAAAACAGAGCCGCTTCGGGTTAAAACAGGCATCAAAAAAGGATGTGAAGCCCCAATAGCGGTGAATGCCGACAAAGAAAAAATAAGACAGGTGTTGCTTAATCTTTTTGAGAACGCTATAAAATATGGCAGAAAAAATGGCTCCATCAAAGTTGGAGTATATGCCACAGATGATAAACGCATATTGGTAGAAATCAGCGATGACGGTATCGGCATTTCGTCCAAATCCCTGCCACGTATTTTTGAAAGATTTTACCGGACAGAATCCGGTCGGAATGTGGAAGCATCGGGTAGCGGTCTGGGACTGGCTATATGCAAACACATCATTGAGGCGCACCGCCAAACCATTCATATCCGCAGTACCGAGAATGTAGGTACCACCATTGGATTTACATTGGATGCAAAAAAAGATGGATAGTTACTCAAAATGTAAAAGGCACCAACCACTGTCAACGCCTTTTCTAATTGATTGATTGTAAAACTATGCCTCTTTTGTTTTCACCACTCTCACTTTCCACACTTCAGGTCCTTTTTCTAAATACTCCCATCTGAAAGGCTCTTTGCTTTCTGCTTCCATTTGGTAATACAATGGTTTGGGATCGTGGTCGTTTACAAATTCAAATGCCTCGCCGGGTTTGATATCGGCAAATGCTTTGTAAAACATTTCGTGTCTTTCTGTAGGCGGGTATGGTCTGATATCGAACTCGTTTACCACAGAGAAGCCGGTATCGCCCAATCCGCTGTTGTCTTTTTTGGTGATATGCACCACATACTCATCGGCTTCTTTCTTTTGTAAATCCAGGAATGTTTGCCTTCAAATTTCATGATGAAGATATGATGAATTTCTACAGGGTCTTCTTTTACAATCAATTCCATAGTAGTGTTTTCCTCCATCATGCCATATCTGTGAAACACTACCTGTTTCCAGTATTTTGTTTCTACTTTCCTGAGGTCAATCAGTGTGGAAATATCTGTAAACTCCCTGCCCTGCGACTCCTCCAGACGCGTTACTTTCACCTTCCATTCTCTGCCGCCGCGGTTCAGGTAGTTCCAGTCCACCACATCTCCATATATTGAACGAAACTCATAAAACAACGGCAGCGGGTCATGGTCGTTGATGAACACAAAACTGTCATTTGCCGGTAGTTCTTTAAACAATCTAATCAGAAGTTCGTGTCTTTGTATGGGAACCAGTACTCAACGTCCAATTCTCCATTTTCATTCTTTTCTCAAATTCATCTCTCGGGGTTTAATATTTTTATTTAAACAAAATAATTGAGCTAATCCATTAAAAAGGCTCGTCCGTGAGTAACCGGATCGCACAGGTCTTTTACTTTTTTGCCTTTAAAAATTCTTTCTATCAATTCTCTGGCCACTTTATATTCGTTATGAATAGGGCAGGGATGTGTTTCCGAACACTTACTCAATCCTAATCCGCACTCTTTAAAAATCCTTTTTCCTTCAATCGTTTCCACAATATTGGATATTGGCAGGTTTTGTTGTATATCGGTAAGATAAAACCCTCCCGCAGGCCCCTTCAGGCTGTTGATGATTTTTTGTTTTACTAATAATTGCAAGGTTTTTCCTATTGTGTGCTCACTGGCATTTATGTGCTCCGATATCTCCTTAAGCCCCGTTCTTTCGCCTGACTCGCTTTTGCAGGAAAGGTAAATAACGGCTTTGATGGCTGTTTTACAAGTATAACTTAACATAGCTTTATTGTCCTAAAAACTCCCTTCCTTCGGGAGAAATTTTTGTGTAATCCCACGGTGGATCAAATGTAAGTTCCACATTAATCCGCCACTCCGGAAATGCCTGAGCAAGTGATTGGGTAATATTGTCCTGAATACTGTCGCCCATCGGGCAAAACTGTGTGGTCAGGGTCATGGCGGCATTGAGTTCTTTTTCTTCTTCCAGAAACTCCAGTTGATATATTAGCCCCAGATCTACCACGTTCAGCCCTATCTCAGGATCATAAACTTCGTAAAGCCCTTCCAATGCTTTTTCGCATTTTTCACTATCATTTGTTACTAAATGTATGCTCATAATTTTTTAGGTTGATGCAAAAAGGTTTTAAAAGTATTTGTTACATATAAAAATGAAGCGATAACTAAACCCACTGCTCCTGCTTTTAATAAATAATTATTTAAAATGATAACGCCCACAATAAAAATCACAAATCCGAGAAGATAAGCGATCAGCATGGCATGATAAATCTTTTCGCTGAAGAGTTCTTTTCGGAGCCGGCGTTTTGCCTTTATAGGCTTTTTTTGTGATACACTTTGTTCCACACGATAAATGGAAGTGTTTTGAAGGTCATACCAGAATAATGGCGGTAATCCATCCGAAAAATATACAAAACCATAGAGCAAGGTGATATTCTGATTTTTATCGGAAGGTAAAAACGCCAGGATGATGACCAAGGCCAGAATCGGCAGAACCATCTGCAATACAGAAAGCAGGGAGGTTTTCATCTGTTCGTCCACACTTTTTCTGATGCGGACATCGTAGGCTTTTTTGCAATGCAAGCCAAACAATATCACACCTGCCAGAACCAGTATTACGGATATGTAATAACTGGAAGGTGTTAATCCTAAGGTTCTGAATAGCAAAAAGCTGATCAGACCTCCATTCACCAAGCCAAAAATCGTCCAAAGGTTTTTGTCATTGGTATATTTGGAAATCAGAAACATTGGAATCAACCGGGAGCCTACGCCCATCACCATCAATAAAAACCAGCCGATAATCCCTATATGGGCATGGATTGACAAATACGATACCGAGTCTTTCGGCAGGATACTTTCGCTGAAATTGAACACCAGTAATAATCCGTAGAAAGAAGTGGAGAACAGCCATAAAGTTGCAGTTAAAACAAGCCATGAATGAATATTTCTGGTTTTGCTCCGGAATGAACTCCTGAAAACATTAATCAGATAGAAGATGATTGCCAGATTTACCAATATGGCGCCGGTTTGCAGCACCCATCCGGTATGAAATATATAGAACCCATAAATGAGTATGGGAATACCAGTGGCTGCAAATCCAAAGGTAAGGTAAGCCAGCGTATCGCTGCTCAGTTGCCCTCTATCATCACCGGCAATAACTGATGCGAAGCGCCAAAAATAATCATTGTACCCCAGCCTAATGCCATGGTGTGGGTAATAGCAAGCGTATAAGGGTTAAAATAATGCGCCTCAGCCACATCAGTATGTAACAATAGTAACACGGCGCCTATCAAAAAAAAGATGGAGGCATAAAGATAAAACGGTAAAACAACTCTATAGTTGGTGGTTTGCTGCATTCCGCCACCAATACCCGGTCCAAAACATATTTTTCATTTATTTTTAAAAATCAGCAGATATACTTCGTTATCCTGCACTTCTTTTATCCTGTAATCGAAATTCCGCTCTTTCAGTTCTGTCAATAAAAACACGGGAATACGTTTGTGATGCACATATAATGCTTTATCTTCCGGTATGGATTCCAGCGCTTCCAGAATGGTCATCATCGGCATGGGCATTTCAAGATGGCGAACATCTATTTCCTGCAGTTTGCCTTCGTAATGATTCAACACCTGCTCCCAGTCGCCCGAAGTACCTTCTTCGACTTCCACCTGTGTGCTTCCACCTGTATATTTGTTTTGCGCGGTTTTGTAAAACCAGGTTTCCACCGTGTCTTTGTCTATATATTTTACATAGGTTTCAAAGCCTTGTCTTTCAAGTAATTTAATCAGTGGCGCCGGTTCAAAGGAGTTGACAATCAATAGCACTTCTTCAGGCTGCAAAGCTTTTACCTTTTGCTGAATTTGCTTTAGCGGATCGCTGCCTGCCGCCAGTATCTCGCGTACGTCAAAATTGACTACCTGCTCCAGTTTCAGGGATTTGAGATAATCCGGCATTGGCTTGTTTTCCGGCGCTTCTTCTTCAGCCAGAGGGCGGTCATCCACCTCAAAACCCAGTGGCGCCAGTGCTCTGAAAAAATCTTCAGGTTTGCAACCACCCATTTTTGAGGCCATGGCAATGGTTGCCCTGCCTGCTGCCAGTTTGCGAAGAATCGGATTCCGCAGTTTTTGAAATCGGGACTCAGGGCTACAATCGTTTCCAAGGCATCCGGATGATGCTTGAGAATCGCTCCAATTTTGTCCTTTCATTGATGATCATAAAAAATGATTATGTTTTTAAATTTTTACTGCAAGTACACAAGCCCTGAAAATTAAGACATTTTCGGCTTCTGTACCCGCAATATAAACTAAACTATAACTCTATGCCAAAGAATTTTCTATCACTTCAGCTTTAGGAAAAAGAATATTGTTTTCTAAATGTATGTGTATAAACAAATCATTTTCAAACTCTTCCAGCATTTTGAACAACAGTCTGTAGCTGGTACATCCGTCGGCAGGTACGGTGAAGTTGTCGCTCAGGCTGCGAATTTCTTTAATTGCATCGCCTACGCTTTCATGCTCCTGCTCTGATGTGGCTACTATTTCGCTAAAACCTCTTTCTGTGTTTCTGAGGTATGGAGTTCCATTATTTTTAGCTTTTACGATTTCCTTCACTGCAGGGAAAAGTTTGTTTTCTTCGTCAGCCATGTGGGCAAACATTTCCTTATCCACTTTTTCTACTAATTCATTGATATTCAACAGTTCGGAATGCCTGTCGCCGTGTACGCGGGCTACTTTGGCCGCATAACCTTTTATTTCAGGCAGATATTTGCGCACATAATTATGATGTGTGTTTACAATATAATCTGCCAGAAAATCTAAATTCCATTCATCGTAGTTCAAAGCGCCGGTGGCGGAACTGGCCTGAACGATTTGTTGCAGTTCTTGTTCCACTTTAGTGGCATCAATTCCTTTTTCGGCACAAGCTTCACGAACTGTTTTCTTTCCGCCGCAACAAAATCAATTCCGTATTTTTTCAGTACATCTGCTTTACGCAGGTCTTTAGCTACAATCTCACCTATGGTTTCAGTTATTTCGTCGCCTTTGCGAGTTACGCGGATATCCCACCACTGTGGCCCCTGTTGAAGATATTCCCAGGTGAACACATCGCCTCTCATACTCAGCAACTGATAATAAACCGGTTTGGGATCGTGGTCGTTATGAATAATCATGCTTTCGCCGGGTTGCAGCGTATCGAATGTGCTGAAGATAGTTGGGTGTTTCAGCCTTGGTTCCAGCGATGGCACATCCACCACTTTTTCATTGCCATTAGCAGATGCAGGAGCGGCAGCAGCTTCAACTACTTCCGGTTGCCCCTGCTGAGGCGCATCCTTCAGCGTTACACGGATATCGTACCATTCCGGGCCCTGTGTAATGTACTCCCATGTAAAAACATCTCCGTGCTCACTCGACAATTGATAATAAAGTGGTTTGGGATCATGGTCGTTATGAATAATGAATGACTCCCCCGGATTCAGGTTTTCAAAAATATGGAAAATAGTGGCGTGTTTATATTGAGGCGAAATGTCAGGTACGTTTACTACTAAAACTCCGCCTTTGGACAGATGAGCTGGCACGTTTCTGGTCACTTTTATGTCCCACCATTCGGGACCTTCCTGAAGGTACTCCCAACCAAAAATGTTTCCGCGAATATCCATCAACTGGTAAAATACGGGTTTAGGGTCATGGTTATTATGAATAATCAGGCTTTCTCCTTCCTGAAGCGTATCAAAAGTATCAAATATGGTCTGATGCCTTAGTCGTGGCTCAATTTCCTGAACATTAATGATGATGTCATTTACTGTTTGCATAATTTCAATTTTTTATGAATGAATGAGGGAGCAAATATAAAAGATTTTTTTTAATAAAAGCATTAAAGTACTTTGATGCCTCTATAATTTTTTAATTATTGATGAAAATAAACTTAGAATATTGAATTGCAGATAGTTATAGGTTAAAAAAGAAAAAAATAGATAATGATGCATGATAAAATCCCTGAAATAAACAATAAAATGCCCTTTATTTTTAACAAGTCGGGTTTTGGTTGAAAAAATTTGACAATTCTTTGACCAAAAATATTATTTAGGATACAAATATTCTATGTTAAAATATTAAAAGAAATTCAATGAGCAATAAAACATTAAACACCGAACAAGGCCACTGGCTATTGGCCAAAATGGGCAAAAGAGTTTTAAGACCGGGCGGAAAAGAGTTAACACTCAGATTAGTAAACGAACTGAAAATCAATCACAAAGATAAATTAGTAGAGTTTGCTCCCGGTATGGGTTTTACGGCAGAACTTTTGTTAAATATAAATCCTAAATCTTGCACAGGTATAGAATTAAATGAGGAAGCCGTAGATATCCTTAAAAAGAAAGTATTTCTCAACGGCTATTCTGTTGTAAACCGAAGCGCCGCCGATACCGGACTCGAATCTTCATCCACTGATAAAGTTATTGGCGAAGCAATGCTTACCATGCAGGCAGACCACCGCAAATCAGAAATTATCAGGGAAGCTTACAGAATTCTAAAGCCCGGCGGCTGGTATGGTATTCATGAGTTAGGTTTGATACCCGAAAATATTGAAGATGACGCTAAAGCAGAAATTCAACAGGAACTGGCAAAATCTATAAAAGTGAATGCAAGGCCATTAACCATAAAGGAATGGTGCGACCTGTTGGAAAAAGAAGGTTTCAAAATCAAAACAATTGACCAAAATCCGATGGAATTGCTCAAGGCAAAAAGGATGATTGCCGATGAAGGGTTATTGAGAACCCTCAAAATCGGGTTTAATATTATGATCAATCCAAAAGCAAAGAAAAAAATAATGGATATGCAGAATATCTTCAACAAATATGAAGACCATCTGACTGCTTTTGCAATAATTGCTGAAAAATAAAACCGTATTAAAAATAAAATTAAAATCAGATTTTATGGACGACCACAAAGAAATGTTTACGCAGGCAACTGCCGAAACCGCAAAAAGAAAAGCAGACCTGGCTCCTAAGCAGGTAGAAGCATGGAGAACCTTCAGCCGCACCGTTTTTAAAGAAGGTGTGCTGGACGAAAAAACCAAGCAACTGATAGCGGTAGCAGTGGCACACGTAACCCAGTGTCCCTACTGCATCAAATCTCACGTGCCTCAGGCATTGCGAAAAGGCGCTACCAAACAGGAAATCATGGAAGCCATCTGGGTAGCAGCCGAAATGCGTGCCGGCGCCGCTTATGCACATGGCACCATAGCATTAGAGGCAATGGAAAACGAACAATAAAATTTAGGATAGAATAATATGAACAAACCGCTTTATGATTATTTTACCAACGACCACCATCGTGTAGAAGGTCTGTTGGACAAAGCCACTGCTATTGAGGGTCTGATTGAGATGGAGTACTATCATCAGTTCAGAACGGGGCTATTGAAGCACATAAAAATGGAAGAAAAAATTCTGTTTCCGGCTGCCCAGAAAGCAAATGACGGAATGCCACTTCCGCTGGCTGCTAAGCTGCGCCTGGATCATGCTGCGCTTACGGCGCTGATGGTAGTGCCGCCAAGCGATGAGGTAATAAAAGTGATTAGCCACGTGCTGGAAAAACATGACCTGCTGGAAGAAGAACCGGGCGGCATGTACGACCTCTGCGAAAAACTGACCGAAGGTGAAACGCAGCGGTTGCTGGACGACCTCGAAAAAGTAACAGAAGTGCCGGTGCTCCCGCACAATAAAGCAGACTTTGCATTAGATGTGGCCAAACGAACATTGGAAAGGGCAGGGTTTAATTATGATGTAATTTTAAAAAAATAGTATCATTGAAAAGAGAAAAAAAGTTTTTGAAGTATCGCACGAAGCGCCGGTAGCAATGCTCGGGTTGGAAAAATATATCGCCCAAAGCGGATTGGATAAAAAACTGTATGGACTGATAAAAATCAGAGCTTCGCAGATTAATGGTTGCGCCTACTGCATCAATATGCACGTTGGGTGCAATGTGAACAGACTCTCAACGACTTGACAAACAACAGAAAAAAATGTAACTTTGAACTGTGGAAAGAATATACATAGATACATCTGTATTCGGTGGTTATTTTGAGTCAGAGTTTGAACTTTGGACAAAGGTTCTTTTTGACAACATTTTAAAAGGTAAATTTAAAGTTCTTATTTCACGGTTGACAGATATTGAACTTGAAAATGCACCACAACAAGTTAGAGATTTAGCAACATCACTACCAACTGACAATGTAGAATGGTTAGATATCACAACTCAAGCAGTTCAATTAGCAGACAAATACATTGATGAAAAAGTAGTTGGTCAGACAAGCCACTCCGATTGTATTCATATTGCCATAGCGACATTGAACTATGCAGACGTATTAGTGAGTTGGAACTTCAAGCATATCGTAAATCACATACGCATTAGAGGTTACAATGCAGTAAACTTCAAGTATGGACACAAAATACTTGACATTCGTTCACCAAGAGAAATTTTAGAATATGAAGACTAAAAAATTAAAAAAAGACAAGACAATTCTTACAGACCTTCGTGCAATACGGGACAAGATTAGCGAAGAATTAAAAGGCAAGACAACTGAACAAATTGTTGAATATTTAAAAAAGAAAAAAACACTGCACCCAAAATCGGTTTGGCAATAGTGGGCAGTCAGTTGCAAATTCAATATTTGTAATTCTATTGGACATTTGTGCAAATGTTGTGCCTACGTTTTTCAAATGCCTCACCATCGCCAAGCCGTAAACCGTGCGGGATGCCATGAAGATAGGAGAAACAGCTCAGAGGCTCTTCCTGCTGGATGCCTGGGTCGAAACAGATCTTTACACCGAAAAAGAAAGAGCTGTACTGGCGCTTACCGAAGCCATGACCCTGATTAGCAACGGACATGTACCCGACCACATTTATAAGGAGGCAGTGGCCCAACTGACCGAGAAAGAACTGGTGGCGGTTATTATGACGATGGTTACCATCAACGGTTGGAACCGGATTTCGATTACTACCAGAGCGGCGCTGGATTAAAAAATTTAACCAATAAATATTTATGATTTTAGATAAAAAAACAGCCGTAGTTACCGGTGCCGGCAAAGGTTTAGGCGCTGCTATTGCAGCAGCATTAGTCAGGAAGGGAGCAACCGTTTATGGCATTGCACGAAATGCCGATGCCCTTGGTGAACTGAAAAATAAATTGGGTGATTTGTTTCATCCGGTCAGGTTAGACATTACACGCCACGATGAAATCGGCAAATGGGTAAGCGATACCTTTTCAGAAGAAAATAGTCCAGATATTTTAGTCAATAATGCCGGAGTGGGTTCCTTCAGCAAAATAGACGAAACACCCACCGAAACCTGGTTAGATATGATGAATACCAACCTGAATAGTACGTTTTTCATCACTTCTCAGATTTCCAAACTGATGAAAAAGAAAAAAACTGTTTCTCACATCATCAATATCGGCTCCATTTTGGGGCAGGTGGGCAAGGCTGAAAGTACGGCTTACTGTGCCACCAAATTTGGATTGAAAGGTTTCAGCGAAGCATTATACCTAGAGTTGCGTTTTTTTGGCATCAAGGTAACCTGCCTGAGTCCGGGTTCCATCGAAACTGATTTTTTCAAAAGCTCCGGTATCCATGCCCACAGCAATATGCTGCATCCTCAAGACCTGGCCGACACCGTTATACATGTACTCGAAACGCCTGATAATATGCTGATTAACGAGCTTGCCATCCGGCCGCTTAACCCCCGCTCGCCCGAAAAATAGGCATCTCGGCTCCCAATTATTCTTTTTTGACCACTCAGACCATATCTTTGCAAATCATTTTTTAAAGGGTATGTTTAACAAAAGAATAAAAATAAAAGAGTTATTGGTTCAGGAACCCCAAAATCAGGTTGTAACCGTGATGGGCTGGGTTCGCACTTTCAGAAATAATCAGTTTATTGCGCTTAACGATGGAAGCGCCAATACAAACCTGCAGGTAGTGGCCGAATTGGGAAAATTTGATGAAGAATTATTAAAAAGATTAACCACCTCTGCCGCCATCAGGGCTACCGGTGTGGTGGTGCCTTCGCAGGGCAAAGGACAAATCATGGAGTTGAAGGCTGATGTGATTGACATTCTTGGCGACAGTGATGCCGAAAAATATCCGCTTCAGCCCAAAAAGCACTCGTTGGAGTTTCTGCGAGAAAAAGCACACCTGCGTTTTCGTACCAATACGTTTGCCTCCATATTCAGGGTGCGGCATACTTTGGCATTTGCCATTAATAAGTTTTTTAATGAAAAAGGATTTACCTATCTGCACACTCCCATCATCACAGCCAGTGATGCCGAGGGCGCAGGAGAGATGTTTAAGGTGACCACCCTTCCTTTAGAAGGTGCGCCCAAAAACGAGGATGGTTCCATCAATTTTAAGGAAGATTTTTTTGGCAGAGCCACCAACCTTACCGTGAGCGGTCAGTTGGAGGCCGAATTAGGTGCCACTGCTTTAGGCGAGGTATATACTTTTGGCCCAACTTTCAGGGCGGAGAACAGCAATACGGCGCGCCACCTGGCCGAGTTTTGGATGATTGAACCCGAAATGGCTTTTTACGACCTGGAAGACAATGCCAATCTTGCTGAGGAATTTATAAAATACATCATCCGCTATGCGCTCGAAAATAATCGTGAAGACCTCGATTTTCTGGCAAACAGACAGGCCGAAGAAGAGAAACAGTTGCCGCAGGATAAGCGTAGTGAGATGGGATTGATTGAAAAGCTGGAGTTTGTGATTAATAACGACTTCCAACGCTTAACTTATACGGAGGCTATAGACATTCTGACAAATAGCAACCACAACAAGAAAAAGAAATTTCAATACCCGATTACCGGCTGGGGAATGGATTTGCAGAGTGAACATGAACGGTATTTAGTAGAAAAGCATTTCAAAAAACCGGTAATCCTGATGAACTATCCTGCCAGCATCAAAGCGTTTTATATGCGGCTGAATGAGGATGGCAAAACGGTGGCGGCTATGGATATTCTGGCGCCGGGCATGGGTGAGATTGTGGGCGGCTCTCAAAGAGAAGAAAGGTTAGACGTGCTATTGCAAAAAATGGAAGCGATGCACATCCCTGCCGAGGAAATGTGGTGGTATTTGGACATTCGCAGGTTTGGCACGGTGCCACACGCCGGTTTCGGACTGGGCTTCGAGCGGATGGTACAGTTTGTGACAGGTATGGGCAATATCCGAGACGTGATTGCCTTCCCCAGAACGCCTAAGTATGCTGATTTTTAGATGCGCGTGAAGGGAGAGGCGGTCTTTTGCTTTTTATAATGATGAGATTTCTCCGCTTCGCTGCGAAATGACCCTTATTTTTACCGTTCATTTTGAACGCAATGTAATGGAGTGAGAAATCTTTTTCTTTTGATAATGGTGAGATTTCTACGCTGCGCTGCGAAAATGACGTTTTTAATTGGGCGGTATTACGGATACTTTTTACCCATCATTTTGAACGCGACGAAGTGAAGTAAGAAATCTTTTGGTTTCAAAACGATGAGATTTCTACGATTAACTGCGAAATGATCTGTGCTTAAAAACAAATATTTTTAGCAAATTTTTTCCCAACCTTGATTTTTAGTTCCACTTTTTTATTTAGAAAAAGGCGGAAAATGTTCCTTTCAGCAGCGATGCGGGTTAAACTTGTTATTCTAAAGGCAAAAATGAGTGTGTAAGAAACCTTTCCTTCATCACCACACAATCGTTATCACCGATTTGCCATCAACTGCTATCGGTGCCCATTTGCCCTTGTATTTCAAATTGAAAGTAAATGGCGTGTCGCCTTCATTTAGCGCAGTCATCACTTTTTTACCATCGGGGCGAAGAAAAGCCACATTCTGAATGGCTCCTGCAAAATTACTTTCAATTCTCACCGAACCCGGCGTTACAAATTTTGAAGCGTGCGCAATAATATAATAAGCCACATTTCTTGAATAACCTGAACCGCTAATTGTTAAAGCGCCCTTACATTGGGTACAACCTCCGGGAGTGTGTGGCCCATAAGACGGGTCGTTTGCCAGATTCCATTCCAGCGCCGTTTTGCTCCAGTTGCGCATGGTGCCTATAATTACATTTTTGATATGCCATTGCAGGTCGCCATCGAAGGTTCCGGAGGAACCTGTCCATTGCTCAGTAAAGTAAAGGTTTTTATTGGGGAAGGCATTATGAAGATTACCCATAACTGACACATCGCCTGCGTATAGGTGAAAAGCAGCCCCGTCAACATACTTTGCTGCATCTGCATCATCATAGATGGTGGTAGGATAATCCGGCCTGTCTAAATTATGGTCGTAAACCACTATTTTGGTAGTGATGCCGGCTGCCTGAAATGTAGGTCCTAAACTGTTTTTAATAAAATCTCTTTGTTGCACGGCAGTCATGTACATGCTGGGATTGTTGCCCGGGTGCAGAGGTTCGTTTTGAGGGGTAATGGCTGTAATATTAATCCCCTCCGCCTTCATTGCCTGTATGTATTTTACAAAATAAGTGGCATAAGAATTATAATACTCCGGTTTCAGACTCCCTCCGATGGTATTATTGTTATCCTTCATCCAGGTAGGCGGACTCCAAGGAGTTGCGATGATTTTTATAGATGGATTAATCGCAAGAATACTTTTCAAAACAGGAATCAAGTGTGTTCTATCGGGAGCAATACTAAAATTGTTCTGACTTACATCGGTTTGACCCGGAGGTAAATCATTATAGCTGAAAACCGAAGCATCCAAATCGGAAGCGCCCATACTTAACCTCAGATAGCTCACACCTATTTTTCCTTCACCGGTGCCAAACAGTTCGTTCAGCAAATTATTTTTAGCAGCAGCATCCATCAGGTTGATGAGCATGGCGCTGCCACCGGTAAGGGTGTAGCCAAAGCCATCAATGGTCTGATAGGTTTTCGTTTCGTCCACATCCACATTAGGGAAGGCATTGTTGATGTTGCCAAAAGAAACCACTTTATCCTGCTTTTGCAGCAAAATTGTTTGGTTGGCCTTGGTAAGCCAAAGATCAGCTTCATTTACTCCTGCCGGTGGCTCAGGCGGCTTGCTTCCTCCATTTCCTTTCTTATTGCACTGCGCATTAAAGTTTAAAAAGGCAAATAATGTCAAATAAAAAATAAATATCTTCTTCATAATTTTATCACATCTTTTTAATAATCAAAATATTATCCAATAAATTCGCTTCTAATATCCCGAAAAACCAAGTTTTTGCAACCCTGTTTTCACCTCAGGCGCGCTCATAAACAGGTTCCAAAGCAATCCTGTTCTGTAGTTTTCGATCATTACAATTATCGATCCCTGATCTATAGCCAGAAATGCATCATCAAACCATGCTCCGTTTCGTAACACGTCTAACGAAAAAGCATCGGTAAATCCGTATTCTTTAAAAATTTTGTCGCCCAACACATAGTAATAAAACTTCAGCGCAGCCATTGATTCATCCGGTGTAAAAGGCAAAGACGACAGGGCGGCAGTAGGCGCTATAAACCCCTGGTCGTTTGTGGGTGAACCGGCGGTATATCCGTTCCTGATATTACTTGCCGACAAACCCCAAACCGAATCACTGTAGCCGTACCATTGTTTGGGGTTGGCCTTACAATAATTGTAATTGATAAGCGCATGATTTTTTGCCTGATCTTTATATACAGCATAATTGTCGGAGAGGTTGGTGGGGTTCAGCCCCAGGAAGGAATAATGCTCAAAAAACAGAGGGCCGCCAAAGTCTTCGCCCAGTGGTAGGGTGATGCCGTAAAACTGTTTACCGTTTTTGATCGCCCCATTTCTTGCCCAGCCCTGGTCATACGCAGCCTTAGGAATACTGTAGCTGGCAGATGATGCTGCCAGAATATAGGTAATAAAACATTCGTTCCATCCCTGTATTTTATGGTTCATTGCCCAGGCCTTGTCGGGGCTCCAATGCCAGTACAATACATTTTGATTGTTTTGCTGAAACCAGTTCCATTCCACACGGTTTACAATGGTATTGATATCGCTGCGCAATGCAGTTTCAGCAGCGTCTTCTCCGGTAAAGTATTCTCTTACAGTAAGTAGCCCCTGAATTAAAAAAGAAGTTTCCACCAGATCGGCTCCATTATCATTGGCGCTGAAGGGAATGGTAGCGCCTGTGGCGCCGTCTAACCAGTGCGGATAGGCGCCATGAAAATTTTGTGCCGTATTTTTCAGAAAGGCTACGATAGTTTGCATTCTTTGCAATCCTTGACTGCGGGTAATAAAGCCTCTTTCGATAGCCACCAGAATAGCCATTACACCAAAGCCGCTGCCTCCGGTGGTTACGATATTGGCGGCATGTTTGCTGCCCTCTCTGGCTAACCCTGAGGTGGGATGGGCAAAATCCCAGAAATACCTGAATGTTTGCTGCTGCACTTTGGTAAGTAGTTCGGCATCGGTGATGGTAGTAAATTTTCGGGAAGAATCTATTGCGGTGGCAAAAACTTTCGTTTCGGAGGTTGCTAATTTCCCTCCGTCTTTGGCCTCTAAGGTATTGGAAATGGTGAGATTATATTTTGTCAGATAATTTAAGGATGAGGGCGAGATATTCACCTGTGTTTCATCGGCAGAAACAGTAGTGGAAAAAACGGTTGATGTTCCTGCATCATTTGACAAGGAAATAGAGGTTGCAAGGGTCGATTGTTTTACTGCTTTTGAAAACTGAATGATAATAGTGGGTTTTGCATTAATGCCGGCATTATTGTTTTCGGCATCTTTACCGTTTATTTTTACCGCCGTAATAGTGATGGCGGCAGGAGGCGTAACCACGGGAGGAGGCTGGGGAGATTTTTTTTTGCAGGAAAAGGCTGCAAGTGAAAGCAAAGTGATAAGTAATATTTTTAAACTGGGGTTTATCATGTTTCTGCTGAAATATAAGTAAGATTTAATAATTTGAAAAAACAATTTCATTTAAATAAAATGCCTATTATCTATACTTCGATTTAACTATTTTGAATAAAGAAAAAAACGGAGCTATTCAAAGCAGCTCCGTTTTATATAAATACAATTTTATTATTGTTTGCCACTGAACAAGGCAGTTACTTCACCTGCCGATAAAGCAACTCCATACAGTCTAAACTGGTCAATTCCACCTTTCCAGCAAGTAGATAACCAATCATCTGAATTAGCATTATTGTAATCATTTCCAGGTCCGGCACCTACTCTCACCTCTGTGATTGCTGCATCGTCAAAGTTAATATCTCCATGACCAGCCCAACCTTTAATATTTGGCTTTGCCACACCATCTTTATACAATGTCATATTGCTGGTTTTTGCATCATATACCAATGCGATGTGGTGCCAGTTATTATCCATAATATTAGGAATAGTTTGGCCACCTTCCCAGGTCATCCAGGCATCATTTACTTTTTTATCGGCCACCATCACTTTTACGGCACAGGCATTATTATCTCCTTCCATAAACACTAGTAGGTTACCTCCGGACCAATGTCCATTATTAGACTTGAAACTTAAAATATACTCCGGGCCGTTTGTCCCCTTATTATTCTTGGTCTGGCCATTGTGCTTAAACCAAAAAGAGATAGTAAAGCTTTTAGCTGTTACAGCCCAATCATTTGGTTTTGCATATTTTATATACTTTAAACCAATTCCATTTACAGCTTTCCCTCTGATACCGTCAATGGAAGGAAATGGATTGTCGCCCGGGAAATTAGCTCTGATGCTGTCCACTGCGTTCATTAGCGGACTATTAGTAGTACCATCAAAGGCTGCATAAAACTTAAGCGGGCCTCCCGGAGGGTTGGCATCTTTGGGGTAATTGCCCAAAGCCGGCCTTTCCATTTTCTGGCACCCCATCATACCGGCCAGCAGTATTAAAAGTAGGATTATTATATTTATCTTTTTCATTTTTACTTTATTTTATTAATTATCAAATAATTAAAGTGCTCAATCATCCGATGTTCCTATGGATAATCTGGATTTTGCTTTAGCGCACCTCCCGATTGATCCACAACGGGTTGCGGCAAGGGCAGGTATTTATTGCGTGGCTGATATCCTAAAGGACCTAAAACCGTTTGCGCATCACCCCACCTTACCAGATCAAAGAATCTTTCACCTTCCATAGCAAATTCAACCCTTCTTTCAAATTTGATAAAGTAACGCATTTGTGCCCGATTTTGATAAATTACTTTAGGCAATACGCCCGATTGGCCTTCTCTGGCTCTGGCTCTTATCATTTCAAGATAGGCTTCGGCTTCTGCTCCCTGACCAAGTTCATTGGCACATTCTGCGGCCATTAATAAGACATCTGCATAGCGCAATATCCTTTGGTGATAACTTCCCCATCCGTGTAAATCGTTTTCTGCTATCTGCTGGGTCGGGTTTGCATACACTTTTTTATTCCAGTACAATCTGGGTAAATCAGAAGGTAAGGTTCTGCCAAAACCTCCATAGGCAGGATCATCAGACTGACCTGAGAAAAGAATGGTTCTTCTTTTTCTTGGATCATTAGGCTCATAGGCATTTACCAGATTCTGAGTAGGAGTGTTCCAACCCCAACCCAGGTTCCATCCTTGCGCATCGGTACCTCTTACTCCTTGCGATGTAGCATAGTAACCCCAATAATCAGGTTTTCCACCGGGTCCTTTATAAGCCTGAATCTCAAAAATGGATTCAGGACCATTTTCGCCGGCATGAGAAAAAGCATTTGAATAGTTGGACTCTAAATGGTACTGTCCAGAATTGATGACCGACTGCAATAGTGTAAATGCGGGACCCCATAGTTGCCTGTACATCAATGCTTTGGCATGAAGTGTTTTGGCAGCGCCGGAGGTTAACCTTCCGGGAAATTTACTTTCGCCTGAAGCTGTATTCCAGTTAATGGGTAAATGTTGCTCCCCAAAAACCAGATCGGCATCGATAAGGGCATAAATATCTGCCACAGACGATTTTGGCATACTGTTTACCTGGGCTGCATTTCTGATAGGTACTTCCACTTTTCGCACTTCACCAAAGGCTCTTACCAAATCGAAATAAGCCAACGCCCGTACAAATTTAGCTTCGGCTACGTTGGTTAAAGAAGCGGGATCCGTTAATTTTAAAGAATCTGCTGTAAATATTATCTCATTGGCCATATTTATCATCAAATACTTTCTTTCATAATAAATATTGGTACTCCAGTGGTCTTTTGAATATTGAAAATTGTCATAAATCACGGCCCAATCGGCACCATCAGCTTCCGAACTGCCTTTCATTGCATCATCATCCTAAAACTATGGATTGCCAACCAGGGAATGTGTCCCCAGGCAGCGCCACCCACATCGGGGTTTCTTAATCCTCCATACAGGCCATAAACCAATCCTTCCAAACCGCCCTGATTTAAATCCTGAAGGGTTGCCTGCAACGGCTTACGATCGAGAAATTTTTTACATCCGGTGATTGAGAATAACACCAAGGTTATCATCAACACGAATAACATATATTTTTTAATATTTTTCATTTCAATTCTGTTTAAAGATTAAAAAGTAATGTTTATGCCTCCTGTGTAAATAACCGGTACAGGACCATTACCCCAGTCCACGCCAAAATAAGTCGGATCTCCTCCAAATTCAGGAGTGTAGCCCGAGTTGTTTTTGAAGGTTTTCAAATTTTGAACATTGGCATAGATTCTTAAATTTTTTATTTTAGCTTTTGCCAAAGTAGCAGCGCCAAAATTGTATCCAATCTGAATATTTCTCAATCTCAGATAGCTTCCGTCTTCAATGCCAAAGGTGGAAGGAAGCCTGTTAATTGCATATTTATCACCCAAACGAGGCACCCAGTTGGAGGTACCCTCTCCATGCCAGCGATCCAACTTAAACTGGGCGTAGTTGTATCTTGAGTAAGGTAATTCAGATGACCCCCAAACCCTGTAAACCTCGGCGCCATAAGATCCATTGAAGTCGATACTGGCATCAAATCCTTTATAGTTTGTTCCCAAAGAAAAACCATAAGTAAAATCAGGTGTAGGGTTTCCAATCATTTTTCGGTCATCAGTATTTACTACGCCATCTCCATTTAAATCCTTGTACTTTAAATCGCCGGGGCCATAATCATAACCTACTACAGTGGGTGAAGACAGCTTATCTGCATAACTTTGGTAAATGCCTTCTACTTCATAACCGTAGAAATAACCTATTGGGAATCCCACTTCTGTTTGGTTGGGAGAAGATTCGGATGCTGCAAGGAAAGTGCCAAATTTCAGTACTTTATTTTTATAAGTGGTTAGGTTGGCAGAAATATTGTATCCGAAGTCGGGAGAAATATGATCCTTCCATGCTGCCGATACTTCAAGGCCGTTGTTCATAATTTCACCAAAGTTTCCTAAAGTGCTTTTTGGCCCGTTTTGCAGAAATGCCAACATTCCTTTGGTAATCTTGTGGTAATAATTAATTTCGCCATTCAGTTTTTTATTTGCTGCGGCAAATTCAATACCTAATTCCTTGCCAAGCACGGTTTCCCAGTGTAAGTTGGGATCTACCTCATAATTATTTACATAAGCCGGATAAACATTACTGCCAAAAACTGCAGTATTTCCCTGCATCAAAGTTGGGAAGTAAGGATAATCTACGCCATAGGTATTTTGATTACCCAGCAATCCGATTGAGCCTTTTAGTTTCAAATAGTCAAAGGCGCTTTGATTTTGCATAAACTCCTCTCTTGTAATATCCCAGGCGGCGCCTATTGCCCACATATTCAAATAACGCTGATCGGGATTGTAAATCAATGAAGAACCATCTCTTCTGAAAGAAGCATTAAAATAATACTTGTTAGAGAAGTTATAAAGAATCCTCGCTAAGAAAGAGGTAGTAGCACTTTCATTTTGCGAAGAACCGGATTTGGCTGTTGATTCGTCTTCAAAACCGTTACTTATATACCAAAACCTTTTATCAAACGGAATCGGGTCGCCGGAAAGACTTTGCTGTACATTTCCCCATAATTTATTATGAGAAAAATAATAGGTTGTCCATCCTGCTGTAGCCGTAATATTATGTGCTTCAATTTTTTTCTTGTAGGTCAATACATAATCCTGCTGATATTTCTGCCATCTGTCTTCATTGCTGCTCACACTGGTTACCTGATTAACCAAGAACCCTTTTTGGGCTGCTGGGTCATAAGCTGCATAAAGAGGATTGTATCCGGTAGTACTCAAATAGCTCAGGTCGCCATAATAAGCAGCTCTAAAGTTAAAATCCCGAAGGAAATTTAATTCACCGTAAATGCTTCCTACATATCTGTTTTCCCTGCCGATGAAGGCATTCCAGGTGTTTTCTCTGCTTACCAATGGGTTTTGCAGCGTATTTTGAATAGTAGGCAGCGCTGAGTATAAGTTGTATGTAATACTGTCTGCACCATAAATCCTCATTTTGTAAGGGAAAGTGCCGGCGCTTACCACCGGTGCAATGCGCCTGGCAACCTCAAGTGCTCCGGTTCCGTCATTCGGAGTGTGGGTACGAGCTGCATTGAAGGTGAATCCTATTCTTATTGCCTTGTTGATTTTAAACTCATCGCTAAGATTGATCAGGTACTTTTTAAGTTGCTCATGTCTTACAATACCCTGATCGCTGATATAACCCAGACCCACATATAATTTATTTTTCTCTGTGCTGGCAGTTACGCTCAGGTTGTTATTGTTGAAGAGACCTGTTTGAGTCACTGCGTCAATCCAGTCAGTATTACCCTTCCAGGGAGTAAAATCAAAGGTATTGGCTGCGCCAATATTATCATTTTCCTCCTTGTAAAGTGTGATGAAGTCCTCAGCATTTGTCAAAACCTTTATCTTATCAGTAAGTTTTTTAGCGCCAAAACTCGTATTGAAATTAACCAGTACCTGTCCGGCTTTTGCCTTTTTGGTGGTAACCGCTATCACTCCATTGGCGCCTCTTACACCAAATATGGCCAGCGATGAGGGGTCTTTTAGAATTTCAATAGATTCAATGTCATTGGGATTGAGGAAATCAATATTGTCATTGAATATTCCATCCACTACGTACAGCGGTCTTATAGAACCAATACTATTAGTACCCGGATTCTGATATCAGGCGTTTTGCCGGGTGTGCCATAAGGCACTACGCTCAATCCGGCTACTTTACCTTGTAAGGAAGCCACAGGGTTGGTATTGGGCTTATCGGCTACTTCTTTACCTTCAATTTTTACAATAGAACCGGTCAAATCTCTCTTGGCAGCCGTACCATACCCAATCACTACCACCTGATCCATTACCTTTTGAGAGGCTTTCATTACCACGTTAATGGTGTTGCTGCCCGATAATGGTTGTTCAAGGTCGTCGTATCCAACCGAGGTAAATGCTAAGATGGCGTTGGCATTGGGCACGGTAAGGCTAAACTCGCCATTGGCATTGGTGGTAGTGCCTGTGGTAGTGCCTTTTACCATTACAGACACTCCGGAAAGGGGCGCTCCCTTGTCATCCATCACCTGACCGCGCACCACCACATCTCTGGCAATTGCCGGATTTTCTTTTACCACGATGAGGTCATTATCCATTATAAGATAGGTGAGCGCTGTACCATTAAATAAATCGGGCAGCACCTCTTCCAATCCGGCGTTTTTGGCATGAATGGCAACCGTGTTGTTAAGTTCTATGAGGTCGTTATTGTACAAAAACCTGTAATTGGTTTGTTTTTCTATCGAGGAAAGAACCTCTTTTACCTCGATTTTCTTTGCTTTGAGATTTATTTTTTGCTGACCGTACCCGTTGGCATACAGCTGAAAAGTAAAAAATAGTATAAAAGCAAGCGTCAGTTTCATAATTAATAAAACTTTTTTTTGTATTGGGAAACGGGTTCCCTTTTGCAAGCATTTCATGTGAATATTATTTGGTTTTTTTTAATAATCACATGTGCCTCAGTTTAAAACAAAATACCGGTTTCTTCGTTGGGTAATTTTGCTTTTTTTAAGGCTCCATGTAAAATTAAGTTTTTAATAGTAATACAATCGTGTAATGTTTGTTTACGCATAACCTTTTGCCACCATCAAGTGGGGTTCAGGTTATTTTGATGAGCTAATAAGTATTTCATTGTTATTCATTTTATAATTAAAAGAATTGGCCGTTTTTAATGCTTTTAGCGCTTGTTCAACAGTTTCTTTTTCAAAAGAGCCGTTGAAATTGAGTTTCTGCACCTGGGTATCCCCAAAGTTGATTTTTACGTTGTACCAACGCTCCAATTTTGAAGCAAGTGTGGCAAAATCATCGCCCCTGAACTCCAGTCGGTTATAAATCCATGCAGTTTCAATGCGTAGCGGCTCGGCTTTGGTACTGTCAATTTGTTTGATGATTATTGAATTTTTTACAGAAGCGGCAGCCACTTTTACTGTCTCGATCTTGCTATGGATTGCGCGCGGCAAAATCAACTTCTGGTTGGGATAAAGCAGGATGGGCTGAAAACTATTGTCATCGCTTTTGGATACATTTACCAGGCCCCTGTAGAGGGTGGTTTCCACATTTTCATCATCCTGGTAGGCCTTCACATTAAATGCGGTGCCCAGCACTTTGATATCAATATTGTTGGCATGAACAATGAACGGGCGGTCAGGGTTTTTTTTCACATCAAAAAAAGCCTCTCCTTTCAGTCTCACTTCCCGGGTATTGCCTTTAAAATCATTTTCATAAAATAGTTCAGACCCGCGTTCAACCAAACTTTGACCCATCCGGCAAAATCATTTGATTACGATTGCCATTTTTGGCTGTCAGCACGGGTTTTTGAGCGGGTGGAGTGATAATGGTTTCATTGCCCGATAAAAACCACCAGGCGCCCAGACACAAAAGAAAAACAGCCGCCGCAGCGCTCATCCAGTATAGAATAGGTCGTTTTTTGGCAGATTTTTGTGGTTTATTGCTTTGCAAAGATGCTTTGCGAATGATTTTTGCCACATTTTTATCTAATTGGCCGTTTTGCATTACAGGTTGGTCTTTCTTTTGCAGTGTTTGCAGCAATATGCTGTATTGCTGCTGTATGGCAGGGTCTTCCGAGAGGTATTTTTGCAATGCCTCCTTTTCTTCTGCAGAAGCCTCGCCAAAAATATTTCTGGCCATCAAATACCATATTCTGTTGTTTTCTGACATAAAACAAAAATGCCTGTTCTTTAATAAGGACAACAGATAAAAGGGTATCTACTAAACAATATTTAAATTTTTTTATACCCTCAGGTGATGGGTTTAATAAATGGCGCTAAATATTGGATAAATGAATATTTAGAACCTAATAAGCATAAATCAGTATAGAAACGAAATCATTAAAAATGTAGAAAAAATTCTTTTTCATCCACTCCTTTGGTAAGATCCTGCAATGAAGTGTTTAATAAAAAATCGGTTAACCGTTTTTTAATTTCTACATATTTGAAGTGGGCGGGGCAGGGTTTTACATCTGAGCATATCTTCAAGCCCAATACACATTCGTGCAGCAATTTATTACCGTCAATTGCCTGCACAATATCAAATAACGATATCCTTTCCGGCGCATTTTCCGGTATAAAAAAACCTCCATGCCTGCCCTTTACCGATCCAATTACTTTTTCAGATGCCAGCGTTTGCAAAACCTTTGCCGTAAATGCGCGCTGTAACTTAGTATTGTCCACAATTTCATCGATAGTTACCAACTTTCCTTTGGTGGATTGAGTGGCAATCCAGATACAGGCTTTTATGGCATATTCGGCAGCGCTCGAAAACATTGCGGTATAATATTAGAAAGTTAAGTGAACACAATTGCTTTTTTCCAAAAAAGTATTGGAAAATCAGCAAAAATAGACACATTATTAAAACTTAGCCGAGAATATCTTGGGGCTAATGTTAATACTCAGCCACAACCAATCCTGCCAGTTTCTTGCATTGGGCGTATTTTTTATGGTACGCAAGGAGGCAGTATGCAGGAAGGTGGAGTATCCACCCGTTAAACCCACTGTCGGCAGAATTTGTTTTGTAAAGGTAAAATCTAACTCCCCACCCAGATTTTTGGACATTTCTTGATTTCTTATATCCAAAATTTTTCCTGCCGAACGAAAAATATGGGTATTTAATCCCAGCGTGGTTTTGGCCGATGTCTTATAGCCAATATTAAAATACAAATCCATCAACCCTGCATTAGCATGCCCGTTCCCCACATAAAAATAATCCATAAATCCATAAAATTTATGATGAGTGCCATAGAGCGGGTCAAAAACATGCGTTTCATTAGATGCATTTTTGCTGCTGTCGCCACTCAGATAATCAAGACCCAAGGTCAGATTCAATGGTTTTGAAGCCTGGTATCCCAAAGCGCCGGATAATAAATAAGCGCTCTTATTTTTTCCGTTGGCAGCCTTGCCCGATTGATAATAAGCGGTGATTTGCGGTTTCAATCTGCCATAATTGCCAAACCAGTTGCCACCCATTGTTTGCATATTGTTTACCTTGCCCGACACGATGATGCCGCCGGACATAGCATCTGATTTATAACCTAAGTTGTTGAATAATAATGATATAGTTGATTGTTCACTTAACTTAAACTTACCGTGTAATAGCTCCAGATGATAGTAGGGCTGCGCATCGGCAGGTGTAAAGTATTGGCCTGCGGGATTATTGATATTCAGCCCGGCAGCCTTATAGTTTTGGTTAAATGCAAACCAGGACGGGATTTCGCTTTTTGCGCCTTTTACCGAAAAATTAAGCGCATCGTGGCTTCTGCCGGCAGGGTGCCAGTCTAAAGTGCCAAATAAACGGTCATCATCCAACGAAATCATTTGTCGGCCAATTTTGGTGCGGATATTGTCGGCCAATTTAACATCACCATAGGCCTCAAAAACAGTCATTGAATTGGAGCCGGCTGCATCATTCACAAGTACCTGATTGGACTGCCCCCAAATGTTCACGTTTTGTAGCGAAACCCTCATTTTAAGTGCATCTGTATTGGCATAATCCATTGTCAGGCGTGTACGGTTATTGACCAATATTGCCGGAGCTTCTCCATCCTGAAGCGGACGGTAAGCGCCATTTCGATACTCGGTACGCGGACGAATTTGAGCCGATATGGAAAATTCATTTTTAGTGGTTTCTTTTTTTTCCTGTGTATTTCCCGTTTTGGGAATGATGAAGATGACTGCAAACAATAAAAGTGAAATGATTTTGGTATCCATAACTGTTAAATAATTTATTAAACAATACTATTTTGTCTTTTTATATTTTGCAAAGAAAAACTATGACCGGTATTTATAAAATGATATAAATCATTCTATTGATTATATACAATATGATAAATGTCATAGTATTGTAAGTATTCAACCTATAGATTTGCACAATTAAGATTATTTTATCTTTTTTATGTCGCTTTCGTTAGAAAAAATAAATATCGGCAAAAACAAAAAACGATACAGGTTTATAATCCCTGTATTGTTGGGTCTGATTATTGGGTTGATTGGATTTATTTTATACATTTCCAAAGCCCACTCATATCTGTCCGATGATCCTAAAGCCTGCATCAACTGCCACATTATGGCGCCGGAATATGCTACCTGGTCGCACTCCTCGCACGGTAGAAATACGGTGTGTAATGACTGCCATGTGCCTCACGACAATTTTGTAAGAAAATATTACTTCAAAGCAATGGACGGGTTGAGGCATGCCACCATCTTTTCATGGCGCGCCGAGCCTCAGGTTATACGAATGTTAAAACCCGGCGAGACCGTAGTGCAGGAAAACTGTATTCGTTGTCATGATCAGCTGAATAGCGTAGTGAGTACCGCCGTAACTGCCAAACAGGCACGCCACGGGGAAGGGAAACTGTGCTGGGATTGCCATACCGATGTGCCGCACGGCACCAAACGGGGATTAAATTCGGCGCCCAATGCCCGCGTTCCACTTGCAGAAACTCCTGTGCCTGAATGGCTTGATAAAATGATTAAAGAAAACAAACACACAAATAAAGATTAATATCATAAACATACATTTATGAAAAGAAAAAACCTTCTGATTGTTATACTTTTGGCTGCTTTTGCTTTCGGTTTGGGATTATTGGCCAATTCGATTATTCAGCGCCGCGCCGAATCGAAAGTGTTGTCTTATCAGGCAAACAACCTGAGCCCGTTTGAGTCGGTTAATGAAAAATGGGAGGAGTTTTATCCCCGCGAATACCAGTCATGGAAAATGACTTCCGACACTACTTTCAAATCAAAATACCATAGCAGCAATATAGTGGATTTGCTTGAAGAACGCCCCGAAATGGTGATTCTTTGGGCAGGATACGCTTTCTCCAAAGACTATGGCACCCCTCGCGGGCACTATTATGCCATAGAAGACGTATATCACTCATTGCGCACCGGCGCACCCAGCGATACCAGCAAAGGTCCTCAACCCGGTAGTTGCTGGACCTGTAAAAGCCCTGATGTTCCCCGAATGATGAACCAGATAGGCGCTGAGAAATTCTATAGCTCCAAATGGGCTGATTTGGGCAGTGATGTGGTGAATTCAATCGGATGTGCAGACTGCCACGATTCCAAAACAATGAATCTGACCATTACCCGTCCGGCATTAGTGGAAGCTTTGCAAAGAAAAGGAAAAGATATCAGGCAAGCCACCCAGCAGAAATGCGCTCTTTAGTATGTGCGCAATGCCATGTGGAGTATTATTTCAAGGGCGACAACAAATACGTAACCTTCCCCTGGGATAAAGGAATGAATGCCGATGATATTGAAAAATATTATGACACTGTTCAGTTTGCCGATTATGTACACAAACTGAGCCGCACACCCATCATAAAGGCGCAACATCCTGATTATGAGGTATTTGAACTGGGTATTCATGCGCAAAGAGGCGTTTCCTGCGCCGACTGCCACATGCCTTACAAATCGCAGGGCGGTATCAAATACACCGATCACCATATTTCCAGTCCATTGGCCAATATCAATAATACCTGTCAGGTTTGCCACAGAGAAGGTGAAGCAGTTCTTGCAAAAAACGTGTATGACCGTCAGGATTATGTGTTTAATTTAAGAAACAGACTCGAAAAACAATTAGCAAAAGTACACCTGATGGCCAAGTTTGGCTGGGACAATGGCGCTCAGGAGACCGAAATGAAACCCATTTTGCAACTGATTCGTAAATCACAGTGGCGCTGGGACTTCATCACTGCTTCGCATGGCGCTGCATTTCATGCTCCCATCGAATCACAAAGAGTTTTGGGCGATGGTATGTACTATGCCATGCAAGCCGAGCAAGGCATCAACGACTGGATACTTAAAAGGTGTAACCGCCAAGTTCGTAATGCCTGACATCAGCACCGCAAGGCAAAAGCCCAACAGTATATCGGTCTGGATATACCCAAAGAAAAAGCAGCTAAGGAAAAGTTTTTGAAAGATGTATTACCCCAATGGCTTCAAAAAGCTAAAGAAAAAGGGTTGCTGATTACTAAAAATTAGGGATAATTAAATTTGATTTGATAAAAAGCTCAATCGGTGCCAATTGATTGAGCTTTTTGATTAATAAAAACTATTTTTGAAAATTCTTAAAGAAGTATTGCTGAAATGGGGTAGTAAAATATAAATGATTGAAACAGAAGGAACTAACAGTATATTTTTTAAAATAACAAAAATGACGGTTTCTTAATCAGGCTTCTTTTCCCATACAACATAACAATTTAATATATATACACTGATAAATAAATATGACATTCGAAAAAACATTTCACGACAAAGCTCAATATAAAAAGTCAGTATTAATAGCATCGGCCTTTTTACTCATCGGTGTATTAATGGAGTTGTTTTTTGGGCATTTACCTAGGTCGTTATTTTCTTTTCCGGGAAATATCTGGATGACGGTAGGTTTTGTAACAGTGTTTACAGCACTTTTTTTTTTAGCAAGAAAAACAGATTTGGTAATACTATTGAGCAGTGTGCCATTTGCCGTTACCACCATCATCATCTTAGGGGTTCTCACCATCGGGTTGGGAAGCATCAATCTGAGCGACCACCACACCCAGGGTTTAGCCGGAAAAATAGGGTTGGATAATATTACCACTACCTGGTATTTTGCCTTCATATTCTTTATGACCCTCGTCAATCTTTGGCTGGCCATACTGAAGAGAGCCCTTTTCTTTCAAAAAAAGAATATTACATTTTTATTAAACCATTTTGGGCTTTGGCTTACCCTGTTTGCAGGAGTGATGGGGCAAGGCGATCTGATGCGGCTGACTATGCAGCTAAAACCCGACACCCCCGAGTGGCGCGGAACTGACGAAAACGGCCACCTTGTCGAATTGCCATTAGCATTGGAACTCAAACGCTTCAAGATGGAAACCTATCCCAATAAGCTTTTTGTAATAAACCGTGAGGGCGAAGCATTGCCCAAAATACGTCCTGAAAGTTTTTTGCTGGAAAAGGATAGCCTGACACACCAACTTCTTAACTGGAAAATAACCCAGCATCAATATATAGACAGCGCCGTTTTGGTAAGAGAACATGAATGGGGCAAACACCAAATGTGGGGTTCTACCAATGCAGCAAAGGTTACGGCAGAAAATTTGAAAACCGGTGCTAAAGAAACAGGATGGGTTGCCGCTGGAAATTTTCAGTTTCCGCCGGAGACGATTAATTTAGACAGCAATCATATACTCATCATGGCTCCTGCGGAGGCGCGTGAATTTGAGTCAGCGGTGCTGGTTTATGAAAAAGGAAAGATGAACACCGAGAAGAAAAATTCAGGTAAACCATCCTATTCAGGTAAACGGCTGGAAGATTTATCAGACAAGTTATGACGAAAAATTAGGTCGTTATCCGAAACAAGTATTGTAGAATTAGTTATAGATCCTTGGGTTACCAATGGTTTATGCAGGTATCTTTATATTAATTGCAGGCTCTGTAGCCTTTTTAATCCAAAACAGAAAATAAAATGTGGCAATATTTTCCATATATAACTTTCGGTATGTTAGGCCTCTGGCTGCTATCAACCTATTTTTTATACTTACGAAAAAACGGTTCAGGATTGGCTGTAGGGCTGCATTTGCTGGCTACGCTGATATTGGGAGTTTTTATTACCATCTTATGGATAAAACTTGAGCGACCGCCACTGCGTACCCTGGCCGAAACAAGGATATGGTACTCCTTTTTTCTGGGAGGAATCGGGGTTATCCTTTATTATATGTATCGTCAAAAATGGATGCTCTCCTATTCGGCATTAATGGGGTCGATATTTATTTTGGTTACTTTTTTCAGGCCCGACAGTTTCAATAAGACCCTCATGCCTGCCCTGCAGAGTGTATGGTTTGTGCCGCATGTGGTGGTTTATATTTTTGCTTATGCCATGTTGGGGATGGCCACCGTTGTAGCATTGAAGGGCGTATATAATTACAAAAAGAAACAAAATACGGATAATGCCGTACTTATAGCAGACAGACTGGTCAATGTAGGTTATGCCTTCCTTACTTTCGGTTTGTTGTTTGGCGCCCTATGGGCAAAGGAAGCCTGGGGCCACTATTGGACATGGGATCCAAAAGAAACCTGGGCATTTATCAGTTGGTTGGGATATCTCATTTACATTCACTACCGTTATAAATACAAAAACACAACAGCAATCACCGCGTTTACAATTATCATTGCTGCTTTTGTATTGATATTAGTATGCTGGTTTGGAGTTAATTATTTGCCTACCGCATCTCAGAGTGTACATACTTACACCGGATAAATTTAAAGTGGCTCATTTTACAAAATAACCTGTTTTTACAAAATGAAATGGTGAATTGGTTATTATTTAGCCCATATCTGTCGTAAGGTACCAATAACATGCCATGGCATTATCGAAAGGAAACAAGTGGGCAATATATTCTGATATTCCTATAATTAGAAATAATATCTACCTCCTATTTTATTTCTATACCAAATGATGCAGGTTTCCTTCCTGCAAAAGTGAAAAAATCATTTTATCCAACGCTGAAGAGCAGGAATTTTCTTCACAAACATAGTTGCAAATAAAGACATTGGGAATCCCATAGCTTTCATTTTGCCCTTTACAAATTCCTGCATTTGCACAACAGTCCAATCGGGATGTTTAAACTGTCCATTTTCATAACAATAGATGCAGTACATTTTGTTGATTGTGCCATCTACATTCGTACCACCTCCGTTGGGCGATCTTTTCAGAGGCATACCACAACTCTGACAATTCTTATAAGATTGGTTGTCCATATATTTCTTGTTTCCTGATTTTTTTTTGTAATAATTAAATTTGACCATTGTATCTCGGATCGAAATCTACCATCCATTCAATCCCGAACTTGTCTCTGAACATTCCAAAATACGAGCCCCACGGACTGTCTTCAATGGGCATTTCCACCTGTCCGCCCGATGACAACGCATGAAAAATCCTGTCTGCTTCTTCCTTGCTCTCTGCGCTTATGGATATTTTGCTTCTTGTTTCATTTTCGTTATGCCGGCCCAATTGTTCGGGTGTATCGCTCCCCATCAGAAGATCGTGTTTGCCGATCGGCAAAGCGATGTGCATCATTTTTTCGGCTTCTTTTTCAGTATGGATGCTGCCTTCAAAATTCATGTCCTTAAATCGTATTATGGCAGCATACTCGCCACCGAAAACTGACTTGTAAAAAGTGAATGCTTCCTCTGCGTTTCCATTGAAGTGAATGTACGGGTTGATGGATGCCATGATATTTTTTTTAAAATTGATCGATTATTATTTTTGTTTGACCGGCCAGTACACTGCCGGCGTTAGATCTGTTCATCAATTCTCCCATGTTTTTGGGTATAATTTGCCAGCGCAGGCCAAATTTATCAATGCACCAGCCACACTTTGATTCAGCGCCTTCTTTAGTAAGATAGTTCCAGTATAAATCTATTTCTGATTGATCATTACAAAAGATTTGATATGCAAAGGAGTCATTGAATTTATGATGCTCTATTGCTGTAGTCATCAACAAAATACTTTGTTCAAACAAACTAACGTAACACATCTCTGCATTTCCACCCGGTGTTTCTCCTAAGGGAATTACCGCCTCTGCAACAAAATCATTCTTAAACAGACTTTTGTAATAGTGGGTCACCTGATCTGTTTTCCCGTCAGGTGTATGAAACCATAATGCCGGCATTAATTTCGTTTCTGCCATTAATTATATTTTTATGTGTAGCCCTATTTATTGTTATGCCTGTTGTGGAAGCTTACTCATATCCATAAAGAATATTTCCCAGGTATGTCCGTCAAAATCTTCTATTGTGCGTTGTTGCATGAAGCCGTAGTCCCTCATTTCATTTGGCTCTATTCCTCCGGTCTTTAATCCGGCTTCGACAATCCGGTTCACATCCTCCAGGCTTTCGACCGACAGTGAAAACAGCCCGGCCAATGCATTCCGGGTATCGGAAATCGGTTTAGTCGCAAAGTGTGTAAATTTGTCGTGTGTCATAATCATTACGAAGATGGCTTCGCTCCAAACCATGCATTTCGCCGTGTCGTCCGAAAATTGAGGATTATTCGTAAATCCTAAGGCAGTATAAAAGTCCATGGATCGCTGAAGGTCTATAACTGCCAGATTGATGAAAATTTGTTTTGTCATTATCGTTTGATTTATGAATTAGTTTAATTTTTTTCTAAACATGGTTTCATACACTTTTATCCACTGCTGAACGCTCATCTTGCTCATGAGGATGCCAATCAGGTCGAAAGGAATATTTTCCGGTTTTTTAAACCGGATACAACTCTTTCCCATATCCGGTTTTTGTCTGGAATACTTTGGGTATTCTGCCGCAAACCAATCCAGTAATGCGGTATCGGCATATATACCCATGTGGTAAAAATTGATCGAATTCTTCTGCGAAGCCAATGAAGCAAAGGGCAGCGGCTCCTCCGGTTTGCAGTGATACCCCGAAGGATAAATGCTGTGAGGCACCACATATCCGAGCATCCCGTAGCTTATACCAACCTCAAAACCTTCGGGAAGATTTTCTACGATTATCTTGTGCAATTTGTGAAATGCCTCTTTTCTGTCTCCGGGAATATTGTCCAAAATTCCCTGTACTGTATTTTCTTTTGGTTTCATTAAGTTTAATACAATCCATCAATACTCAAATATCTTTCGCCGGTATCGTAGTTTACGGTAAGAATTCTTGAGCCTGCCGGTATTTCAGCCAGTTTTTTGGCTACCGCCGCCAATGCCGCTCCGGTGGATATTCCTACAAAAATACCTTCCTCTTTTGCCATACGCCTTGCATAGTCGTATGCTTCATCTTTGCCTACTAATATTGTTCCGTCGAGCGCCGAAGTATTTAAAATGGAAGGGATAAAACCTGCTCCTAATCCCTGCAGCGCATGAGGCCCGGGAGGATTTCCACTGATAACGGCAGACCCATCCGGCTCTACAGCCAATACCTTGAGGTTTGGAAAATGGGCTTTAAGCACTTCGGCCAGTCCGGTAATGTGACCGCCGGTACCTACGCCTGTAATTATATAATCAAATCCTTCTGGAAAATCTGCCAAAACTTCAGAAGCCGTTGCCTTCCGATGAATTTCGGTATTTGCTTCATTATCAAACTGTTGCGGAATCCAGGCATTAGGCGTTTCTGCTGCTAATTCCTTTGCTTTCTCAATGGCGCCCTTCATTCCTTTTTCGCGGGGCGTAAGTACAAATTCGGAGCCATACACACTCATCAGCCTTCTTCTTTCAATACTCATGCTTTCGGGCATCACCAATATTAATCGGTATCCTTTCACAGCTGCTACCAATGACAATCCGATACCGGTATTGCCACTTGTAGGTTCTATGATAACGCTATCCTTATTCAGAAGCCCTTTTTGCTCGGCATCTTCTACCATTGCCAGGGCGATACGATCTTTCAGGCTGCCACCAGGATTTGCTCTTTCTAACTTAATCCACACTTCGTGGCTATTGCCAAATAAACGATTAATCCTCACATGAGGAGTGTTTCCAATTGTTTGTAAAATGTTGTTTGCTTTCATACTGTTGTTTGTTTTTGATGTTTTAAATTATTAGTAATCAATAAGATATATATTTTCTCTTTTATTATATTACCCAGTTCAGTATCAGCTCATCTCCAGGCAGCATATCCTTTACCGTTATTTCGCTTTTGTGATACACTACCGAGTTGGAGGGTACGCTGCTTGTAAGCCACACATTACCGCCAATGATGCTGTCTCTGCCCACTACGGTCTCGCCACCCAAAATGGTGGAGCCGGCGTAAATGATCACATTATCCTCAATGGTTGGATGGCGCTTACTTTCAGACAGTTCCTTTGCCACACTCAGTGCACCCAGCGTAACGCCCTGATAAATCTTTACGTTATTGCCTATGACAGTGGTTTCGCCGATTACTATCCCCGTGCCATGATCAATAAAAAACGGATGACCGATGGTAGCGCCTGGATGTATATCAATGCCGGTTTTATTATGTGCATACTCCGACAGTAGTCTGGGCAGGATGGGGATATTGTAACCATAAAGCTCGTGAGACAGCCGGTACACCGCCGTAGCATAAAAGCCTGGATAAGCTACCAATATTTCCTCCAAAGATTCGGATGCAGGGTCAAACTGTAAAATAGCTTCGGCATCTTCTATCAAAAAGCCATAAATCTGAGGGATTGAGCCGAAAAATTTTTCTACAAATTCATTAGTTCGCTTTTCATCCCCTACCACATTGTACAGCAGATTGAAAAATTGAATTTTGAGAGAACTCAATCTATTGGCAATATGTGGCACTGTTTTTTGCTGAATGTTATTGGGCAAAAACAAAAATTCAAACAAATCATCAATAAACTGCTCTGCCTGTTTTTTATTAGGGAAAGCAGAATAATTCTTTGAATTTCGTTTAAACAATTTATTTATAAATTCTTCGTACATCAATATTTTTCCTTATGTTGATTTAATGCAAATGAAAGCATTTTTCATTTTCGTTTTTGTGCTTTTCGAGATTTTGAGGCTTTTGTTATCAAATTTCATCAAAATGACCTTTCAAGTTTAGCACAATGAACACAATATAGTGTAAAATTTCTTTATTGAGATAATAAAAATGATAAATCAAGCAGAAGAAAATTTAAGAAAATTTGAAATTAAATAGACATTAATTTTTTTCAATAATTTTGGCAGCGCCTTTCTAATAAGGCGCTGCCAAAAATTTTTGATTATGTCATTAAAAATATTTTTATCAGCCGGTATCCTCCTACTGATCTCCTTGTGTTGTTTCGGTCAAAAAAGTATAAACAAAAAGCCGGTATCCACTATACCGGTTACTTTGCAGATTAATGAAAACATCAGCGATTCCGCCTTGGTTGATCTGGTACAAAAACAAACCCTTCGATACTTTTGGGAATTTGGGCATCCTGTAAGCGGAATGGCCCGAGAAAGGAGCAACGAAACTTTCAATTATGGCAATGAAGTAGTTACCACCGGAGGAACCGGTTTTGGGGTAATGGCTATTGTAGTGGGCGTTAGCAGAGGCTGGATAGAACGGGATACGGCCGCTCGATTTTTATTGAAGATGGTGAAATGGCTTGCAAAAGCCGATTCTTATCATGGAGCGTTCCCTCACTGGTATCATGGCGAAACAGGCAGAACTATTCCCTTTAGCCGAAAAGATGATGGAGCCGACCTGGTGGAATCTTCCTTCCTATTGCAAGGACTATTAACAGTAAGACAATATTTTAATGGCGAGAACAACCTCGAACGTGAATTGAGAGGTCGTATCAACAGCCTGTGGAACGAAGTAGAGTGGGATTGGTTTACCCGCGAAGGTAGAGAAGTTCTTTACTGGCATTGGAGCCCCAACAACGGATGGGCAATGAATTTTCCTTTGCGGGGTTTTAATGAATGTTTTCTCACATATATACTTGCAGCTTCTTCGGATAAATATCCTGTCTCCGACAAAGTTTATCACAGAGGCTGGGTAGAAAGCAGCCATTTTTTTAATGGGAAAACATTTTACGGTTATTCTCTTCCTCTCGGCTTTGATTATGGGGGCCCTTTGTTTTTCTCTCATTATTCGTTCCTCGGTCTTTCGCCAAAGGGTCTTAAAGACCGCTATGCTGATTACTGGCAGCAAAACCAGAACCATAGTTTAATCAACTTCAGCTATTGTGTTGACAATCCCAAAGGTTTTAAAGGATATGCATCCAATTGCTGGGGGCTTACGGCCAGTGATGACCCCAATGGGTATGATGCGCACTCGCCTACCAATGACAATGGCACCATTTCCCCCACTGCGGCTCTTTCAGCTTTTCCTTATACTCCTGACAAATCTATGGCTGCCCTCCGATATTTTTATACCGAATTAGGAAATAAAATCTGGGGTGAATATGGTTTTACTGATGCTTTCAATCTTTCTAAAAATTGGTTTGCCAATAGTTATCTGGCTATTGATCAGGGCCCGATAATTGTAATGATAGAAAATTATCGTACCGGATTATTGTGGAATTTATTTATGAGCGCTCCCGAAATAAAAAACGGATTGATGAAGTTAGGTATCAAAAGTCAATATTATCAATAACCATTCCCTGCAACTCCCAAACCATTATAGATGGCATCCTGAATTTTCCCCCTGATATTCATGCTGCTCAGGCGGGGATTGTTACGAGTAGGATTCACCCGATTGGAAAGAAAAATATAAAGAATATTGTATTGCGGATCAATCCAAACGCAAGTGCCTGTAAATCCGGTATGACCATAGGTTTGGGCTGAAGATAGCTCGCTGGGATAACGCTCCACCGGATAATCTCCGTTTCTCCTTTTCAATAACTCCTCCGGTTTTTCGGGCTTGTCGAAACCATAACCCCGCCTGCTGATCGGGCTATGATAGCCCGTAAAATACTGAATGGTTTCCCATTTCAAAAATTTCTTTCCATTCAACTCGCCGCCATTCATCAGCATCTGATACATTTTACCCAAATCATAAGCATCCGAAAAAAGGCCGGCATGGCCTGCTACACCTCCGCCCAATGCAGCGCCCTCGTCATGTACTGTTCCTTGCAATAATTGATTCCGAAAACCGGTTTCATTTTCGGTAGGCACTATTTCATTCTGTGTAAAACGTTCCAAAGGATGATAACCTGTTGTTTCCATGTGCATAGGGATGTAAAAACTATCCCGCATATATTTTTCCAAAAGCTGACCGGTAAGTTCTTCCACTATCTTACCCAGAAACAAAAAATCATTATCACTATATACATATTTTTTACCCTGTGGCGTAACGGGGCTTTCTATTATTCTTTCCCAGATGGTATCCTTCCAGACATCCCGAATATACAAACCTCGGGCCACCTGAGTTGTAAATCCTTCCTGTGCAGAAGTTCTATATAATTCGGCTTTAGGATTACCCGAAGAATCCAAGGTTTCTTTATAAAAAGCAATGAAAGACACCATGCCTGCCTCATGCAAAAGAATATTTTCTATAGTTAGTTTTGCCTTATTGGTTTTTTTTGTCCATGGCAGATAGTCAGCTAATTTTTTTTTTAAATCTATCTTCCCTTCCTCAAATAATTTCATAATGGCGAGGGTTGTCGCCGAAATTTTTGTAACCGACGCCAAGTCAAATATGCCGCTAATCGTCATTGGTTTGACTACATCATATTCATAATTTCCGAAAGCCTTGTGGTAAATAATTTCACCATCTTTTGCGGCTAAAACAACACACCCGGGATAGGCTTTTTCTTTAATGCCATCCCAGGCAATGGAATCAGCCATAGCAAATCGCTCATCTCCAATGGCGGAAATAGAATACCGTCCGTTTATGTTTAAAGCCACACCATAGCCAAATTTATAATCGCAAACCGAAACAGGTAGTCTGCCCTTTGCTTTAAAATTTCCTTGGAGCCAGTCAGCAGCAGTATGTTGAAATGCAGCATCATCTTCATAAGCAATTGCCAATGATTTGGCAGTACAGAAATTTTGTGCTGCCAAAGGATTTCCAAAAACAATTGTTATTGCATTCGTATTGTTCAGGCTGTACCAGTTTTGCATAGCGCTTTGGGTAATGCCAAAATTGCCGGCTCCTTTACGCAAACCCAAACCATGAAACCCGATAACCACTGCATCATATTTGCCCTGCTCTACAGATTTTGCTATCGTGCCGCCTTTGCTTGCAGCGTCTGCATAGCTAATATTAAAAACATCAGCCCCAAGATCTTCTTTAAGTCTTTTTGCCAGTGCATTGTTCGCACTACCACCAAAAGCTATGTATGCTACCTTTTTATTTTTATTGAGCGGCAGTGTAAAAAACTCATTTCTGAAAGTATTTGGATTTACAATATTTAACAACGTGAGCGATTCCTGTGCTACTTTGCTTCTTATATTATCAGTTTCTCTGTTCAGGTCTTCCGACAGGTTATCGGTATCAATCGGCTCCATTTTGTAAAGACCCAGGTTATACTTTGCCAACAATACTTTCTTGGTTTTTTCTTCAATATCTTTCCAGCTGAGTCTTTTACTTTTAATGGCATCCTTTATAGCCTTAATGGCGCCCGGAACGTTTTCCGGCAGACAAAGCATATCATTACCCGCAATTAATGCTTCCACAGCAATTGTGCCGCCGGGAAAAAACTTGGCCACACCTTTCATTTCGAGCGCATCGGTAAAAGTAAGGCCGGTGAAACCCAATTCTTTTCTCAGCAACCCATCTACTGCATTTTTAGATATAGAAGTGGCACGATTGGCTGTTGCATCAATGGATGGCACGTACAGATGACCGATCATCACGCTCTGCACTCCTGCTTTTATCAATTCTTTGAAAGGATATAATTCCAGTTCATTGAGTTGTGTCATTGTTTTGTTAATGACGGGTAGGTCTAAGTGCGAATCTACTGCCACATCGCCATGCCCCGGGAAATGCTTGGCACAGGCCATGATACCGGCATCCTGCATTCCTTTCATATAAGCAATGCCCATAGCAGCCACTTTATATTTATCTTCGCCAAAAGAGCGATAACCAATTACAGGATTGTTTGGATTATTGTTAATGTCCATTACGGGTGCGTAATTTACATGGACGCCCAAACGCTTGCATTGCTCTCCTACTGCTCTTCCCATCTCATACACCAACCCTGAGTCTTGCATGGCACCCAAAGTAATCTGATAAGGAAAGCGTGTAACACTATCAAGCCGCATCCCCAAACCATACTCGCCGTCAATAGTGATCATCAAAGGCGTTTTGGCAATGGATTGATAGTAATTAGTCAGTTTTGCCTGCCTTACCGGGCCGCCCTGAAAGAAACATAAAGAACCCACATTATACTTTTTAATATCATTCACCACTTTGTTGATATGATCCTGTGGCAGATTGGAGTGGGCTCTGATAATCATCAACTGAGCTATACGCTGATCCTTGTTTAAGCTCTTGTAAACACTATCCACCCATTGCGCTGCTGTCAGACTGCTCCTGTACTGGGCATTTGCAAATATAGAAACCAAAATCAATGATAATAGAATAGACTTTTTCATAATCGCTTACAGAAAATATTTTTTAGGGTTAAGAAACAATCATTAAGATAGGCTGTACACAAACAGGCTCCCTTTTCAGGGGTGAAAGATAAGCATTTTTTAATTGGGGGAGTAATCGGTAAACAAAAAAATCAGTCCAATTTCGGTTGTAAAATATAACTACCCGACATAGGCTTTTAGTAATAAGGGCTAATTAATAAATACAAAACAGGTCCTGTAACCGCTACGTACAACCATAGAGGCCAGGTAATCTTTGCAATCTTTCTGTGTTTTTCAAAATCACCCGTAAGGCCGTTGTAGGCCGAAAACATAATGAATGGCAACACAACGGCTGCCAACGGTATATGCGTCATCAATACAAAGTAATACAAATATCTGATAAATCCATCACCACCAAATTTTGTTTCACCTGCCAAAAGGTGATGCGCCACATAACTTATTAAAAACAGAATGGATAAAAATAACGCCGTAATGATCAATCTCTTGTGCAGCAAATACCTCTTTGCTTTAACGGCTACCAAGGCCAAAATAAGCAAAATGGCCACAAGGGAGTTGATTACGGCATTTGCCAACGCAAAAATGCGAATATCGAAACCCGGATCTATATTGAGTTTTACACGCCCTAATGCCGTAATCATCAAAAACAAAACGGCCGAAATAGAATAAATCAGCGTCTTTGCTTTTTTATCATTTTTTTTCCACGAAGGTTTCAGCATTTTTTTCTTTTAAACATAATCAAATAAAGGCCGATTGCCACACCGGCAATTAGAAATACGAATGTCATAATTTTTATCAGCCTGGTGTTTTTGTTCTTTTCGTTATGGTTTTTTCAAGCGTCAGCATCACCACATCTCTCGAAAGCTGTTTCAATGAAGCATCATCGAGTCCGCGATAATAACCACGAATATTGCGCGAACTGTCAATCAGCACAAACATATCTGAGTGGATAAAATCTTCATCCACCCCTTTGCCGTCCATCACAGCCAGTTTCAGATGGTTGAGCGCCAGATCATAAATTGTTTTTTTATCTCCGGTAAGCAGGTCCCAGTTTTCGGGATTAATTTGAAACTTATCTGCCCATTGTTTTAGTCTGGGTACCGAATCTCTTTCGGGGTCAATAGAAAACGAAACAAACTGAATGAAAAGATTGGTCTTGTCGCCTACACGCTGTGCATTGGTGATAGACTCCTGCAGATTTTTCATGTTTCGGGTGAGCGGCGGACATATCGTGGGGCAATGGGTAAAAAAGAAATCGGCAATGATGACTTTGTTTTTATATTTATCCAATGTCACCGCTTCGCCAAGTTGATTAGTCAGCTTAAAATCAGGTAGTTTATGCCAGAGGGTATCATTTACCTGTTTACCGTTTTTCACCATAGTAGCAACACTATCCGGAATATAATGCCCCGGCATTTGCAATGCCGATTCACTATAATATTTTAGTGCGAAGTAACAAATAAGAGGTACTATCAAAACCATCAGTACCGCATAAAACGCCTTTTTACTCAATTTAAATTTCTTTAATATAAAAAATACCTGCCCTTTCAGTTATTGAATGGGCTAAATGCAAAAATCGCAAATATTTGGTAAGAATGGGTGTTTTTTTAAAATGAATGTGAATTTAAATATTATTTGAATAGCAACATTTGTTAATAAAAAATAAATAACTTTCGCAATTATATATCGTATCCAATTTTAATGTTTATGCGTGTTTTTCGATTTGCCAAAAAACTATTACAAAAAATGATATTGCTTTACCAAAACAATGGGTAAATATTTTTTTAGGAATTAATTATTAAACCAATTTTTATGACATCCAATCTTACATCATTTACAAACAGATATCAACTCAGCAAAACACTACGCTTTGAATTAAAGCCGGTAGGTAAAACATTAGAACACATCCAAGCGAAAGGCTTACTTAGCGAAGATGAAAAGCGAGCCGAGAGCTACAAAAAAATGAAGAAAACCATTGATGGTTTTCACAAACATTTTATTGAGTTAGCAATGAGTACCGTAAAAAGTTGAAAGTTGGAAGCTTTTCAGGCATTGTTCAATGCAAGTCCTGAACGCAAAAAAGAAGAAAGTTATAAAAAGGAATTAGAGAAAGTACAGGATAGCTTAAGAAAGGAAATCGTAAAAGGATTTTCTACAGGCGAAGCAAAGGAGATTTTTGCTAATATTGATAAAAAAGAACTCATCACTGAATTGTTGGAGCAATGGATACAACAACAAAAGGAAGATGATTTATATTTTGACGATAAATTCAAAAACTTCACTACTTATTTTGGGGGCTTTCACGAGAACAGGAAAAATATGTATTCCGACAAAGCTCAAAGCACTGCCATTGCCTATCGCTTGATTCACGAAAATCTGCCAAAGTTTTTGGAGAATATCAAAATCTTTGAAAAGATAAAAGCAGTTCCCGAAGTGTATGAAACATGCCAAACACTTTACAAAGACATTGAAGAATACTTGAATATCACTAAAATTGATGAAGCCTTTGAATTGGAGTATTATAATGAGGTATTGACTCAAACCCAAATTGATGTTTATAATCTAATCATTGGTGGTAGGACTGCCGAAGAAGGCAAAAGGAAAATTCAGGGACTGAATGAGTATATCAATTTATATAACCAAAAGCAGGAAAAAAACAAGAGAATACCTAAGCTAAAACTGCTGTATAAACAAATTTTAAGCGATAGAAGCAGTACTTCTTTTATAGCAGAAAGCTTTACCGAAGACCAAGAAGTTCTAAATGCAATTGAAAAATATTATAAGTTTTATTTATTAGCTTTTCAAGCAGAAGGCAAAGACGATACCGAGAATGTATTGGAAAAAGTAAAAGAACTATTGGCCAATTTAAAAGAGTATGATTTAGGTAAAATCTATTTAAGAAATGATTCGAAGATTACAACTATTGCTCAGAAAATATTTGGCAACTATGGAGTGTTTAATACTGCTTTAGAATATTATTACGCTACAGTGGTAAAACCAGATTTTCAGAAAGAATATGAAAAGGCCAATCAGAAAAGGCGGGATACTTTAGATAAAGCACAAGCACAATTTGTAAAGCTATCTTATTTATCTATCGAACTGCTACAAACTGCTATTGATACTTATATAGCAACAATAGATAAAGAAGAAGAAAGCTATAAAAGATATAGTCCTACTTGCATAGTCGATTATTTTAAAAACAACTTTAAGGCAGAAAAAAAGGAAGACAGTGACAAAGAATTTGGCTTGGTAGATAATATCAAAGCTAAATATTCCTGTATTCAAGGAAAATTGGGAACGCCTTATCCTAAAGATATAAAACTCATTCAGCAGAAGGAGGATATTTTTAATATTAAAGTCTTTTTGGATAGCTTGATGGAGCTTGTACATTTTGTAAAGCCGTTGACTTTGGCGACCGATAGTGTATTAGAAAAAGACCAAAGTTTTTATGGGCAATTAGAACCTTGGGTACAGCAGTTGGATTTATTGATTCCTCTGTACAATAAAATCAGGAACTATACCACACAGAAACCGTTTAGTGAGGAGAAGTATAAATTGAATTTTCAGAATAGTACTTTATTAGACGGTTGGGATATGAATAAAGAAGAAGCCAATACTTCTATTTTATTCGTGAAAGAGGGGAATTATTATTTGGGTATTATGGATAAAAATCAAAACAAAATATTCCGAAATATCCCTAAAGCAACAAGTGATAATTGTTTTCAAAAGGTGAATTATAAATTGCTTCCCGGAGCAAGCAAAATGTTGCCTAAGGTCTTTTTCAGTAATAAAAATATTGACTATTTCAATCCTAATGAAGATATTTTAAGAATCAGAAATCACAGCACACATACTAAAAGTGGAACACCTCAAACAGGGTTTGATAAATTTGATTTCAATACTCAAGACTGCCATCAGATGATTGATTTCTTTAAAGAATCAATTAATAGACATCCGGAATGGAAAAATTTTGGATTTGAATTTTCACCTACCAAAAACTATGAAAGTATTGATGCTTTTTATCGTGAAGTAGAATTTCAGGGATATAATATTTCTTATATACCGATTGATGAAAGCCATATACATCAATTGGTTGACGAAGGCAAACTCTATCTATTTCAAATCTACAACAAAGATTTTTCAAGTTATAGCAAAGGCAAACCCAATATGCATACGATGTATTGGAAGGCTTTGTTTGATGAAGAAAACCTGAAAGATGTTGTCTATAAATTGAACGGACAAGCAGAAGTTTTCTTCCGAAAAAGTTCTATTAAAAATCCTGTGGTGCACAAAGCCAATGAAGCGGTTGCCAATAAAAATCTACTTGCCAAAAAGAAAGAGAGTGTGTTTCAATATGATTTGATAAAAGACAAGCGATACACCTTAGATAAGTTTCATTTTCACGTTCCGATTACCATCAACTTTAAGGCGACCGGTAAAGAATTTATCAATCAAGATGTAATGGATTTTTTACATCAAAACCCCGATGTCAATATCATTGGATTGGACAGAGGCGAAAGACATCTGATTTATCTGACCTTGATTAATCAAAAAGGAGAAATCATTTTGCAGGAATCTTTGAACAATATTACTGCAGAAAATCACCTGATAACAACGCCTTACCACGAGCTATTAAACAAAAAGGAAATGGAAAGAGACGAAGCCCGAAAAAGCTGGGGAACCATTGAAAATATTAAGGAACTGAAAGAAGGTTATATCTCTCAAGTGGTGCATAAAATAGCCAAACTAATGGTGCAATACAATGCCATACTGGTAATGGAAGATTTGAATTTTGGATTTAAGAGAGGTCGTTTTAAGGTGGAAAAGCAAGTGTATCAGAAATTGGAGAAAATGCTGATTGACAAGCTCAATTACTTGGTGTTTAAAGATGTGAAACCAAGCGAGCCGGGCGGATTGTACAATGCTTTGCAGCTGACCAATAAATTTACAAGCTTTAAAGAAATGGGTAAACAAAGCGGATTCCTGTTTTATGTTCCTGCCTGGAATACCAGTAAAATAGACCCCACCACGGGTTTTGTCAATCTGTTTGATACCCGATATGAAAACCTAGAAAAAGCAAAAGCTTTCTTTTCAAAGTTTGGAGATATAAGATTCAACCCCGCTGAAAAATATTTTGAATTTGTAGTGGAAAATTATTCCGCTTTTAATGCTAAAGCCGAAGGCACAAGGCAGGATTGGACGGTTTTTAGTTTTGGCGAAAGAATTAAAACCTTTAGAAATCCCGATGCCAATAATCAATGGGATAATAAAGTAATACAGCTTACGGAAGATTGGAAAGCCTTATTTGAAAAATACAAAATTGATTACAGAACAGAGCTAAAAGAGCAAATATTGCAACAAACTGAGGCGGGTTTCTTCAAAGCAGCCTTGGACTTGTTTAAACTAACCCTTCAAATGCGCAACAGCATCACCAATAGCGAAGTGGATTATTTAATCTCGCCGGTAAAAAATATGCAGGGCGTATTTTTTGATAGTCGCAAAGCAGATGATACCCAACCCAAAGATGCCGATGCCAACGGAGCTTATCATATTGCCAAGAAGGGATTGATGTGGTTAGAACAAATTAGACAATTTGATGGAGCCGATTGGAAGAAATTAGATTTGGATAAAAGCAATAGAGCTTGGTTGCAATTTATTCAAAACAAATAATAATTTCATTAACTAAAAAGAAAAGGATATGGAAAAGTTTAAAATCACAAAAACGATTCGCTTTAAACTTACAAGTTCAGATAAATCAATCTTGGATTACGAAATCAAAAAACTCAATAAAAATATCGAAAGTTTTGAACTAAAGAATTTCATTGTTGGACTTTCGGATTTTTTAGAAAAACTAGAAATTTTTTTATTCTTCACAAAAGATAATGAATTGCAAGTAAATGAGCGAATCAATTTTAAAGAGAGTTGGTTAAGATTAAATGCTAAAGATGAATACTATAAAATTTTGGGAAATAATAATCCTAATAAAATTATAAGTATTAAGGTCTCTGACGTTACAGGATTAGAAGAAATTATTAAACAACGATTTGATGGAGTCATAAATCAAATTAACAAGCTCAATGAGCTTGAAAATTTTGAACTAAATGAAAGGGCGAGAGATGAACAAATGTCATTGCTCATAAAACAAATAGCAGGACGAAATTCAATTCCATTTTTCCTTTCTTTAGTGGAGAATACAGATAAAATGAATGAAGAAAATGATTCAAGTGTTTATTTGAAAAATAAAGCTGAAGCAATTAAAAATATGCTGTTGGTGGCTATCCAAAAATATTTACCCAACCAATCTCAAGGCTTATCCATTCTTAAAGCAAGCTTTATTAATAAAGACATAATTTAGTTCTTATTTTAAAATATATTTTGTATATTTGCCCATGGCTAATACAAAACGTAAGAACAAAGATGCTCAGGAAGAGACTCGCTTTCGGATAGTGGGCTACTTAAAAAACAAACGGGGCACTCAAAAGCAGGCTTCCGAGATATTTTCTGTATCAGAAAGGAGTGTAAATAAAACATGGAATAAATACAAAAAAGAAGGCAAGCGTTCACTTTTGAATAAGAAGCGTGGCGTAAAAGGAGGCAAGAAGATAACCGGCCAGCAGGCTGCCGAAGTTCGACGGTTGATAAAGGATAAGATGCCCGACCGGTTAAAACTGGCCTTTAGTTTATGGACGCGTGCAGCCGTACAACAGCTTATCGAACAGAAATATGGCGTTGTATTAAGCGTGAAGCAGGTAGGTCGATATTTAAAAGCTGGGGCTATACACCGCAAAAGCCTATCCGCAAAGCATTTGAACAGAAACCCGAGCAGGTAAAGCAATGGTTGGAGAAGGAATACCCTGCCATAAAGAAGCGGGCAACTAAGGAGAAAGGAACGATTTATTTGGAGATGAAACCGGTATGCGAAGCGACCATCAGGCAGGCAGAAGCTATGCGCCTAAAGGCAAAACCCCGTGGTGAAATCAACAGGACAACGGTTTTCGCTCAATATGATTTCAGCTATCAGCAATAAAGGTCATTTACAGTTTATGCTGATAGAGAAGTTTAACGGTGATGTATTTATTGATTTTTTGCAACGAATGATTCGTTATAGTAAACAAAAGATATTCTATGTAACGGATGGTCATCCTGCACACAAAACAAAAAATTGAAGGTGTGGCTGGAGGAAAGCAAACATCGAATAGAGGTGTTTTCATTCCGCCCTATAGCCCCGAGTTGAATCGCAAGAATATTTGAATCAGGATGTAAAGACTAATGTTATCGGCAAAAAGCGTCCTATCAATAAAGCTGAAATGCGCCAACGTTGAAGGTTTTATGAATGAAAGAAAAAGCAATAAAAAGCAGGTGCAAAAATATTTCCATGCAGACCACGTCAGATACGCAGCATAGAAAATTAATACGAACTAAATTGGGTAACGATTAATAACTACTATACTATTAACAAAACACCCATTGACTTTGAAAAGAGGAAAAAGGAATTGGAAAATCAATTGACTATAAAGATTACTAATGAACAAATTCAGATTCAAAAATTTAAAAAAGGAAGTTTGGAGTTTGAATCCCCTTTTGATAAAAAAACAAATGCAGAAATAGTTAAGATTGTTAATGAAGAGCTAGCCAAGAATAAAAATGCAAAAATATATATCGGTCATAACCCTTTATCAGAAGAAATGATACTTTCTCTTCGTCAAATATTAAAACAAATAAAAGCCCAGCAAAGAAAAATATTCGAAGAAACTATCTGTAACCCAAACTCTACCTTTGAACAACTAAAACAAGATCCGAAGCTTTTTCTATTTAATAATATCTCTATTGATGAATACAACAATTATAAAAAACTCACTAAGGAAATTCAAGAACTTGCTAGCCAAAAAAATAACACCCAAGAAGATTCTAAAAAAGAACAATTAACAAGTGAAATTAAAAGTAAGACAGGAGAAAGAGGAGGGTTTTTAGATTATCAGAATAAAGATAAAGATAAAAGTAAATTATTCAGAACCTACAAAGACTTTATAAGAAAATACGCTGATGTTGCCCGAATACACGGCAGTACATTGGCATTACTAAAAAGTATTGAAAAAGAAAGTGTAGAATCCGCCCTGCTTTCTCATTGGGCTTTGATTGTAGAAAATAACAAACAACATCAGCTTGTACTCATCCCTAAAGAAAAAGCAAAGGAATGTAAAGAATGGCTGGAAAATAAAAGAGAGAACCCCGAAAATGATTTTCAAAGTACTATTTTTTGGTTTGAGTCTTTACAATTACGGAGCTTAAGAAAATTGTGTTTCGGCTTTGTTGAAAATAAGACAAATAGTTTTTATAAAGAAATAAGCAAATGTGGAGATTTACAAAAATACATCTCTAATAATGGCAGAGGTTTTATTAAAGGAGAGTATGAATTTAAAGGAGATGAACAAAAAATAATTCAATTCTATAAAGATGTTCTTAGTGCCAAATACACTCAATCTGTTCTTAAACTACCTTTCAAAGAAATAAATGATACAATAATTAAAAAGGATTTTGAAAATTTAGACGAATTTAAAATTGCTTTAAAAAGAATAACTTACAAAAGGTTTGTTTGTAAGCCCACGAATTACTTAGAAGAGATTAAAAAATTCAGTCCTAAAATCCTGGTTATAACTTCACAAGATTTGGAAAAGGAAGAAGTAAAGAATTTTAAAAACCATACCATTTTATGGAAAAAGTTTTGGACAAAAGAAAATGAGGTAAAATATTTTGATTTTAGATTGAATCCAGAAATTCAGATTACCTACAGACTGCCCAAAACAAGTAGAGTGCTTAAATATGGCTCTGCTTCATCAAACTATGATCCTACAAAAAAGAATCGATATTTGAATCCTCAATTTACATTAGTTACTACAATTTCGGAAAATTGTAATAGCAACGAACCTCAATTGGCTTTTAAAACGGATGAGGAACTTAATGGACAAATAAGACACTATAATCAAAGGTTATGCACTGATTTTAAATTTGCATTTGGTATTGATAATGGAGTTGCTGAATTAGCTGCATTCGGAGTATGTCATACTGATTTCTTAAAGAGCTCCACGCAAGATAGATTAGAAGCTTTTCATAATGTTAATGATTATGGATTCAAAACTATTAAAATAAAAAATCCATCATATTACGAACTATATAAAGGAAAAGACAAAAGAACTATTGCCCAAAATCCTTCCTTTTTTTTAAATATGGAAACTTATAGAAAAGTCTTCAATAAAACAAAGGATGATTTTATTGCTATGTATGCTGAACAATTTGAAGAAGGAATTAGCCTTTCCTTAAATCTTTCGATTGCCAAAGTAATCAATAATCAATTAGTGTTGAATGGTGATATTTATACCTTCTTCAATTTGAGTCTAAGGGAAGCTCAACGACTGATTTATGAAATGAATGACCATTCTAAATTGGTATCTTCAATGCAAGTAATATTAAAAACTAACGAACAACTCAATCAAAATGAAAAATGGGCTTTTATCGAAAAAAACCACTCAGCTAAAAGCCTAAAGCCTTTAGAAACGAATGAACAAAGGAATAAATATATTGAATATGTTTTTGAGGGGAAACACAATAACGACGAAGAACTTATAAAGATTTTTAATGGGATACAAATAATAAGAAAATATACACAAAAAGCCATTTATGCAATAAGTTATATGGAGGGAAATGGAGCCATTTTAGATATAAAAATGGTGTTTCAATCAAAGCCGCTCTTTGACTGTATAATGAGTGAAAATGAAATAATAAATAAGTTAGAGGGATTTAATAGGAAAGAAATTTCGAATGAAGAATTAGATTTAAAGCTTGTTAACCTGAAAAAAGCAGTTGTATCCAATGCTGTTGGTGTTATAGATTATCTCTACAAGTCTTATAAAGCACGTTTTGATGGTGAGGGTCTAATTGTCAAAGAGCATTTTAAGCCGGAAGATGTTGATAATAAAGTGGCAGATTTTAGGGGAAATATTTATCGTTTATTGGAGATGAAGTTGTATCAAAAATTTCAGAATTACGGCTTAGTACCTCCATTGAAAAGAATTTTATCCATAAGAGAAAAAAAGATAGATTTAGAGAATATTCAGAATATTGGAATTGTTGGCTTTGTCAATCCACAGGATACAAGCAATCAGTGCCCGGTTTGTAATATGAACAAAATGCGACATACTACAATTTGTCCGGAGAATTGTGGATTTGACAGCAAGGACATATTCCATTCAAATGATGGTATAGCTGGTTTTAATATTGCCAAAAGAGGCTTAGGAAATATTCGAAATAAAATTTAACTAATAAATGAATTAAATAAAACCCAATAACCCATGTCCGAAATCATATTTTACCAAACCGAAAACGGTGCTAAAATTCAGGTAAATCTTGAAAGTAAAACTGTTTGGCTTACCCAAGCACAATTAGTGGAACTGTATGAAAGCAGCAAAGCCAATGTGAGTGAGCATATCAAACATATTTTTGAAGAAGGAGAATTGAGTAAAGAAGCAGTTGTTCGGAAATTCCGAACAACTGCCAGTGATGGGAAAAATTACAATGTCGAGCATTACAATCTCGATATGATTATCTCTTTGGGTTATCGGATAAAATCGAGTATTGCCACCCAATTCAGAATTTGGGCTACCGAACGATTGAAAGAATACATTATCAAAGGATTTGCCATCGATAAAGAGCGGCTTCAAAACTTAGGTGGTGGCAATTATTGGAAAGAGCTTTTAGATACTATTCGGGATATTCGAAGTAGCGAAAAAGTGATGTATCGGCAGGTACTGGATTTATATGCCACAGCAATTGACTATAATCCAAAGTCGGAAGAAAGTATTTTGTTTTTCAAAATTGTACAAAACAAACTGCACTATGCGGCACACGGAAATACCGCCGCCGAAACGATTTATTTTAAAGTAGATTCCGAAAAGCCCTTTGCCGGATTAACGCATTTTAAAGGCAGCCACCCCACTCAGGCAGAAGCAATGATTGCTAAAAAATATTTGCAAGTAGAAGAATTGAAAGTCTTGAACAATTTAGTGTCGGCATACTTTGATTTGGCAGAGATTAATGCTTTGGAACAAAAACCAATGAGGATGCTGGATTATGTTCAAGGGTTAGACAGGGTACTGTCTATGGCGGGAAGAGCCTTGCTGCAAGGTGCAGGAAAAATAGCGCACCAGCAAGCACAGGAAAAGGCAATTCAAGAATTTAAAAAGTATTATGCCAAAACCTTGAGTGAAGTGGAGCAGGCATATTTAGAACAAATTAAAACTATAGGGAAACAGGTAAAGGGTAAATAAACGACTACTTGCTATGGAATCTTACATCACACTTTCCTTCCTCAATGATTTTATCTTCTGCCCCAGAAGTATCTATTTTCATCAGTTGTATGGAAGCTTTGCCGAAACGGTGTATAAGCAAAGCCCACAATACAAAGGTACGGCTGCACACGAAACCATAGACGAGCGGACATACAGCACCTCCGCACACATCTTGCAAGGGATGGAAGTGTATAGTGAGCAGTATAATATCTGCGGTAAGATAGATGTGTTTGATACACAGAAGGGCAGACTGACCGAACGCAAAAGGGAAATCAAAACCATTTATGACGGCTATGTTTTCCAGGTTTATGCCCAATGTTTCGCATTACGTGAAATGGGTTATGCAGTAAATGAAATAGTGATTCACGACCTGGTACACAATAAAAACTATCCTGTTCCAGTTCCTGAAAACGATCCCGTAATGTTGGCAAAATTTGAACAATTGATAGCAGATATTCAAACCTTCGATTTAGAAACCACACCTTTTACGCCCTTGCTTTCAAAATGCCAAAACTGTATTTATAACCAATTATGCGATAAATCATTATGTTGAGCCATCCGGATTTTAAAGAAAAGAACATCATTATTGTTTTTTCAGAAGAAAAACAATATTTTTCATTCCGTAATGACAATTTATTAGTGTTTGACCGAGAGGATAAAATCATTTTGCAAAGTACCTGCCATAGAATTCTGGCCTTATGGATAGTGGGTCATTGCAGTCTAAGTTCGGGGCTGATGGAGAGAAGCAAGAAATTTGGTTTTCCAATTGTGTTGTTGTCTTTCAGCTTTAGAATGATAGGCAGTTGGAATGCCCCGACCGAGGGCAATTTCCTGCTTCGTAAAAAACAATATGCTTATCAGGACTGGAGTATAGCCCGGCATCTGGTGCATAATAAATTAGAAAATCAGATTGCTACCCTAAACAGTATTCGTAAAAAATCGAATGCCTGCAAGGAGGCAATCGCCGCTTTGAGGAAGTATCAGCAGCAATTGCCTTTTGCTCAGGAACTCAGCGATATTATGGGCATTGAAGGTGTTGCTGCCAGGCTTTATTTTGAGCAATGGTTTTTTACGCTGCCCTGGAAAGGCAGAAGACCCAGAGCCAAAACAGATACCATCAATGTATTATTGGATATTGGATACACTTATTTGTTTTATATGGTTGAAAACATGTTGCATCTTTATGGCTTCGATATCTATCAGGGCATCTATCATCGAAATTTTTATAACCGAAAATCATTGGTCTGCGACCTGCAAGAGCCTTTTAGATGTATTGTAGATCGTATTATCAAAAAAGCCTACGGTTTGGGACAAATAAAAGATGAAGACTTTGTACTCCAAAAAGGGCAGTATCAACTTGCTTATAAAAAAAGCAAAGAATATACCCGATGGCTAATGGCAAGTATTTTAGAATACAAATCTGAAATATTTCTTTATTGTCAAAAATATTACCGTTGTTTTATTCAACAAAAGCCAATAGGAGAATATCCGATTTTTAAAATTAATAATCCCTAAAAATAATTACATGCTATTAGTTTCTTATGATATTAGTGAAGATAAATTACGCACTAATTTTTCGAAATATTTATCTAAATTTGGAAGCAGAATGCAATATTCGGTTTTCGAGATAAAAAACAGCGACAGAATATTGAAAAATATTCAGGTAAAAATTGAAAATTATTTTGGTAAGCGATTTCAACAGACAGATTCCGTTATTATATTTGAGTTGAGCAAAAGCTGTAAGATCACCAGATATGGCTACGCCAAAAATGATGATGAAGAACTCATCATTATTTAAAAATTGCAAACCTCGGTCTTCATGCAGGAAAAATCTATTTTTTAAAGACAAAATGCTATATTTGCTCTGTGTATCTTAACAAAATACACTATTTTTCGGACAAAATGTCCGGTTATTAGCTAAAAGGCTTTAAAAATTTCTACTATTGTAGATTTGATATTTTGAATTACACTCATGTTTGGCTAAAAGGCTTTAAAAATTTCTACTATTGTAGATGCTTTTCATTTACAACTACCCATAAATGGCTAAAAGGCTTTAAAAATTTCTACTATTGTAGATGCCTTGTGAAGTTTATTGAATCTTTAGGCTAAAAGGCTTTAAAAATTTCTACTATTGTAGATAAGAGCATGTTCCACTATGAGATGTCAGGGCTAAAAGGCTTTAAAAATTTCTACTATTGTAGATAGGCGACTGCAATTGCATGAGCATCTGGCTAAAAGGCTTTAAAAATTTCTACTATTGTAGATCTTTGCTGAACTTGCTAAAATGCTTGCAGGCTAAAAGGCTTTAAAAATTTCTACTATTGTAGATCCCAGTAATGGTTTCTGCACCATTTCAAGGCTAAAAGGCTTTAAAAATTTCTACTATTGTAGATATGTCATTCACTACTTTTGTCGCGGCTAGGCTAAAAGGCTTTAAAAATTTCTACTATTGTAGATGTATGTTCAAAGTTGTATTTGTGCCGGGCTAAAAGGCTTTAAAAATTTCTACTATTGTAGATCTAAGGTTTTGAGCAAGAAACGATTTCGGCTAAAAGGCTTTAAAAATTTCTACTATTGTGGATGTGAGAGGTCTAAGTAATGCTAATGAGTGGCTAAAAGGCTTTAAAAATTTCTACTATTGTAGATTGTGGTTGCCACTCAAACAGATAAGATGGCTAAAAGGCTTTAAAAATTTCTACTATTGTAGATTTTTTATAAACATATTCACATACCTTGGCTAAAAGGCTTTAAAAATTTCTACTATTGTAGATATTATTCTTCTTTTTTAAGTTTCTCAGGCTAAAAGGCTTTAAAAATTTCTACTATTGTAGATTGGATAGATATTTAGAAAATGCCTCTATGGCTAAAAGGCTTTAAAAATTTCTAAATAATTTTTCTATCTTTCTTTTATCAAATCTTTAATTACTACTGAAGCTGCTACTCCTCCCATTGCAGCTGGCATATAAGAAATTGTTCCGTAGGATGATTTCTTGTACTTGTTGCCATCGGTAAGCATCAGGCTTTCCTTTGGTGGAATTTCGGGAGAAAAAACCGTATTTATTCCGTTTTTGATCTGATATTTCATTTTTAGCTGTTTCCTGATTTCCTGAGCAAAAGGACAGTTGAATGTTTTTGAAATATCTGCAATTTTTATTTGTAACAGATCCGTTTTACCACCGGCACCCATGCAACTAACCAGTGGTAATTTCTGATGATAGGCCTGCACCAGCAAAGTGATTTTAGGTGTGATGCTGTCTATGGCATCCAATATATAATCAGGCTTTAGCGACAACAGTTTTTCTACCATATCCGGATGGATAAAATCCTCGATAATATTCAATTCAATAGCTGGATTTATGTCATTTAGCCTTTCTGCCATCAATTGTGCTTTGTTTTTCCCTGTAGTAGAAAACAAGGCCAATAACTGCCTGTTTCGGTTGCTTTCTTCTACCACATCGCCATCTACAATCGTCATGGTACCAACTCCGCTCCGGGCAATGAATTCGGCGGCATAAGAGCCAACTCCGCCTAACCCTACCACCATCACATGTGCCTTGCTTAGTTTATGCAAGGCAGCATCTCCTATCAGTAAATGTGTTCTGTTTAGCCAACTGTTATCGTTCATGCCCCTCTAATATCAACTATTTTGTATTTGCATTTTTCACATATTTCTCTAACCACTGATATTCTTCCCATAACAGGTGCAGAATATTCTCCTTTGCAGCATATCCATGCGATTCAAAAGGAAGTTGTACATACCTCACAATTCCGCCATGCCCCTTTATGGCATTATAAAGTCGTTCACTCTGAATCGGAAAGGTTCCCGAATTATTATCAGCTTCACCATGAATTAATAAAAGCGGGGTTTTAATTTTATCTGCATAACTAAACGGGCTCATCCTATTATAAACCTGAGGCGCCTGCCAGTAGGTTCGTTCTTCGTTTTGAAAACCAAAAGGTGTAAGTGTGCGATTATATGCGCCACTCCGTGCAATACCGGCTTTAAAAAGATTTGTATGTGCCAGCAAATTAGTTGTCATAAATGCGCCATAGCTGTGCCCTGCTACTGCTACACGGGTACTATCACCAATTCCCATTGAAACAATTTTATCAATTGCTGCCTTTGCATTCCATTCTAACTGTTCCACAAAATTGTCGTTGGGGTATTTATCACCTTCTCCAACAATTGGAAATTCGGTATTGTCCAGCACTGCATAACCCTTCAATGCAAAAAAGACAAAACTTCCATAATTGACCTGGGTAAATGTATTACTGCTGCCCCTTACTTGTGCTGCATCTGCTGCGCTTTTGTACTCAATCGGGTAGGCTACCATCATTACCGGTAACAGACCCTCCTTCTTTGGGTCATAATTTTTAGAAACATATAAGTTGGCCGATAATTGAATTCCATCCTTTCTTGTATAGGTTATTTTTTCCTTTTTCAATTGTCGCAGTTCGGGTTGAGAATCGGGAAAAGCAGTCAACTCTTTCTCTGAGTTATCTTTTACCGAAACAATAAAATAATTTGGGACATCAGTGGAGGATTGTCTGTTGGTTACAAAACTGATTTCATCTTTAAAGTTAAGTAATTTTACCGGATTTTCAAAATAAGGGTCTTTACTCTGCCAGATCCGATCCTGTTTCAGATTACTGAAATCAAAAATACTTACAAACGGGTAATCACCTTTGGAAGAAGCTCCCTGACCTCTCATGATGAATTTTGTATTTTGATAAATAATCGGCACATTCCTGCCCATACTATTTTTAGTGGTGAAAGGAGTGCCGGGGTCATTGTACGCATCATTGCTGCTGCGGTCGCTAAGCGTTTTTAATTCTTTTGCTTTTATATTCAACAATTGCCAGATTCGTCTTTGTTTAGCCATAGAGCCTTGATTGACAAATGCCAATGTATCATTTATAAAACCCACTCCGTACAACCTCATTGGTGTTTCCACGATTGTTTTTTGAACGCCTGTGAAGGGCGCCTCCAAGATTACAAAAGCATCATGATTGGCAACATCTTTCTTTATAAAACCACTGTCGAGTGGAACTGTCCAGCCAAGAGTGGATGGTCTGGATGCCAGCCATTGAAATCCCCTCGAGGCGTTTAAAACATTGTCAAATCCGCTTGGCGCCAGTTCGGATGAAGGCCTTTTGCAATTTGCTTAACCGGCTTTCCTTTGTTATCCCACACTTCAATATTTGTGGCAAAACCCGAAAATGGAACCAGATAAGAAAGTTCTCCTGATAGCCGCTCTACGAGATAGTATTTGGTATCAGGCGACAAAGACACTCCGGTAAAATAATCAGGAGCGCCAATTTTTTTCTCAATCCCGTTTGTATTTATTATGAGTTGTGATTTAGCAAAAAATCTGAAAAGTGTTTCATCATATTTATTTTTAATCAAATCCTGATAGGTTCGGCTTGCAGCCACTTTCCCCAGGTTTTGTTGCACTACAGTCCATCAGGCGCTACAGGTGCATTAGGCCTTGCATCAGGCGATGCAGTGGTAGCATGATAAAGTATAGATTCGTTATCTATCCAGTCAAAACCGTTCCCGGTAGCTGTATTCAAAGGTTGTTTATTTATTTTTCTGGCGATAGCCGTTTTCACGTCAGCAATATACAGGTCTATTGTTTTTTTTGTTTCATTTAAGAAAGCAATCTTATCACCCGCATCATTCCAACTTATCTGCGAAGCTTTTAAATTAACCGGAAGGTTTTTAATAGCCAGTTCCTTTCCGGTCTTTATATTTTTAAATGAAAGTCCAATGTAATATGCGGAACGGCTCGGACTGAAGTTTAACGGGTTTATTCTCAGCCCTGCCATTTTTAATTCAGGTTGGCCTAAATCTTCAACCGTTGGCGCTGCACTCCGTTGCATAATTACCATCCAGTCACCGGCATTATTGAAGCTGACACCCAGATTAAAGGTAGCTAAAACAAGCTTTTCTACATCGGACGGAGGTTTCTGATATTTAATATTCTCCTGTGAAAATCCAAACAAAAAGGTAAATAAAAACAAACCTAAGGGTACAATATATTTCATACTAATGACTTTTTACAAATGTAACGTGAAATTTATGGATTAGGATTTTGAAGAATTTATAACAGCAATCATACAATCAAGTAGCCAAATGCACGTTTATAAATGTGTTGCTATCCGGATATATTTTCGATATTGAAAAGAAGCAGTCTTTTGATTAAAAAAATGCTGAGATTCAAATTATTGTTTGATTCTTGAAAGCACAAATCAGAAGAAATTTCTCTAAAAACGTTTATTTCGATAAAATACCCTGCATTGGGTATTGAAGAAAAAGAAAATTCCCTCATATTTACAAATAAATTACAAAATCAACAAAATATGAGTAAAGGAAGTCTGCTTATTGTGGCAATACTGTTTACTACAAGTTATTTATCCTTACAGGCTCAAACCTTTAGTATGGGAGCCAACTTCAGTGTAGAAAGCATTGATTCTACTCAGTTTAAAATTCCATTGTCTTTTAGAAGTTTTCAATCATTGCCCCCCAGTTTTAGTCTTGAAAAATATGCCCCTACTCCTGGCGATCAGGGAAATTATGGCACTTGTGCGGCCTGGGCAAATGGTTATAGTATCCCTACTATTTTATACGCCAAAACTCATGGCTTAACTGATAGAAATACTATCAATATATATGCTTTTTCGCCCACTTTTATTTATGAAATTATTAAAAACCCAAATGACAAAGACTGTCAGGGTGGTGCCGATCCTACCAGAGCAATTTTAGTTACTAATAAAATTGGCGATGTACCATTAAAAACATTAGCCTACCAATGCGGACCTCAGGGTATTACAGAAAAAATGGTAACAGATGCCGCCAGTTATAAAACACTGGATATGCAAACACTGTTTGCAGCAAAAGGCTGGTCCACAGGGGATAAATATTATAAAGAGCCCGATCAGGCAGTAAGCGATGTAAAAAAAGCGCTCAGTGAAGGTACTCCGGTATCAGGAGGATTTGCTATTCCCAGTAGCTTTTTCAAAATAAAGGGCGATGTCTGGAACTCTGAGGCCAATGAGTTTAACGATGTGTGGAAACATGGCAAACACGCTATGGCTATTATCGGATATGATGATAATAAGTATGGAGGCGCTTTCAGAATAATGAACAGTTGGGGTAGTAGCTGGAGTGATGGCGGCTTTGTATGGATGAAATACAGCGACTTCAAAAAGTCCTGTTTAATTGCTATTCAGGTTTATGCCGATCCTAATACTTTGACACCTGATGAGAAACCAACTCCTAAGCCGCAACCCAAGCCTGAACCTAAACCCGAACCCAAGCCTGAGCCGAAACCTGAGCCGAAACCTGAACCCAAGCCGCAACCACAACCGCAACCACAACCCGCACCGGAAAAAACATTTGTCCTGAGTGGCAGTGTAGAATTTAAACTGAACATCGGTGAAGCCATGTCTATCACGAAAACGACTACCCGGAATCTGACTGTTGAGGATGATACACCGGCCAAAGAGGATTTGGTGGCTTATACGATGGCAGAGACTTATAGTAGCGGCACTAAGTTCAGGTTTTATCTGAATGTGGATAATCAGGCATATATTTACGCCTTTGCAACAGATTTATCAGGCAAGGTAAATCTCATTCTTCCTTATGCCGACAACATTTCCACATTGGTAGGGAGCCATAGTACTATTGCTTTCCCATCCGACACTAAAGTGATAAAAATGGATGAAAACAAAGGGAAGGATTATCTGCTCATTCTATATTCTGCATCAAAGTTAGATGCAAAAGAAATGGCAGAAAAGATGAATAATATGAAAGGCGCTTTGAGTGATAAAATAAAAGCGGTACTTGGAAACAAATTAATTGATAAATCTAAAATTGAATATTTCTCTGACAAAGTTGGTTTTAATACCAAAAAATTATCTACCCGAAATCTTATGGTTGAAGATGATACTCCTTCAAAAGTAGAAGGAGGCAGTGTAGTGCCATTGATGGTGGAGATAAAACATAATTAAGATACATAGCAATATAAACGGAGCCGTAATTAATTTATTAAGTGCGGCTTTGATTTTTTATCAAAAATAAATCTAAGGATGATGAGATGCTTAATGTTAGTAGCATTAGTGTTTATGAGTATTTCTATGATGGCGCAGCGGGTATCACTTACTGTGCCATCGGGTCATGCTAAAAATATTGAACAGATAGCTGTGTCGCCCAATGGAAAGTATGTGGCATCTATCTCACATAAAACGGTAATAATTTGGGATGTGGCCGCCAATAAAAAGATTCATGAAATCAGTCTTGAAATAAGTTTGGCGGCAGTTGAAATTCGTTCAGTATCCATTACGGATAAGTTGGATAAAGTAGTAGTAAGTTCCAACGATGGGCTGTATTGCTACAATATTCAAACAGGTAAAAAATTGTTTAAAGATGGTGGTGTTACTGCAGGCGCATCCTTAAGTAAGGATGGGGCGGTAGTTTATGCAGTTGATTTTGGTGGCCTACAAATGTATGATGCCGAGTCGGGGCAAAAAATAAAACGAATTGATTATTTTGCAAACAATTCAGCCGGCAATTGTAAGTTTTACGAATTAGGGAATAACCGGCTATTGGTACTTTATTTTTTTGGATGGAGCATCGTAAATACAGCAACAGGAAACATAGAATTAAAGAAGTTTTTCAAAGATATTTATGCAGAAAAGTTGTCAGCTTATGACTATGATAAAGGTAGCAATACCATTGTAGGTTTACGAGATGATCAGTATGTAGTACTGGATGTACCAACCGCCAATCTTTTGAAAACAAAAAAGCCGATCTATTATCCGCTTGGGTTGTGTGCAATGGGCAACAGTCAGTTGTTGGCTTTTAGCCATGACTATAAAACGAAGTCCTATAAAATAGAGTTGATGCAATTGCCTTCACTAACCGTGAGCAAAACAATTTCTCAGCCTGATAGCGAAGTGCCTGAAACTATTTTTTATGGTACAAAACCCATCGTGGTTTCAGGTACGCAAAAAATATTTTACAACAACAACAATGAGCTTTTTACAGTTAATGCTTCAACAGGAGTTTATGAAAAAAAGTTCACCAACAGGATTGCAGATTTTAAACCATTCTTTTATTATAAAAACTTAACCCAGCGGTTGTTGGCAGACAATACCCTTCGTTTTGCCACGGAGGACAATGGTATTCGTCAGTTTGATTTTGAATCCTATAAACCGATAGGGTATGTGCAGGCAATGAAAAGAATTATACTTAGTGCAGATGGTAAATTAATGGCTTCGATTGATAAGAAAATTACAATTCTAAATGGAATAACCGGGGGTGTGGTAAAAACCATTCCGCTTCCGGCAACCATTGATCCAGAAATTGAATTTTTCTTTTTCAATTACAACAATTCAAAATTAGTTTATACCGAAAAGTTGAAGGGGGTGCTTCATGTGTTGGATATTGCCACGGGTGTTTCTACAAAACTTGCTACATTAGGTACATTGCTTATGCGAGAGTCTTCCAGTTTTGATGGTAAATATTTTGCGGCCATTACCAGTAAGAACAATATTAATTTTCTTACGGTCTATAACCTTGAATCAAAAGCAATAGTATTAAATAAGCGCCTTTGCGAACCGTACAAAGATGCGGATTGCCCCTCCGACATTAGTTTTCTAAATGATAGTTATTACATTATTACTACCAGTCTAAAAGAGGCGGTCCGCATTTATAAAGCCGATGATGCTGCTTATTCATCTACTTTTAATGTTGAGCACTATAACCAGTTTTCGGTTTTAGGTGGCGATATAAAAAACAATATTATTGCCATAGGAGAAGTAGGTCAGTTTCAGGTAGGGACGCACAATATTAAACTCATTACCAAGGAGGGAAAACTTATTAAAGCTTTTAAATCTGAAAAGAATAACGATTTTTAAAAGTTACTTTTTCAAAAGATGGCAAACTGATGTTTACGCCCACTACCCAAAAAGGAGTACAGGTTTGGAATGTGGCAACGGGCGAACTACTGGGTACTTATTATTTTGTAGAAAAGACAACGGAATACGTTTTCATTTCGCCGGAAGGCTTATTTGATGGGAGTCCCGCAGGAATGAAAGAATTGTATTTTGTGAGAAACAACAAGCCTATTCCATTGGATAAATTGTTTGAAAAATTTTATACGCCTGAGCTCTTACGCCGAAAAGCAAATGGAGAAAAATTTAGCCCTCCAAATATTGATGGTTTGTACGATGCACCCAAGGTTGCTATCAAATACGCCGAAGTAAAACGCAATTTGGAAGTAGAAGATGATAAACCTACCTACAACAATACATCCGGCATAGCCGAGATCACAGTGAATGCTACTGCACCGGAGGATAAGGTAGATGAAATCAGGTTGTTCCACAACGGAAAAGCCGTAAACCTTGCCACACGCGGGCTTTTTGTAACCGATGCCGATGGAACCGATTCTAAAAATACACCATCAATTTATTACCGGGTGCCAACAATTTTAGAGCCATTGCATTGAACAGCCAACGTACAGAAAGTGAGCCCGATGAAATTTTGGTAAACTATCAAAGCGGTAATGCGCCTGCACCTAAGCCCGGCGGCAACACAAATGGAACGGTCATTGATCCGGTGGACAAGAATGCGACCATGCACTTAGTGGTAGTAGGCGTAAATGCTTACAAGGGAAAAATAAAACCCTAGGTTATGCAGTACCCGATGCTACAGCTTTTAAGGACGAAATAGAAAAAGATGCAAGATCTGTTATCAGCAATGTAAAAAGCTATTTTATTACCGATGCCAAGGCAGATAAATCAGGCATTGTACATGCCTTTAATGATATAAAGAAAAACGCCAAACCGCAAGATGTGTTTGTGTTTTATTATGCGGGGCATGGATATATTCATCCGGGCAATAAAGAGTTTTATTTGGTAAGTGCCGATGTGGAAGACGGCAATGAAAGTTTGTTGAAGAATGGTGTAGCTGCTAAGGAACTGCAAAGTTTTGCGGTGGATATAGCCGCCCAAAAGCAAGTGTTTATTTTGGATGCCTGCCAAAGTGCAGGTGCTTTTGAACAAATGCTGAAACATGATGGGGAGCAACAAAAAGCTTTAGCGGTAGTATCGCGCAGTACGGGAACACACTGGATGGCCGCCAGTGGCAGCACAGAAACAGCCAAAGAGTTTGGCGAACTAGGACATGGTGCATTTACTTACACACTGCTGCAAGCCTTGAAAGGACAGGCCGCCGCCAATAAAATGATTACCGTAAACGGATTAAAAAATTTCCTTCAGGTGCAGGTGCCGGAGCTTATTAAAAAATATGGCGGTGGTGCTCAATACCCCGCCAGCTATGGGTTTGGCAATGATTTTCCGGTGGAGTTATTCAAATAATAGTATCATGAAAAATGTAATCCTCTCTCTTTTATTTTTCGCATTTTCCCTAAGTGGAGTTGCTCAAAAAGGGAACATAATAATACCCTCAGGTCATGATGGTGCTGTGCGAATAATTATGATAGATAATCAAAGCAAATACTTTTATACGGCGGATGAGTGGAAAGTTATCATGTGGGATTTTAATACCGCAAAACAATTGTACACTTTTCCAATTTCAAATAAAGCAACTACCCAGCATTTTGGAAGCGAAGTGCATAATCTTAGAGACCTAATTGTTTCTGCAGATGGTAAAACACTTGCCTTCACAACATCTGAGGACGAATTGGTCATATACTCTACAGAATCGGGAAAGAAAATCAACTCCATACATGGCGTAGTTTCAAGAATAAACTTTTCAAAAGATGGGAAAACTATTTACGATTTTGTACGAGGCCCGGAGGGTGGCGATGTACAGCCAGGTACCAATGGCAGGATGATTAGGGCGATTAATGTTCAATCCGGTGCAATTATAGACTACTGGCACAAAAAGGATATGAACATTTGGGGAAGTTTTATTTAATATTTTTTTCCAATCGAAGCAGGTAAAGTAATCAATTTTGATAATCAGGGATACACGGTACTCGATTTGGATGAGAAAAAGGAAATCATTAAATCTAATGTACATGAACAGTTGAAAGATAATTACAAAATTGATACTGAAGGTTTCAATCGTCATTATTTTCAGGTACCTTTTAGTTCGGGTCTGTTCAGTCTTCAAATCCACACAGTTAAAGGGTCGTTAGGATTTTTGGCGTGGGATGTTTATGATAATAAGGAGTTTGCTTTTCTTCCTTTAGATAAAAATTATAAGGTTCATGACAGCTATGTAAAAGGCCGGTTTCTTTTTGCCAACAAATCCAGCCGCTATGATAAGCAAGAGGTGGGTATTTTGGAACGGGGCAATAAAATAGCTAAGAAAGTAAATATTACCGGAAGTAATGAAATAAAGGTAGCTGCACTTAGCAAAAATGGGAATACGATTATATATAGTGGAGAAGATCAAAAACTATATAAATATGATCTCGAAAAACCAATTCAAAATCCATTACCGGCAGTTGCAGCAAATGTAGCTTTGGCATCGGTAACAAGAAAAAATGATGATCTTATTTTCAATAGTATTTCCAGAAAATACGATAAGGGAGAAACAATAAATTTTGAAAGCGAAAATGTGAATTATATAGTGGATTTAATGCGCATGGCTGTAAAAACGGCTGATACACTTCCCATAAAACAGGCAAAATCGTTATATACAGTTCGCTTAAATAAGGATAGTTTTCTATTGGCATATTCTAATCCTAATGATGAACGTTTTATGTACAATGTGCGCACACGCAAAACGGTGCCTTTCCAAAATAAATCTCTTCCAATAACACTAAATTCAACATGGAGATCCTTTCCTAAAATTCCCGCCATTTTTGCTGCAAAAGGCTCCGGAAATTTCTTTATAACAGAGGATGGAACTGACAACAAAGGCAGGGATATAGCAGGCCTTGTGAAGTATAATTTAAACACTAAGCAGTCCACCAGAATTTTTTCTACAGGGTACTTTCAAGGTGATGAATGGGAACAAAGAGTAAATGATATGAACAATAGAGCAAGAGTGGAGAATGCCTTGGTAATGGATCAGGAAAATAATCTGCTCGCTTCTGCAGAGTTTTATTATAAAGGCACTGTACGGGTAATGGATCTTAATACCGGGAAAACACTAGGGCAGCGTTCATTTGTTTATGACTCGGCTGCGTATGCAAAAGGTAATACAACTGGTGCATCAGGCATTATACAGGAAGGCATTCAAAATTATCCTTACTACATCACCCAGGTAAAAAAGATTAATGACCATACAGCAAGAGTGCTGGCAATGGAAAAAATTTTTGAAATTGACTTAAATGGAGGAGCCGGTAAAGAAATGCAAATTGCCCAACCACAATATTTTAGTCAGAAGAGAAATATTAAATTGTTTGCCAATAATAAAATGGAAACTGTCATCAGCACTTATCAAACAGGTAATAGATTAGTTGCCGAAACTATTTATGGACCTTATCAGTATAAACTAACCCATCTTGCTTCACCAATAAATAGTATTGAGTTTTCCAAAAACGATAGTATTTTATATACAGTTAACGAAAACAAAACCTTCAGTGCCTATAATGCAATCACCGGGTTTTATTATGGCACATTATATACTTTTGAAAATTCATCCGATTGGGTTTTTATGGGCGTTGATGGTCGGTTTGATGGTACAAAAGATGGTATGAACCGATTGTATTATTTGAATGGAAGAGAGGTTGTTTCGATTGATAAAGTATTTGAAAAATATTATACGCCCAATCTGTTTCAGCGTCTTACAGCAGGTGAAGGGTTTGAACCTGTACCCGATATTGACTTCAAACCCAAACCCAGAACCAATATTCTTTACGCCGAAGTAAAACGCAATTTGGAAGTAGAAGATGATAAACCTACCTACAGCAATACTTCCGGCATAGCCGAGATCACAGTGAATGCTACTGCACCAGAGGATAAGGTAGATGAAATCAGGTTGTTCCACAACGGAAAAGCCGTAAACCTTGCCACACGCGGACTTTTTGTAACCGATGCCGATGGAACCGATTCTAAAAAATACACCATCAATTTATTACCGGGTGCCAACAATTTTAGAGCCATTGCATTGAACAGTCAACGTACAGAAAGTGAACCGGATGAGATTTTGGTAAACTATCAAACTGGTATTGTGCCTGCACCTAAACCCGGCGGTAACACAAATGGTACGGTCATTGATCCGGTGGACAAGAATGCGACCATGCACTTAGTGGTAGTAGGCGTAAATGCTTACAAGGGAAAAATAAAACCCCTGGGTTATGCAGTACCCGATGCTACAGCTTTTAAGGACGAAATAGAAAAAGATGCCAGATCTGTTATCAGCAATGTAAAAAGCTATTTTATTACCGATGCCAACGCAGATAAATCAGGCATTGTACATGCCTTTAATGATATAAAGAAAAACGCCAAACCGCAAGATGTGTTTGTGTTTTATTATGCGGGACATGGCTATATTCATCCGGGCAATAAAGAGTTTTATTTGGTAAGTGCCGATGTGGAAGACGGCAATGAAAGTTTGTTGAAGAATGGTGTAGCAGCCAAAGAGCTGCAAAGTTTTGCGGTGGAGATAGCAGCCCAAAAACAAGTGTTTATTTTGGATGCCTGCCAAAGTGCAGGTGCTTTTGAACAAATGCTGAAACACGATGGGGAGCAACAAAAAGCTTTAGCGGTAGTATCGCGCAGTACGGGTACACACTGGATGGCCGCCAGTGGCAGCACAGAAACAGCCAAGGAGTTTGGCGAACTAGGGCATGGTGCATTTACTTACACGCTGCTGCAAGCCTTGAAAGGACAGGCCGCCGCCAATAAAATGATTACCGTAAACGGACTAAAAAATTTCCTTCAGGTGCAGGTGCCGGAGCTTATTAAAAAATATGGCGGTGGTGCTCAATACCCCGCCAGCTATGGGTTTGGCAATGATTTTCCGGTGGAGGTGGTGAAGTAGAAATTCATGATCATAAAATAAATTACGCAATTGAAGAAATATTTGCTCATAGCATTTGTATTGGTGTCATCGTTCTCAATAGCACAAAAGGTAAACTTAATAATACCCAAAGGCCATACTGCGGCAGTAAGTGATGCAGTTATTTTTGGTAATAACCGATACTTGATTTCGGGAGGTAGAGACAATTCTATTAAAATATGGGATATAAAAGGACAAAAAGAAATCAATTCCTTGATAGGTGAAAAAGGCCGTGATGCGTATAGTTTCGTAGGTGTTTCCGCAGATGAAAAATATTTTTTTAGAGGCGGTAGCAAAGAGGTAACGATGTGGGAAATGGCCACTCAAAAACTAGTTTTCAACAGTGCTGACGATAACGCTTTTTATAAAGATTTCTTTCCTGTTCCCAACTCAAATTATATTTATTACAGGTCAAGTGTAGGGACAAAGAAATGGGAAATATTTCGCTTAAACACAAGCACAGGCACCTCAGAAAAAATATATTCAACCAATGAAGAGTGTAAGTTTCAAAAAGTATTGTATGCGGCGGATGGTAGCTATTTATTGTATTGCCCATTTGATAGTTATGAAAAAACAGATATAGTAAAAGTATCTCTGCCTTCCGGCAAAAAGGAAGAAACACTAAAAAATATAAAATCAGTTTCGGGAATTGCTATGGTGAACAAAAGCAAGGCCGTGTATTGGACTGACGCTGGTGAGTACGTGTTTTTTGATCCTGCTACGGGCAATGAACAAAACAGATTTAAAAGCAAACATTTTGAAGATATTTGTTTTTCATCCGACGGAAAGTTAATGGTGGCAAAAGAAAACTTCACTAGTGCATCTATTGCTTTTTATAATGCTCAAAATGGTGAGAACATTTTTGCAAATACTGAACTTGGGCACAAGTCAATGAACAAAACGGATGAGCAAATCTTGAGTTTTAAATTTTCTGAAGACAACAAATATCTGGTTACTACAGGTCTTGACAGGCAGGCAATTGTTTGGAACTGTAAAACAGGAGAAAAGGTTTTTGCTACTAACACCAATATAGTTGCATCGGCACGACCTAATAAGGCCATCTTTTCACCACAATCCCGGTTCATTCTTATTGATGATTTAGAAAATAGTAGCCTGATAAACTGGGATATTAATAAGAGTGCGCCAAAATATAAAATTGAAAACTATACAAGTAATTATGGTAACCTGAGTTTTGATATTTCGCCAGATGAGAAACAGATTGCCGCACCAGGAAAGCTGAACAATATTAATTTCTATGCTGCTGAAACCGGAGTTATCAATGACCTGGGAACAGACGAAGTGTCGGGTGTTCATTATTTGGACAAACAAACCTTGATAGAAAGAACCTTTGAAGAAAAGAGTGACAAAAAAAAATATAGAACACTTCCTATAGGGCAGATAAGCGGCAATAAAGTTTTTGCAGATTACGAGACATTTTTGATGGACTATGTTTCATTTAATAATGCCAAAGGTGAAATGGCACGAGCCAATATGGAAAGCGGCATTCAAGTTTACAATATCCAAACTGGTGAAAAACGACTGGCGGATAATGATAAAGGAATTTTACAATGGATTTGCTATAACCATACAGGCACCAAGTTATATGCCTCTTATGAACATCCGAAAAAATGGGGGGTGCAATACACCATCATTTACGATGCTGTTACTTTAAAGCAAATCAAAAAAATCAATTTTGCGATGGATCATTTTTGTATTAGTAAAGATGATCGTCTTATGGCTGGAGTATCCTTTAATAATGAATTTGATATAGAGCTGTATGACCTTCAGTCGGAAAAGCTATTGACTACATTAAACGGTCACCATGCTGCTATTTCTTCCGTCTATTTTTCACCCAATGAAAAAATGTTGATTTCAACATCAGGAGATCATACTACCAGAATTTGGAGTGTAGAAGAAAAAAAGGAATTGATTGCCTTGATTTCCTTTGTAAATAATGATTGGGCTGTTGTGATGCCGGATGGAAGGTTTGATGCTTCGGAGGGTGCACAGAAAAGAATGTATTTACTGCCGGATTGAAACAAATACCGCTTAAGAATTTGTACGAGAAATTTTATATCCCCAAGCTTTTGGCACGCATTATTGCAGGTGAAAAATTTATGCCACTTAACGTTGATATCTGGGATATAAAAGATAAGCCTAAAGCTACTATTCTATATGCCGAAGTAAAACGCAATTTGGAAGTAGAAGATGACAAACCTACTTACAGCAATACTTCCGGCATAGCCGAGATCATGGTGAATGCTACTGCACCGGAGGATAAGGTAGATGAAATCAGGTTGTTCCACAACGGAAAAGCCGTAAACCTTGCCACACGCGGGCTTTTCGTAACCGAAGCCGATGGAACCGATTCTAAAAAATACACCATCAATTTACTACCGGGTGCCAACAATTTCAGAGCTATTGCCCTGAACAGTCAGCGTACAGAAAGTGAACCGGATGAGATTTTGATAAACTATCAAACTGGTAATACGCCTGCACCTAAACCCGGCAGCACAAATGGTACAGTCATAGATGCTGTGGATAAAAACGCTACCATGTACATAGTAGTGGTAGGCGTAAATGCTTACAAGGGAAAAATAAAACCATTAGGTTATGCAGTACCCGATGCCACGGCTTTTAGAGAGGAGCTTGAAAAAGATGCCAGGTCTGTAATCGGCAATGTAAAAAGCTATTTTATTACCGATGCCAAGGCAGACAAAACCGGAATAGTAAATGCCTTTAATGATATAAAGAAAAACGCCAAACCGCAGGATGTGTTTGTGTTTTATTATGCGGGACATGGCTATATTCATCCGGGCAATAAAGAGTTTTATTTGGTAAGTGCCGATGTGGAAGACGGCAATGAAAGTTTGTTGAAGAATGGTGTAGCAGCTAAGGAACTGCAAAGTTTTGCGGTGGAAATAGCCGCCCAAAAGTAAGTGTTTATTTTGGATGCCTGCCAAAGTGCAGGAGCTTTTGAACAAATGCTGAAACACGATGGGGAGCAACAAAAAGCTTTAGCGGTAGTATCGCGCAGTACGGGAACACACTGGATGGCAGCCAGTGGTAGTACAGAAACAGCCAAAGAGTTTGGCGAACTAGGGCATGGTGCATTTACTTACACACTGCTGCAAGCTTTGAAAGGACAGGCCGCCGCCAATAAAATGATTACCGTAAACGGATGAAAAAATTTCCTTCAGGTGCAGGTGCCAGAGCTTATTAAAAAATATGGGGGAGGTGCTCAATACCCCGCCAGCTATGGGTTTGGCAATGATTTTCCGGTGGAGGTGGTGAAGTGATCAGCGAAGGCAACTATTTTTTATAAATTGATAGATATAGTATTAAATTACCCTCTGCTTAAATAAATAGTCAATCCAATATGCCTAATCTTTTCACTACATTGAGCAGAGATCCCACATTATGTGTATCGGTTTTTCTGAAAATATTCTTCCGGTGAGTTTCCACCGTTTTATCACTGATAAATAATTCTGTGGCAATTTGTTTATTGGTATGACCTTTGGAAATCAGACTGATAATTTCTAATTCTCTTAATGACAGTTTAAATTCTTCCTTTTCGGTTTTTCGTTTTTGATAGCTATGTACCTCATCTAATATCTCCGCCGAAAAATACTCGCCTCCGTCATACACCTTTTCTATTGCTTCAATTAGTTCGTTTTTATTGACCGATTTGGGCAGGAAACCTTTAATATCAGCATAGTCAATCAGCGTATTAACTATTTTGCCGTCATTATTCATAGACAGAATGATTGTTTTTATCTGAGGAAATTCTTGTCTGACCATAAGTGCACATTCCTGACCATTCATAACAGGCATCATCAGATCAAGAAGCAGGATATCAATAATATTCTTATCATCTCTCAATGATTTTAAAAGCTCAAAACCGTTGGTATGTTCCGTCCCAACTTTTATCCGCTCCGATTTTTCAAGCAACAACTTTAATCCATCAATTACAATCTGATGATCATCCAATATAGCTACGTTAATTTTTTTCATCATTAGGGTTTATTGGGATTTGAAAAGCGATGAGTGTTCCTCTTCGGGATCACTGCTGATATCCAGGTTGCCTTTTAGAAAATTGACTCTGCTCTTGATATTTTCCAAACCAATTCCTGCTTTATTATTCAATTTCCTGGCATCAAACCCTACACCATTATCTTCTATGGTTGCTTCAATATTTTCTTTTGATTGTATCAGTGAAATGTAAAGCCTGGTTGCTCTCGCATGTTTGATTACATTATTGATACATTCCTGAAAAATGCGGTACAAAATGATTTGAATTTTTTGGTCATAGTTTTCATTCAGTCCTTCAACATTCAGGTTTACTTCTAATGTGGGGCTTTCAATTTTTCAATAAGATTTTTAAGCGCACCGCCTAAACCCTGACGCACAAATGCCCCGGGCATCATCTGATGGGTAACGCTTCTCATCTCTTTGATGGAGTCATCAATCAGGGACATTATATTATTGTATGAGTTTTGACCTCCCGCATTGCCGGCAAATTTCTCTTCTGCCGCCTGTATATTCATTCTTGCAGCGCTTAATAACTGTCCTAAACCATCATGCAGGTTAGATGACATACGCTGTCTTTCATTTTCTTCGGCTTCAATAATAGACTTGGCTGCAAAATCCTGTTGTTCAATAATCGTTTTTTGCAGTTGGGTTTTATGCTTTAGTTTTGACGAACGATAGGTAACAAAAAATAAAATAGACAGCAAACCAATACCAATCAGACCTGATATCAATAAAATATTTTTTATACGCAGTGCCGATGATTTTTCAAGAATGTCTTTGTCTTTTTGTGCTACTTCATATTTTGTATTCAACTCCAGGATGGCTTTTTGCATTTGCTCAGTGTAAAGGCTGTCTTTCAACTTAGTATATAGTTCATAATCTTTTAATGCCTCAGAGAAATTGTTTTGCTTTTTCGAAATTTCTGCCAGTAATAACTGATTATTAGCTAACAAATCTAAATATCCCGTTTTTTGAGCAAATGCATTACTGTTCTCTGCGGCTTGTTTGGCCAAGGCTTCTTTTCCTGCGGATAAATAAATTTTCGCTAAATCAGTATAGACTAATGAAACTGAAAAAGAATCTCTGAGCGCCTCGAATAAGTTTAAGGATTTTAAAGAGTACTCCTCAGCCTCCGTATTTTTATTTTTCAGCAGGTAGGCTCCCGAAATAAAATTGTATGCATAAGCCATTCCTACACTATCATTGATAGCCCTTTTGAGATCGAGTGATTGCTTATAATATGCAAGCGCTTTGTCGTAGTTTTTTTGATGCTCATACACTACGCCATTTTCATTATAAACGGTAGAAAGATTTAATGTATCACGCAGGTTAGTGAAAATGTTAAGCGCCCTCTGATAGGTATTTTCAGCAGCAGACAGCATGCCTGTTTTTCTATAGAGCTTTGCCTGTTCAATAAAGGTTAGCCCCAGTTCCTTCTGGTTTTTGTATTTTTCTAATACCCTGATAGATTTGTCATACCATAGAGATGCTTCTTTAAAAGTCTCCCTTAAAATAATAGGCTCTGCCTTTTATTCTGTAAAAAATCGCCTTTTCTTCTTCACTGTTTGTTTTTTTAATTTGCTGGTCACAAAAAGGTATTGCCTTATCAAAGTCATTAATAGATAATTTGTCCGCTTTATGAACAATGCTATCTCTATTCGCAAATACATTAAAAAATATGCAAATAAAAAATAACAAAAAGATATTTCTGGTTAATAATTGTCTTTTCATTTTAAGCAAATATTTATTTTGCTATCTATAACAATACAATAAATAGCAATAACCGGTAAAGTTGAGTAATTCATACAGTTTTTTCAATACCTTTTTTAGGGTATTATTTGCAACAAAAAACGCTCGTTCTCAAATATTATTTTTTATCTACAATGCTTCTATTATCAATACCACACTGGTTCGTTGCAGATTTACGTTTGGATTGAATCCGACATTCATCAAAAATTCTCCTGAATAGCCGGTATTTCCTTCAATTGAAGATTTCTGATTGTCATAAAGATTAATTTCTCTGATACGATACTTTTTATTTTTATCAAGGCCATCCAATATAATAGGTCTTTGCGAAGGTTCGCCCAGATATCGCCAGTTAGTAAGATAATTATACATTACAGCTCTTGTCTTTTCCGGATTCACAAACATCAGTGATGCCAAATCATTTTCGTAAGGACTTGCCAGCCGGTACATATCGCCATGCCAGATAATTGTTTTGTAATCATTATAATTTTTTACAGCCTGCTGCGCAAATTCTATATCCTGTTTTTTCAACTCATTGGCACGGATATCAAAACCCAGTTTTCCCATAGAAGCCACATCGGTTCTGTATTTCAAAGATTTATTGCTCCAATCTGTAACATGATTACACATGGCTATTGCCGGATAATAATAAGAATAATTCCATTGCATAAACACGCGTTCCAGAGGATCGGTATTATCGCTGAGCCAGAATTCGGTAAAATATTGCAGCAAGTCATAGTCGCTGCGGCCTCCACCACCACTACAAAGCATCATGGGAAGTTTAGGATATTTAGCCTTGATTCTCTTTAACACCTTTTCAAGGCCCTTTGTATATTCTACATATAAATGCGACTGAGGAATTTTATTCTTTTCGAGATACATGGAATGCCCGTTAAAAATGGGTGCATTGCAATCCCATTTGAAAAAGGCAAGTTCAGGATTCTGTCTCATCAAATTATCCACCACGCCGAACACATAATCCTGCACCTGCGGATTGGTAAGGTCAAGTACCAATTGGTTTCTGAAATAGATTTCAGGTCTGTTTGGCTCACGAAGCACCCAGTCCAAATGCTTTTCATACAATTCACTTTTGGGATTCACCATTTCGGGCTCTATCCAGATGCCAAATTTAATACCGGCTTTGCCTGCTTCCTTCAATAAATAAGGCACCCCATCCGGAAGTTTCTTTTTATTGGCCTCCCAATCGCCTAAGCCTGCATGGTCATCATTGCGCGGATATTTATTGGCAAACCAGCCGTCGTCAAGCAAAAACATATCTACTCCCAACTCCTTTGCGCCCTTGAACAAACCAGCCAACTTATCCTGATCAAAACTGAAATAAGTGGCTTCCCAATTGTTTAATAGTGTCAAACGGCTGCCTTTGCCATCGGCCAGACTATAATTTCGAAGCCAGTTTTGAAGATTACGGCTTCCTCTGCCCATTCCTTCAAAAGAAATGGTATAAACAAATTTCGGGGTTTCAAACACCTGCCCGGGTTTCAATTCGTAAGCAGACTGATACGGATTGATTCCTGCCACTAAATGAATGTTTTTGAAAACATCAGTTTCAAACTGAATAGAATAATTGCCATTCCAGGCCAGTTGTCCCATCATTACCATGCCATTATTTTCTGTAGCAGGTTTATCAAATGACAACATGAAGTTCTGATTAGTATGCAGGTTCTCGCGTGTTCCCAATCTGGATTGAATAGTATGCATGCCTTGCTGTAAGTGAGTCAGCTCCGGCTGCATTTCTTTTGCCCACACGCCATTATAACTGGTGAGGTAATATTCCTTGTTATAAAAATATAAATTGGCGGATGCATATTTATTCAATACCACCTTTGATTTTTCATTGTGTTTGATAGCGCTCCATTGTTCAATCACGTCTTCATTTTTGTATGCTTTAAAATACAAGTCAACGAAAAAAGGATAGACAGGGTCTTTTAGAGAAATGGTTGTGAGCAGAGCCCCATCTCCGGTAACAGAAGTGGTATGCTTTTCATATCGAAGGTCCTAATGAATTGTTGCCATCAGCATGAACAACAGCAATAGCCGGTTCTACATAATTATTATCGGTACCGGCTGCGGCAAAGGCGCTGTTATTAGATGCAGAACCTTCTGCATATCCTCCCTGAAGCCTGTCGGTCAGATTGTATTCTTCTTTCGATTGCAGGCTTTTACCACTATATACAATTCTCAAACGGTTATCACTATTGGTTTTTAAAACAATAGCAATATTGTTTGTCTCAATAGGAATTACCACATTTTGTGACGAAACAAGAATGGGAAAAAATAAAAATGGCAATAATAAAAGTCTGAACATACCACAAAGTTTAAAAGACTTCAAATTAAGGCCATTTTTACTAAATATGAAAATCTTACTTTTTTATTCTTTTTGTATCCTTCTTTGAGACTTTCTTTATGCTAATAGCCACACCACCACTTCTCACTAATTTTTGATTGAGTTTTGTTTTAGAGGTTACAATTTTCTTGTAAATTTTGTAACTCTGTGGATTGTTTATATAGTCCGCATCCTTACCATCTTCATAAATAGTTGCTACATAAGAGCCGGTAGGTTCCAGAAAACTAAAGTCTATCTGCAAAGTTCTCGCATTTTCGTCTGTTATTCCACCTACAAACCATTCTTCTTTTCCTTTTGCTTTTCTGGTAATCAAAATATAATCTCCGGGTTCGGCTTTCAACACTTTGGTATCATCCCAATCTACAGCCACATCTTTTATGAACTGAAACGCATCGGGGAAGCGATCATAATTGTCAATAATATCTGCCGCCATTTGCAAAGGACTATACATAGTAACATACAATGCCAGTTGTTTGACAAGTGTTGTTTTTACAAATCGGTGATCTCCCGGAAAATAGTAATCCATTTTTGTTTGAAAAATACCCGGAGTGTAGTCCATCGGACCACCCATCAACCTGGTGAAAGGCAGGATGGTGGTATGTTCAGGGTTATTGCCTCCAAATGCTTCATACTCGGTGCCACGTGCTGCTTCTGCTGCTATCCAGTTGGGATAGGTTCTGCTAAGTCCGGTAGGTCGAACTGATTCATGGGAGTTAATCATAATCTTATGTTCAGCCGCTTTTTTCACAACATGCAAATAATGATCTATCATCCATTGGCTGTAATGATGCTCCCCGCGCGGAATGATATTGCCTACATAACCTGTTTTAACTGCATTGTAGCCAAATTTATCCATAAACTTAAAGGCAGTGTCTATCCAGCGCTCATAGTTGGTTACAGATGCTGAAGTTTCGTGGTGCATGATTAATTTTACACCTTTGAATAAGCATATTCATTCAATCCTTTCACGTCAAAATCGGGATAAGGCGTTACGAAATCAAACACAAACTCTTTAGACTTTCCAAACCAGTCTTCCCAACCTTCATTCCAACCTTCTACCAAAACTGCGTCAAACCCATGTTTTGCGGCAAAGTCAATGTATTTTTTTACATAGGCAGTATTTGCTGCGTGTTTTCCGTTGGGAGTCAGTTTCGAATATTCTGTTTCGCCCAAATGAATATTGTCGAGATCAGCATAAGCCCATGAAGACTTGCCCATTATCATTTCCCACCACACTCCGATATATTTAACCGGTTTTATCCAATCAGTTGTGGCATATTTGGTCGGCTCATTTAGGTTTAACAAGAGATGAGGGCCGACAGTCAGCATATTTTCAGCGTTTTCGGTAACGGCTATCGTTCTCCAGGGCGTGTTGAAGGGCGTTTGAATATATCCTTGCATACCCTGAGCATCGGGAGTAAGGTGAGTTTTCAGCATATTTGTTTTGCTGTTCACTGCCAAATGCATCGCCGGATAACCTATTAACGCCGCTTCTGCAATGTTAAGATATACACCATCAGCGCTTTTCATCATTACCGGTGTCTGAATAGCATTTTTTACCGGTGTTTGAGAAGCATTACCTTCATAGCTTTTTGTCCACAGAGCAGCTACTTCAGAAATGGATGATGTTGTATAATTATATTCCTGGGTATCATAGTCGCCGGGTATCCACCACGCTTTATGATCACCTGCCAGTGCAAACTGAGTTTCTTCTTCTTTGATTACGAAATAATTGAGATTAGCCTGTTCCGGGAATTCATACCTGAATCCCAAACCATAATCATACACCCTGAAGGTAATTGCTATCTCGCGCTGTAATGAAGGCTGGGCCAATATTACACGTAGTTGATTATCATGATTATTAATGGTTTTGGTTTCTCCCATTACAGGATTCCAATCTTCGTTAAAAGCGGATGTGTTGTAATCTTTAATACCGAATCCTTTCAGGAAGGAACCTCCATTGGCTACTTTCAGCCCTAATTTACTTTTTTGAATGACAGGTTTGCCCTTAAAATCGAGGTAATAATAAGGCACACTGTCTTTTAATTCAAACTTCAAACTGAGGTTGCCGTCAGGTGAAGCGACAAATTGGGAATTTGCTGCTTTTGACAGAATCATTAAACAAAGAAAGGCAAAAACAATTTTGTTCACGGTGATAAATTTTTGTGGTAAAAAAAATATTTTCGATCGAATCGTTTTGCAAAAATAGGGAATAAATCGATTAATGTGTACTTAATACACATTAATTTCTTTTTTGTCAATCTTTTTTAAAAAATTTGTCTTTATAGGATTGAATAAATAGTGTGGGTTCCGGTCGTTTTTTCAATGGGGTGATAGCATAAACAGTGTCCAAATGGCGGTAATCGTAATATAAGCCACGTAAATTATTGTGGCTCAAATAATTAAAATGGTCATACTCGGAGTCCATTTTGTTTTTGACCCACCTCATTACCAAAGCGGGGTCATAAATTTCAAATTTGATAAAATCCTGCTCCGGAATACCCGCTCCCAGATACCAGGTTTTAGTTTTTCTTATTTTTCTCAAGGCTATTTTTTTTCCGTTATTAAAATTACTGCCTATCAGTTCAAGAGGAATATTCAGTTTTACTCTCCAGGCATCACTTTCACTTATTTTAATTCCGGCAGCTTCCCTAGCTGCAATGCAAAGAGCCGAGCAGCCTGCTCCTTCATTTTCGTACAATGGCCAAAAGATGCCTCCATAAAAATTGCTCGGTGCATATTTGTCGTTAACCTGCTTGTTAAATACAGATAAAAACTCCAATATTCTTTTTGCAGATTTTTCATTGATTCTAAAAGTGATGAACGCAGCATTATTCTTCCGGTTGTTATACTCAATTGATCGTTTTAGTAATTGCTTTCCTTCTATCTTTGCTTTGAACGGAATACCCAGCACACCAAGACCTGCTTTTTTTATTAATAACTGATTGAGCAGCTGCCATTGTCCACGGGGCTATACCCATCCATAAAGGCTCATCCAGTAAATCAGAATTGAGACAAAAGGCCATGTGCCCCAGAAATCGCATTTGCGGATGAAAAACCTTTCTGAAAAATGATTTTTTTATTGAAGAGTACAGTTTTGAGGGGCTTTGCCAGTTGATTGACACTGCAGGATCAATTATGAAAACAGTAAGCTCATGAATACCTGAAGTATCATTAACCGCCTGAGCAATAGTTGGTTTAAAAGCAAATATCCACATTAAAAATACGACTGTAATCATCGTCAGATACCTGACATTTGGAAAATATTTCATCTTTTGAAAATAAATTAAATTTTGTTTTAATTACAAATCAGTGAATAAACTGCTTATATTTTGAAATTAATAATTGAATTTAAAACCATTCTGATAAGCGTTACCATGACCTATACAACAGTAATTCAAAAACAGCAAAACGGCAAGAATTCACTATAATTTTTCATAAAATGACCTTATGAAAAGGGATGTTTCCGGCCGTTTTTTCATTACAGATTTCAGATCCAAAGGTCGAACTTCGGTGTAATCCATATTTAAACGTGGAGGATTATTTACTTTTCTTCCATTTCCGGAATTGCTTCCATCGATTCTTGTAATCCAATTTTTCATTAAAACAGGATCATATACTTCAAATTTTACATAATCCGTATCAGATTTGCCATTACCATTATACCAACTTTTCGATCTTTTGATTTTCCTTAACGCAATCTTTTTTCCATAATTGAGGTCACCCCCAATAAGCTCCACGGGGACTTTCATTTTTTCTATCCATTGTTCTCTGCCTTCCATATAAATACCGGCTGCTTCCAAAACGGCCATGCAAAGCGAAGAGCAGGAAGACCCTTCTCCTTCAAAGAGAGGCCAGTAAACCGGGCAATAAAAATCGCAGGGGGCTTCTATGCCGTTGGTCTTTTTTTGAAATTCAGTCAGAAATTTCAGTATTTCTTTTACTGAGTTTTCATTAATATTATATGTAATAAATGCGACTTTCTTTTTATTTATATTAAATTTGATATCTTTTTCTATCCTTTTTCTACCTTCCAATTTCCCTTTGAATGGTCGAAAAAAACACTCAGACCTGCTTTTCTAAGATAAAACTGGGTAAACATATCTAAGTTATAGCGCAATGTCATTCCCATCCAAACCGGCTCTTTTAAAAGATCTGATTTAAGTGAGAAAATCATGTGACCCAGTGTGTGAGAATGACGCTGAAAAACGCTTTTTATAAAAGACTTTTTTACTGTTCGATATAAAGCAGCAGGGCTTTCCCAACTAATTGGTGAGGCTGCGTCAATGATATATTAATAAAGACATAATTTAGTTCTTATTTTAAAATATATTTTGTATATTTGCCCATGGCTAATACAAAACGTAAGAACAAAGATGCTCAGGAAGAGACTCGCTTTCGGATAGTGGACTACTTAAAAAATAAACGGGGCACTCAAAAGCAGGCTGCCGAGATATTTTCTGTATCAGAAAGGAGTGTAAATAAAACATGGAATAAATACAAAAAGAAGGCAAGCGTTCACTTTTGAATAAGAAGCGTGGCGTAAAAGGAGGCAAGAAGATAACCGGACAGCAGGCTGCCGAAGTTCGACGGTTGATAAAGGATAAGATGCCCGACCAGTTAAAACTGGCCTTTGGTTTATGGACACGTGCAGCCGTACAACAGCTTATCGAACAGAAATATGGCGTTGTATTAAGCGTGAAGCAGGTGGGTCGATATTTAAAAAGCTGGGGCTATACACCGCAAAAGCCTATCCGCAAAGCATTTGAACAGAAACCCGAGCAGGTAAAGCAATGGTTGGAGAAGGAATACCCTGCCATAAAGAAGCGGGCAACTAAGGAGAAAGGAACGATTTATTTTGGAGATGAAACCGGTATGCGAAGCGACCATCAGGCAGGCCGAAGCTATTCGCCTAAAGGCAAAACCCCGTGGTGAAATCAACAGGACAACGGTTTTCGCTCAATATGATTTCAGCTATCAGCAATAAAGGTCATTTACAGTTTATGCTGATAGAGAAGTTTAACGGTGATGTATTTATTGATTTTTTGCAACGAATGATTCGTTATAGTAAACAAAAGATATTCTATGTAACGGATGGTCATCCTGCACACAAAACAAAAAAATTGCAGGCGTGGCTGGAGGAAAGCAAACATCGAATAGAGGTGTTTTCATTCCGCCCTATAGCCCCGAGTTGAATGCACAAGAATATTTGAATCAGGATGTAAAGACTAATGTTATCGGCAAAAAGCGCCCTATCAATAAAGCTGAAATGCGCGCCAACGTTGAAGGTTTTATGAACGAAAGAAAAAGCAATAAAAAGCAGGTGCAAAAATATTTCCATGCAGACCACGTCAGATACGCAGCATAGAAAATTAATACGAACTAAATTGGGTAACGATTAATAAATGGTAAGTTCATGAAAGCCGGACGTATCGCCAAAATTGTGTGCCTGAGTATTATTGTTTTGGCAAATAATTATTATCAGAATAAACAAAAAAATTTTCAGAATTGGCTTGTTCATTTTAGTGCTTTGAAATCATTAAAAATTCACTCTCCTCCCAGGAGGGTCAAACACAACTGAACACAAAACGTCATTTGGAAACAAAAAATACCCACCATTTGCATCCAAATCAATATTAACTACAGTTTTGTATGCCGCCCAAACCAATGATACACAGTTCCAAGATAATTGATTTCCCACATTCCCATTAAAAAATTTCAATTTATTTACTGTTTTGAAAGAAATCAAGTTATAATCTCCACCTTTAGCGTCATTCAAAAACAAAACTAAAGAATCGGCCTGGCCACCTGTCAGAGGATAACGTAATAAATAGCGAATCCCCTTAAATTTCTTATTAAATGAAATTGAAGCCGGTCGTTGTTGCACTTTGTCTTTTTGACCGAAAATAAAAGACCTCGTTTTCTGGTCGAAAAAGAAGGATTCAACAATTTCACTTCTTTCAATTGCCTCCTCCAGATTTTTTGCTTTTACACCTTTAACTACAATTCCCATGTGACCCACTTTTGGCCTGCCGGTACTTTTCAGTTCCTAGGAGCCAGTTACAATTGGGCCGCACCAATATATCACCCTTTTTTATTTCAAAACACTATCATTTTTGACTAAAAGACAGGTGTTTTTAGCCCAAACGATTTTGTCTTTAATATAAAATACTTGTATTAGTACTGATATTGTTAAGGTCAGTAATATTACAATAATTAAAAAAAGAAAATTACTTTTTAACATTTACACTGCCTTTTTTATGGTTTCAAACTGACTGGATATTAGGTTTTTGGTTAAAGGTTTTATTTGATAGATAAAAATAAAATATTTCATGTAAGCAGCATTCAATATATGCACTGCTGTGGGTACTATCCAATCAATAAAATGAATCTGAAAGGAATTCCCGATGGTTATGCCATAAAAAGCCGGGCTGAATGGTTGCCAATACTCAAAATACTGAGGCCATAAGATATGAATAGCAAAATATACTGAAAAATACAAGATATATAAATACAGTAGCGCTATTATGGGCGATATATATCTTTTTAAAAGCCTGAAAATAAAAAGTAGAGAAAAAATGATTAACACCCAGTGAACAAATATAATGGGTTGTCTTTCACCATTCTCCAATGCTGTAATATTGCTGCTAAAATTATAAAAGCCACTTATAACAAAAAGCCAAAGAAATACTGGTTAAAAACATGGCTCCCAAAAATTGAGTTCTCTTTTATAGAATTTTCTTTTTCTGATATAAATGATTTGGGCGATTACACCGCCGATCATGCCTACGCACAGATCAGTACTGGTGTCGGTAAAAACTTCGCTATTAAAAATATTTATTCTCATGAAACGCAAAACTATTTCTATGCCTTCATAGGAGATGAGTAACAGAATTAATGTTACCCACTTAAATTTGATATTCAATCTTAATAAGAAAAGAAACAATAAAAATCCACTCCAGCAGTGAACAAAGGACCAATAATCAATGTAAAACCAATCGTTTTCATATAATCTGGTGTAGAGCCAGTTTAAATTCAGATATCTCAAAAGTGAGTCGTTAACAAATGGGTCAATCTCTTTCAATTCTTGTATTGTTGTTTAAAAAAATGAAACAATATAAAATAAATTGGTGGAATAAAAAAAGGCAAAGCCAAAGTAAATGTTATCACTGCCATACCATGAAAAAACATATATCCTACACAAAATGAAAACCCAAAAACCAATAAACTTACAGCAAGTGCCTTTATGCGCGAAATAGAGAAAAAAGAAATTTCCTCTTTTCTGCCGAAGTCAACCAAAGAAATGCCCCTAAAAAATAGGTCAAAGCAGATATTTCATCTCCCTGGTTATTGTTGATAAAAGAAAAAACATGGGTAGCCAGAAATTGGGAATAGAAGCTAAAAACATTTAATTGAAGCCACACTGGTTTTATGCCCTGATATCCAAAAAATAAAGCCCCAATACTCCCATAAGCATAAGCCCCATGCCAGGATACTTTACCCACGGTTTAAACCACACTATCCTGATTGCTGATTTTCGAATTTCCAAGTTTTCCATTTATATAATAATCGCCTGTTCGGAATTATGATAAAAAATCAATTACAGATTTCTTCTATTCAAAAATTCGTCCCTGATGTTTATATTACATAGCTAGATAAAACAGTGCCGTCTTCCATTGTAACTTCAAAAAAAACTAACCCAAATTTATGATTGGTCTTATAAATCACTTTTCTAAACCCGGCGTAGGGCAGGCTCTGCTCTACTGTCATAACCTTAATGTTAAAAAAAGCATAAGGGAAATCATCGGTAGTCGATTTTGTAAGTATTTTGTATTGCAATGTCTTTCCTGATTTGGTAGTAAAACTCCAGCTATCGCCTACTTTGCCGTCATAACGTACAAAAACACACTGTTTACCTCTGGAATCAATTCCTGCTATGCCTTCCGAAGTGTTTTTAAATTTAAAGGTGTAGTTTACATTACCGCTGGCATCAGCATAAGGCACCGAAACAAGAGATTTTAGTTTGTCAGGAACTTTCATAGTTAGTTTAATGTTAATGATGCCTCCTTCATTTTTTACGATGGTGGCTGTGGGTTTATTGCTGATGTCGCTCCCATTTAGTTTCAGGGTCATTCCGCCCGAAGAACCCACTTTGTTCATGTCCAAATTGGTATCTCCGCTAATCTCAGTATAAGAGGTATTTTTGGTAAACCATTTTTTACAGGAAATAGAACCCATAAGCATGAATAGTGTTAAAATCGACAAGAGGAGCATCGGAACTGGAAAATTTCTCTTTTTCATATTTTTTGTATTTAAGTTTTTAATATCCTTTTCTATACAAAATTATTTTACCAAATCTGCAATTCCTATAGCCCATTTGGGTCATTTTTTCAAAATTGAAATATGAAAACATATAATTTTAGTCTTGCCTTGTTAGCTCAGGGTGAAGTTTAGCGCTGATGCGTAGAAATAGTAACTAAATAGATTAAAATAGATTTGAATTGGTGTTTTGTACTTTTTGATACTTTCTTTTATGAGTTATAATTGAAGTAATCTCTATAGAAAACTCCTCCTATTTCACCTCCTGCATGTCAACCAATTTTTTGTAAAAACCGTTTTGAGCAATAAGTGATCCATGACTGCCTCGCTCCACAATTTTTCCTTTTTGCAACACAATGATTTCGTCGGCATGACGAATGGTGCTTAATCTGTGTGCAATAACAATGCTGGTGCGGTTTTGCATCATATTGTTGATGGCATCCTGCACTAACCTTTCGCTCTCGGTATCCAATGAAGAAGTGGCTTCATCCAAAATTAAAATGGGCGGATTTTTCAATACCGCTCTCGCAATAGTCAGTCTTTGCCTTTCGCCGCCACTGAGTTTACTGCCTCGGTCGCCAATGTTGGAGTCGTAGCCTTCTTCTTTTTGAACAATAAAATTATGAGCATTGGCAATTTTAGCAGCCTGAATAATTTCTTCATAAGAGGCATCGGGCTGGCCAAGCGCAATATTGTTAGCAATAGTATCGTTAAACAAAATCGGCTCCTGCGTTACAATGCTCATCAGGCTTCTCACAGACTGAAGCGCGTAATCTTTAATGTTGGTTCCGTCTATCAGAACTGCTCCGCCGGTTACGTCATGAAAGCGCGGCACCAAGTCTGCCAATGTAGATTTACCGGCACCTGAGGAGCCTACCAGCGCGATGGTTTGCCTTTTTCTATGGTCAGATCAATGTCATCCAATATCACTGCATCATCATAAGCAAATCGCACATTTTTAAATTCAATCTTATCATTGAAACTATGAAGCGCTTTACCTGTAGGGTTATCATCTACCATAACCGGAGTTTTCAATACTTCTTCAATTCGGGTTATGGCAGCATAACCTTTGTTGATATTACTGAAGGAGGTGGATAGCGATTTTACAGGATTGATAATATTGTAAAACATTGCCAGGTAGCCCACAAAGGTAGAGCCTTCCAAATTCATGGTGCCTCCCAAAATCAACCTGCCCCCAAACCACAGAATACCTGCAAACACCAGAACCCCCAGAAATTCGCTCATAGGCGAAGCCAGATCTCTCCTTCTGGAAATACGATTTTTGGTAGTCAGTAATTCATCATTTACCCTATTGAATTTGCTTTTTAAAATGGATTCAATGTTAAACGCTTTGATTACCCTTAATCCATTAAGTGTTTCTTCTAAAATTGATATAGATTCGCCCTGTTTTAAAGCAGCCTCATTCGATTGCCGCTTTAAGGCTTTGGATACCCTGCCTAACATGAAACCAATCAACGGAATACAAATCACAATAGCAATGGTAAGTTGGGCGCTGAGAATAAACAAAGTGATAAAGGTGAAAGTAATCGTAAGTGGATCCCGTATCCAGCCCTCAAGTGTTCCTACAACCGAGCTTTCTACCTCATTTACATCATTGGTTACACGGCTGATAAGGTCGCCTTTTCTTTGCTCGGTGAAATAACCAATCGGTAAACGAAGAATTTTTGAATACAAATCGCTCCTAAACGTATTAACAATTCTGTTTTTTAATGGGTTTAAAGTATAAAAAGACAGGTAAAGAAACAGGTTTTTAAAAATATGGCTATCAGAAGTACTACACAAATAGTTGCCAGCATTTGTAGCAATGAATATCCATTCAGATGACCATACAGCCAGGTTTTAATATTCGACAGACTGTCACCTGATGCAGCTACAGCAGGCAAATCCATTGTTTTGCCCAAAAATATCAGATCGAAAAAAGGAATAAGCATGCCAAAGCTCACCAACCCGAAAATGATAGAAAGAATAGTGAACAAAAAATACAGAAATATCTTTCCTTTGTAAGGAGCTAAATAGTGCAATATTCTCGAATATTTTTTCATTCCGTTGGGAATTGGTAATTTATGCCCGCAAAGTAAGTAATTTTATAGCGAAAATTCTAAAGACAGGGTTATGGAGGAAAGTAAAAGACAAAAACAAGTGGCCGGTTTATTAAATGAAGAGATGAATGTCATTTTTCAAAATCTGGGGTTAAATATGATAAATGGCGGTATGGTTTCTATCTCTTCGGTAAAAGTGACGCCGGATTTGCTGGAAGCAAGATTTTATCTGAGTTTCTTTCAGGTGGATGATGCCAAAGTTTGCCTTAAAAAGATAGAAGACCGGCATCATGACATAAAAAAAGAATTAACAACTTCAGTAAGGCATCAGCTAAGAAATATGCCGGTATTAAAATTTTTTTCGGATGATACGCTGGATCAAGTTTTCAAGCTGGAGGAGTTGTTTAAGAAGATAAATGAAGAAAGGGGTCAAAATTCTCATTAAATCCTTACTAACTCAGTCAAAAAAAAATCATTTAGTGGTCGGAAATTATTCCATACTCTTTGCATGGCGCTATTTTAAAGCCAAAAAATCAACTAATGTAATCAATATTATTGCGTGGATTTGTATTTCTGCCATTGTAATCGGTACGGCAGCGCTTATACTTGTGCTTAGTGTTTTTAATGGTTTTGAAGGATTGGTAAAGTCATTGTATTCTTCCTTTTACCCCGACCTCAGGATAAGCCCCAAAACCGGTAAAATATTGGTATTGACACCCGAGCAGGTTCAAAAGTTATCCTCTGTGCAAGGCGTAAAAAATTTTTCGTTGGTGGTAGAAGAAAAGGCTTTGCTGCGCAGCTACGATAATCAGGCGCTGGTATATTTGAAAGGGGTTGACTCCAATTATCAGAAGATAAATAATGTTAGGGGGCACATGATTGACGGGCGATTTGACATTGGCAATGCCCAAAAACCGTTGTTGATAATGGGCGTAGGAATCGAGGGTTCATTGGGCATCAGGGCCGACTATAGCATAGCGCCTCTTTCTATTTATATTCCCCGAAAAAGTGATTCTGAGGAGTTTGATGAGTTTAGCAATATCATCAGCGATACCATACACACATCAGGCGCTTTCATGATTCAGCAGGACTTTGACAGCAAATATGCCATTACGAGCATTGATTTCTTAAAAACAGGCTGCTACTGGCTGCTGATGAGTACAGCGCAGTGGAAATTGCAGTAACTGATCCTAAGAAAACCGATGTGGCAAAAAAGCAGATAGAAAATTTACTTGGAAGCGATTTCAAAGTAGAAAACCGCTATCAACAAAATCAAAGCCTTTATTCGGTGATGAGTATGGAGCGTTGGATTTTTTATGCTATCCTTAGCCTTATTTTAGTGGTGGCCGCCTTTAATATGGTAGGTGCTCTAAGCATGTTGGTTTTAGAAAAACAAAAAGACATCAGTATTCTGAACGCTCTGGGAGCTGACAGGCGTTTTATTCAAAAAATATTCTTGAATGAAGGGTTCCTGCTGGCAGTGATTGGTGGAGTGATTGGGATGATTTTGGCGCTGATTATCGTTATTTTACAGCAGAAATTCCACCTCATACCATTGGAAGGCGGTTCATTTGTCATTGATTATTTCCCTGTTCAGCTAAGGCTGATTGATTTTGTGCTGGTAGCAGCAACCGTTTTGATAATCGCTTTTGCAGCCTCCTGGATTCCTTCTTTAAAAGCATCACAACAGGAATTTTCATTAAGAAGCGAATAATTTCGTAAAACCGGTCATTTTCAAACCCAATTACCAATGTTCGTGTATGTTTGGAGCCAATTTCAAACATTTCGGCTTATTTTTGCAGCCCTTAAAATAAAATTGTATTTGAATTATGTTTAATAATTTACAAGATAAATTAGACAGCGCTTTTAAAAATCTGAAAGGCCAGGCCAGAATTACCGAGCTGAATGTTGCTACAACGGTGAAAGAAATAAGGCGTGCCTTAGTTGATGCGGATGTGAACTATAAAATCGCAAAAGAATTTACCGATAAAATAAAAGATAAGGCCATTGGCGAAAAAGTAATCAATGCCGTTAGCCCGGGGCAGTTGATGGTGAAGATTGTAATGGACGAGCTTGCCGAACTGATGGGTGGCGAAGAGGCTGTTTTTAATGCCAAAGGTAATCCGGCCGTAATTTTGATTGCAGGTCTTCAGGGTAGTGGTAAAACCACCTTTAGCGGAAAGCTTGCCAATTACCTGAAATCAAAAAAAGGATTTTCTCCAATGTTAGTGGCAGCCGATATTTACCGGCCGGCAGCCATGGAACAGTTGCGGGTTCTGGGCGAGCAAATAGGGGTGGAGGTGCATATTGAAGCAGAAAATAAGGATGCGGTAAGTATTGCCAAAAATGCAGTAGCCGAAGCAAAAAGCAGGAATAAGAATGTGCTCATTATAGATACTGCCGGTCGGTTGGCTATTGATGAGGCAATGATGACTGAGGTTTCCAACATTAGAAATGCGGTGAACCCTCAGGAGATTTTGTTTGTAGTGGACAGCATGACCGGTCAGGATGCAGTCAATACTGCCAAAGCATTTAATGAAAAGCTTGATTTTACCGGCGTAGTTTTAACAAAATTAGATGGCGACACCCGAGGTGGGGCTGCTATTTCTATCAAATACACTGTAAACAAACCCATCAAATTTGTAAGCAATGGCGAAAAAATGGATGCACTGGATGTTTTTTATCCCGAAAGGATGGCACAGCGTATTTTGGGCATGGGCGACATTACCTCACTGGTAGAGAAGGCACAGGAACAGTTTGATGAAGAGCAGGCCAAAAAATTAGAAAGTAAAATACGAAAAAACAAATTTGATTTTGCCGATTTCAAGCAGCAATTGCAGCAGATAAAGAAAATGGGCAATATGAAAGATTTGTTGGGGATGATTCCGGGTGTAGGCAAACAAATTAAGGACCTTGACATTAGTGATGACAGTTTTAAGGGCATTGAATGTATCATTGACTCCATGACGCACCATGAGCGAAGCAATCCCGACCTGATAAATGCCAGTCGCCGAAAACGTATTGCCAAAGGCTGCGGAAAGGATATTGCAGATGTGAATGCCTTTATGAAGCAGTTTGAGCAAATGAGAGATATGATGAAAAACATGAATAAAATGGGCGCATTTGGCCGCATGATGCCCGGAATGGGAGGGAATAGTCCTTTTTAGGATTAAATTTGCTCCAAAAATCAAAAATAACTCCAAAAAAAGATTGTTTTTATTAAAATTGTAAAAAGAATTCTTATTTTTGGTGCCCCAATATCAATTGGGACTAAACAATTATTTTTTAAAGCCTTAAATGTCTATTTAAAATGGCAGCTAAGATTAGATTGCAAAGACACGGGTCCAAAAAGAGGCCCTTTTACTTCATTGTGGTAGCAGACGCAAGAAGCCCTCGTGATGGTAAATTTATTCAGAAATTAGGTACCTACAATCCGCTGACTATCCCGGCTACAATTGAGCTGGATCGTCAAAAAGCATTGGAATGGCTGAACAAAGGCGCAACGCCTACTGATACTGTTCGCCGCATCCTGAGCTATAAAGGTGTTTTGTACCTGAAACATTTACTTCGCGGTGTAAAACTGGGTCTGTTTGATGAAGCTGCAGCTATGCAAAAATTCACTACCTGGAGCGCCGAGCATGACGTACACGTGAAAAAACGTCAGGCAAAAGCGATCGAGGAAAGAAAAACTAAACGCAGAGCAGCAGGACCACAAAAAGTAGCATCAGCAAGACCTGCTGAAACCCCTGCGCCCAAAGCAGATGCTGAACCAAGTGCAGAATAGTTAAGCTATGAAGTAAAAAATTGAGGCTGTCTCAAAAGTATTTCACAAAAAGAAACTAAGATTATAAGGCGTGTAACCAAAGATAGATTTCAAATTTCTCTTTCCATTATCTCTCTTTATAATTTTTTCTAATAAGTGAAAAGTCACGCTTTTGAGACAGCCTTTTTTTATTGATTTAGAAAACGAAATTTTTCATGACTCAAAGTTCAAAATATTTCAGTATTGGACGACTGGCCGGAACCCACGGGCTCAAGGGCGATCTGGTACTGAAACATGCTTTAGGTGAGAAAAATGATTTTCAAGGACTGAAAAAAATATTTATTAAAGCTGAAGAAGCCGATTGTTTTCCCTGGTTTATTGAAAAAGCAAGGGTAAAGAATAATGATGAAACCTATCTGAAACTGGAAGGCATCAATTCAAAAGAAGAAGCTCAAAGGCTTGTTCAGAAAGAAGTATGGGTGATAGAAAAGGACTTTAAAAAACATGTAGGAGAAAATTCAATAATCAGTCTTCTGGGTTTTACTCTTTTTGAAGGAAAAAATGAGTTAGGTGTTATTGAGGAAGTGATTGAACAACCGCACCAGATTCTGTGCAGAACCACTATTGAAGATAAGGAAGTCTATATCCCGTTGCATGAAGAAACTCTCATTGAAATTATCCAAAAGAACAAAACTGTATCAGTAAAACTACCCCAAGGGCTTCTGGATATTTATTTGAAATAACAAACGTTTGACGCAATTCGGTTGCTTTGGGAAGTAATTCTATTGAACATTTGTGCTAAAAATCCGTCAATCATAAAGCTCTCGAAGGTTGGCAGCGCCATTAAAAATAGTCCGACTCAATAATTTGAAAAGGTAACAACAATAAAAAATCACACTATAATGTGGTTTGGCCTATATAATTGAAAAATATATCCTTTCCCAGAGATTGGAGTTAATGCTAACTTTGTTTTAATGGCAGAAAATGTTCCTCATATTGCTCATTTCGATCTTGATTCCTTTTATGTAGCGGTGGAGATTCTACTGAATCCTGAACTGAAGGGCAAGCCGGTTGTTGTTGGCGGAAGTACCAACAGGGGTGTAGTAGGTACCTGTCGCCACGAAAGCCGAAAGTTTGGCGTTCATTCTGCCATGCCCCTGACGAAGGCCTTGCAACTCTGTCCGCAGGCGATAGTATTGTCCGGCCACTATGACCGGTATCACCATTATTCCGGATATTGTTACAGAAATTATTTCTTCCAGAGTGCCCCGCTTTCAGAAAGCATCTATTGACGAATTTTATTGCGATCTGGCAGGTATGGAAAAGTATTTTAACATTAGTCAATACCTGCGGAACCTGCGGAAAGAAATAATTGAAACAACCGGACTGCCCATATCCTGTGGTCTGGCATCGGCAAAGTTTATCGCAAAGATGGCAACCAATGAAGCAAAACCCAATGGGTTTTTGGAAATAGCCGTAGGAGAAGAAAACCATTTTTTGTGGCCGATGAGTTTGGATAAAATTCCGGGAGTAGGCAAACAGACGGAGCAAAAACTCAGAGCGATGGGAATGAAAACAATTGGCGACATTGCAAAAATGCCCAAATACCTGCTTGAACACAGGCTTGGCAAATGGGGAGCCGACATTTGGAATAAAGCGAATGTAACAGACAGTTCGGAAGTGGAAAGCGATCGGGAACAAAAAAGTATGAGCAGGGAAATTACTTTCGAAAAGGACCAGTCGAACATTGAATTTCTGCATATTCAACTTACAAGACTTACCGAGAAGAATGCCTTTGACCTGCGGAAAAGTGGTAAGCAGACAGCCTGTGTAGCCATAAAACTACGTTATTCTGATTTTGAAACCATAACCCGCCAGTCAATGATTGCATATACAGCTATTGATGATGAACTGATTCTGAAAGTGCATCAGATTTTTGATGAGGTTTATGAGCGCAATCGTTCTGTACGGTTGATTGGCATACGCTTCAGCCATCTGGCGGATAGAGGTATGCAGATAGATATGTTTAACCGGCAAGAAGAAAAACTAAATCTCTATAAAGCAATTGACAATATTAAAAACAGGTTTGGAAATGCTGCGGTTACCAAAGCGGTTGCGAGGTCTGAAGAAAAGAAATAGTAGTTTTATTCCTCTTCCATTTCGCTTCTTAGTTCAGGACTTATTTTCACCAGCACTTTGTCAATGCGATGCCCGTCCATATCAATAACCTCAAAATCAAAATCGTTCCAGTCCAATTTTTCGGTTGTTTTAGGAATACGTTGGAGTTTGTGTAAAATAAATCCTGCTAATGTATCAAACTCCTGCTCGCCTTCGTGCATCCAGTCGGTTTTATCAAAGTAGGATAGGAAATCATAAAAAGGTATCTGGGCATCTACTATATAACTGCCGTCTTCCCGTTCAATAATTTCATAATCTTCTTCGTCTTCCTGAGGCATATCGCCAATAATGGCTTCCAGTATATCTTTCAGCGTAATCATCCCCAACACGCTGCCGTACTCATCCACAATAAAGCAAGAGTTTTGTTGTGCTTCCTTAAATTTCTCCATTACCTTGAACGCTGCATTATTTTCGGGAACAAACAGGGCAGGACGAATCAGGTCTTTAAATTGTATGTTGTCTTTGCTGATGTATAAATCCTTCATTGAAATGATACCCTTAATATTATCAATCACTCCATCACAAACAGGATAGATAGAATGTGTTTCTTTGAGTATCTTTTCTTTGATTATTTCTTCAGTATCATCCACATTAAACCACACAATATCACTCCGGTGTGTCATCAGCGAGGTGATATTACGATCGCTAAGGTGGAAAATACGCTCAATAATTTCCTGCTCGGTTTCTTCCAGTGTGCCTTGTTCGGTGCCTTCATTAATGATGGCTTTGATTTCATCTTCTGTTACCTGATTGTCCTTTGGTTTGATACCCAAAACAGAAGCTACCAGTTTACTCGATTTGCTCAATAATAAAATAAAAGGGTAGGCAATATAACCAATCAACTTCATTGGCCCTGCCACTAATTTGGCAATTCTTTCAGGCCTCGATAATCCCAGCCTTTGGGAACCAGTTCGCCAAAAACTAAGGTGAAATAGGTAATAACTATAAGAAGAAAAACGGTAGCCAGGTCTTTACTATAGGGCTCAATTACAGGAAATTTAGATAAAAACGAAACAATAGAGCCGGTCAGTTTATCTCCCGAGTAAATACCCGTTAAAATTCCTATCAAAGTAATGCCTATTTGCACAGTCGATAAAAATGTATCGGGATGTTCGGCTAACTCTAAGGCCTCAGCAGCCTTTTTATCGCCTTTATTTGCCTGTGCTTCTAATCTTGCTTTTCGGGCAGATACCAATGCTATTTCTGCCATTGAAAATAGTCCATTGAGAATAATCAATAAGGCTATTATAAATAATTCCATTAATGTATTGCTATTAATTGCTTGTCGAAGATAGTAAATTCGTAGTGTTTATTATAAATCCTGCCGCTAATAGCGCCTATCAGTATGCCCAGCAAAGCGCCACTAAACACATCAAAAGGATAATGCACGCCCACATACACCTGTGCAAAACCGATAATTGCAGCCCAAATAAACATTATCCAGGAGTGTTTATAAATTGGCCTGAATGTAAAAAATATGAAAGTGGCCAGGCCAAAATGATTGATGGCATGGTTGGATACAAAACTATACCCTCCGGAACAACGCCCTAACACTAACCTTACAAATCCCAGCATATCTACATCCTGACAAGGCCTTAACCGTTCAAACAAGGCCTTAAAAATTCTTGCGCCGGTAAGGTCGGTAAAAGCCACGGTACAAAGGCCAAAAAGAAGCCAAATATAACCTGTCTTTTTAAAATTTATGAGAACAAAAAGTATAATAAACAAATATAAAGGTGCCCAAAAAAAAGCATTTCTGAAAGCCGGCATTAACTTGTCCAAAAATTCATTGGCCATATAGGTATTAACGGCATAAAAAAATGTCGGTCCAGGTTATCGAGCCAGTCAGGAAAAGGTATGTACACAAACGGGTGCATTTTGCAAAAATAAGGCACAAAAGCCTGTAAGAAGGTGCTTAAAAGGTTTAAATTTGAAAGTAGCTGATAATCAGTTAATAATCAGTAGCTTATGAAGTCTTTTTTTTATATTTATCGTAGTTGGTTTTTCTGCAACACCGGTAATTGAGTTATTTGTGTAAAACTATTATGAAAAATATGGTCAACAATGCAACAAAAGATAAATGCCTTCAACCAATCCAAACAGACCTGAAAATAGTATAGCAAAAAATTTCCCGATTTGAAGAAATGACATTTTACCTTTGTGCAAATAAGTAATAATTAGGAAGTATTTCTATTCGCATAATAAAAATTTAATACCCTTCATAATGTATTCATAATTTTAAGAATGGCGGTAACTCATTGAGTATGAGCGAAAGATATATTTTTTTGAAATTAGGAATGATTTGTAGCTTTGGGAGTTACCATGCTTTTTAAAAAGACGCACCACAAAACATAACCAATTATGACAATATTAAAATTACTTTCATCAAGGCAGGGACAAAAAGGAAATGAAGCCAACATTGAATTGGCACGGCAGATTTCATTGACAGATAATAAAAATGCCGTAATAGAACTTGTAGAAAATTTGGTGAATAAAGACAAAAATATTCAAGGCGATTGTTTAAAAACGCTTTATGAAATTGGTTATCTAAAACCTGAATTGATTGCTGATTATTATTCTGAGTTTATCAAATTATTGACAAATAAAAACAATCGCCTGGTTTGGGGTAGTATGATTGCACTGGCGAACATTACGGATTTAAAACATAAAGAAATATTTGCATCGTTAAAAGAGATAATTGAAATAATAAATAAAGGATCAGTGATAACCATTGACAATGGCGTTGACATACTTGCCAAATTGAACAGGCAGGACAGGTATTTTGATACAACCGACCCTTTGCTAATAGAACAGTTGTGGAAATGCCCGATTAAACAGCTTTCACAGTATATCGAGAAATCGCAGGTTTCTATCAATATAAAGAACAAAGAAATCTATCAGACAATTATTGAGAAGCGCAAATCAGAATGTGAAAACGAATCTCAAATAAAGCGTCTGGAAAAATCATTGAAACAAATATATAAACTTTAAAAAAGGAGGTCATATGAAAACAAAAAGATTATCTATCAGCACTTTATTAGGCGTAGTATTTGGTTTTATCTGTTTTGGCTTTGCCTCAAGCGGACAGAATGAAATATCTACAATTTTAGCCCTAAATATTATCTTGGGCAGGACATTAATTGGTGTTGCCATAGGAATTAGTCGCTTTACATTAAAGCATTGGTCATTACATGGGATAGTAATGGGATTAGTATTTAGCTTACCTGCAGGATTTGGAGCAATGTTAGGACCCGAAACTCCTGAATTTTCACATACTATGTTGATGACATCGACAATTGTATTGGGAATGATTTATGGTTTCCTGATTGAACTAATTACCACGTTGGTTTTCAAAGCTAGACAATAAAGAAAAACTCAAAACATTAAAATGTATATATTATGAATGCAAATAAATATTGTCAAAGTTGTGGCTATCCAATGAAAAAGGATAAAAAAGGCGGTGGTTCCAATGCAGACGGTACAATAAATATATAGCAGTGTTCAATGTGTTATGAGAATGGATAAGTTTTAAGTATGCCCGAAATAGATACTGGAAATTTCAATTGTTTTGTATTCAAGAAATGAAGAAAGATGGAATGAACGAACTCTTGGCATGGATATTATCACGTGGAATTCCAAAACTTGAAAGATGGAAAAATATATTAAAACACATGGTAACAAAGTATAGCTGCAATAAGGGTTTCAGTGGTAATCCAAGCATTCTGCCCCGCTCAAACTTCGGTGTCGGCGGCCAGGTGCGAAGCCCGCAATCCCTTACCGCTGCTATATTCGGACGTTGCCGGCAAGCCTTACAGATGCCACAACAGCCAAACAGACGACTATAAACATAAAATGAAACGCTAATTTTGACCTGTGACCAACATGCAGACCATATTTCAAACGAAGAACGAGTAAACCGATCTCGATGGTTATTGGTACCGACCCTTCTGTGTTTTTTATTTTCCCCACCGCACATTTTTTTTAATTCAATTTTTTGTCATCGCACTAATGACTGTTTTCAGTAATATAAAACTAACTTTACAAACGAATTTTAAGAATAGAAAATGACTCAAAAACAATTAGAAGATTATCTCTGGGGCGCAGCCAACATTCTGCGTGGAATGATTGATGCGGCTGATTTTAAACAATACATTTTTCCACTGCTATTTTTTAAACGGGTAAGCGACTTGTGGGACGAAGAATACCAAACCGCTTTAGACGAAAGCGATGGCGATTTGACCTTTGCAGAGTTTGCCGAAAACCACCGTTTTCAAATACCCAAAGGTTGCCATTGGGAAGACGTAAGAAAGAAAACTGTTGATGTGGGTGCTTACCTGCAAAAAGCATTAAACGGAATTGAAAAAGCCAATTTTGAAATGCTCCATGATGTCTTTGGCGATGCCCAATGGACTAACAAACGCAGAATGAGTGACGAAAAAATGCTTGACCTGATTGAGCATTTCAGTAAAATGAAACTCACCATTGCCGAAGTACCCCACGACATAATGGGCGAAGGTTATGAATACCTGATTAAGAAATTTGCTGATGATAGCGGACATACCGCAGCCGAGTTTTACACCAACCGCACGGTAGTAAAACTGATGACACAAATTACCGACCCCAAAAGCAGCGAAAGCATTTACGACCCTACTTGCGGCAGTGGCGGAATTTTGCTGAGTGCTGCACTACACCTGAAAGAGCAGGGCAAAGAATACCGAACACTTAAACTATACGGACAGGAACTGAACCTCATTACCTCTGCCATTGCCCGCATCAATATGTTTATGCACAACGTAGATGAGTTTTTGATTGTGCAGGGCGACACCTTAGACAGCCCGCAGATATTGGAGAATGACGAACTGAAAAAGTTTGATGTGATAATGGCTAACCCGCCATACAGCGTAAAAAAGTGGAGCCAAAGCAAATGGATGAACGACCCTTTTGGACGCAACATTTGGGGAACGCCACCGCAGGGTTGTGCCGACTATGCATTTCAGCAGCACATTATGCGCAGCCTGAACCCCGAAACCGGGCGTTGTGTAGTGCTATGGCCACATGGCGTTTTGTTTAGAGACAGCGAAGCCGCCATACGCAAACGCATGATAGAAGAAGACTATGTAGATGCCGTAATTGGCTTGGGCAAAAACTTGTTCTACAACAGCAGCATGGAAAGTTGTTTGCTGGTGTGCCGCATGAAAAAGCCGAAGGAGCGAAAAGGCAAAATTATTTTTATTGATGCAAAAGAGGATTACGCATAGAACGCACTAATGCCTGGCTGGAACCACAGCATATAAAAAAGATAAGCGATGCTTATTGGAAGTTTAAAGATGTAGGAGGTTTTGCCAAAGTAATGAACAATAAAGATGTGTTGGATAACAATGGCAATTTGAGTTTGCAACTGTATGTTAAGCAATCTTCAAACGGAATTGAACACAATACAGGGGAATTGATTGCAGATATTAAAGTAGGGCAAAAGCAAATCAATACCTCAATAGAAAACCTATTTACACAACTCAAAAATATCGGAATAGAAGTTTAACCGCAAAGTAACACAAAGTAAAATCGCAGAGTAACGCAATGACAGAAAATGAATTGAGCCATAAAATAATTGGGTGTGCAATGAAAGTGCATACAGAGCTTGGGGCCGGGGCTTCTTGAAAATGCATATGAAGAGTGTCAGTTTTATGAATTGCAGCAAGCAGGATTAAATGTGAGTAAACAAAAGGCATTGCCGTTGGTGTACTATGATGTGAAACTGGATGCAGGATATAGAATAGATTTATTAGTTGAGAATAAAGTGGTGATTGAAATAAAGGCTGTGGATGCTTTTAATGATGTACACCTGGCACAAGTACTTACTTATTTAAAGTTATCAGGCTGCAAGTTGGGATTGCTGATAAATTTTAACGTAAGAAGTTTGAAAGATGGAATTAAAAGAGTGGCAAATGGAATTTAAGATACTTAACCGCAAAGTTTCGCCAAGTTTTACGCCAAGTTTCGCAAAATATACTTTGTGTTACTTTGCGAATAACCCTGCGTTCCTCTGCGGAAAAATGAAGTGAAAAATATAGAAATATAGAGATGAGCAAACTTACAGAGCAAAACAACCTTTATTCAAAAATAGTAGCCTTATTGCAAGCAGCAAGGCAAAGCGTAGTCCGTGCCGTGAACCATACCATGGTTTATACTTATTACGAAATCGGTCGGATGATTGTAGAAGACGAGCAACAAGGAAAAGAACGGGCAGAATATGGCAAACAGGTATTGAAAGAGTTATCAGAACGACTCTCATCGAAGTTTGGAAAAGGATTTTCGGTTCAAAACCTTGAAAACATGCGAAAGTTCTATCTTTTGTATTCAATAGATTCAAATTCACAGGCAATGATTAGGAATTCCGGGAAATCCCAATCACCGATTAGGATTTCATCTGATACCAAAGCAGCCTTGAGTTGGACACACTATTTAGTGCTTATTCGTATAGAAAATAAAGAGGAAAGAAGTTTTTATGAGATAGAATCTTTACATAACAATTGGAGTGTTCGTGAATTAAAACGCCAATACAATACATCCCTTTACGAAAGACTCGCGCTGAGCCGCGACAAACAAGGCATAAAACAGCTTGTCGAAAAAGGGCAACTCATCGAAAAACCCATAGACCTGCTAAAAGATCCTTATGTTTTAGAGTTTCTGGATTTACCCGAACAACACCAATATTCCGAAAGTGAATTGGAATCTGCAATTATTGACAAACTGGAACATTTCCTACTCGAATTAGGCAAGGGATTTACGTTTGTAGCCCGTCAATTTCGCATGACCATGGACGAAAAACATTTTAGAGCAGACCTTGTGTTCTACAATCGTTTGCTCAAATGCTTTGTAGTGATTGACCTCAAAATAGGCGAACTAACGCATCAGGACCTCGGTCAAATGCAGATGTATGTAAATTATCACGACCGCTTTGTAAAACTGCCTGAGGAAAATAAAACCATTGGCATTATCCTTTGCAAACAAAAAAGCAATGTGTTGGTAGAAATAACCCTGCCCGAAAATAACGACCAGATTTTTGCCGGCCAGTACCAAACCATTTTGCCCGACAAACAAACTTTTATTCAACTTTTAAATGACAGTGAAATATGAAGTTGAGAAAAGATAAATGGCAACCGATGCCAGCGGCATCACAGGTTTATAGCAATATGGCGTGGAGTATTTTGTGCGACCCCGCGGGGGTCGTAGATGGTTGTTGTTCGTGTTTCTACAAACCTTGTATCCCTTCGGGATATGAAAAATATCGGAATTGAAATATGAAGTTGAGAAAAGATAAATGGAGAACCGTTCCTTTGGGAGAAATTTGCAAACTGGAATATGGGAATAACCTCACTGATAAAATGAGAAAAGGTGGTTCAGTTCCTGTTTATGGTTCTGCTGGAATAGTAGGTTGGCATGATAAACCATTAACGAAATCACCAACACTAATTGTTGGAAGAAAAGGTTCTGTGGGGAATGTCTTTTATTCAGATATTCCTTGCTTTCCAATTGACACAACTTACTATGTAGAAGAAACGGTTTGCAAAGAAAATTTGAGATGGCTTGAATTGTTTTTGAGCAATTTTAATTTGCGTCAGTTGAATATGGCAACTGCTGTTCCTGGGCTAAATAGAAATATTGCTCACTTAATTCCAATCCCCCTTCCCCCACTCTCCGAGCAAAAACAAATTGCCGCCCTTTTTCAATCCATAGAAACGGCAATGGAGCAGGTGGAAGGGCAGGAGAAGCATTTGAAGGCGTTACAAAAATCATTAGTTAATGGTCTTTTGAGTAAAGAACCTGAATTTGGAAATTTATTAAACAACAAAAATTGCACAGCAACCACCTTTGGCGAAATTGCTGAATGTGATAAGAAATATCCCGAACACGAAAATGAAGTTGAACGCTTTGTTGGTTTGGAATGGATAGAAGCGGACAATTTTCAATTGCAGGGTTTTGGTTTGGTATCCAATGGAACCACATTTACTAAACGGTTTGTAAAAGGCGATGTACTGTTTGGTAAACGTAGAGCTTACTTAAAAAAAGTTGCCATTGCCGATTTTGATGGAATTTGTTCAGGAGATATTTTAGTGATAAGAGCCAAAGGCAAAAAGATGTTGCAAGGGTTATTGCCGTATTACATTTCGGCAGATGCTTTTATTCAACATGCGGTTAGCACTTCGGCAGGTTCACTTTCACCAAGAACCAAATGGAAAGATTTAGCAGAGTTGGAAGTTCCCATTCCTGATTTAAAAACCCAGGAAAGAATTTTGGAGGTTTTGCAGCAGTTGGACAAAACAGTAAACCAAATTAAACAACAAAAAACAACATTGAAAAATTTGAAGCAAAAATTATTAAATGAAATATTGGGATAAATAAAATGAACGGCAAACCCAAATATAATCCACAGAAACATCACAGACGTTCCATTCGCCTGAAGGGATATGATTATTCACAGGCGGGATTGTATTTTATTACCATTTGTTGTGAAGGCAGGGAATGTAGGTTTGGTAAAATTGATAATGATGAAATGATTTTGAATTAATATGGAATCATTGCATACAATGAATGGATAAAATTAACGGAACGGTTTTCAAATTTCGAATTGGATGTATTTCAAATTATGCCAAACCACATGCATGGAATAATCGTATTAAACGATGTATTTTGGGCGGGGTTCACCCCCGCCCAAAATACGGATGCGATAAACGGGGAACCAAAAAATGGACAACCGCAAGGGTTGTCCCAACAAATAACCGATGATAACAGGGCGACCAATGATAACAGGGCGACCAATGATAACAGGGCGACCGCAAGGGTCGCCCCTACGATTGGTGATATTGTTGGCGCATATAAATCATTGGTGGCAAATGAATGTTTGAAAATCTGGAAATTAAAATGTGTGACGGCAAACCCTGCCCCGCAAATGGGAAAATTGTGGCAACGAAATTACCACGAACACATTATTCGCAACGAACAATCCTATCAAACCATTTCAGCATACATCATCAACAATCCTTCAAGATGGAAGGGAGATAAAATTTTTAAATAAATGGCATTTAACGAACAAAATACCGTAGAACATTTTATCATTCACCAACTCACAGGGGCGAACTTATTAATCGTTACCCAATTTAGTTCGTATTAATTTTCTATGCTGCGTATCTGACGTGGTCTGCATGGAAATATTTTTGCACCTGCTTTTTATTGCTTTTCTTTCATTCATAAAACCTTCAACGTTGGCGCGCATTTCAGCTTTATTGATAGGACGCTTTTTGCCGATAACATTAGTCTTTACATCCTGATTCAAATATTCTTGCGCATTCAACTCGGGGCTATAGGGCGGAATGAAAAACACCTCTATTCGATGTTTGCTTTCCTCCAGCCACACCTTCAATTTTTTGTTTTGTGTGCAGGATGACCATCCGTTACATAGAATATCTTTTGTTTACTATAACGAATCATTCGTTGCAAAAAAATCAATAAATACATCACCGTTAAACTTCTCTATCAGCATAAACTGTAAATGACCTTTATTGCTGATAGCTGAAATCATATTGAGCGAAAACCGTTGTCCTGTTGATTTCACCACGGGGTTTTGCCTTTAGGCGCATAGCTTCTGCCTGCCTGATGGTCGCTTCGCATACCGGTTTCATCTCCAAAATAAATCGTTCCTTTCTCCTTAGTTGCCCGCTTCTTTATGGCAGGGTATTCCTTCTCCAACCATTGCTTTACCTGCTCGGGTTTCTGTTCAAATGCTTTGCGGATAGGCTTTTGCGGTGTATAGCCCCAGCTTTTAAATATCGACCTACCTGCTTCACGCTTAATACAACGCCATATTTCTGTTCGATAAGCTGTTGTACGGCTGCACGCGTCCATAAACTAAAGGCCATTTTAACCGGTCGGGCATCTTATCCTTTATCAACCGTCGAACTTCGGCAGCCTGCTGGCCGGTTATCTTCTTGCCTCCTTTTACGCCACGCTTCTTATTCAAAAGTGAACGCTTGCCTTCTTTTGTATTTATTCCATGTTTTATTTACACTCCTTTCTGATACAAGAAAATATCTCGGAAGCCTGCTTTTGAGTGCCCCGTTTGTTTTTAAGTAGCCCACTATCCGAAAGCGAACTTCTTCCTGAGCATCTTTGTTCTTACGTTTTGTATTAGCCATGGGCAAATATACAAAATATATTTTAAAATAAGAACTAAATTATGTCTTTATTAATAAATGCAGTGCAAGGAAACCTGGTGAAAGAAGACGCCGTAGAATATGATTCGGTAAAATGGAAATACATACAAGCCGATTTACTGCAACGGGATATTACCGAAGTGTTTGTAGAAAAGGAATTGAAAGAAGCCCTTTGCCGCCTCAATCCTGCTATTGCCGCCAATCCTGAAAAAGCTGAAGTAGTCATTCATAAACTCAGAGCCATTCTAATTACCGTAAACAATGTTGGTTTGGTAAGAGCCAATGAAGAATTTTCTAAGTGGCTTCGCAATGAAGTTTCGTTACCTATCGGCAAGAACAACGAGCACGTTGCCATTCGTCTGATAGATTTCGAGGTATTGAAGAACAATAGATTTATGCTGTGCAATCAATTTAAACTCAGAGCCAGAGAAACAAAAATTCCTGACATTGTTATGTTCGTCAATGGAATTCCTTTGGTTGTTGGCGAAGCCAAAACACCTGTGCGGCCAGCCGTTACCTGGTTTGATGGAGCACATGATATTAATGTGGTGTATGAAAATTCTGTTCCGCAATTGTTTGTTCCCAATGTATTTTCATTTGCTACCGAAGGCAAGGAAATATTTATCGGCGGTGTAAGGACACCTTTAGAATTTTGGGCTCCATGGCGTTTAGAAGATGAAAAGGACGAGTTAAGTCATTTCATCGGTTTACAAGATGTGGCCAAACAATTAACGCATTTACTCAAGCCTTCAACGCTATTGGATATTTTACAGTATTACACTGTTTACGCCACCAACAGCAAGAAGAAAAAAATAAAAGTTGTTTGCCGCTATCAGCAATACGAAGGAGCCAACGCCATTGTGCAACGGGTAAGAGAAGGAGAAATAAAGAAAGGATTGATTTGGCATTTTCAAGGTTCGGGAAAATCGTTGTTGATGTTGTTTGCTGCACAAAAATTGAGAAAGCAACAAGACCTGAATAATCCAACGGTAATGATTGTAGTGGACAGAGTTGATTTAGATACTCAAATCACCGCTACATTCAATACAGCCGAAGTGCCCAACATGATTACCACCGATAGCATCAAAGAATTGCATACACTATTGGAACAAGACACACGGAAAATCATCATTACGATGGTGCACAAGTTTAAAGATGCCTATCCCGACATGAACAAGCGGGAAAACATTATTGTGATGGTGGATGAAGCGCACAGAACGCAGGAAGGAGATTTAGGACGCAAAATGCGAAACGCACTACCCAATGCTTTTTTGTTTGGTTTAACAGGAACACCAATAAACAAAGCCGATAAAAATACATTTTGGGCTTTTGGCGCCGAGCAAGACAGTGGCGGATATATGAGCCGTTACACCTTTCAGGAAAGTATCAGAGACAATGCAACCTTGCCTTTGCACTTTGAACCACGTTTGCCCAATTATCACATTGACAAAGAAGGTTTGGATATTGCTTTTAAAGAAATGGCAAACGACCTGAGTGAAGAAGACAGAAACAAACTCAGTCAGAAAGCTGCAAACATGGCGGTGTTTTTAAAATCACCCGAACGAGTAAAAACCATTGTTGCCGATATTGTAGAACATTTTAAAGCACATGTTGAACCCGAAGGCTTAAAAGGCATGATTGTAACGCCAGACCGTGAAGCTTGCGTTCAATACAAAGAAGCTTTAGACCTTTTGATAAATTCCGAAGCAAGCGAAGTTGTTATCAGCTCATTGGCCAGTGATGATTTTGATTTCAAACAGAAGTGGGCAATGGATAAGGACAAGCAAGAAAAAGTACTTGAGAAATACAACGATGCGGACACGCCTCTAAAATTTCTGATTGTAACCGCAAAACTTTTGACAGGTTTTGATGCGCCGGTTTTGCAAACCATGTATTTGGATAAGTCGCTGAAAGACCATACGCTATTGCAAGCCATTTGCAGAACAAACCGACTTTTTCCAAATAAAACATTCGGTAGAATTGTAGATTATTTTGGTGTTTTTGATGATACAGCAAAAGCCCTGGCATTTGACGAGGAAAGCGTAAAACTGGTTATTACCAACTTGCAGGAATTGAAAGACAAATTGCCGGAATGGATGTCAACATGTTTGAACCATTTTGCAGGAGTTGACAGAACCATTGCAGGCTTTGAAGGATTATCAAAGCACAGGACTGCATCAACACGAATGAAAAAAGAGATGCCTTTGCAAAAGATTTCAGCAGTCTGACAAAATTGTGGGAAGCGCTTTCGCCAGACCCGGTTTTAAATCAATTTGAGAAAGATTATAAATGGTTGTCGCAGGTTTACACTTCGGTAAAACCAGCCTCAGACGACAACGGCAGATTGTTGTGGCATGCTTTGGGAGCACAGACAACGGCACTTATTCATGAACACATTCATGTTTCGGGCATCAATCACGACATGGAAGAAATGATTTTGGATGCAGAAGTGATTGACGACTTAATGAATAAGAAAGACCCGAAACAAGCAGAAAAGGTTTTGAAAATTCTTATCAGTCGCTTAAACAAACACGGTAACAATCCAACATTCAAAAGACTAAGTGAAAGACTTGAAGCCATACGTGACAAAGCAGAGAAAGGATTGATAAACTCAATTGAATTCATCAAAGAACTTTGCCAGTTAGCAAAAGAAACATTGCAGGCAGAGAAAGGAACAGAACCCGAAGTAGAACAGAAAAACGCAAAAGCCGCATTGACAGAATTGTTTCTTGAACTTAAAACCGACACAACACCGGCCATTGTAGAACGCATTGTAAACGATATTGACGAAATTGTTAGAGTAGTTCGTTTTGACGGTTGGCAACATTCCACTGTCGGAGAGCGTGAGGTAAAACGGGAATTACGCAAAATCCTTTGGACAAAGTATCAAATTAAAGACGAAGACTTATTTAATAGAGCTTATGACTACATCAAGGAATACTATTAGCCATCGCACAGGTGTAAGCATCCCGATTACTTTCGAGACAAGCCGCACAAGCCTATGCATCCTGCAATTAGGGGGACAAAGGAGCTTCCCTCTTTTCAACCCAGAGAAGAATTTCAGAATTTATTCGCAACGCTTTTAAAAAAAATAGAATTGCCGAAACACAGCTCGACAATGACAATGGAACTCAACAACGACAATGGTTTACAAGGTAGGACATCTGGCTATATCAGCTCGTTTGGCAAAAGCTGCAGAAAAGGCTTCGATTGAAAAAATTTGCAAATTTGAAGTTTCCTCTTCGGTTGAAAGTTAGTGCCAAAAGTGCTCCTTAAAATAAAAAATCCGGGTCATACTCCATTAAAAATAGAGCAAATTATTTTTTCCTGCGATTGTGTATTACCGCTTTACAAAGACACTGCAAACCTGCTTGGAGACATAAAGTCTATTGATTTTGCAATCAATTCTGAAAGTTTTAATAAAGGTTATAATGAACGAGTATTCACCCTATTTGGAAACTTCAGACCGTTCTTTAAATTTCGGGTCACTTTCATTAAATGGGGAGTACGCCTAATTTTGTTGCATGGATACATCATATATCGGTCATTTTTTACCCAAGGGGTTATTGGAATATTTTGATATTACAGGTATAGATGAACTATGCTTTGTAAAGGACAGGTCAGTTTATTTTCAGATTTCATTGGAAGAACGGAATATGATATTGGGAGATGTGGATGGTACCCAATATGAGTCAAAAGGTTTTACGGAGATAACCCTACAGGATTTCCCAGTCCGTGGCAAAGCAGTTTATTTGGCAATAAAAAGAAGACGCTGTCGACATAAAAAGAGGCTGGTAAAATTATCAGAAACGACTTTTCATTTGTAGCCGAAGGTTCAGGGTTAACCAAAGAACTATCGGATTTTTAAAAGGTACAGGTTGATACAAAGGTTGATACTATCAGCAACATAGCTGGTTACCATCAGATACAGCCTTCAAAATTAAACCGTCATTATAAAAAGTATAGCAGTGGTTTTAAAGACTGGAACCAGCTCACTCACTGCGAAGATTATCTTCTTTTTCCGGACAACATTGGAGCCTACCTAAGCATAGATGAACTAAGTTTATCCAAAGGAGAATTATACACATTTGTTACCAACAAAAACGGCAGGGCAAAGCAGGGTACATTGGTAGCCGTCATCAAAGGAACACTATCTAAAGACATTATAACCACCCTAATGAAACTTTGTGAACACAAGCGTTTGCAGGTAAAAGAAGTCACTCTTGATATGGCAAAAAACATGGGTGCCGTAAAGCAGGTATTTACAAATGCCACTCTGGTTACCGACAGATTCCATGTAATAAAACTGGCAATGGAAGCCTTGCAACACATAAGAATAAACCTGCGATGGAAAGAATTAGACAAAGAAAATGCAGCCATTAAAAAGGCTAAAGAACAACAAATAAAATATGAACCAGTAATGCTGGAAAATGGTGAAACACCCAAACAATTACTGGCAAGGTGCAAATATATTTTAGCCAAAAACAAAACGACTGGACAGAAAATCAAATACAAAGAGCCACCCTGTTATTCAAATATTTCCCTGAATTAGAAACTGCTTACCACCAAACTTTAGCCTTTAGAAACATATACGAAAACCAACAAAAGCATCTGCTAAGACAGCGTTTGAACAATGGATACAAAAAGTACAAGAGCAGGCATTAAAAGAGTTTTATACCGTTGCTAATACCGTAAAATATAATTTAGATAACATACTTAATTTCTTCAATAACCGAAATACAAATGCCAATGCAGAATCATTCAACGCTAAAATAAAACTATTCAGGGCTAACCTTAGAGGCGTAACCGATACCAAATTCTTTCTTTTCAGACTGCATAAACTTTTTGCCTAGTCCCCAGTAAATAATGGTGAGCCTAAATTTCTTCGAGCAGCAGTTTATATTCAATAAAACTCATTTATTCACCTGAAATGTTCTGTCGCCGTTTTTAAACAAGCCAACAATCTGGTTGGCGGCGGCAATACCCGCATTGATATTGGCCTCGGCAGTTTGAGCGCCCATTTTTTTGGGAGTGCAGTACATCCGGTTATCGCATACATTATCTATGGCTTCTTTTTTGGCAGGTTGTATATCACTCACGTATTTAAAATCTTTTCTTGCGGCAAACATTTTGAGTAATCCGTCTTCATTGATAACCTCTCTTCTTGCAGTATTCACTAAAGTTGCATTTTTGGGCATCAACGACAGCAATTCGTAAGTGATGATTTCTTTAGTTTCAGGTTTCAGTGGTATATGCAGTGATACATACCGGCACTTTTCGAAAAGCTCCTCGGGACTATTTGCTCGTTTCACATTTTCTGCCTGAAGATATCTGTCATCTTTGGTAGGAGCGTAGGCATACACCTCCATACCCAGCCCCTGTGCTGCTTTTGACAGGTATTTTGCAGTATTACCCAAGGCATACAAACCGAGCGTTTTGCCACGCAGTTCAGTTCCAGAGCTACCGTTAAAAAAATTACGGGCAGCATAGAGCATCAGTCCGATGGCCAGTTCGCCCACCGCATTGGAATTTTGCCCCGGTGTGTTCATCACTACCACATTTTTAGCAGTAGCCGCTTCTAAATCCACATTATCGTATCCTGCCCCTGCCCTTACCGCCACTTCCAGTTTGGAGGCGGCATCTATTACTTCTTTGTCTATTTTATCACTTCGGATAATGATGGCATTTACATGTTCCACCGCTTTTAAAAGTTGTGCTTTTTCTGTGTAGTTTTCGAGTAAAACAATTTCGTAGCCTGCATCCGTTACAATTTTACTGATTCCATCCACAGAGCTTTTTGCAAAAGGCTTTTCAGTTGCAATTAATATTTTTTTCATTTTGGCAAGAATTTTAATCCGTTTAAGATTTGAGGTTTAAGGTTTGATGTTTGAAGTTTGAGTTTCAAGGTTAGTTGAATCTCAAACTTCAAACATCCGAATAGCTGTTTTAAGAATTCATTTTCTCAAACTCCTGCATACAGTCTATCAGCGCCTGTACGCTATCTTTAGGCAAAGCATTGTAAGTAGAAGCGCGGAATCCGCCCACAGAGCGGTGCCCTTTGATGCCTACCATGCCTTTGCTTTTTGCAAACTCAAGAAATGCAGCTTCCTTGTCTTGATGCCCTTCAGCCATCACAAAACAAATATTCATGATGGAGCGGTCTTCTGTGGCAGCAGTACCCACAAACAACGGATTGCGGTCAATTTCATTATACAGCAATTGCGCCTTCTCCACATTGCGTTTATTTATGGCTTCCAAACCTCCATTTTCTTTTACCCACTTCAAAGTTTGCGTCATTACATAAATCGGGAATACCGGAGGCGTATTATACATCGAACCACCGTCAATATGGGTTTTGAAATTAAGCATACTGGGTATATAACGGCTTACCTTACCTAAGACATCTTCTCTAATGATGGCAAAAGTAACACCTGCGGGCCCTACATTTTTTTGAGCCCCGCCATAAATGATGGCATATTTTGACACATCTACCGAACGACTCATAATATCAGACGACATATCGGCTACTAATGGAACCGGAGAAGAAATATCTTCCCTGATTTCGGTACCGTAAATCGTATTATTGGTAGTAATATGGAAATAATCCACATCCGAAGGTATTTCATAGCCCTTGGGGATATAAGAATAGGTTTTGTCTGCCGATGAAGCCACCGTTACCACTTCGCCCAGTCCTTTGGCTTCTTTCAATGCTTTTTTAGCCCAAACCCCTGTTTCAAGATAAGCGGCTTTGGTTTCCAGCAGGTTGAAGGGTACCATACAAAACTGCATACTGGCGCCACCGCCCAAAAAAACTACTTTGTAATTGTCAGGAATGTTCAATAGCTCACGCCAAAGTGACTCGCACTCATTCATGACGGCTTCCCAGTCTTTGGAACGGTGCGAAATTTCGATAACCGACATACCTGTCCCGTTGAAGTCTTTCAAAGCATCAATAGCTGCTTCAACAGCCGGGCGGGGTAAAACACAAGGTCCTGCATTAAAATTGTGAACTGTTTTCATAAAAATATTTGTTATTATTGAATAGTTTAATAATTTGCGCAAGCTAAGTTAGACAGATATTATGGAAATAATTGAAAAAACGATATGATTTATAGCATGAAATTGAAAAAGTTAGTGATAATTTCTGAGGCATTTCGACTGAAAGGAGAAATCTCAACTAATAAGATGAGCAGATTTCTCACTTCGCTTTGATTCAGTCAAATTAGCTTGCAAAAAGCTTAGGAATATTCTGAATGTAAGATATTTATGCTTTTTGCAATTTCAGCGGGGCTAACTGATTTTCAATTTTATTAAAGAATAAAATTGAACTGCTTTTAAAAAAACAGAGACAAAGAAATATATAATGAAATGCTTTTTCACAATTTTTATCTTTTTAATAATGAGTGTTAGTTACGCACAGGTAAAGAGTGATGTATGGCTTGAAAATTTAATCAGAAAAGAAGCCTCGCCACTCTTACAATCAGTATTAAACCAGCCTGACACCTTCAGATACCAGATTATTTATACCAAAATTGACAGGGATAAAAAAAATAAACCCAATTTTAAGAATTATTACTTACATGTTGACAGAGCGCTGTATTTCTATCCTGCATCAATGGTGAAACTGCCGGTTGCGTTGGCTTCTCTTGAAATGCTGAATTCCCAAAAGTTACCGGTTAATAAATTCTCCTTCATGCTGATTGACAGTACCAGACCCTGGCAAACTGCCGTAATCAATGACAAAAGTTCTGCTACAGGTCTGCCATCAGTTGACCATTATATAAAAAAAATATTTTTGGTAAGCGATAATGATGCATACAATCGCCTGTACCAGTTTGTAGGTCAAAAACAACTCAACGAAATGTTATGGAAAAGGGGTTACACCCAAAGCCGAATCACCAGGCGTTTTGACAAATCTGATTTTGAACAAAACAGATATACCAATCAGATTCGGTTCTTTGATAGTGGGAGATTGATTTATACACAACCTGAAGCTTATAGCGATTTGAAATTTGATTTCTCCAGAAAAATTTTAATGGGCAACGCTCATTACGATAAGGATGAAAATCTGGTAAACAAACCCTATGATTTTACAATGCACAACGCCATGCCACTCGAAGATATGCAACTGATGATGCAGTCGGTTCTTTTTCCGAAATCGGCAGCCACGAAGAGAAGGTTTAATCTTACTAAAGAAGACTACCGTTCTTTATATCAATACATGTCCGAAAGGCCATCAGAAAGCCATTATCCAAAATATGATACCGGCGAATATTTTGACAGTTACACAAAGTTTTTCTTTTTCAGAGATGGAAAAAGGTCGATTCCTGAATACATCAGGTCTTTTAATAAAACCGGTTGGAGTCACGGCTTTTTGACCGATGTGTGCTATATTGTTGATTTCAAAAACAAGGTTGAGTTTATGCTGAGTGGCAGTATATACACCAATAGTGATGGGGTGCTCAATGACAATAAATATGAATACAACGAAATTGGCTACCCATTTTTCAGAGAAGTCGGCGAAATCATTTACAATTATGAACTAAATCGAAAGCGAAGAAAGCCCGATCTAAGCGAATGGGTACTTAGGTATCATTAATTAATTAAAAGTTTAGAATCTCAACGAGCCAACCGAAATGCGGTTAATGTTTATTATTCTGTAAAAGTTTTATTTTGACACTTTCAATTTTTTACCTGTTACAAAATCTCTCAAGTAAGAACAACGCTTCAATGATTCCTTATAAAACTGAGTATTGCTATATTGATTTTTAAATTCAGAATAATATTTATTATTTCTAAAATTATGAAATAATCTTTTTCTGCTGCCTCAAATTTATCCCAGTCAAAACCAAACTCCTGGTATTGCGGCCTATGGACTTGCTTTTGAGCACATTTAGCCATCATAAACATACAGCGTGCTTTAAACTCTTTGTCGTTTGATGCTTCCAGCGCTTTTTCAAAGTATCTGTGAGCCGTAAAAGCGCCATAATATTCTTTTTGAAATCCGGTTGCGTTTTCAGGGATATTATATCCATCCACTCCACTTCGATAATATTCTACTAACTCCCAGGCATAGCCATAGTAGGTAACATTGTAAAAACCCAATGCCAGCTTATATAAATGTTTTGACGCATTAGCCTTGTCTGTTTTTGCCAGCTCGTGCAGGCGTTTCATTTCATTGGCATAAGCCATTTTGGAAGTAGTTACTTTATCTCCGGGCAGGCGTTCTTCTCTGTCAAAAAATAGCTCTCTGAAAGGATCTTTTTTAATCAATGGTTGGGCTTTCATCTTGCCTAACCAGTTGACGGCTTTGTCATAATCGTAATCTCTGAGATAGGCAGTACCCGTAAAGTCAGCCACATCATTAATTTTTATTTTACCCTTGGCAAGTAAAAATTTGTCATAGGAAGTAAATTTTTGCGCGGCTAAAAAATCATACAACTTTTCTGCCTGAACGCTCGTGAAATTATGTCTCATAAAATTTACAGCACTTATTCCATAATTATCTTCACCTATTTTTTCGGCTACACTTGTACACATCAGTTCTTTTATTAGGTCGCTTTGAGCATGATATCTCTTTCCCAAAACCATCATAAGTAAATTTCTGTAAAAGCGACTCCATTGGGCAGATTCATTGTTGTCTTCCCATTTTGGTTTGCATCCCTTTTTGGCTAACCACTCCAACGAAGGAAGCAGCTTTTCTTCAAAAGCTGCATCTATGACAGGAGATTTACTGATAGTGACTAAAATATTGGTAAGCATCAATTGGTCTTGCAATCTGGCCGATAAATTCATTTTTTTTGCTTCTTCAATATATCCTTCCGCTTTCCGGTAGTCTTGCACCATATAAGACAGATAAGCAGCGCCCACTTTCATCAAGCCCCTGTCTGCCATCTGCGTATTTTCTGACAAATTATTTAAGAAGCCTATAAAATTTTGCAGATTGCTATTTTCAACCTTCATTACACTGTCTGCATTGGCATCCCTAAATACATAATAAAAATCATTTTTGTTTTGACCCTGTTTTTCAAGTAAAGGGCTAAGGTATAGCTCTTCATATTTATTTATTTCTCTCACTACCAATGTAGAGAACATTTCAGATGCGGGATTGAGCCGATAAATTTCTTTAAGACCTTCTACATCGGTTTCAGGATTTTGTAATGCAAAAAGACCAAGCATATCCGATTTTTCTTTATCGTTCTTGCAAAGAGCGAGGTAGTCTTTTTTATTTTCTTCGGCAACCACTGACCAATTAAACCCATAGTAATTAGATACTTTTTGAATGTCGTTAGCAGCAAAAAGCTTTGAAAAAAGATAAGCAGCTTCTTTATTTTCCCTTAGCCTGAATAATGCGCCTGCCTTTAGCGCCAGACTCATATCTTGTAAAATATTTTTTTCATTATTCCCTGCGATCAGTTCGTCATAGTATTTTATGGCATCTTTATAATTAGTACTATAATGTGCCAGCCTTGTTATCTGGTATCCATATTTCAACTGAAATAAAGGTGTTTTGGCAGCTTTGTATAGTTGCAGTCCGTTTTTATCAGTTTATCCATCTTCATGCTATCATTTGAAGCCGGCTCCCAATAGTGATAATCAATGGTTACATAAGGCTCTGCCTGCTTTGCATACATGAGGTATCCCAGCGCTTCTAAGTTTTTATCCTGCATGAAGAACTGGGCCATTGTGTTTTTGGCAACCGAATCGGGTATCTTCAATGCAGCATTTTTCTCTATATGATAATATAGATTAGAGAGGTCTTTTCGATTAAAACGCATCACAAAATTGTACGCATCCTTCTTACTCGCATTGTTTTTGGTAAATGCAACCCATTCGTTAATTATTTTATCAGCAGGGTTTTCAGGCTCCTCAGTATCAAATAAGAATAGCGCATTGGTATAAAAGAAGGGTTTGTATTGAATTTTTGAGGCCGAATACTGATTAAAAAACGAAGTATAATAATCGTAAGGATCCACAAAGCCGCCACAACCGATAATATTTTGTGGGATTAAAGAAAAGAGGCTGCTAACGAAAAGCGTCAAAAATATTTTTAGTTTCATCGAGTGAATATTTGCTTAAAGTTATTGAATCGCAATGAAAAAAAGATACTTTAGACGATGGATTATTCATTTTGTTTTTTAATTGTTCCACAACGTTCATTATGCTTTTGTAATCGCTGGTTTCGTGCCGGAGGATATCATCAGCATTTAAAAGCCTGCCTTCTATAACTGTGTCTTTTTTTACCAGATACAGGCTTCCTTCCTTTTGAACTTCGGGGCTGTTAATGAATCCTTCAGGCATGTTTTGAATCAATCCGGCAAATTTATTTCCTCGAAATAGTACGTACCAGTCGAACAGGGGAAGGCCGATGTCCAAACTAATAGGATACGTGGATAGGGTGTTAATGTACTTTGCGAATTCCTCTGGGTCAATGATGGAATTGCTGCTATTCAGGCTTTGAAGATTGCCCATGTTGTAACACATCAGTAAGCCTTTCTTTACGGGAGGTATGCCGGTATTGTTTCTGTATTTTAACTGATGAAGTCTGATGGTGGCTGAAAGTAGTTGATCTTTGTGTTGTTCTTTCAACAAATCCAGCAGGTAGAAATATTTGTTTTTAGTGGTTTCAGTCCAGTCGCAGTCAATTTGTATTTCCTTTACATCTGCTAATTGATAGGATTGAATATATTTTGAAATCAATTGGCTGACATTTTCAGACAAGGTTTTTATTGCATTGCTGTCTGAGTGATAGATGGTTTCGTTGGTAATAAATACGGCGGGGATCATGGTTTTTGTCCTCAGCCAGGCGGTATCAGTAATAATCATCTTGGCTGCAGGAACTGCTTTTGTCTTGTCTCATTCCATTCCACATCAAAAATTTCAGATAAACAGTTTGAATCTTCAGGTTATCTAATCTGCCTTTTTCGAATGAGGTGGGGTTTACAATCGTTTTCCAGTAATAAATTGCCGGTTCAATGCTAATTGATTTCTGTCTTTCGGTGCAGGCAGTAAAAATGACCAGGAATAATATCAGGGAGGAATAAGTAAGTTTTCTCATGTATTTTTTTAATTTATTTTGAAAGCAAAAATTCTGTCTCATTGCACGAAAGTAAAAATTAATGCCGATGATTGAGAATCACTGATTCTCTTATGAAAACAGGTGTAGCAGCACAGGGGTGATTAGTTTGCAGGCCTCAATGTGTCCAGAAACCTTTCGGGTTCATCCGGAGAAACGACATATTTTTTGCCTTTATTGGTCTTTATCAGAATGAGTTTGTCTTCTCTTGTAACAAACCAGTTCATAGTACCGAATTTTTTATTGAAAAAATTGCCATAAATCCCAAATAATCCTCCGGATCCGAAAACTCTGAATGTCCATTTTAAATCACGCTTGTAAATCCTTTCGGCGCTTGTGATATTCTCTTTTGGGATAATTTTATTTTTGAATGGACGACAAATTACTAATTCGTAGGAGTTAATTTCATAATTTGTAACTGATAGCCCATAGGTTACAACTAATATTACCAGAAAAAGTGTGGAAAGTGATAAAGCAAGAAATGCATCCACCCTGATTGCAGGAGATATTTGCATGATGCCTAATCCCATAAACAGGATGATAACGGCTGTTGTTATTATTTTTACCTTAAGACTATAAGAAGCATCAAATTTCATACGCTTATTTTTTTTGTTTTAAAATCCAGTTGGTCATAACCTCTAATGCTTTGGGCGAAATAGTTTGTTCGATTTGACTGTATTCAGAAGGAGCTCCTGTTTTTGCCTCCTGCAATAAATGATTTAAACCTTCTAATTCTATTATTTCTGATTTTTTGTTTCCTGCTCTTTTCAAGGCCTGCCTGATACCTTCTAAATTTTCTTTTGGCGTAACTTGCACGTCCAATGAACCATTGATGGCCAGTATGGGGATTTTCAATTTAGTGAGATAGTCATGGGGATTGAATTTAATAAAATACTCAAACCATGGTGATGACAGCATCTTAGTTTGTTGGTTGGCCATCATTTTTTTTTGATCATCAGATAGTTTTTTGGTCTCTTCAGATTTTTTTAACGCTTCCAGAATGAGAGGTTCCAAATCCTGTTGAAGTCTACTTCCCCTGTAATCTTTCATAAATTCATATATAACTTTGTTATCCTCAGCGCTCTTTTTAGCCTCCTGTTCTGTGGCTCCTGATGATTTGACAATCCAATAAGTCTGAAGCTCCATTAACCTGTCAATGGGGATGCCAGGCCCGGCAATCAATACCAAAAATTTAACATTTTTATTTTTGCGGCCGCAATGGGCGCTATCATACCTCCCTCGCTGTGCCCGGTAAGCCCGATATTTTTATATCCTCTGCTTTTTAAAAATTTTACAGCCGCATCAATATCGGTAGCAAAATCGGCTGATGTAGCGCCTTCTTTTCCTTTAGATGAACCGCCCACACCTCTGTCATCCATTCTTAACACACCGATTCCGTTTTTTGTAAAATAATCCGCAATTACCCAAAAAGGTTTGTGCCCCATCAGTGTTTCGTCCCTATCCTGACTGCCTGAGCCGGTTATCATCACTACCACCGGAAAATTTTTTTTATTCTTTGGCGTGGTTAGTGTGCCGGCAAGTGTATTGCCTTCAGTTTGATTGATGAAGCTGAATTCTTCGATATTATAGTCAAAAGGAGGTTTGGGCATTTGAGGGCGGTTGGGTTCTTTTACCTCAACCTGCCCTTTTTTCAATGTAAGGGGAAATTTCATACCCATTTGGCTGAAAGTACCGCTGATGCTGTCTCCGGCAAGTATTCCCTTATAATTGGCTCCTAAGCTTTTAAGCTCCATAAACAGTTCATTGAGCTTAAAAGTTGTCTTATCTACCTTGATGCCTTTAGCTCCCTGTGCCGGGCTATCCAGGGTTGCGGAAAGCGAGTCGCCGGTTTGTTGTATATGAAAAACCAGAGGCAGTTTGATGCCGCTTACTTCCAACTCGCCCGACCAGTCGCCGGATACGGATTGGGAAAATGAAGGAACATTGATTATTATCAGAAGTAAAAAACTTACAAAAATTTTTTTCATTGATTTAAGAAATTATGAATGGTGAATAAAGTGAGATATTCAATAATAATTAAGGCAATTATCAGTATTACAGTATGTTGCCATTTTTTTATATTGGCAGCAATTTTAAACCCTTTCACTAACAGATATATTGCAAAAACAATGAAAACTACCAAAATGATACCTGCCAAACTGATTAATAATATTTCCGGTGAATCTATTTTTAATTTATTTTCTGCCAAATCATTTACTATTTTTTCGGATGCTTTTTGTAGAAAAGGGAATAATGTAAGAAGCGATGCCAGATATATCGGAATCCTGTAAATAAGAGCCACATTCAGGATGTCAATTAACCTTGTTTTCCGGTTAAATGCCTTGCCGAGAATAAACAAAACAGAGGTTACAATAAAAATTATTATGGCATTTTCCAAAAAAGCATTTTTTAATGTTTGTTTGCCCTTTAAATAATGAATATCAATGGCTCCGTCAAAGGTTAAGTTGTAAAAATAACCAATGGCACACCCGATTATAAAAAAAAGAATTCCCGCAGTAAGCAATTGCTTTTCGCTATACTTCTCAAAAGGATTAAAAACAGGCCGCCAGTTAAACATATCCGTTAGATTTTAAGAATTAGAAGATGATTCATTTTTCATTTTATTGATTTTTTCTATCAGGTCATCCATATAATTACGCATGGTAGGATAGCTGGTTCCTGCCTGTTTTGCAATTTCCTTTATACTTCCACTTGCCAAAAAGAATTGAAGGATAAATTGTTGCTCCTCATGTGTAAGTTTCAGGTAAATCGGCATTTCGTAATTGCCGTTTACCTCGGTATTGCAATGATCGCATTTTAACAGGCTAACCTTTAATGGATGTTCGCAACTTGGGCAAATAATTGGCAATTTCATATTACGAAAGTAAAAATAATTTTAATAAAGTAAAAATATATTTTAACAAAGTTAAATTTAATTTGTAAAATAGTACATAAAATAGCCACCATGAAAACACAGTGGCCAACACTCTAAAACCTAAAAAAGACAAGCAATGCAGAGATCGAAATGCAAAGATAGGCTTAAAAAGCATAAAGCTAACATTTGTTAGTAAGAATAATGCTACATCTCATAAAATGGTTAACAAAGATTAGGCCACCACTAAGTTCTGGAAAGCCAGATACCTGACAACCTGCCAGCTTCTAAAGCCTTCCATTCGCTTGAGAAGCAGCATTTTATCGGCAAGAAAAGTTCCGGACAGGTGTTTGTGTTGAAATTTAGGCCAGCTTTTTGCAAACTGCCAAGGCATAAGTCTTTGTGCAATAGTTATTCGGGGGATATCATTAAAACGAGGATTTATTAACGTATTCTGAGCGGTTTTGAGTTCATTAATCAGGTATTCGATTATATCTGTTTCGCCCAATGCCACATAAATTTCATGCTCATCCAGATTACGGAGATTTTTTAAATGTAGTTTGAAGGCATAAATCCAAGCGCTATGCGGTCAATTGCCTCATTCATCAAGTGCTCGGCAGATTCGTGTTGAGAGAAAGTGGCGAGATAAATAAAGGGATTGCCGCCTGCAATCACCATTCCCCGATAATCTTCATCAAAGGAGGTTTTGAGCGCAGCAATTTTCTTTTGATAACAGGCGGGGTATCAATTATTAACCTGTAGTCATTGAGCGGAATACGATTATTTGAGAATATGCTTTGCATAAGCACTATTTTTAATAAATTTCAAATACCCAATCCTCACATCGTAAATATACTGAATTTCAAAGAGTTTTCCAACTATATTTTTTTTAATGTTTAAGAAATAATTTTCAATAAATTAAAATGATTTCTTTGAGAATAATATTTATCAAATCCGTTAAAACCATTACTTATGCAGGGTTTAGTGTCATTCTCAAAAAGAGGGGAGGGGTGAGAGCAAGGCGGAATGTTGATTTTCGATAACTTAAAAACGTTTTTGGAATAATAATAAATTAAAATAGTAATTTTCAGGCCTAATGAAACTAAAATTCAAATTACTTCATGCTGGTTTTTTGTTGTTTTTCATCTCTTTTATTGCCTGCTCGCCCAACAATGTTACAAAGGATGATTCGCTCAAAAAGTATTTTGATGAGCAACAACTTACAGGATGTTTTGCATTGATGGACAACGGTACAGGAATGTTCACAATCTACAATTTGCCACGATATCGCGACAGCGCTTATCTGCCTGCGTCCACTTTTAAAATTGTGAATGCACTAATTGGTTTGCAAACAGGCATCATCAGCAGCGACAGTATGGTAATTGAATGGGATGGCGTACAACGACCGATTGAGGCATGGAATCACAACCTGAATATGGTGCAGGCTTTCAGGGTTTCGGCAGTACCCTATTTTCAGGAAGTAGCCAGAAAGATAGGGAGCGATACGATGAATTTCTGGTTAGATACGCTTCGATATGGCGCCGGAAAAAAGAATATTCCGTTTAAAATAACTACCCGGATTGATAGTTTCTGGCTTGACAACAGCCTCAAAATCACTCCCGACGAAAATCTGGGATTGGTAAAGAAATTGTATTTTAATGAACTCCCCTTCTTTAAAATCTATCAAGAGAAAGTAAAAAATGCCATGCTGATGGAAGATAATGCCAACTACAAACTGGCATATAAAACAGGTACCGGACTTACCGAAAAAAATCATGCATTAGGTTGGACAGTAGGATGGATAGAAGAAAACAAGCATCCCTATTTCTTTGTTTTGAATTTGGAGTCGGATAGGGCAGAATATGATATGGCAGATGCCCGTATGAAAATTCTCAAAGGCATATTAAAGCAGGTAGGATTTTTTGAAGGGAAAATGTAATAATGGTTTAAAGTTTAATGTTTAAGGTTCAAGGTTTAAAGTTTAAGGTTTTAGGTTGAAATCACAAATCACAAATCACAAATTATAAATCATAGCTTTGTTTTGAATTAATCCTCATCTCCACATGGGTTTTCAGTTTCAATATTTTTATTTTATATGGCTGCTGGGCGGTTTGTTCATACTATTTGTATTATTTCTGTCGCTAAAGAGATGGAAAAGAATTACAAGGAGAAAAATTGGCGATCCGGCGCTTGTAAAGGAAATGATCACGCGTTACAGTCCGCGCCGTTTTAGTTTCAAATTCCTTTTAATCTGTCTTGCCTTTAGTTTTGGAGTTTTGGCTGTAATGAGCCTACGCAAACCCAGTGGCAATGACGGTATTCAGCGTAAAGGCATTGACGTGGTTTTCGCCCTCGATCTTAGCGGCAGTATGCTGGCCACAGATATCGCACCCAATCGGTTAGAAAAGGCGAAGCAATTCATCTCACAAATGATTGCGGCTATGCCCGGTAATCGCATTGGTCTGGTATGGTTTGCCGGTAAGGCATTCGTTCAAATGCCCATCAGCAGCGACCATAGCGCTGCGCAAATGTTTGTGGAAAACGCTTCCCCAGATATTATACCTGCTAAAGGAACCGTAATTGGCGATGCGTTGGAAGAAAGTTTGAAAGCGTTTGGCGAAAGAGATGCAAAGTATAAGGCGGTCATTCTCATCTCAGATGGAGAAGACCACGATATAAAAGCAATACAACTTTCAAAAGATTTGTCGCTTCGCGGATTGATGGTCAATACGGTGGGTATCGGTTCACCGCAGGGCACCTATCTCATTGATGATTCTATCGGAGGTAACAAAAAAGATCCTGAAACAGGAAAAGAAATTATCTCGAAGTTGAACGAAACCGAGTTGAAACAAATTGCAGGAAACACAAATGGCGTTTATGTACGCCTTAACAAAATAGATGATGCCATAAAAAAAATAAATGCGTCTTTTTCCCATATTGATAAAAAAGTAACCGGCGATATCGGCCTGATGGATTTTTCCTATTATTATTGGATTTTTGCAGGATTGATGTGTATATTACTGATTTTGGAGCATTTATTGCCTGAGGAGAAGAGAGGCTAAGTAGAGGTTAGGATTAAGGTTAAGATTAAGGATGAGGTTAAGGTTAAGAGGAGGTTAAGAGGAGGTTTTATTTGTAATTTGTTTTAATATATGAAGTACTTTTTACTGATATGCTGTTTTTTTGCTGTGGTTCATTCCTTCGGACAATCACCCGGCCATTTTATCAGGGAAGGGAATGATTTTTATAAAAAGGGAAAGATGGACGAGGCTATTGACTTTTATAATAAAGCAGCTGACGGAAAATATAAGTACATTGCCAGGCTGAATAAAGGTAATGCACTCTTCAAACAAAAGAAATATGAGGTGGCTGTCTCTGCCTATCAGGTAGTGGCTGATGCTTCAGACGCAGCTATTTTATTGAAATCGGGAGCACATTATAATATCGGTGTGATATATAGTAATCAGCAAAAATTAGTTGAAAGCATAGAAGAATATAAACTATCGCTCCGGCTGAACTGGCAGGATACGCCCGCCAGGGAGAATCTGCAAAAAGCGCTGTGGGAGCTAAAACAAATGGAGCTGCAAAACAAACAAAACAACCAACAAAAACAACCAAAATCTAAAATGAGCCAAAATCAGGCGCAAAATCAATTGGATAAACTGGAACAGAAAGAAAAAAATACACAGAAAAAACGCGCTGATTCAAAATCCAACTTTGGCAGCAGCACCGCCAAAGACTGGTAACTGTAATCAATTGTTTTTTGCCGGCGCAATCATTTCAAACTCAGGTATGGCTACCGAAAACAACTGTTGTGTATCAAGGTTAGACATTTGATAAACTCCCTTCATTTTCCCCATATCACTATGCAGGTTGCAGCCGCTCATATATTGGTAACTTTCTCCCGGTTGAATAACGGGTTGTATGCCAATGACTCCCTCGCCTTCTACCTCGCGATAGGTGCCGTTGCTGTCAAAAATATGCCAACTGCGGCGTAATAATTTGGCAGCGAATGAATTGAAATTTTCGATGGTTATGCGATAAGCAAACATAAATTCCGACTGCAGTGGATTGCTGTATTCAGGCTGATAATAAACCTCAACATTCACCATAATTCCGGATGTGATTAAACTTACCATTAAAAGACTTTCAGTAAAAATAAGATTTTTTTCATTAAATTATATTGTAGCTTTCAATTAAGGGTTCACGTCTAAATACTCATTTTGCCAAAAGGCAGGTTCGGAGTATATTTGCTCTTTGAAATATTTTCTTATGAACAAAACGATTATCAATACAGACAAGGCACCGGCGCCCATCGGGCCCTATAATCAGGCAGTGCTTGCAGGTGACACGCTTTACATTTCGGGTCAGATTCCCATAAACCCCGAAACCGGTGAACTAAATAATGCCACCCTTCAGGATGAAACGCATCAGTGTATGAAAAACCTTGGTGCCATACTGGAAGATGCATGCATGAATTTTTTAAACGTTGTAAAATCTACAATTTTTATTACCGACATGAAACGCTTTGCGGAAATTAATGAAGTTTATAGCCAGTATTTTACAGAAAATCCGCCGGCCAGGGAAACTGTACAGGTGGCTGCTTTGCCCAAATTTGTAAATGTGGAAATCAGTATGATCGCCATAAAATAAATATCTGTTTTTTCTCTCGCAAACACATCGTATTTTTGCGGATTATTTGAATTTCTTATGGCTCGTACACAGGAATTACTACAGGATGTGGTAATAAAATTTGCAGGCGACAGCGGTGATGGTATGCAACTTACCGGTTCTCAGTTTACTACCAATACTGCGCTTTTAGGCGCTGATTTATCTACTTTTCCCGATTTCCCGGCCGAAATACGTGCCCCACAAGGCACAGTGGCAGGAGTAAGTGGCTTTCAGTTGCGGTTTTCATCCAACAATATTTTTACACCCGGAGATGAATGTGATGTATTAGTGGCAATGAATGCCGCGGCTTTGAAGGTGAATTTGCCTTCATTGAAGAAAGGAGGTAAAATTATTGCGAATATTGAGGGGTTTGATTCAAAAAATCTGAGACTGGCAAAATATGCCGAAGACCAGAATCCGCTGGGAAACGGTAGTCTTGACGGTTATAATCTGATAAAAATTGATGTTACCAAGCTTACTCGTGAAGCGTTGAAAGACTTTCCTTTAAGTATTAAGGAGCGGGATCGCGCCAAAAATATGTTTGTGCTGGGATTTTTGTACTGGATGTACAACAGGAGTATGGATAGCTCCGTCAATTTCCTGACAGATAAATTCTCAAAAAAACCGGATATTCTTAACAGTAATATTGCTGCACTAAAAGCAGGCTATAACTATGGCGATACTACCGAAACCTTTACCACTACTTATAAGGTGGAAAAAGCTAAGATGGAGGAAGGAAACTATCGTTCCATCATGGGAAATGAAGCCGTAGCATTGGGCCTGGTGGCAGCTTCTGTTAAAAGCAAACTACCCTTGTTTTTGGGAACCTACCCCATTACCCCAGCTTCCGATATTCTACATGAGTTAAGTAAATATAAAAATTTCAAAGTCCGCACTTTTCAGGCAGAAGATGAAATTGCCGGAATTTGCTCTGCAATCGGCGCTTCTTATGGCGGTGCATTGGGAGTAACTACAACCTCAGGCCCCGGGATGGCTTTGAAAACTGAAGCAATGGGTCTTGCATTAATGCTTGAAATTCCTTTGGTAATTGTAAATGTGCAAAGGGGCGGTCCTTCTACAGGGTTGCCAACCAAAACTGAGCAATCAGATTTACTGCAAGCTTATTACGGGCGCAATGGAGAAAGCCCGATGCCGATAGTGGCAGCATCTACTCCGGCTGATTGTTTCGATGCAGTGTTTGAGGCTGCAAGAATTAGCGTGCAACACATGACCCCTGTTATTTTGTTAACAGATGGATATATTGCCAATGGCGCAGAGCCCTGGAAATACCCTTTGGAAGAACAACTACCGGATATTCATGTAGAATTTAAAACCGCTTTAGCCGAAGGCGAAGAATCGTTTATGCCTTATGCCCGTGATGAAAAAGGCGTTCGTCCATGGGCAGTTCCCGGAACCAAAGGTTTTGAACACCGGATTGGTGGATTGGAAAAGAAAACCTGACAGGAAATATCAGCTATGTTCCTGATAACCATGAACTAATGGTAAAGCTCAGACAAGATAAGGTAGACCAAATAGCAGATCATATCCCTGAGCAAAAATTTGACAGTGGTGCAGAAACAGGCAAAGTATTAGTTGTGGGCTGGGGTTCTACCTTTGGTGCCATCAAATCTGCAGTGCATGAATTGCAAAATCAGGGAAAAGCAGTAAGCCATATACAAATTCGTCACCTTTGTCCGTTCCCCCCCAAAATCTGGGCGAGTTACTCAAAAACTTCGAAACTGTTTTGGTTCCCGAAATCAATAATGGCCAGTTGATTAAAATACTGAGAGATCAGTTTTTGATTGATGCAAAAGGTTATAATAAAATTAAAGGAGTACCCATTACCAAAACCGAATTGGTTGATGAAATTAATAAGTATCTTTAATTTCGATTAATAAGACTGTTTTTATACGAATATCATTGATGGTGAGACTGTCAATGATATGATTGTTTATTTTTAAATTATTGAAAATGAAGTATTTGTTTTCTTTTATACTATTGTGTGTTACATTCTCTATCAGTGGGCAACAGCATCGGTTAGTAAAGATTTGGGAAACCGATACCACGTTTTCAGTTCCAGAATCTGTACTTCTTCATAAGGGTAAATTATTTGTATCGCTCATTGACGGAACCTCCTGGGATGATGACGGAAAGGGAGGAATAGGTATTCTTAGTACCGATGGAAAAAAATACAACGGAAACTGGATTACCGGTTTGAGTGCACCTAAAGGGATGGCTATCATTGGCAAAAGGATGTATGTAGCAGATATTACAAGGGTGGTGGTGATTGATTTGAAGGAAGAAAAAGTAATAAATACCATACATATTCCTACTTCCGAAAACCTGAATGATATCACGGTTGGCAAAGACGTGGTTTATGTTTCAGACTCAAAGTCCGGTAAAATATGGATAATTGTTAATGATAAGCCTGAAATATTTCTCAATACGACTCCACGCGTAAATGGTGTGAAATTTTACAACAATCAGCTTTTTTACGGCGAAGGCAAATCATTCAAAAAAATAGATGCGGGCAGAAAAATAACAACTATTGCTCAGGTTACAGAAAATATTGATGGAATTGAACCTCTCGCCAATGGCGATTTTATACTAACATCGTGGATAGGCTATATCTATTATGTAACGAAAGGAGGAGGTGTACAGACACTATTGGAGACGCATCAGAATAAAATAAATACAGCTGATATAGGAATGGATGCGAAAAATAGCATTATATATGTGCCGACCTTTTTTGGCAAAAAGGTAATCGCCTATAAAATAGAGGTAGTCGGCAATTAACGGCAATAAAAAAAGCCTTCTCAAAAATTGAGTAGGCTTCGATAATTTGTTCTAATCTATAGATCAGCTTATTTTTTTTCTGTTGCAGGAGCTTCAGCTGGAGTAGTAGCAGGAGCAACTTGAGCAGCAGCTGAATCAACTTTAGCAGCAGCAGTGTCAACTATAGCAGCAGCAGTATCAACTGTAGCAGTTACAGCGGTATCAGTTGCTGGAGTTTCTTCAGTTTTTGCTTCATTGTTACATGCTACGAAAGCTACGGCTAAGATTGCGATTGCGAATAATTTTTTCATTGTTTGTCTTTTTTAAATTTTAAAATTTATAATTTGGTATTTATACTGTATTTGAAAAAGGGTAACCCGAATATTTTATATTTTTTTTAATTTTTTTTCTACAACAGTGTAAAGTATTTATATACAGTTATTTACAAGAAAAATTATTTTAAGGAAATCTTTCTTCTGGGCAATAAATTGCCTAAAAATACAAGCCCCAAAACCTAACAAACGTTAGGAAAATCTTGTTATCGCACAGGATTTTCTACCAGTAATTGTCTGAGTTTTTGTCCTGTTTCTTCTTCCGGATTGCCGGTAAGGTCGGCAAGTGTTATTTGAACCAGCAATTTATCCATAGTCAGCTGTATAATGGACCAAAGCGCCCGGGCCGAACAATCTACAGAGTGCGTACAGAACCGCATATTACGTGATGGATCGCCACAGAAAGAGATTTCAAATAATCGGCCACCCAGTGCGTCTAATACATCTTTTATTATAATTTCATTGGCTGGTTTTGCCAGCACGTAACCTCCTTTGTTGCCCGGGGTACTGTTTATTAGCTCTGCCATACGAAGTATGCGGCACAATTTAGCTACATAGTGGCTGCTAAGTCCTTCCGTCTCGCTCAACTGAGGAATACTGAGGCCTTCGGCATCTTTATTGCGCGCAAGGCGAATGAGTATTCTCAATCCATATTCTTCCTGTGCAGTAATCTTCATAAAATTGTTACCCAGTAAAAAAAGGGAAATATGCTATTCCTTTTGTTTTTTTATATGTTTTATCTCCCAAGGTAAAAGTATAATGTTTTGTATTTCAATTGTTTATAAAAATCCGAGTTCCAGTTGAGCCGCCTCGCTCATCATGCTTTTGTCCCAAGGCGGATTCCAGGTAACTATAACATCCACTTCATTTATGCCTTCTATTTCACGTATTCGTTGGTCAACCTCCACCGGTAAAGACTGTGCCACCGGGCACGAAGGCGCTGTCAAAGTCATGATTACCTGCACATTATTGATGGGCAAAATTTCTACCTTATAAATCAATCCTAACTCCCAAATATTTACAGGGAGTTCGGGATCGTAAATAGTCTGAATTTCTTTTATTACCCTTTTTCTCAATTCGTCATTCATCATGATTCAACTCCTTTTTTTAACACAAATAACTGTTAATCAATAATTTGCAATTTGAAATTTGTAATCTGTAATTAAATCTGGTTTACCGCTTTAAATGCGATTGCATAATTTTTCATCTGTTTTACCATCGCCAATAAACCATTGGCCCGGGTCTGCGCCAGATGCGATTTCATCCCTATTTTATCAATAAACTCCAGATCGGCGCTAATAATATCTTCAACCGGCTGCCCCGAAAGCACTTTAATCAACATACTGATCAACCCCTTTACGATGATGGCATCACTATCGGCATAATAAAAAATCCTTCCGCCTTTGTGTTCCGCATGCAACCAAACGGTTGATTGACAACCTTTTACAATATTTTCTGCGGTTTTGTATTTTTTATCAAGGGGATGCAGCTTTTTGCCCAGGTCAATGATGTATTCATACTTTCCGTCCCAATCATCGAATAGCGAAAAATCTTCAACTATTTCGTTCTCAATTTCTTTTATCGTTTTAATATCATTCATATTTTCAGATTTCAGACCGCTGGTAACTTATTTTAAAGCAACAGTTTAATTGCTTTTTGCAATCCCTCTGTCAGTTTATCTATTTCTTCAATTGTATTATACACTGCAAAAGAAGCCCGCATCGTACCCGGAATTTCATAAAAATCCATCAATGGCTGTGCGCAATGATGCCCCGTGCGAATGGCTATCCCTTTGTTATCCAATAATATACCCACATCCTGAGGATGCACTCCATTAATTACAAAGGAAATAACGCTGATTTTGTTTCTGGCGGTACCAATAATTTTCAGACCGTTTATCTGCAATAATTTTTCGGTGGCATAGCGGAGCAATTCATCCTCATGTTTTCTTATATGCGCTTTGCCAATGGATTGAATATACTCCAAAGCCGCTTTGAAGGCAATAGTATCTCCGATATTGGGCGTGCCTGCCTCAAATTTGTAAGGAAGGTCTGCATAAGTTGTTTTTGGGAGGGTGCAGTCCTTAATCATTTCGCCGCCACCATGAAAAGGGGGCATTGACTCCAGAATCTCTTTTTTACCATACAAAACGCCGATTCCGGTAGGTCCAAACAGTTTGTGTGCCGAACACGCAAAAAAATCACAATTCAGTTTCTGTACATTTATATCAAGGTGCATACTGGATTGAGCGCCGTCAATCAAAACTTTTGCGCCTACAGCATGTGATTTATTGATAATTTCCTCCACCGGATTGATGGTTCCCATTGCATTGGAAACATGCACTACCGAAACCAATTTTGTTTTTGGAGAAAAAAGTTTGTCAAATTCCTCCATGATGATTTCGCCATGCTCAGTGATTGGAATGACTTTCAGTAAGGCATTCTTTTCTTCGCACAGGATCTGCCAGGGGACAATATTGCTATGATGCTCCATAGCAGAAATGATGATTTCGTCGCCTTCTTTTATGTTTTGTCGCCCCCAGGTGTAGGCCACCAGATTGATGCTTTCGGTAGTGCCTCTGGTAAAAATCACCTCCTCTCTGTGAGCCGAATTGATAAATTCTTTTACCGTATCTCGCGTGGCTTCAAAATCGGCAGTTGCCTCCTCTGCCAGCGAGTGAATACCCCTGTGTACGTTTGCATTGGTATTGGTGTAATAGTACGTTAGCGCGTCTATTACGGCTTTGGGCTTCTGCGTAGTAGCTGCATTGTCAAGATATACTAAAGGATGCCCTTTCACCTTACGATGGAGAATAGGAAAATCGGCACGGATATCGTCAATTGATTGAATCATACGTTCCTGAATAGATGCCTATATAATTGGCTGATAATGAATATTCTGGAAAATAAAAAAACTATACTCCGGAATTATAAATATTTTTTTGAATTGTTATTACAGACTTAATTGTTTTTGCACTAATTCATCCACAAATAACCTGATTTCACTGGGTTTGATTTTTTCTAAAATATCCAATGCAAAACCCTGTAGTAATAATGCCTTCGCTGTGTGATCTGAAATACCTCTTGATTTCAGGTAGAACAATGCTTCCTTATCCAACTGACCTACGGTACAACCATGTGAACATTTTACGTCATCCGCAAAAATTTCCAATTGAGGTTTTGTATTCACCGAAGCATTGTCTGAGAGTAAAATGTTTTTATTGCTCTGATAGGCATTTGTTTTTTGTGCGATCTGTCGTACAAAAATTTTCCCATTGAAAACGCCCGTTGAGTTCCCGTCCAGAATGCCTTTATAAAGTTCATTACTTACACAATTGGGCTGCCGATTATCCACAACCGTATGGTTATCAACGTGCGTATGCCCTTTTTGCAAGTACAAGCCAAACATATTGGATAAACTGTTGGGTGCGTTCATCACCATATTTAGGTTATTGCGCACCAATCCTCCGCTCAGAGAAATGGTGATTACGTTGGCAATACTGGTTCCCACCTGATTTACATGTGTGGTGCTTACCACTGTGGAGTTAGGCGCATCGTTTTGAATTTTATACAATTCCAAAACAGCATCTTTTTCCACTGCTATTTCTATCACCTAATTGGTAAAACTATCGTCAGAGCCAATAGTGGCAAAAGTTTCAACCATTTGTACGTGTGCATTTTCGTCCACATGAACCAACGCGCGCGGTTGTGCAAATATATTTCCGGAACGGGCATCGGTAATGTTATACATGTAGATAGGATGCTTGGCTGTTCTTCCTTTTAAAACATGCACAAACACACCTTCCTGAATAAAGGCAGTATTTAAAGCATTGATACCGTCTCTGTGGTAATCGGCGCTATGCCCCAGATGTTTTTCTACAATGGGTGCGAACTGATTGTGCGCAGCTTCCTGCAAAGGCATGATTTCCAACTCATCAGAGCGAAGCGTTGAAAATTCGGGATGGTAATGACCATTGATAAAAGTGATTACGTTTGCATTCTCATGTCCAGGCATTTTCAGGTGCTGCAAGTCTTCCTTTGCAAAACTTTGTTCTTTCAGATCGGTGGTGAACTGATAATCTTTTATAAAAAAATCATTGATTCTGGTATATTTCCACTCTTCATACTTCACCGTAGGAATACCTTTCTGGCTAAACTCATTAAATGCTTCATCACGCATAGCCTTGATATGGGTATCCACACTATCTGCCTGAAGCTGTTCGAATCTTTCTTTAAAATATGTAATCGTATTCATGAATTCAATTTGATAATTTAAAAATGTTGACTGCTAAAATATTGGGTTGTATAAAAACCATTTATTGTTATACAGCCACTTCATTTTTAATGAAATCATATCCTTTCTCTTCTAATTCGAATGCCAGTTCTTTGGTTCCTGATTTTACAATTCGGCCATCGTACAGCACATGAACAAAATCGGGAACGATATAATCCAGTAGGCGCTGATAGTGTGTAATTACCAAAATAGCATTTTCGCTGTTACGCAATTGATTAACGCCATTGGCCACAATGCGTATGGCATCAATATCGAGGCCGGAATCTGTTTCGTCCAAAATGGCAAGTTTAGGCTCCAAAATAGCCAATTGGAAAATTTCATTCCTTTTCTTTTCGCCACCCGAAAAACCTTCATTTAGTGAACGACTCAGCATGGATTGGTCTATTTCTACTAATTTCATCTTCTCCCTCATCAGCTTGAGAAATGTGGCTGCATCCAGCTCTTCCTGTCCGCGATACTTGCGCACCTCGTTCAAAGCCGTCTTCATAAAGTTGGTTGTACTCAACCCCGGAATTTCTACAGGGTATTGAAAACTGAGAAAAACGCCTTCGCCGGCTCTTTCTTCGGGAGCCAGTTCGAGCAAGTTTTTTCCATCAAATGAAACAACCCCTTCTGTTACTTCATAATCCGGCTTACCGGCCAATACAGAAGCCAAAGTACTCTTACCCGAACCGTTTGGTCCCATGATGGCATGTACTTCCCCCTTTTTTATTTTAAGGTCAATGCCTTTCAATATGTCTTTTCCTTCAATTCCTGCGTGTAGATTTTTGATACTTAACATAACTCTTTTTAATTACAGATTACAGATTACAGGTTGCAGATTTCCGACTACTAATTTTGCTCTGTATTATAATCTTTTATATATTTTATAAAACCTGCCAACTGTTTACTCGTATTAATATATTTATCATTGACTTTTGAAAAATCGGTTTCAGATATATAGTTCAAAGATTTGGCAATCATCAACTGTGTTCTTACTTCTCCACAAGATCCTTTAGCTATCAACAGAAAATATAAAAACTGTCTTTTGCTATCTCTTTCAAAGCCTTCCGCAATATTGGAAGGGATTGATATTGCTGCTTTTCTAATCTGATCCCTCAAGCTAAAATCTTTTGAAAATAATTCAGTATTTGTTGGTTTATAAATATCCAAACACAATGCAACACTTAATTTCCAAACCTCCAAATCCTCGTATCTGTCAATTTTAGCCATTGGTGTGATGATTTTAAGAAAATAAGACCATTGTACAAAAATTTGCCAATCTGAAATCTTTTATCCCACACTTCCCTCCAAACTCACCTCCAACAACTTTTTGGCTTCTACCGCAAACTCCATGGGAAGGTGGTCCATCACTTCTTTGGCAAAACCATTGATGATAAGAGCTACTGCTTTTTCAGTATTAATACCCCTTTGATTGCAATAGAAAATCTGGTCTTCACCAATTTTTGATGTAGTGGCTTCATGCTCTACCACACTGGTTTTATTTTTTACCTCTATATATGGAAATGTATGAGCACCGCACTTATCGCCCAAAAGCAACGAATCGCACTGGCTAAAGTTGCGGGCATTTTGTGCATTTTTGCCCACTCTTACCAATCCGCGATAGCTGTTTTGGCTGCGTCCGGCAGAAATGCCTTTGCTTACCACGCGGCTGCGGGTATTTCTTCCAATGTGCAGCATCTTGGTGCCGGTATCGGCCTGTTGAAAATTATTGGTAACTGCTACTGAATAAAATTCGCCGGTCGAATTATCACCCTGCAATATTACGCTGGGGTATTTCCAGGTAATAGCCGAGCCGGTTTCTACCTGCGTCCACGATATTTTGGAGTTATGCCCTTTGCAAATACCTCTTTTTGTTACAAAATTATATATTCCCCCTTTTCCTTCTTTATTTCCTGGATACCAGTTTTGTACGGTACTGTATTTCACTTCTGCATGGTCCATGGCAATAATTTCTACCACTGCGGCATGTAATTGGTTTTCGTCTCGTCTTGGTGCAGTACAGCCTTCCAGATAGCTCACATAGCTGCCCGCATCTGCAATAATCAGTGTACGTTCAAACTGGCCGGTGTTTTCGGCATTGATACGGAAGTAGGTACTCAATTCCATTGGGCATCTAATTCCTTTGGGGATATAGCAGAAAGACCCATCGCTGAAAACAGCGGAATTTAATGCTGCATAAAAATTATCGGTAGCAGGAACCACTGTATTCAAATATTGACGTATTAAATCAGGATGCTCCTGAATGGCTTCGCTCATGGAGCAAAAGATGATTCCCAGTTCTGCTAATTGTTTTTTGAAGGTAGTACCGATGGATACACTGTCAATTACCGCATCTACAGCCACGCCTGTAAGCCTTTTTTGCTCTTCTAACGAAATACCTAATTTTTGAAAAGTTTTTATCAGCTCCGGGTCCACTTCATCGAGGCTATTGGGCTTTTCTTTTTGTTTGGGTGCCGAATAGTATATAACATCTTGAAAATCAATCTCAGGGATGACAAGGTTTGCCCATTGTGGCATTTCGGTCATTTTTTGCCACTGGGCAAATGCTTTGAGTCTCCTATCCAACATCCATTCCGGTTCATTCTTCTTTGCCGAAATAAACCGCACAATATCCTCGTTCAAACCCTTGGGTGCCGATTCTGTTTCAATTTCGGTTACAAACCCGTATTTATATTCGCTATTAACATGATTCTCAATGGGATCGAACGCTACATCTGATTCTACTGCCTTACTGACAATTTGGTCTGTTTCTAAACTCATTGCGCGAAGGTAAGCTATTTATACAAAAAAGTATAAATGAAAATAAAAGTTTTTTTTGAACTTCTGTCAGCATCAATTAATGATATTCTTTATTGAAAAGAGCCGGCAACTAAAATGAGGTTATGCAACTCATTTACTTCTTAAAACCCACCCTGATTTCATAAAGCTTATAAATAAAATCTTTTATGGGTTTGAGTTTTTCATTGTTCAGGTTATAAAATCTTATGCTGTGGCTGAATTTTCCTGGCTGATGATAATCCTTTCATCCACGCCATCAAAGCAAACGCCACACTCGTTGAGATCAATTTCTTTAAACTTTTCAATATCCAAAAGAGCAATCAGTTCGGCCCATTGCGTAGCATTAGTATTATTTGTGGTCAATTTGCCTTCGTTGCTGCATGAAGACGGAAAATAGGTGTATTTAGTGTTTTTCTTATTGATAAAGAGTGAGTCGCCGGGGGCGCACCATCCGGCAGCGCTTTTTATACTGATATTTATTTTATCAATTTCAAAAGACACTACTGGTTCAGGAATATAGCTTTTTTTGCAGGAGAAAAAACCTATTGATAAAAAAACTATAATAAAGGATAATAAGAACTTTCTCATAACATACTTTTCATTGTATGACGTAAAAAACAATCATTCGTAACAATTTAAGGAAAATAATTATAAACAATTCAGGCAAAAATATTGTAATCTTGCCCAATGGCTTTGATTTTGAACATAGAAACTGCGATTGATTCGGCATCCTTTTGTGTTGCAGATGATGGCAGATCTGTTTTTTCGGGTATGAATGAATCAAGAACAGGACAGGCAGCCTGGCTTCATCGGGCCATAAAAGAGGCTTTTGAGAATAACTCATTGACAATAAAGGATATAGATGCTGTATCAGTGAGCAATGGTCCGGGTTCCTACACCGGCTTGCGTGTTGGACTATCCACTGCAAAAGGAATCTGTTATGCACTCAAAATGCCGCTTATTTGTATTAATACATTGGAAATCATGGCTTTATCGGTTACCGATAAAGCCACAGATTTGATTTGCCCGATGATTGATGCACGCCGGATGGAGGTTTTTGCGGCAGTGTATGATAAAACCCTGAACATTGTACACCCTCCTGAGGCAATGGTACTCACAGAAGCGGATTTTGACCGGTTTTTATCAAGCCGGAAAGTGCTTTTTACGGGAAATGGCGCCGGAAAATTTAGAAATCTCATCAATAACCCAAATGCAGATTTTGTGGAGGACAATATTTCGGCTGTGGAAATGGCTCCCTTGTCAGAAAAATATTTTACAAATAATGACTTTAGCGACCTGGCTTATGCGGAACCTTATTACCTGAAGCCGGTTTACCTACATAATTAATGTTAAATATTTATTTTTTCTGATTTAAATTATTTCTTTTAACAATACATTTATAACTTTGACCCTCTTTTATAATTAAACCTATTATGAATAATTGTCAAATATCATTTAGCTCTCAAAAAAGTACAGCAGAGCAAGTTCGGGTAGATGCTTTGAGCGTTAAAAAAGCAGCTTTAGTCTTAAGGGCTTTTAATCACAAACTCAGACAGCAGATTTTAAAGCTCATTGATACCCAGGAGAAGATAACAGTAACTGAAATTTATGTAAAATTGCGAATTGAGCAATCTGTTGCCTCCCAGCATCTGGCCATCCTGCGCAGGGCAGGTTTCGTTAATACAGAAAGAGACGGCAAGTTCATCTATTATACTGTCAACGTTGACCGTATGAAAGATCTTAACCTGTTTGTGGATCAATTGTTAAAATAAATCCGCTGCTACTTATTTACAGGCAATAATCATTTTTTGAACTTTTCAGTTTTGTTTTCTGATGAAAAATATTCCCGTACAAGCGTTTTTTGACCTTGCTAATAAAGGATTGGATATCATTGACTTAAGAGAAAGCGATAATTTTGGTATGGCTTTTATCAAAGGCAGTATCAACATTCCTTACAACAAAAAATTTGCCGATAGGGTAAAACAGTTTTTTTCTGCGGAACAAAATCTTCTGTTGGTTATGAATGAGGGAGATGATGAAAATGTGGCAAAAGAGTTTGAATCATTGGGGTACAAGCATGTAATCGGCTACTTGGAAGGGGGATTTATATCCTGGACTAAAGCCAATCTGCCGGTTGACATGATCATTGATATTGAGGCAGATGAACTGATGATGGATTTGCCTTATGATGAAAATTTGGTGGTGATTGACGTACGAAAACCGCTCGAATTTGCGCAGGGGCATTTGAAGCAATCGGTAAATATCCCTCTCAATGACCTGGCAGACCCTGCCAAGGTGGCGGCTATTGAAGAAAGAGACAATGTTTACTTGCACTGCGGAGGCGGAAGCAGCAGCTTTGTTGCAGCATCTTATCTGAAAAAACAGGGCGTACACAATCTGCACGTAATTATTGGCGGTTGGAGAAAGATCAAAGAAGAGTCAAAAGCAAAAATTGTGAAAGAACCGGACGTGTTGAATTAATGCATCTGCCCGCAGATATTAATTTTAAAAAACAACTGCGTTAACTTAAATTTGCAGATCGACTTCTACATCGCTTTTCTGTTTTATAGAGAAAGTTTTTTTAACATAAAACCTATTTGTTGTGGCCTTAATTAAAAGCATATCAGGAATTCGCGGTACCATTGGCGGTAAACCGGGAGAAACACTTTCACCGGTCGATATCGTAAAGTTTGCATCGGCATACAGTGTTATTTTGAAAAAAAATGCTGGCGCTAAAAAAGTAAAGGTGGTCATTGGCCGCGATGGGCGCATGAGCGGCGCTATGGTGAGCAATCTGGTATCACAAACCCTATGCGCAATGGGAATAGATGTAGTGGACCTGGGTTTGAGCACCACTCCGACGGTTGAAATAGCGGTACCCATGGAAAAAGCTGCTGGCGGCATCATCCTTACTGCCAGCCATAACCCTAAAGAATGGAATGCCCTAAAACTGCTGAACGAAAAAGGCGAATTTATATCTGCAGCTCTTGGACAAGAATTACTTGAAATAGCCGAAGCTGAAGATTTTGAATATGTTTCGGTGGATAAGCTGGGAAAAGTTTCCACAGACGACAACTATCTTAAAAATCATATTGATGCCATTCTTCAATATCCTTTGGTTAATAAAGAAACAATTGCCAAAAGAAATTTTAAAGTGGTGGTGGATGCCATCAACTCTACCGGAGCTATTTTTGTACCGGCATTGCTGAATGCTTTGGGAGTGGAAGATATAATTGTGTTAAACGAAAATGTAACGGGTGATTTTGCACATAATCCGGAACCATTACCCAATCATTTGAGAGAGCTGAGTAATGCAGTAGTTAAGGAAAAGGCGCACTTAGGCATTGCCGTAGATCCCGATGTGGATCGTCTTTGCTTTGTAAATGAAGACGGCTCTATGTTTGGCGAAGAATATACATTAGTGGCAGTGGCCGATTATATTCTTAGCTATCACAAAAGTCAGCCTGAAGGAAAGGCTGGAAATACCGTGAGCAATATGAGCAGTACCAAAGCGCTCAAAGAGCTTACCATTAAACATGGCGGAGAATATTTTCCATCGGCGGTAGGCGAGGTGAATGTGGTGAACAAAATGAAGGAGAAAAATGCGGTAATCGGCGGCGAAGGAAATGGCGGTATCATTGTACCCGATTTTCATTACGGACGCGATGCTCTGATAGGTATTGCTTTATTTTTAACGCATTTGGCCAACCAAAAAGCAAGAGTATCAAGCAACTAAGAAATAAATATCCTGAATACTTCATCAGCAAAAACAAAATAGAACTCTCGCCCGAAACGAATTTGAAATCCATTTTGAAAAATAAAAGAAGTATAAAAAACAGCCAATCAATGACGAAGATGGCCTGAAGATTGAGTTTGACGAAGACTGGGTTCATCTGCGCCCATCCAATACCGAACCCATCATCCGTATTTATTCCGAGAGCGATTTTGAGTTTAAGGCAAACAATATTGCGCAACGGCTGATGCAGGATATTAATGAAGCAAAATAAAACCTGATTTCTGCAAGGTTGCTTCAGCTTTTCAATAAAAACAGATATAAAACGCTGTAATTTTAACTTATGACTAACTCAAAAAGAATATACTTTGATAATGCAGCTACCACACCGCTTGATAAAGAAGTGTTAGAAGCGATGATGCCTACCTCACCGAAAGGTTTGGCAATCCTTCATCCATTTATTCCTTTGGCAGAGAAACCCGGTTGGCAATAGAAAATGCCCGAAAATCGGTAGCCGGATTACTCAATGCCCATCCGGGCGAAATCTTTTTTACAAGCGGCGGCACCGAAAGTAATAACACAGCCATACTGAGCGCCATCAGAGACTTGGGCTGTACCCACATTATTACTTCGCCTATCGAACACCACGCTGTGCTGCATACGGTAGCACATTATGCAAGCCGGAAAACTATTTCTTTCAGTTTTGTAAAACTGTTGGCAGACGGTCATATTGACCTCAAAGATTTGGAAGCGCAACTGGCCGGACGTGAAGATAAATGCCTTGTTACGCTGATGCATGCCAATAATGAAATAGGCAATCTGTTGAGTATGAACGTTGTAAGTGCGCTTTGCCGCAAATACAATGCAGTTTTTCATTCGGATTGTGTGCAGACGGTGGGGCATTATCCCATTGACCTCAGCCGTATGGATATTGATTTTATTTCGGCCTCCGGCCATAAATTTCATGGCCCTAAGGGGGTGGGCATACTGTATGTAAACAGCAATGTACAGGCTAAACCACTGCTGCACGGCGGCGGTCAGGAGCGCAATATGCGTGCCGGCACCGAAAACCTCTATGGTATTGTAGGCTTTGCAAGGGCATTGGAATTAGCGATGGAGCGGTACGAACAAGACTCGGCTTACATTAAAAAACTGAAGGCATACATGACGACGCAATTGCTGCAGCACCTGCCCGGCATTGGATTCAATGGTGATTATGACGGAAGTTGTCTTTATACCGTTTTAAATACCTCTGTACCTCAATCGGCAAAATCGGAAATGCTACTATTCAATCTGGATATTCATGGAATTTGTGTATCGGGCGGCAGCGCCTGCAGCAGCGGTGCCAGCCAGGGTTCGCATGTTATTAATGCGCTGAAACTTGATGACATTGGCGTTGCCGGTCGTTTTTCTTTTTGCAAGTACAATACGATGCAGGAAGTGGACAAGGTTGTGGAGGTTTTGACAGGGTTAATTTAACTTACCATTAACATATTTTTAGCGTTTTTTTTAATATTTATCTTTTCACCAATTAGTTTTACTTTAGAGCCTGTTGAAGATTTATTTAGAACATGGAAACCATTTTTTAACGCTCAAAATTTAAAAACGTGAAAAAATTGATATTAGTTTTATTGGGTTGCTTTATTATGGCAACCGGTTCTTTTGCCAATACAAATCTGCCAAAAGAAGATGAAAATTACTTGACAAACGACAAGGTAAACATCAATTTACAGCCAATTGAATTATCAATTAATGCCGCAACTTGTATTACCTATTCTACCTGGACTTGCCCAGATGGAATTACTTGGGAAGGCTGGGCAATAGGAGATGATTGTGATGAAGCCGGAGAAATAATTGTTGATCTGTATGAACTTACCTGTGAAAATGACTAGGAATTGATTGATTAGATTGTACCGGAAAATAAATCTTATCAGGCTCTAATTTCTAAATATCATTGAAACATTTATGAAAAAATATTGCCAAATAAAATTTATGAAAATCAGTATGAGTAATATGATTGTAAGAATTTTTGTGATCATATTTTTTCTCCAACTCTTTGTAATTCATAATATTTTGGGACAAACAGAAGGTTCAGGAGTAGCAAAATATTTCATCACCATACATAAAAAAAATGCAATTCCTCAAAACTTTATGGGGGAGCTGGCTTTTGAGAGAATGAAAAGTATTTTTACATTTGATAAAAACACTTTTGAGACTGGAATGAGAAAGGATACTGTTGACGAAAATGGCAATAAATTAATAATGGTTTCAAAAGGCAGGGTGACGGATAAAATTGGAAGCATCGTATATTCAGACTTTAATGAGAATAAGCAGGTTTTAAGGTATTTTATTTCCAAAAAGCCGTTCATAATTATTGATACTTTTGTCATGCCAAAATGGACAATAACGGCTGAACTTAAAGAAATTAACAGGTTTAAATGCCAAAGTGCTACAACCCACCTTTTTGGACGAGATTATAAGGTTTGGTTTACCACAGACGTTCCTGTAAGTTTTGGGCCATGGAGATTAGTGGGTCTTCCCGGTCTGGTTGTCGAAGCTCATTCTCTGGATCAGGAGGTGCAGTTTTCACTTTCCTCTGTTAGCATTTTGGAGAAAGAAGAAAAAATAGAAGCTCCATCTAATGGGGATATTATTCATGGGTACAAAGCTTTTCATGAATTAGAAGAAAAAAAGCTGGAAGAAAAAAGAAAATTTTTTCAGAGCAGAGTAAGTGAAGTTACCCAGAAACATAAAGGGGTACAAGTTGGATTAATAAATGTATCATTCAACCGGTTTGAAAAGTCATTGGATTAATTAGATTTGTAAAAAAAAGTAGTTGGGTAAGCACATTCCATTCCTAATTTCTGTTTGCTTCATCATTTCCTTCTTCCCATTTTCTTCTGAAGCTCAAAATGATATTTATATCTCGGGGCAGGTTGTTTATGCGTCAAAAACACCGGTTGCCAATGTTAACATTATTGTACATCGCACACAAGACAGTCTCGCCGTAGCATTTACCCAGTCTAATCAACAGGGTAAATTTGCAATCCAATATCAGGGCCAGTTGCCTGTTTTTATCAGTGCATCGGCCTTGGGGTACGAAAGGATGTTCAAAAAAATTGACAGCGCCGATAGCGCATCGGCGATTCAATTTGTTTTAAACAGAGGAATCAAGGTGCTGGAAGAGGTGATTGTTACCTATGTTCCCAAAATACAGGTACGAGGCGATACCACCAGCTACAAACTCTCTTCTTTTCTGGCAGGCAATGAACGCAATTTGGAAGAGGCATTGGCAAAGCTACCCGGGTTCAGTATCAATGAACAAGGACAAATCAGCGTCAATGGCAGGGCTATTCAGAAACTGTTGTTGGAGGGTGACGATTTGATGAGCACCAATTACACTGCTTTATCCAAAAATATGTCGCCCGGAAGTATTAATCAGGTACAGGTGCTCGATAAATACCTGAATGACCGAATGATGAAGGGTATTGAAAAAACGGATGATATAGCGGTAAACCTCACTTTCAAAAAGGAGTTTAAAAATGTGTTTTTTGGCGACATCCTGGCCGAAGGTGGTGAAGGGAAATATTATAACGGTGTTGCAAATGGTATTTTTATTTCAAAGCCGGTAAAAGCCTATTTAATGGGTAGCGCCAATAATATTGGCAGGCAATCTTCCTTTATGAGCTACAGTACGTTTAACCCTCAGTCCACATTGGCCATTCCCTATAATCCTATGTTGATGAGCAAAAATTAGTGGATATAGCATCGAGCGGCATTCCGATGATTGAAGAAAATCGGACGGTGTTTAACAATACTCATGCCGCCTCGCTCAATTTGTTACAAAACTTTTCGAAAAAGCTCAACATGAAATTTAATATTAGTGTCACCGGCGATAAAAATACTCAAACCAGCCAAAAACATACTGAACTATTTTTTAATAAAGACACTATCGCTTATTTTGAAAGTAATGATTGGATAACAAAGCCAAAAACAGCCGAAGGCCAGATAGAGGCAGAATATTATTTTTCTGATAAATCAAGGCTGAAATACATAGGCAAAGGAGCAACGAACGTAAGTAATGAGGCTTCCCATTTACTTTTCAACTCCGATCGGATTACACAAAATTTATCTTCGAAAGTTCTTTCTGTCAGCAATCAATTATCTTATACCTTCCGCCCTTCTTCAAAAATGCTTTGATTGTGGAGGCTGCTCAATTTAGCAATAACAGACCACAGGATTTTTATGTAAATGGCTATGATTACAGTAGTGTTTTTTCGGTAGATGCCAATACAGCGTTTTTTCAATCATCCAAAAACCCTGTCCAATACTTAGGAGGACAGGCCCGATATTATACCAACTCAAAAAAAGCCACCATTATTTTAAATGCCGGATATGACCGTTATCAAATGCAGGTGGTTTCCTCCATACTGCCGGATTTATTAAAGCAGGGAAATCAGCTTGAAATGCAGAAAGAAAAACTGTATGTTCGAGCCGACTACAACCAGCCTGTAAGTCGCCATCTTGAAATTACTTCCCGATTGGGAATCAATTGGTTAGGCATTATTAATCATTGGCAAAACAGCCATTCTAATAAAACCAATTCCTGCTGGTTTTTATCGCCCAATCTAACCGCCAAATGGACAATAGGATTAAAAAGCAGGATTACCTTTGGCTACAAGTACAGCAAAGATTTTCCTAATGCGGTGCAACTTTTTGACAGTTTAATTTTTACCGATTATCGAACTGCCTATCGTTATCAATATCAAAATTATTTTCAATCTCAAAACAGTTACTCTCTCGGTTATCGGTATAACGATTCTTATAATCAATTTACGGTATATATAAATGGGTTTTATACTAATACCTCCAATAGTTATGCTGACAATTCCATCATCAATAAAAAATTTATGCTCTCTACAAAATATGATATTCCTCAAGGAAGTAATATGACCGGCTTAGTTTTTGGATCCGATAAATTTGTATCTTCCTTGTCAGGCACCATCAGGTTTAGTGGTAGTGCTATTCGCAGCAAGTATGTCAATAATATTAACAATACGATGAGCAGGGATATAAATTTCTGGACATTGAACGGTAAACTGAATTATTTTTCAGGGTTTAATGGTATTTTCAATTTCAATACCCATTTTATGCTTTTGGCGAATTTAAGCACCGTAAAACTGCCTGATGACCAATTTAACAACCAAACGTATAATTACAAGGGTTTCTTGCAAACAAATTTTAAGTTCAATAAGGTATGTTATATCCAAAGTACAGTTAGTTATTATCAGTGGTTTGGAAAAAATCAAAAACAAAGGCCGGTTTATTTTCTTGATGCATCCTTCCTTGGCAATCTCATAAAAGACAAGTTGACTGTTTCGGCAAGTTTGCAAAATGCATTGAATCAACAAAGTATCCATTTTAATAATATTACGGATTATTCCAATTCTTTATCAACCTATCATCTTTTGCCCCGGATGTTTGTTGCCGGCATAAAATATACTTTTTAGTGGTTCGTTTTAAGAAAAAATAACCAAAAAACCGGCCATTTCTTTCCACAACCCTGTGCATAACTTACCAAATGCAATACCCGTTTGTATTTATCGATAATCAACTTTCTTTATCCACAATCTGTTAATATTTTACATTGGGAAACTTGCCATGATTGGGATATTTTCGTTGTCCTACAATAATCCATTTTTGTACCAAAATTTTTAAAACGAAATATATTATGATGCCAACGAATAATCAACACAAGACAGGCCTTCTATTCTCCCGAAAATTTACAAAGGATGGGGTAAGTCCCTTTGATTTGTTTGAATACGATTATAGAACCTCTGTCATCAAAAACCCGAATGGGGAAGTGGTGTTTCAGATGGACAATGTGGAAGTTCCCAAACAATGGAGCCAGATCGCCACAGATATCCTTGCACAGAAATATTTCCGGAAAGCGGGTGTTCCCCAGCCTGATGGCGGCACCGGAAGAGAAACCAGCGTGAAGCAGGTGGCCCATCGTTTGGCGCACACCTGGAGGGTATGGGGCGAGCGATATGGTTATTTTGCTTCGGGAAACGATGCACAGGTTTTTTATGAAGAATTAGTTTATTCCATCCTGAACCAATCCTGTGCGCCTAATAGTCCGCAGTGGTTCAATACCGGCTTGTATGAGGTGTATGGCATCACCGGCAAACCGCAGGGGCATTATTATGTGGATGCGAATGATAGCGTGCTCAAAAAATCCACTTCGGCGTATGAAAGGCCGCAGCCGCATGCCTGCTTTATTCTTAGTGTAGATGATGACCTGGTAAATGAAGGCGGCATCATGGATCTTTGGGTACGCGAAGCCAGAATCTTTAAATATGGCAGTGGTGTGGGTACCAACTTCAGCAATATCAGAGGCGAAGGCGAAAAGCTAAGCGGCGGAGGCACTTCCAGCGGACTGATGAGCTTCCTTAAAATTGGCGACCGCGCGGCAGGCGCTATCAAAAGCGGCGGCTTTCACCCGGCGTGCAGCAAAGATGGTTTGCCTTGACCTCGACCATCCCGAAATGCAGGAATTGGTAAACTGGAAAGTGGAAGAAGAAAATAAAGTAGCCGCTCTGATAGCAGCCGGATACCCCAGCGATTATGAAGGAGAAGCCTACAAAACGGTAAGCGGACAAAACAGTAACAATTCGGTTCGTATTCCTAACTCATTTTTCAAAGCTTTGGCCGAAGATGGCGACTGGGAATTAAAAGCAAGAGGCGACGGTCATGTGATGAAAACCGTAAAAGCCAAAGCTTTGTGGGATCAGATAAACTATGCAGCATGGCGCTGCGCCGACCCCGGCACACAGTATGACACTACCATCAACCAGTGGCATACCTGCCCCGAAGGAGGCCCCATCAGAGCCAGCAATCCATGCAGCGAGTATATGTTTCTCGACAATACCGCCTGCAATCTGGCAAGCATCAACCTGAGAAAATTCTTTGACGAAGAAACCGGTACATTTGATGTAGAAGGTTTTGAATATACCAGCAGGCTCTGGACAGTGGTATTGGAAATTTCTGTGCTGATGGCTCAGTTTCCATCCAAAGAAGTGGCTCAGTTAAGTTATGATTATCGTACCCTCGGACTGGGATACGCTAATCTGGGAAGCATGTTGATGGTAAGCGGCATTCCTTACGACAGTGAAGAAGCAAGAGGCATTGCGGGCGCCATCACCGCCATCATGACAGGTACTTCCTATACCACTTCGGCAGAAATGGCCGACATTCTCGGCCCTTTTGCAAAGTATGCAGAAAACAAGCAGCACATGCTTCGGGTGATTCGTAATCATCGTGCGGCTGCTTACGATGCTGCCGAGGCTTATGAAGGATTAGATATAATACCACAGGGAATCAATGCAAGATATTGTCCTGACTATTTATTGAAGGCTGCCACCAAAGCATGGGATAATGCACTGATATTAGGCGAAGAAAATGGCTTCCGCAATGCACAAACTACTGTAATTGCCCCCACAGGAACGATTGGATTGCTGATGGACTGCGATACAACCGGTGTGGAACCCGATTTTGCTTTGGTTAAATTTAAAAAACTGAGTGGCGGTGGTTATTTCAAAATTATTAATCAGAGTGTGCCACAGGCTTTGAAAAAATTAGGTTATGCCTCTGATGAAATTAATGAAATGGTGAATTATGCCAAAGGCCATGCCGGTATTAATAGCGCTCCGCATATCAATGAAAATACTTTGTTAGCAAAAGGATTTAATGCACTTGAAATTGAAAAACTGAATGCCGCGATGGCCACTGCATTTGAAATTTCGTTTGCCTTTAATGTTTGGACACTGGGTGAAGACACGATGAAGCGCTTTGGATTCAAACCGGAGCAGTACAACGACTTTGGCTGGAACATGCTGAAAGCGCTCGGTTTTACACAAAAAGAGATTGACAAAGCCAATGAATACGTTTGCGGTTCGATGACTGTAGAAGGTGCCCCATATCTTAGGAACGAGCATTTACCCGTTTTTGATTGTGCCAATAAGAATGGCGCCAAAGGCGAGCGCTATATCCACGCTCACGGCCACATCCGCATGATGGCAGCTACACAACCGTTTTTGAGTGTAGCCATCAGCAAAACCATCAACCTACCAAACGAAGCTAAGATTGAAGAAATTGCTGATTCTTACCAACTTAGCTGGGAGCTGGGCCTCAAAGCCTGCGCACTATACAGGATGGCTCCAAACTAAGTCAGCCACTGAGCAATAAATCTTCTGATAGCAAAACCGAAGAAGAAACCACGGAAGACATTTCTTCGGAAAGCCAGATTGTGGACATGAGCAAACTGACGATTGAAGAGCTTTTGGAAGAAGTAAATCATCGTGTACAAAACAGCGCGGATACTTCATTAAAACGTCAGTTGGCAATGATTGTAGAACGCAGGTCATTACCGGCAAAGCGCAGAGGTTACACTCAAAAGGCCAAAATAAATGGGCAAACACTCTTCCTTCGTACAGGAGAATACAGTGACGGCACATTGGGTGAAATTTTTATTGACATGGCCAAAGAGGGCGCTACCATGCGCAGTATGCTCAACTGTTTTGCAATAGCTGTTTCTATCGGATTGCAATACGGTGTGCCACTTGAAGAGTTTGTTGAAAAATTTGTATTTACCAGATTTGAACCTTCTGGAATGGTGCAGCATCCAAATATCAAATCGGCCACTTCGATTATCGACTTCATGTTCCGTGCTTTGGCTTATGAGTATCTGGGTCGTGCAGATTTAGTACATGTATTAGACAAACCCAAACAGGAACCAAAAGAAGAGGATTTGGATTGGGACGAAGAGATGCCTACCATTGGAGAAAGAAAACATGAACTTAGCGGCATGAGAGTAGTGGGTTCTTCAAAACCGGTTGTTTCAGCCAGGCAGGAGGATTTTATCAAACCGGTAACCAGCTTAGATGCGGTTAATGCAGCAGCAAAAAGCATGCAGGGCGATGCCCCGGCCTGTAATGTATGTGGCCATATTACCATCAGAAGCGGTACCTGCTACAAATGTCTGAACTGTGGGAACAGCCTGGGTTGTAGTTAAGAAATAGTATTATAATTTATACGAAGAGCTATCTAAAAGGGTAGCTCTTTTGTTTTGGAGTCTTAATTTCTACGGGTAGAAAACAATAAAACGTACAGGATTATTGAGAGCAGTTTATTGATTGGCCAATTAAAAATAAGCGATCCGATAACTGAGTCCTAACTGCAATTGGAGGGGATTACTTTTTTTGTACATCCCCTCGTAAGTACCTACGCTTTCATAAATGGAATTGAAGAAATATTGAGTGCCAATCATTATTTCCAATGGCATCAATATTTTGTACCGAAGGTTGAAGTGTCCGCCCAGCTTGAGTTTCTTTGGGTTGCCTCGTTGCTCGCTTATGACATGAAAAACTGAATTTACACTGTCAATAATAAAAAAGTCAGCATTATATTTCTTATGAACCAAATAATTGACCACCGGGCCCAATTGCAAAGAAACTCTTCCAAATGATTTGGAAACGTTTAAAAATCTGGAATTTATATAAAGCAATTTGGTCTCTCCAAAATCATCCGAAATCTGCTTCATCATGGTGTCTTTTTCAAAAAGGTTGTTAGCAGGTAATTTAGTATCGTAAGTGTAAGCAAGTTGATTTACTCCTAATGAAATCGATAGTTTCCAATGATTCCAGAATTCTTTGCTAATTTCTGCATCCGCAAAAAAGCCTACTTTGTAATTAGTTTGCGAAGATGCTCCTTCAATTTTTGAAACAACAGGCGTTTTTTGAGGCAGTTCATTTCCGGTTTTAAAGGGTAATCCCTGAATAATGGTAAAACCATTGTTGAAGTTTTTCATTTGGGTAGCATCGGCGCCTGCACTGATTTTTATGTCAAAATTTTGAGCGCTCACAATTATCGTCGAAATAATTCCCAAAGCTAAAAAAAAATATATATCTCATCGAAGGAGTTTATAAATACAAACCTACATAAAATTTTTCATTCCGGTTCAGTAATGAGGAGTATTTGGAGATTTATATTTGTTCCCTTTTTCAGATTATTATAGAAAAATGTCAATCCCCAATTTTTTCTTAATCCGGTAAAAATTGTTGGTTGTCAATTTTTAGTAAGGCTGATAAAACTATGCTGAAGGCCGTGATAATTGTTATAAATAATGATGTTTTTTATCTGTGATAAATTGTTCCCTGTCTTAAAAAGATGACCCGGAAAATTTTGGTTTTGCAATGCAAAAACTGACAGCCATACGGCAAATGAAACCGCAGTCGGATATTCACCTGATAAATGCTTGAAACGAGCGACCGGGATATCGTTGACTATAGCTTCGCATGAATGATAAAAGAGATTAAACCGTATGTCGCCGTTTTCTCCGGTTAAGAATATTGTGGTTTCACGGTCAAGATTTTGAGCCTCTGCAAAATTTTTAAATCGTGTTTTTACTGTTTCAATATCTGAAGCATGGAAAGTTTCAATATCTTTTACTTTTGCCAATGCATCCTGCGCATTATTATTAAGCAGAAACATGGCAGCGCCTTCTCCTGCAATGGTTGCGGGCCGGTTAGATTCGTAAAGGCTCTGATTTTTAATATTTTGATTATACCAACCGGCAAGCAAGTCAATATTATAATTATAGCTTGAAATTTCATCCACAGCCCCAACAAGGTAGTTTCCATCTGTATTTTCTTTCAGATGCATTTGCGCATCAATTAATGAATTTTCGAAAGATAGACCCAAATGCACATGAGTAGCATTATATTGCTGATTTTTGGTAATAAGGCTCAGTTGCCCTGCAATAGCATTTGGTGTGCTTTGCACAAAGTTGCCCGGAGTCAACATTCCTTCATCATAATCAATAATCTGATTGAGAAATTTGATGCAGTCATTCATCCCGCCATTGGCTGTACCAATAATAATTCCATCAACTTTGTTTTGTTGCAAAATAGGTAAACCGGTGCCAATTCCCATCCTCACGGCTTTGCTCATTCGCCTCAGCAAACCGGCAGGTACTCCTGTCAGCTCAGGTTCGATAGCGGTTAATTGTCCATTAGCCGAAGGATTAAGCAAATCCACATCGGCATCACCCGAAGTGTGTTGAGGAGAAATACATATATGCTGATGAATAAACAAAGTATCTGTGAATTTAAATTTCCCAAAAATCAAAGAGGTACAATTTCCGCCAAACCCAAAGGAATTACTCATTACGTTATTTAAAATTTTGGTACCATATTCCTTAACCGGTACCAGCCCGGTTGCTTCAATTTTATTTTCAAAATTCAATGAAGGATATATTTCCTGATGGTACAGGCTTAAAATAGTATTAACTGCTTCCACCGCTCCTGCTGCTCCCAATGTATGACCTGTATAAGATTTTGTACTTGCAAAATGAGGCGGTGTTTGAAACAGTTTGAGCATTGCCAGGCTCTCGGTTTCGTCATTATTTTCGGTGGCCGTGCCATGTGCGTTTATAAAATCAATTTGCTCAGGAAGCAGCCCTGACGATTGCAATGCTCTTTGCATACTCAAATAAGGCCCATCGGCCTCAGGTGACGTGGAGGAGGGGTGAAATGCATCATTGCTGTTCCCATAGCCTTTTACCTCTGCATAAATTTTTTTACCGACAGCATCTTTTTCTTTTTCCAAAACCAAAAATGCTGCGCCTTCTCCTAAGTTCAGTCCCTTGCGGTCTTTGTCGAAGGGCCGGCAAGGTTCATCAGATAATATCATCAATGATTTAAACCCGTTCACAGTATATTTTGCCAAACTATCCACCCCTCCCACAATGGCTTTTCTTGCCAGGCCGTTTTTAATCAGTCTGGTGCCAAACATGATGGCATTGGCTGATGAAGAACAAGCTGTGTTAAAAGTGTTTACGATACCTCCAATGTTGTACTGCGCCTGAATAAACATGGTGCTGGCGCTGTTGGGATATGATAAAAGGTATTCTGATCCGATTTCATCTTTCTTGTTGGCATCTGCATAAAGTTCATCTGTTAGGCACATGCCACCAACGGTACTGGCTCCTATCAATGCAATCTGGGGCAAAACAAGCGAAGAAGAATCTAACTGAGCGTCTGCAATCGCTTCTTTAAAAGCATGCAGCGCAAGCAGGTCGGTACGTGTTGCTCAGACTGTGTAATATTTAATTTTTCTTTAAATCGGAGGTAGAATAATCTATTTCGGCAAAAGGGAGCAAATTGGTGTATCTGGATACAAAGTGCTTTGCGTGACCAATGCCGCTAATGCCCTTCTTTAGCGACTGCCTGTTTTGTGCCACTGTGTCGCCAATGGCAGAAATAATTCCCATCCCGGTTACTACTACCTTGTCCACACCTTTTATTATTTTGTTCTGTGTTGCTCGATATAATCAACCATTGTGTTTACGGTAGTCAACACCTTACGTCCCTCCTTGGGGTCTTGAATGTTTATGCCATATTCTCTGGAAAGCATCACGATCAACTCGATTGAATCAATTGAATCTAAGCCTAATCCATCGCCAAACAAAGGTTCTTCATCATTAATGTCCTCTGGTTTTAGATTATTAAGGTTCAAAATTTAATGATTTGCTCTTTTACAAGTTGTTTAAGTTGTTCTTTTTCCATCTTGAATGTTTAAAATACGGGTCAAATATAATTAATGTAATGCTAATTACTTGAGAATTTGGACAAAAGGGCTTTTGGTAAAATTCCATCCTTATCTAAATCAATCCTTTCAACCTAATAATTTATCTTTGGGCTAGTAATGATTAATCCTAATTTAAATAAAGATAAAAATAGTTTAAACCCTTTTGACAGGGATTTTGAAAACACAATCCGCCCTTCCTACATAAAGGAATTTTCGGGGCAGCCGCAACTGATTGAAAATTTGCAGATATTTATCAAGGCTGCTAAAATCAGGGGAGAGGCGTTGGATCATATTCTCTTTCATGGCCCGCCCGGACTTGGAAAAACAACATTGTCTCGTATTGTAGCCAACGAGTTGGAGGTAAACATCAAGGAAACCAGCGGACCGGTTATAGAAAAACCCGGTGACCTTGCAGGCTTGCTTACATCTCTGGAGCCGAGAGATGTTCTGTTTATTGATGAAATTCATCGCCTTAGCAATGTGGTAGAAGAATATTTGTATGCAGCCATGGAGGATTATCGGCTTGATATTTTAATTGACTCCGGTCCTAATGCCCGAAGCATACAGCTTTCATTGAATCCGTTTACATTAATTGGCGCTACTACACGCAGTGGTTTGCTTACGGCACCTTTGCTTTCAAGATTTGCTATAAAGTCAAGATTAGAGTACTATAATGCCCAAACCCTTAAAAGAATTATTTTGCGTTCTGCGGGCATATTAAATGTGCAGATTGCTGATGAAGCGGCTGCAGAGATAGCCGCCCGAAGCCGTGCCACTCCCCGAATTGCCAATGGATTGCTTCGGCGGGTGCGAGATTTTGCACAGGTTCTGAATGATGGACAAATTGATATTGGCATCACCCAACATGCCCTCAAAGCATTGAATGTGGATGAATACGGATTAGATGATATGGATAACCGAATTTTGCTCACAATCATAGAAAAGTTTAAAGGAGGGCCTGTAGGCATCACTACCATTGCCACTGCTGTAGGAGAAGAAGCCGGAACGATTGAAGAGGTGTATGAGCCATTTCTGATTCAGGAGGGGTTTCTCCAAAGAACGCCGCGTGGACGTGAGGTTACTCAAAAAGCGTATGAACATCTGGGCAAAAAACCACAACAGGGCGGAAATAATCTGGAGTTGGGTTTCTAAAAAACGAAAACCCATTTGATTTCTCAAACGGGTTTTATTTATTTCTCAATCTGAGCCTAAGCCAAAAGTTGATTAATCCTGCACCACCAAGTCTGAAACCGTTTCCGTGAATGTTTACGATTTCTATCTTCTCGTCATCTTTAAGATACTTACGGAGTTTTGCAATGTACACATCCATGCTTCTCCCGTTAAAATAAGTATCGCTACCCCAAATCTTCTTCAATGCCTGCTCGCGTGGTAGTAAGTCGTTCAAATGTTCTGCCAGCATTTTCAATAACTCATTTTCCTTTGGTGAAAGTACATGAGTAATGCCACCATGTGATAACTGCCGCAATTTAGGATTAAAATGGTAACTTGCCAAATTAAATTCCTTATTTTCTGATTCTTTATTAAATTCTTCGTTTCTTTTCAAAATTGCCTTGATTTTTAAAAGCAGCACTTCACTGTCAAAAGGCTTGGTAATATAGTCGTCGGCACCTAATTTGTACCCCTGAATAATATCCTCCTTCATGGTTTTGGCACTTAGAAAAAACAGGGGAACATCGGGGTCAATATCCCTGATTTCTTCTCCGAGTGTAAAACCGTCCATATTAGGCATCATCACGTCCAGCAGACAAAGGTCAAATTTTTCTCGCTGAAAAGCTGCCAATCCTAACCTTCCGTCTCGCTCCAGCGTAACGTCGTAGTCGCTGAGTTCCAAATAGTTCTTGAGGACATTGCCCAGATTGGGGTCATCTTCACAAAGTAGGATATGTGGTTTTTTTGTTTCCATTTTTTTCAAATTTATGCAACAAATATAAAAATAAGGTTTTATTCTTATAATTAAATGGTACTGAATAAATTGTTAAAAGAAAAACTGATGATTTTTCTTTGTGCTTAAACCTGAATGGTTCTTTTCTTTTTTAATGAAACATTTATTTAAGCAATAAATTGAATCATAAAATATTATCTTAGTCGAAATTTTTAAAAAATGGCTGATTCTTCAAAATTTTTGCTGGCAGTAAACGATGGTTATTCTTTTAAAGGCGAAAGTTATAAAATAGGCCGTGCCATGCTCGATGGTCAGGTGGTGCAGGGGGCTGATGTATTTATTCCTTTCAAAACCTTAAATCGTCACGGTTTGATAGCCGGAGCTACCGGAACCGGAAAAACCAAAACCCTGCAGGTATTAGCCGAAGGCCTTAGTGATGCCTCCATTCCGGTGGTGATGATGGATATAAAAGGCGACCTGAGCGGTATCGGTGCAGCCGGAACCCTTAATAATAAAATTGACGACCGTTGCCAAAAGCTGGAAGTCGAATACAAGCCCACTGCCTATCCTATTGAATTTTTGACGCTTAGTGAGGAAAAGGGAACCCGGCTTCGTGCTACAGTGAGTGAGTTTGGTCCGATTCTTCTTTCCAAAATTTTGGATCTCAACGATACTCAGGGCGGTTTTGTGGCTATGATTTTTAAGTATTGCGATGATAACCAACTGCCACTCCTCGATTTGAAAGATTTTGTGAAAGTATTGCAATTCGTGAGCGATGAAGGCAAGGCCGAGTTGGAAAAGACTTATGGAAAAATTTCCACAACTTCCACCGGCACCATTTTAAGAAAAGTGATTGAGCTGCAGCAGCAGGGCGCTGATATATTTTTTGGCGAAAGAAGTTTTGACGTGGACGACCTGATGCGTATTGATAGCCAGGGCAGGGGTATTGTTTCAATCGTGCGTGTTACCGATTTGCAAAACAGACCAAAACTGTTTTCAACTTTCATGCTTCAGATGTTGGCAGAGATTTATGCTACCTGCCCCGAAGAAGGCGATTTGGATAAACCCAAATTAGTCATTTTTATTGACGAAGCGCATCTGATCTTTAATGAAGCCAGCCAGGCATTGCTCAACCAGATTGAGACCATCGTAAAACTGATTCGTTCCAAAGGTATCGGCATCTTTTTCTGCACCCAAAACCCAATGGATGTACCTGCCTCAGTGCTGGCACAGTTGGGCCTCAAAGTACAACACGCACTAAGGGCATTTACTGCTGCCGATAGAAAAGTGATAAAGCAAACTGCCGAAAATTATCCGTTAAGCGATTTTTATAAAACAGATGAATTACTTACTCAGGTGGGTATTGGCGAGGCGCTGATTACCATGCTCAACGAAAAAGGTATTCCTACACCATTGGTACACTGCATGTTACGTGCGCCACAAAGTCGCATGGATATCTTGTCTGATTCAGAAATTGACACAATTGTCAATAATTCTAAAATTGCTTCTTTCTACAATAAGGTGATTAATGAAAAGAGCGCTTATGAAATTTTGAGCGAAAAATTAGAAGCTGCCGCGGCACGCGATGCAGAGGTGCAACAACAAAAGACAGAGGCAAAAACCGAAAGAAGGGAAAAGGGAATTTTGGACGACCCGTTGGTAAGAAGTTTTGCCCGAAATGCAGGTAATCAAATCATTCGCTCTCTCCTGGGTGCAATAGGTATTGGTGGCAGCCGAAGACGTACAACTACCAAATGGTTTTAATAAAAAGCCGTTTCTTTGCAAAACAGAATCATTTTTCTACACAACCGAAAAAACTACAGATATGAACGAAAATTTTACCCAACGCATTGCATCTGAAATAGATGAAATAAAGGTCTCCGGCTTGTACAAATCCGAAAGAATTATAGAAAGTCCTCAGGGCGCTGAAATTATAGTAAACGGAAAAACAGTGCTCAATTTTTGCGCTAACAACTATCTGGGCCTTTCTTCTCACTCCGAAGTGATAAAAGCTGCTCATAAAACCATTGACGAAAGAGGTTACGGCATGAGTAGTGTGCGTTTTATTTGTGGCACTCAGGACATTCATAAAGAATTGGAAAAAAGATTTCAGTATTTCTGGAAACAGAAGACACTATTCTTTATGCTGCTGCGTTTGATGCAAACGGAGGCGTTTTTGAACCCTTGTTCAACGATCAGGATGCCATCATTTCCGATGCGTTAAACCATGCGAGCATTATAGACGGTGTAAGGCTTTGTAAGGCACAGCGCTATCGCTATGAACACAATAATATGGACGATTTGGAGGCTAAATTAAAAGAGGCTGCCTCAGCCAGAAGCCGCATCATTGTTACCGATGGCTCTTTCAGTATGGACGGCACCATTGCACAATTGGATAAAATTGTGGACCTCGCCGAGAAATATGATGCTGTTATTATGATTGACGAATGTCATTCATCAGGATTCCTTGGCAAAACAGGAAGAGGAACCCACGAGTATCGTGGTGTGATGGGCAAGATTGACATTATAACCGGTACGCTCGGTAAAGCGCTGGGTGGTGCATCAGGTGGTTTTACATCAGGCCGTAAAGAAATTATTGACATGCTTCGTCAGAAATCAAGGCCTTATTTGTTTAGTAATACCCTGGCTCCTTCTATAGTGGGCGGTTCTATTGCGGTGTTAGATATGCTTTCGGCATCTACACATCTGAGGGACAAACTGGAATTTAATACCAAATATTTCCGTGAAAAAATGACTGCTTCGGGTTTCGACATTAAACCCGGCGACCACCCCATTGTGCCTATCATGCTTTATGATGCTGTGCTGGCAGCCGATTTTGCAGCCAGATTATTAGAAGAAGGCATTTATGTAATTGGCTTCTTCTTTCCGGTGGTGCCAAAAGGTCAGGCACGCATTCGTGTGCAACTGAGCGCTGCACATGAGCAACACCATTTAGACAAAGCCATTGCTGCATTTACAAAAATTGGTAAGGAACTGGGAGTATTGAAGTAGTTTTTTGGGTAAATTATTTAGCTTTCAGCAAAAATACGTTTGGGTAAAATGGGTTTTGTATTCAAATTGTGTTACTGATAATGCTTGGCAAGCATATTTATGCTTGCGATACTTTACTAATGATTCCTAAGTTAAGGAATAAAGCTGTAAAAAATAAATGATTGATATTTCAAACTTTTTTTTAGGTTTGAAGTACAATCAACAAAATATCATTTATGCAAAAAACTATTTTGCTAATTGTACTTCTTGCTACAAGTTGGGTTCAGGCGCAACCTCCGGCTGCATCATCTAAGCCCGAAATACCTGCAAAAGAAGAAAGGAAATCTTCTGTTGACCTGGTTTTTAATCCTGAAACGTCAGTAATTACCAATCACACGGTAAATATTAAAGGCCAGTCTGTACCCTACAAGGCAGTAGCCGGTACTATACCCGTCTGGGATGAAGACAGTAAGGCGATAGCCGGTTTGTTTTATACGTATTACGAAAGAACTGATGTACGCGACAAAAGCAGGCGACCAATTATCATTTCGTTCAACGGTGGCCCGGGAACCGCCTCTGTCTGGATGCATATTGGCTACACCGGCCCTGTATTATTGAACATTGATGACGAAGGCTACCCTGTGCAGCCCTATGGCTACAAAGAAAACCCTAATTCCATTCTGGATGTGGCTGATATTGTGTATGTTGACCCTGTCAATACCGGTTACTCCCGAATTGTTGGGAAAGAAACCTCCAAAACAAAATTCTTTGGCGTGAACGCCGATATCAAATACCTTGGCAATTGGATAAACACTTTCATCACTCGGTATGGTCGTTGGGCTTCGCCCAAGTACCTGATTGGCGAAAGCTACGGCACCACGAGGGTTTCGGGTCTGGCGCTTGAGCTACAGGAGGCACACTGGATGTATTTAAATGGAGTAATTTTAGTATCGCCCACCACTCTCGGCATCGAAAGAGGAATAGCTACCGGTGCAGCGCTCAGGTGGCCTTACTTTGCAGCTACTGCATGGTATCATAAAAAACTACCCGCCGATCTTCAGCAAAAGGACCTTACTGAGGTTTTGCCTGATGTAGAAAACTTTACCATGAACCAGTTGATTCCTGCATTAAACAAAGGTGGTTTGCTGGAGGATAGCGAACGCAAAAACATTGCATCGCTTATGGCCAGATATTCCGGTCTGAATGAACAACTCATCCTGCAAAATAATCTGGATATACCTCCGGATCTGTTTTGGAAAGAACTGTTGCGTGATCAAGGCTTTACCATTGGCCGCCTCGACAGCCGATACAAAGGCATTGACAAAAAAACCGCCGGTGAAAGGCCCGACTACAATGCTGAAATCACTTCGTGGCTTCATGCGTTTACACCGCCTGTTAATATGTATCTGAGGGATGAATTAGGTTACAAAACCGATTTGCCTTATAATGTTTTTTGGAAGTGTTTATCCTGGGACAATACCAATGACCGTACCGGAGAAAACCTGCGTCAGGCGATGGCTGCCAATCCATTTTTGCACCTTATGGTGCAGTCGGGCTATTATGACGGCGCCTGCGATTATTTTAATTCAAAATATAATCTTTGGCAAATGGATCCTTCCGGCAGGCTGAAAGACAGGATGCAATGGGAAGTTTATCGTAGCGGGCACATGATGTATTTGCGTAAAGAAGATTTAAAATCTGCTAATGACCATCTCAGGGCATTTATAAAAAAATCAATCCCTCAGAAGGCAGCTATTTATTAATTATTTGTTTTTTTCTTTAATTTAGCGGCGATTTATGTCTCAATTAATTGAACAGATAGACAAAGGCCATTTACCGGTTCACATAGCCGTCATCATGGATGGCAATGGCCGCTGGGCGCAGGAGAAGGGCGAAGACCGACTCTTTGGCCATTACCACGGGGTGGAGAGTGTGCGTGATGTGGTGGAGGTCTGTGCCGAGTTGGGCATTCAGTATCTTACCCTTTATGCGTTCAGTACCGAAAACTGGGAGCGCCCTGCAGATGAGGTTACCGGATTGATGGAACTTTTAGTGTCCACTATTAAAAAAGAAGCAGAAATCTTGAATAGGAACAATATTCGCCTTCACGTAATTGGCGATGTGGGTATGTTACCTGCGTCTGCTCAGGAGGAGTTGAATGAAGCGCTGGAACTTACTATAAAAAATACAGGCCTGAATCTGGTAATGGCATTGAGTTACAGCGGGCGCTGGGATTTGGAAAATGCTGCCAGAAAAATAGCTCAAAAAGCAAAAGAAGGTTTGTTGCAGCCGCAGGATATCACTGGAGAAGTATTAAAGCAAAATCTTTCAACGGCAGATTTTCCCGATCCCGAACTGATGATAAGAACCAGCGGCGAATATCGCATTAGTAATTTTTTGTTGTACGAACTGGCATATTCCGAACTGTATTTTACTGATGTCCGTTGGCCCGATTTCAGAAAAAATAATCTTTACGAAGCCATTTTGAACTTTCAAAATCGTCAGCGAAGGTTTGGGAAAACCTCTGTTCGGGTGCAGAAATAATATAAATTCATGTTAATCAAATACCTCATTGACCAAAAACATGCTTTTTAACATTCAGTTTCCAAAATTTACCCTTAATTTGCCGCCGCAACAGGAATGAAGCTTATGCTTTTTAAGAAAATGGCTTTCTTTCTTTGCAAAAACAAAAATTGATTACCGATATATACAGCTTTATGCGTTTTTTTATTTACAGGATTTTAAGCATACTTGTTTTGACACTTGCGGTAAATGCTGTTTTTGCTCAAATTGATACGATACCTACCACATCGGTTGACCCAATGCTAAAGGAATGGGTAGAATCGAGGATTCCAAAGGAATATTCAATAGCAGAAATCAAGGTAAAGGCTTTACTTCACTTGATTCGTCACTTATAATTTCTGTGGCCGGCCTTCAAAAAAGGGCAACAATTTGTTTATCCCGCATCGATATTTTCTCGAGGGCGATTAATAATTTATGGAAACAGAAATTCTTTTCCGACATTCAGGTTTATATTACTAAAGTTAACCATGAGTGGGTTTCTATAGAATTAAATGTTACCGAACGCCCCAGACTCGGTAATTTTAAGTTTCAAGGTGTAAGAAAAAGCGATTCTGACGAATTGATGCCCAAAATTGGACTGCAAAAAGGTACTGTACTTTCAGAAAACCTACGCCGAAACGCGCATGATGTGATTGTAAACTACTTTACCGACAAAGGTTTTTACAATGCTAAGGTTGATTTTTTAGAAATAAAAGACCCACAGTTTCCAAACTCCAACTCTTTGATAATCAAGGTTGATAGAGGTAAAAAGGTAAGAATAGACGGTGTAAATTTCTTTGGGAATGACAATGTGAGCGTCTCCAAACTAAGAAAGCAACTGAAGAATACCAAACAGATGGCTAAACTGACTTTGTTTCCTACCTCTTATCAAAGCGCTTATGGCCCCATTGATAAATACGACTTTACCGAGTACATGAGTGAAATGGGTTTCCTGAGCGGCTCTAAGACTTTGGAAGCGCTGGATCCTTATTTCAGACCCAATATTTTTGTTACCTCCAAATTCAATCGCAAAAAATATCCTGAGGATAAGGAAAAGGTATTGAAATACCTCAATTCAAAAGGATATCGCGATGCTCAGATTTTAAGAGATACACAGGTACTTAGGGAAAATAAAATGTACGTTGACCTTGAAGTAAAGGAGGGACACAAATACTATTTTGGAAATACTACCTGGAAAGGAAATTCGAAATTTTCCGATTCTGTATTAAATACTCTGTTGAGTATTACTAAGGGTGATGTGTATGATGCAAGTGTCCTCCACAAAAAATTAGGTATAGAGCCCAGCCAAGATGGAGGCGACCTTAATACTATTTATAATGATATGGGGTATTTGTTCTTCAACATAACACCGGTGGAAACCGCCATACATAATGATACGATTGACCACGAAATAAGAATTGTAGAAGGGCCTCAGGCGAGAATTAAGAATGTTACCATTATTGGCAATGACCGTACCAAAGACCACGTAATCAGGCGCGAACTACGCACCTTGCCAGGGGAGCTTTTTTCCAAATCGGATATTATGCGTTCCATTCGTGAGTTAGGTGCATTAAATTATTTTGAACAAGAGTCCATTACCCCACAACCTGTTCCTAATCAGGCAGATGGCACGGTGGATATCAACTGGAAACTGAAAGAAAAATCATCAGACCAGTTGGAACTTTCTGCCGGATGGGGTGGCGGTATAGGTCTTACCGGAACACTGGGTGTTACCTTTAACAACTTCTCCATTAAAAATATCTGGAAAAAATCAGCCTGGGATCCGCTTCCGGTTGGTGATGGCCAGAAGTTGAGCCTTAGAGTTCAGTCCAATGGTAAAATGTATCGCTCCTACAACTTTTCATTTTCTGAACCTTGGTTAGGCGGCAAAAAGAGAAATTCACTTACACTGGGATATAATAATACAAAAATCCATCAAGGAGACTATTCAAATTATTATAATTTATATAGTACCAAAAACAGAAGGATTGGAATTATTGACAGTATGTACCTGAGGGTAAACAGCATTAGTGTGGGTTTTGGTAAACAACTGAAATGGCCGGACGACTTTTTCTCCTTTGGAACCACTATTTCCTATTCGCTATATGATGTAAAAAATATGGGAAATTATTACGGCCTGCCAAGAAACTCAATGAAATCCAATAACCTGAGCTTGAAACTGGCATTGCAGCGTTCCTCAGTTTTTGATCCTATTTCCCCCGTAGTGGTAGCGATATTGGTGCAAGTGTGCAGTTTACGCCTCCTTATTCATTGTTTAAAAACAATTATAATATTGTAGAAGATCAGTATAAATGGGTGGAATATCATAAATGGCGGTTTAATGCTACCTGGTATGTGCCATTGGGCCGTGCCTCAGGTGAAGATAAAAACCGTCAGTTCGTGCTGAAACTAGCGGCCAAGTACGGCTTTATGGGCAGATATAATACCGATTTGGATTATTCCCCGTTTGAACGCTTCCAGTTGGGAGATGCCGGCATGACCAATAGTTATGCATTAACCGGTTATGATATTGTGGCACACAGAGGGTATCCGGTGTATATCAACTCCAATCCCCGAATAAATCCTGATATGTCAATGGCTAATACCAAAGACATGTTTACAATTTTTAACAAATATCAGGCAGAACTTCGTTATCCTGTAGTTACGAATCCAAGCAGTACTATCTACGGTCTGGCCTTTTTTGAGGCAGCCAACGGTTGGCATAGCTTTAAAGACTATAATCCGTTCAAACTGCGCCGTAGTGTGGGTTTGGGAGCCAGATTCTATCTTCCTATGTTTGGTCTGCTGGGCTTTGATTATGGTGTCGGTATTGACAGGTTGCAACCCGGACAAGGCATCAAGGGAGCCGGTAAGTTTACATTTATGTTAGGATTTGAACCTGAGTAAACCTTTTTGACATAAATAGCATCTAATAAAAAAAATTAATTCCATGAAGAAGTTATTTTTCATTGCCTGTGGCCTTTTGATGGCTACCGCATTATTTGCACAACGGTATGCATTAATTGATACCCGCTATATTTATGAAAAAATGCCTGAATACAAACAGGTGCAAAAGTCAGTAGAGGCAGCAGCAGCCGATTGGCAAAAGGAAATTGATGGTAAACAAGCTTCATTGAACAAGTTGTATGATGATTATGACGCTCAAAGAAATATGATGAGCGAGGACATGAAGAAAAATAAAGAGGATGAACTTTTCAAAAAAGAAAAGGAACTGAGAGATTTGCAGAAAAAACGCTTTGGTTTTGAAGGAGATTTGTTCAACAAAAGGGTCGAACTGATGAAGCCATTGCAGGAAAAGGTTTCTGATGCGGTAAAAAAAATGGCTTCAAAAAACGGGTATGAACTGATTTTGGATAAAAGTGAAGGAAAAACCATTATCTTTGCCGACCCAAAATTGGATAAGAGTGATGATATTTTAAGAGAACTAAGAATTAAATAACGCAACTAAAACTCTGAAATTATCATCATCAATTGACTATTAAATTAATTTCTTAAAAAAAATGAAACGATTCAAAATTTTAGCCCTGTTGATGGGCGCAGTAGTAGCAGGCAGTTTTTCTGCAAATGCTCAAAAAATAGGAACAGTAGATGTGCAAGGCTTAGTGTCTGCATTGCCCGAAGTTCAACAAGTTCAAGCTGATTTGGAAAAATATCAAAAAGATTCAGTTGGCGCCCGCTTCGAACAATTGTCAAAAGAATATGCAGAAAAGGACAGTACCTACAAAAATCCAAAAACTGTTAAATCTGTAAAAGATTTATTGGAAAAAGATCTGGCTGATTTAAGCATGACGCTTAATAACTGGCAGCAGATTGGTACACAGGCCATTCAGTCAAAACAACAGCAATTATTAGCGCCCCTTTACAAAAAGATAATGGATGCCGTTAATGTGGTGGCAAAAGAAAAAGGATACACTTACCTGTTTCATCCCGATGCTTTTTTGATAGATCCGCCAGACGCTGATGATTTAACTTTGGTAGTTGCAAAAAAATTAGGCATCAATATTCCAAATCCCAATGCTCCTGCAGGAACGGCAAAACCGGCGGCTTCGGCTCCGGTAAAAAAATAATGCTAAAAGAATTTTTCTTAAATATATGCTCCAGTTACGGAGCATTTTTTTTACCACATAAAGTTCATTTGAACGCTTCCGTAGTATTGTGGATACCGCTGTGTGAGGGATTGCTTGTTTTCATATACAGCGCTGTAGCCAATGGCAAACCTATTGCCTGCATACATAAAACCGGCTTTCCCCTGAAAAAAGTAAGGATTCAGCTTCCCGGGAATAGGGGTCGGGTCTGGTTTGAACATGTTGCCCTGAACCGTTACATCGTAAGCTTTCAGGTAAAAGGCAGGATATAGATAGAAGAAAAATTCACGATCTTTTTTTGAATGACCTATGTGATTTCCCCAAAACACGGTAGAAGAATTGGGGTTGATACGTCCAAAAATTAATGCAGTGCCTGCCATTGCATTGGTAAGCATATTGCCTACCGAGCCGCCAATTACCGGTTTGAAAGCAAATCTTCGTGAAGGAAAATATTTGCCCACCTGGGGAGACCAGGTCATCGAAAAAGTACCACCCCATGCAGGTGCCAACTGGTACTTCCACTGTGGCGTTCTATATAAGTTCCAGAATTTATGAATGGCATTCTGCAAATCTTCTCCCATTGCAGGCTTGCCAATAACGCCTGCAGATAAACTCCACTTTAATAAATTCTGCTTTTTGGTATAAATTTTTTGCTGAAATCCGTTGTATAAATAACCGGTAATCGGTCGGTCAATTTTTTCAAAATCATAATGTCCGTCTTCAGCATTATAAATTAACTGACCCCATTCAAAAGAATTATATTTGATATTGTGCAGGCTATCTTTCTTTTTGGGCATCCACTGCAATGATAGCATCAAGCCATTCGTATAATAACCGTCATTGCTGAGTGAGGTATAACAGTCATTTTCAGTAATAATCCGAAATTGCTGATTATACCGATTATTTTGAGCAGAAACTATTGTGGCGCTAAATAACAATAATATTAAAATCCGATAAAACAATGCCATTATTGAATATTTACAAAACAGCCAATCGTTATTTGACAATTTTTAAATAACAAGTTGCAAATATATCCATACCTTTTGTATTTTGATGTTAAAATAAAAAAAATGGTAAAAACTATTTGATAATTAATATTTTGGCTTATATATTTCCGAATAAAACTCGTGGTTCATAAATACGAAAAATATTTTTTTTTGCTACTACACTTTTTTTTGTATATTTGCAAATAATTATGCAACGCTTCGGTTTAAAACCTGAGGCGTTGTTATTTTTTTTGTCTTTACAAACAAAAGAGCCATGAATGGAATTCAATATGTAACAAAGGAGAGGCTGGAGCAAATGAAAGAAGATTTGCAAAAAATGAAAGGTGTGGAAAGACCTGCTGCCAGCAAGGCTATTGCAGAAGCGCGCGAAAAAGGCGACCTGAAAGAAAATGCTGAATATGACGCAGCTAAGGAAGCGCAGGGAATATTGGAGGCAAAAATCGCTGCCTTGGAAGGAGCATTGGCCAATGTGAGAATTATTGATGAATCTACTATTGATACCAGTAAAGTATCTATTTTGACTAAAGTAAAACTTACAAACCTCAAGGTGAAAAAACAGGTAACTTACCAATTAGTGAGTGAGCAGGAGGCTGATTTTAAAGTGGGAAAAATCTCCATAAGTTCTCCCATCGGAAGATGTATTCTTGGAAAACAACCCGGCGAAATAGCCGAAGTACAGGCGCCTGCAGGAGTTATTCAGTTTAGGATTGACGAGATATCCAAATAATTTCGATTTTCGGACAAAATGGGTAATTCGGCTGTTTTTTTTTCTATCCGCGCCTGTTCATCCGGCTTCCTCCGCCGCCATCCCAGTTACGGCCTTCCCTGAAATTTCTATTTTCGCCGCCACGGTTAGATGGTCCCATTTGCATACCTCTTCTTTCTCCACCGCGGCCTCTGCCGCCAAACTGACGGGGGAAATAAGATAGGGTAATCATGTAAAACTGTTGTAACCCGTTGGTAACGGAAGTAGTCATGTTGTTTGGCCCTGCAGAAACGGAAATGTTTTTATTCTGCTTGAGAATATCCATCGCAGAGAGTTTAATTTCAGCTTGTTTGCTATTTAAAAATATATAAGTTAAGAAAGCATTCCACAATGCGGCACTTTGGTTGGCGCTTTTGTTGTTCACATAGTTAAAAGTGTTGCTGAAAGTGAAATCTTTGGGATACTTCAGGTTAATGCTTGCTTGTGTAATATGAGTACGGTTATTAAATGAAGTGAGGTTTTTGCCCGTTTGTTTGCTGGCGCTAATATTTAAAGATTGTGAAACCTGAAAGGTAGCAATTTCTCCTATCGAATAGAAAACCCTAAGGCTGTTGTTAAATGATTGGCTGTTAGATCGGGAATAGATACCATCAATATAATTTGGAGAAACGTTGGTTGAATAGTTAGTATTGTACCCAAATTGCAATAAATCTCTTTTCAGTTTAATGGAAGTATTAATATTAAACCCTGAGTTAATAAATTTCTGGCCATTTATATTTATCAGATAAATGTTTCTTCTTCCCAGATTATCATAATTGCTACTGTCAACAATTGCGTCGTTTATCTGGCCAACAGAAGTGTTGAACCCAAAATTGATATCGCTCCTTCTTTGCCTGTTTTCGGTGTTATAATCTAAGTTAAAATTGAGCGTATTGGTATGAGACGGCTTCAGATTGGCATTGCCATAATTAAAGCTGTAAAGACTTGTACTGTCAATAATCGGATAAAGTTGATCAACGGTAGGGATAGATACCGAACTGTTTTGGCCTAACTTAATTTCCAGATTATATTTATTGAACTTTTTGTAATTGTAGCTGAAATTAACATCGGGAAGTAAAAACTGAAACGAGCGATTTAAATTGCGGTTAGCAATATTGGAACTATTTTTTTCGTTTAAAAACTGGGCTTGCAGATTGGCTGTAATATTGATATAGCGAGAGAATCTGTTTGATAAGTTTTTTCTGAAGTTTTTTGTAAACCTCAATGAAGGCCTTTCATCGACTCTGTTTACATCATTATTATTGGTCAGGTATGTGTTCTCTATGTATTTTCCTGTAAGGGTGTCCAAATCGCTGACAAGACTGGTTCTTTTGGAATTGGATACAATCAGGTTGTTAATAAAACCGATATTAATGTCCCATAAATTATATCCGCCAAACAGGAGCCTTTTCAAGGAGTTGTAAGAAAAATTCAATGAATTGCTCAATCCTTTTGAATTGGTATTATATAACCTGTCATAAGATTTACTTTTTGATGGATCGAGTACAGAGTTGAAATCACTCACTGTGTTTCGTGTTGACTCATTATCGTTGTAACTGAAAGAATAATTGAGGTTATAGCTTTTCAGGCTTCGTTCATCATCATCCCTGTTGCCAAACCTGGTGTTCAGCCTCCAGCTGCTACCTCTGCTTTCCGAGTTGGATACATCATTACTTTTACTCACCAGTCCAATTCCTTCTTTTTGAGATGAAGTATTGGTTTTGAGTCAGACTCGCTTAAGGTATTTGTATAGTTTGCATTAATTGAAAAATTTCTAATCCGGTCTCTTTTTTCATAACCTGCATTTAAAGTGTTGGAGGTAGAGTTACTGTGCGATTCTCTGTTGCTTTCGTTCAAAAACACAGTACCGCTGGCGCTGTTTTGAGAATTGGTATTGGTGATTAGGTCATTAATAGTTTGCTTTAAGTCATACTTAGCAGTAAATTGGTTATTGAACCGGCTGTTATTCATTTCAGAAAAATCGTGCTGGTAATTAGCTCCAAAATAACGGATTTTATTTACTCCCGATCCTCCAAAATTGGCGACATATCTGTTTGAGGGGTTAAAGTTTCTAAAGGCGCCCTGGCTGAAAATGGATTCCTGATCAGCGTTTTTATTAATGGTATTCAGTGCGCCCGCAATGCCGATTCTGTCTTTTTTGTTGAAAGCCTGAATCGAAGCATCGGCTTCATACCGGTTGTCTGTGCCAATACCTGCGCCTACCTTTCCAAAAATCCTTTACGATTATCTGCTTTCAGTTTTATGTTCATGGTTAGCAGGGAGTCGGTAGGCAGTTCATCTATTTTATCTTTGCTGTAGTCTATTTCCTGATATACCTGTACTTTTTCGATAGCATTTTTTGGGAGGTTTTGGGTAGCTATGGCTGGGTCGCCACTGAAAAATTTCTTGCCGTCAACATATACATTGTTTACCTTTTTCCCATTCACGGTAATGGTGCCATCACCCCACATGGTTACGCCCGGCACACGCCGCAACATGTCTTCTACCACAGCATTTTCATCTAATTTGAAGGCAGCAGGATTTATCTCCAGCGTGTCTCCATTCATTCTTATTGGCACTACCGCCTCTACCACTACTCCCTCTAACATTTCTTGCCCACGCGAGAGAAGGATGTTTTTAAGATCATATTTTCTGCTGATGGTGTCAATGTTTACCAAGGCAGAATTAGGCTTAAAACCAACATAAGTAAACGAAAAAATAAGCGGTGTGGCAAGTGGCAGGGATGGAAAAGAAAATTCGCCGGAGTTATTGGAAAGCTGAAAATCAATAAGGGCAGAATCAGCTTTTTTATAAACGGTAATAGTTACCGACTGAAGGGGAAATCCATTAACCGAGTCTTTAATAATTCCCGCAACAGTTCCGACCTTCGTTGAATCTTTCACCTGACTATTTGATATACAAGGGATTATAAATAAAATGGTGAAAATGAAATATCTCATAGGTCCTATTTGGTTTTGGGTTTGATTTGAATAATGACAGGATTGTCGGTTTGTCTAGCTTTTTCAAAATAAACATTAAGTGCCGGCGGATATTGCACATTTCTTGTTTTGGATGACTCGTACGATTGAAACATTGAAGAAGAAGGAACACTCGAATACAAATAATTTTCATCAAAATACTGCACTCTGTAGCCTGTCGGCGGAAGAAAATAATTGGAGCTGTCGGCAGATATTTTGTTATAATTTAAAAACTGATTGGTGGTTTTGTTAAGAATAAAGTTTCTTTCGTTAAAGCTACGCGGTGTCAATGCTGAAAAACAATAAGTTTTTAAACTCTACAATATTATCGAGACCCCATACAAAGCCCGAATTTTTTTGCTTATAATCCTCAAAGGCTTTTCTTGATTCAAAATTTTGAGTAAAAAAAGAATTTGGCAGTGTATTGGCCATAGGGAACACTACCTGATAAGCTTCAAGGAGCGTATCCATGCTGAATTTATAGATGGAATAGTTGAAAGGGCGGGTAAAAAGCAAATAAGAAGGGTTTAATGTATTGTAAAAACCGATCTTTTGCGGACTTCCGTAAAAAATGGAAGATTTTTGCCTGCTATAGGGAAAAAAAGATTGAACAATTTTATTTCCATCAGATACTTTTAGCTCATAATCGGTAATATCATCCCAACCTTTGTTGGCATATATATAGCTGAAAGCCCAATATTGTGAATTCAGGATTATCGGATTAGCCATTATAAAATCAAGATTCTTAATAGGGCTGATTTTTGCAGCATTGATATCATTCAAGTCGTAATAGTATGATTTATAGTATTTAAGCGCCGAGTTTTTAAATGGATTATCCAGCGCGGTTTGAATTTGTTTTTGTGAGGGAAGATAGGATTTGCTTAATTGTACGATGAGAAGCGCATTTTTATTTTTGTCTAGTTGAATAGACTTTATGGTATTTCTTTTATCCGAAATCCTTTTTATAAATTTTCCTTCTTTGTCAAAAAAATAAATGGCATTGGTATCGGTATCCCAAATGATAAAATATTTGTGGGTAACGATTAATTGGTTTATTCGGCCAAAAACACTTTCGCGGTTTGTTTCTAATGGGATGTATTTAATTTCGTCAAATACTGCTGATTGTGGGGCTCCTGTGGCATAAGCCTGATCAAAATACAGTTTTTGAGGCTGCGCCAAAATGAACTCAGATAAAAATCCAAAAAATAATAACCAAAACAGTCTCAACATAAAGTCTGATATTAAAATGATTTTTTAAAAAAATCTTGAAAACCCTGATTTAATTATCTGTTAGACGTTAGCGGATAGGAATACTTTCAAAAAATATGGCTATTTTATAAAAATATGCTTTTTATGATAGTAATCAGGCTCATTACAATGACTACGATACCTACGATAAAAAACATTTTCTTTACAGGTAGTTTTGCGGTAAGCATGGCAGAGAAAGGCGCTGTGATAATGCCGCCCAATAGTAGCCCTGCCACAATATTCCAGTGCTTTATGCCAATGATAAATACAAAAGTAATGGCGCTGGTGATGGTTAAAATAAATTTGGCTACTGTAGAGCTGCCCACTACATATCGGGGAGTTCGACCGTTTTTAATAAAAGTACCTGTAACCAATGGCCCCCAACCGCCACCGCCAAATGAGTCAATAAAACCACCCAGAAGACCAAGCGTGGGAATATTGGTTTTCTTTTTGATGATTCTGATCTCCTTTTTCTTTAACGCATTTCTTAAAATATTGATACCCAAGTATAAGGTGTAGGTGGCTATAAAAGGCCGTACAATATTTGCGTAATGTTCGCCAAAATAACTGAGCGCCAAAGCCCCGATGATGGCTCCAATTATTGCAGGAAGCGCCAACGCTTTAATAAGTTTTTTATTAGTATTGCCTAATTTCCAGTGGCTGATGCTGCCGGCGGCTGTGGTAAAGCTTTCGGCAGAGTGAATACTGGCGCTCACTACAGGTGGCGGGATATTTAAAAACAAAAGAATACTGGTGCAGATGACTCCATAACCCATACCCATTGAGCCGGCAACAATTTCGGCCAGAAAGCCTACCAATAGCATCCAGTAAAAGAGATGATGGTCTTTTTTAAGAAATTCCATTGCATCGTTTAGCACGCCAAATTCGTACAGTGCAAGAATACTCAATGAAATTAATAAAACTGCTCCAATGGATATCAAATACCAGTTGGTTTTGGGTCTGGCTCTTTTCAGCACTGTAATCGGTTCGATGATTTCGGCTGCTTCGGGTGTTTCCTTTGTAAATTCGGCCAGTCTTTCATCAGGTTTTTCTACCAGGCCTTTGGTAACTTTGTTTAAAATCCTGACTTTGTGGTCAAGGTCGCCACTGAGTTTATCACGTATTAGGCTCAGATTGTTTACAACTTCATCAAGTTCTGAAGGTATATAAGTATCAAAAACCTGTTTTAACCTTTCGGCTATCACCGGCGATTTGTTATTGGTAGAGATAGCAATTTTTAGTTGCCCTTTTTTTACAACAGAACTTAAATAAAAATCACTGAGTTTGGGATGATATAGGTAATAAACTAATTTTTCTTTTGGTCGAATATGACTCTTTATTTGATGTGCTATATCATTATTCTTAACTGTGATAATGATGATATTGGCTTCGTCAATATCCTGGGCGGTATAATCTCTTTCATTGATTTGAAGATTGGGAAATGAAGGAGCTATTTCTTTAATATCAGAAATTATTTCTTTTGAAACCAATTTTATTTTTGAAGCAGGTGCATTGGCAAGTATTTCAATCAGTTTTTCAAAAGCAGGTTTTTTGCCACCAATAATCAACAGGTTTAATTGCTCCATTTTCAGGAAAACCGGAAACAGAAAATTGGATTCCGAATCGATTACAATCTTGCTATTTTCAGTTTTTTCGTCCATTATTTACCTGAAATATTTGCTTAAGAATTTTATGGTCTCTAATAAAAAATCAGACAAAGGTAAAGGGTTACGTTAATTTATAAAAAATTAATAAACATCCTTCCTGTATCTGCCCGATGTTGTCAGATTTTTTAAATAGGCTTTAGCTTCTTCTTCATTTTTATTGCCATGCGTTTTTATGATTTCAATTAAGGCGGTTTCCACATCCTTGCTCATGGGGTCGCGTTTGCCGCAAATGAAGAAATAAGCGTCGTTTTCGAACCACTTATAGAGTTCTGCGCCTTTTTCGTTCAGTCGGGTTTGTACATATATTTTTTCTTTTTGATCGCGTGAGAAAGCGCCATCAAAAGTTGTAAGTACTTTTTTATTTAAAAAGTCTTGTATTTCATCTCTGTAAAGAAAATCTGAAGCAATATGCTGCTCGCCAAAAAACAGCCAGTTTCGACCGGTGTTTTGTAGGGCATCCCTCTCAAATAGAAATGATCTAAATGGCGCTATCGGTGCCCGGGCCAACCATTATGATGTCTTTATCTCCTTCAGGAAGTTTAAAATGTCTTGACTTCTGAATAAAAAACTCCAGTTCTGTTGCCGGCTCCAGATGTGCCAAGTATCTGCTTCCTACTCCCGTCCTTTTTTCCTGAGCCACCAAAAACTGGTCTTTAGCTACTGTGATATGTATCTCTCTTTTGCCATGTGCTGAAGGAGAAGAAGATATTGAATATAGCCGTGGTGCCTGTATGGAAAGTAACTGTACTACCTCAGTAAATTGGATGTTGTTCTGTAAAGGGTGGGCTTGCAACAAATCATAAAGACTCTGGCGTGTATCGGGTATATTGTGTCCTGTTAATGCAGCATATTGTTTTACTGTGGATTTTAACAGGTATGAAATATTTAGATGATATTGCAGAAGTTGCCTGGTGGTGGCAGTGATTTTTGAATGGGTGATTTGTGTATCAGGATTGGCCTGTGTGAGCGTAAGAATACTGTCAACGATATGTGCCTTGTTGAAAGGAACAATACCCAAAGCATCTCCGGGTAAATAATCAATATCCTCAAAACTTTTGATGACAATATGATAGGTTCTTTTATTGCTGGTTTCACCATTGAGGTTTACACTGCCTATTACAATACCTTTATAAAACTTTTTTTTGGATGCGTTTGATTCCTGATTACTGTCAACAATTACAGACATATTCAATTTTTTGTAAATGTAGTTATTCGAATTTTTATGATGTAAAAGTTTGAAGACCAAAAAATGCAGTTTAATTAATGATTTAAGATAATAATACTGCCGCTACTGTGCTGTTGCTTGTTTCGTCAATCAAAATCGTTGAACCGGTGCCATCTAATTTTTCAAATGGATCATAAACTAATGGCGCAGCAGTCCTTAATCTTGCTTTTACTACTTCATTCAGTTTCACACTGTCTGTTACTTCTGTATGTTCCAGTGTGTTTACGTCCACCTTGTATTCAATTTCCTGTATGATGGCTCTTATTAAGCGGCTTTTGTGCTGTAGAAAATACTTGTTTCCCTGCTTTAAAGGTTTGTTATCCATCCAGCAAAGCAAAACATCTATATTGTTTTCTACTTTGGGAAGATTGTCAATGTGTACAAATGTATCGCCACGACTGATATCTATATCATCAGCAATATGTAAAACTACTGCCTGCGAAGCAAATGCTTCTTCCACTTCCACTCCTGCGATTTCTATTTTAGTGATAGTAGTTTCAATATCCTGAGGAAGGATTTTTATTTTATCTTCTTTTTTGTAAATCCCGCTGATTATTTCGCCTGCATATCCACGGTAATCGTGAAGTTCTTTTGTTTGAGGGCGAATGACGTATTGTACCTGAAACCGTGGGTCAGTATGATTGATATCATCCGTAACCTCTACCTCTTCCAGAAACTGTAACAGAGGCAATCCGCCAAACCAGGGCATTTTTTCACTTTTTTCCACAATATTATCTCCATGCAATGCTGCAATGGGTATATAAGTTACGTTTTGAAGATTGAGTTGTGCTGCCACTTTATTATAGACCGATTTAATTTCATTAAAGCGGCCCTGACCAAAATCAACCAAATCCATCTTATTGACTGCTACTACAACGTGTTTAATCCGAAGTAGCGAAGCGATGATTGAATGGCGGCGGCTTTGTTCAATAACTCCTAACCTGGCATCTATTAAAATAATTATCAAATTGGAATTGGTGGCACCGGTTATCATATTACGGGTATATTGCACATGACCCGGTGCATCTGCAATGATAAATTTTCTTTTGGGTGTGCTAAAATAGCGATAAGCCACATCAATGGTAATCCCCTGTTCTCTCTCCGCTCTGAGTCCGTCTGTAAGCAGCGCTAAATCAATACCATCGGCGTTTTTATTTTTTGACTGTTTTTCAAGTATTTCTAATTGGTCTTGCAAAATACTTTTGCTATCAAAAAGCAAACGGCCTATTAATGTGCTTTTTCCATCGTCCACACTGCCTGCAGTTATAAAACGTAAAATGTCCATTTATTTTTTCTTTTTTAAGATTTATCCGGAAGTTTTTTTTATTAAAAATATCCTCCTTTCTTTCTGTCTTCCATTGCAGCTTCTGTTACTTTGTCATCAATACGGGTTTCACCTCTTTCAGAAATTCGGGTAGCAATTATTTCGTTCACCACTTCATCCAGCGTTTCTGCGTTTGATTCAACCGCCGCTGTGCAGGTCATATCGCCTACGGTGCGATAACGAACTCTTTTATGCATGATAACATCTGTTTCGTCAATCTGAATATAGTCCGAAACTGCTACTAACTGCCATTCATGCTCAATCACATCGCGGTAGTGAGCGAAATAGATGGAAGGCAGGGGAATATTTTCTTTGCGGATATAATTCCACACATCCAGTTCGGTCCAGTTGCTGATGGGGAATACCCTCACGTTTTCACCTTTATGGATGCGACCATTGTATATATTCCAGAGTTCGGGACGTTGGAGTTTTGGTTCCCATTGGCCAAATGCATCACGAACAGAGAAAATTCTTTCCTTTGCTCTTGCCTTTTCCTCATCCCTTCGGGCTCCGCCAATGCAGGCATCAAATTTAAATTCTTCAATGGTATCCAAAAGGGTATGAATTTGCAGCCAGTTGCGGCTGGCAAATTTGCCTTTTGGCTCTGTAAGTTTTCTTTCGCGGATGGAATCTTCCACTTTTCTCACAATAAGTTCTGCGCCTAACTCCTTTACTAAATTATCGCGATAATCCAATGCTTCTTTAAAATTATGCCCGGTATCAATGTGAACCAATGGGAAAGGAAATTTGCCGGGGGCAAAAGCTTTCTTTGCTAATTGTACCAGCGTTATCGAATCTTTTCCTCCGCTAAAAAGCAGGGACGGTTTTTCAAACTGAGCAGCTACTTCGCGCATGATATAAATACCTTCTGCTTCTAATTGCTCTAAGTAATTCAAATAATACTTGTTCATAATTCTCTTATCCCTTTTTAAAGGATGTTTTTTATTATTTATTTTCTTCTGTCGCAGATTTTGTAGCATGGGAGTGAAGGCCACATTCTTTTTTAGAGGTCTCCCACCACCAGCGTCCTGCGCGAGGGTCTTCGCCCGTCTCTATGGCTCGGGTGCAGGGAGCACAACCGATACTTACAAAACCTTTATCATGTAAGGGATTATAGGGTATATTATGTTCTTTTATATAATCCAACATTTGATTATAAGACCAGTGAATCAAGGGATTAAATTTATAAAGCTGATGCTCTTCATCCCATTCCAGTATTTTCATTTCGTGTCGGTTGGCCGATTGTTCGCTACGAAGGCCGGTAATCCATATTTTGGCTCCTTTTAATGCCTCTATTCAGTGGTTTTACCTTGCGGATATAGCAACATTCCTTGCGGTTTTCAACCGATTCGTAGAAACTGTTAACCCCCTTGGTATTCACAAATTCTTCAATATCTTTTGCATCGGGAAAATAAACCTGAATGTTGATTTTATACCTGGCATTGGTTCTGTCTAGCAGTTCGTAAGTTTCACTAAAAAGTCTGCCGGTATCTAAGGTAAAAATCCTAACCGGAAGATGATTTTTAGCAATCACATCTGTAAGCACCTGGTCTTCCTGCCCCAATGAGGTGGAAAAAACAGTCTCCTGCGGAAACCGGTTATCCACCATACTAATGGCTTCCGCAAGAGGCGACTGTTCTATTTGTTGTATTTGTTCTTGTGTAAACATTTTATTATCAATTGCTTAGAGTAAATGTGCCTCCATAAGCAAAGCGAAAATCTACAGGTTTGGTTGCGGTGTAAAACGTAAGTAGGGTTTTACTTCTGTTACTCCTTTTGGAAATCTTTTTCTGGCATCCTCGGTGCTTACAGCCGGCGGAACAATTACATCTTCGCCCAGCTTCCAGTCTGCCGGTGTGGCCACAGCACATTCTGTACTTACCTGCAATGCATCCAACACTCGCAGTACTTCATAAAAATTTCTTCCGGTAGAAGCAGGATAAATAATCATTAAACGGATTATTTTGTCGGGGTCAATTACAAACAGCGAACGAACGGTGGCAGTGCTGCTTGCATTAGGATGAATCATGTCGTACAAAGCAGCAATTTTTTTATCCGGATCCGCCAGAATAGGAAAATCTACAGTAGTATTTTGTGTTTCATCAATGTCGCTTCTCCATTTAATATGGTCGTTTAAGCCATCCACACTCACTACCAACACTTTGGTATTGCGTTTTGCAAATTCCTCTTTCAGTTGTGCAGTACGTCCCAGTTCTGTGGTGCAAACGGGGGTAAAATCGGCTGGATGCGAAAACAAAATACCCCAGCTATCGCCAAGATACTCATGAAAATTAATTTCTCCTTCGGTTGATTGCGCCGTAAAATCGGGGGCAATGTCGCCTAATCTTAATGACATAATGCTATATTATTTAAATTTTAAAAATGCAAAGTTAAAAAATTGCTGTCAAATGGTATGTTGGGTACTATAATCGAACATTTCCTGTTTGAAAGCCTGGCAAGGTACGAAAAGAAACATTGAGAAAAAAGCCGGTTCGGAGTTCTGGAATAACGCCAGATTCTCTGATTTTATTTCTTTAATAATCAATTGCTTATGTATTAAATTCCGGAAGTTTCGGAATATAGTAATAACCGGGTGATTTGGCATTTTGAACGAATGGTTGCGTTTACGCCCAGATCCGTAAATAAATCAAAACAAGAAATTTCAATGGGAAATAGAAAAACTTTAGAAACATTTAGTCAGAATTTACAGGATTCTGAGTTAACGACTACTTCTGCAGAAGAATCAATGGTAAGGTATAATTAAAAAACTTTCTTCATTTCACTGTTTACTTTTGAGCACTAAATATTTACCAAACACAATTATTTTAAAACCGATCCAACGGACAAAAAGAATATTTCCTAATACTTATTATTTCATCAATTTTTATTCCTTTCTCTTTACTCACATTTCTTCACCTGATAGCGTTAAAGAAATCCTTCAGTTTTTGAGAATCTAATTTGCCGTTAGTTCTCACACTGCTGCAGAGGTCCAGGCCAAAAGGGCTGACTGCTTCAACGGCTTGCCGGACATTATCTTTGTTGAGGCCGCCGGCCAAAAACAATGGAATGGAAATGGAGTCTCTTATTTTGCGGCTCAACTCCCAGTTGTGGGTACGCCCGGTGCCGCCTAATTCCTTCACAGGCAAATTAGGATTTCCACTATCCAACAGGAGGGCATCCACAAACCCGGAAACTTCAATAGCTTCTTTTACTGATTGGTCGTCAATTACATGAATGACCTGTACTAGTTTTACATGAGGCAATTCATTTTTGAGCAAATCATATTCACGGTCTTCCGGTTCATCCACAATCTGGATGGTCGTGGTTTGTGCTTTCCTGTAGTGAGCAATGATGTTTTCTGCCTTAGTTTCGCTGGTGAGCAGAAAAGTAGCAATCGGCGGCGGAACCGATCTGGCAATATCATAGATAAGCTCATCGCCGATAACACCAGGCCCGCTGGGCATGTGCCCCACCAGGCCCAATGCCGAAGCGCCGTATCCCTTCGTCCAACCCCGTATTGCTTTACTAAGATAGTTTATTGATTTTTGCCGGATGGAAAATAACAATACCTCCGCCCGTGCCGGTATAATGCACGCCCACATTGAAGCCTGCCGCGCAAGCGGTCAAACGGTTGGTTCTTATTGCAAAGAACACCGGCTTGCGACATCCAAATATTATTACTGGCAAAAACGGTTTGCCTATTAACGCAGCGACCACACCCACTTTCACGCAGGTGGCATCGATAGCCACCCATGGCGGTGCCGCAACTATCTGCTACCCCAATGGTGTGCGGCTTGAGTTAGGCAGTATTAATATAGCCGTTTTAAAAGAGCTGCTATGTTGCATCTGAACTCCACTTGTCGCTACTTTTATTACAACGGCACTGCTGATTTTCGCAAGGGAGCCTACGGGTTGAGCGGCCTGGTGCGCAGCGAGATGCAACAGGAGTGCTGAGTGGCGACGTATTCATTTTCATTGGCCGGCGTGGTAACAAAATAAAATTACTGCAATGGGATAGCGATGGCTTTGCGCTCTATGAAAAAGGATTGGAGCAGGGCACTTTTGAAAGACCTCCCGCCAGCCATAACGATCATTTTTGCATCACCTCACAGCAATTACAATTTATTTTGCAGGGTGTAATTTTAAAAACGGTGCGACAAAAATCAGGTTTACCTGCCAATAATTCCACTATTGCCATACTGTCTGAAATACCTGTCAATACTGCATTTCAGGCAATTATTAGCATGATATTTGTACTACCTGTAAACATCTTGCAAACAGTTTCATATCGCTTCCGGCAATAGTTTTATAGACTACAAAATCCTCTTTGAACAGGAAAGGAGTCACAATATTGAATTGCGATTACAGATACAATCGCTACAGTTGCAATTAGCCGAATTAAAGAAAATGCTCTTTGGCGGCAGGGCAGAGAAGTTTGTAACAGCAAATGCAACCGCCGTTTCACAGCCTGAATTATTCCCTGATGATAAACTGGGGCAGATAGACGTGGTAAAACCGACACTGGTAAAGGAATATCAAAAGCAACAAACCAAACTTACCGTAAAGCATCCCGGACGTAACCCTTTGCCGGAAAGCCTTCGCCGCGAAGTAATAGAGCTGATGCCCAAAGAGGATGTAAAAGGTTTGCATCCCGTTGGTAAAGAAATTACCGAAAAGCTGGAGTACCGGCCCGGCGAGTTGTTTGTGAAACAATATGTACGTCCCGAGTATATCAAACCTTCAAATGATGCATACAGGATACTATTGGGTGTATTACGATACGCAACGAAAATTAGCGTTGTTCGATTATCAGCCCGGGCGTGGCGCTTTGTATCCCAAAGCTATGTTGCACAAGTTTAAAGGCTATTTGCAAACAGATGGCTACGATGCTTACGAAACTTTCGATAAAGTAGAAGGCGTTACCCTTTTGCTGCTGGGCGCATGCGCGCAGAAAATTTTACGAAGCCAAAGATTACGACAAAGCCAATGCGGATGCGGTTTTGAGCCTGATACAGGATTTATATAAAATAGAATCCTATTGCCGCGATGAAAACTTTACGCCGGAGCAAATAAAAACCATCGGCATGAACATGCCCTACCCGTATTAAACAATTTGCAAAGCACATTAACCGAAATGTTGCTCACCAAAAGGTATTACCCAAAAAGTCCTTTTGGCAAGGCCATTGCTTATACATTAACACGATGGCAGAAATTGTGCGTGTACACCACAGACGGCATTTTGCAAATCGATAATAACCTTATTGAGAACGCTATTCGCCCTGTGGCGCTGCGCAAAAATTATCTGTTTGCCGGAAGCCACGAGCGGGCACAGGATGCAGCAATGCTTTATAGCCTGTTCGCCACATGCCGCCTGCACAACATCAATCCCGAACACTGGCTTACCCACGTATTCGAAAAATCAACAGCGCCAAAAAGCAAAACCTATACCAACTGCTGCCACAAAACTATGATGCCAACTTTAAACAACAATGACGGGGTTGGACGAAGGGATACGAAGCGCCGTATTCAACAGCTGTCTTTGCCTCTTCGATGCTGCTGATGCAACATATTTTAACTCTTGGTTTTGGCATAAAAAAAAATAAGAATCGGGCTTAATACCCACAGATCAAAGTTAGGCAGGTAAGTTTTATGATTATACTTTTTGATGGGGTTTAAAAAAATGCAAATGTGCCACCAAAAGCGTTGGCTGTTTATGCCATTAGTTCATTGATTTTAGTTTGCCATTCGTCCTCAAACACTACTTGAAATTGAAAGTCGTGGTCGGGAAATTCGTCAAACAGTTCTTTCCACGCCTTTTTCGCTCCTAATTCGTTACACAATGCAAATACGTCTTGTTTATATTTCGTATCCTCATTCCTTAGATAAATGCCTTTTGTTTCCAAAACATAAACTGTTCCGTAATCGTCTTTTTCTGCTTGTTTATCAGTTGCAATAAAATCAGGATAGATTTTGTTTTGTTTCCAACCTTGTATGTGATAATCTTGTCGGCTCATATTGCGATACCACCACAACAATTTTTCTTGTTCGTCAAGATAAATAGCAACCGATTTTTCCAAGTCGTTTATATTTTCTTCGGGAACATAATCAAATAATGATCTTTGAATCGATGTGTTGTCATTGCGCACCAACTGTTTGTTGCTTTTTACTTTTATTCTTGACGGCAACACAAATCCTCCTTTGCTTTCAATGAGGAAAAAACAAAGTTTTTGCCGGTAATCATTTTCTGAAAACTTGTTCTGATAAGCGATTGCGCTCCTTATCCAAAATCTTTTCAATTCTTCAATGATGAAAACAAAATTGGTGGCAACCGTTTCACGGTCATATTTGGTTTGTAATAAATCAATTGCTTTTTTGCCAATTTGGAAACAATACCAAGGATTAGGAACTATTTCGGTTATCTGTCTAGTAAGGAAAACTTCATCTATTTCTAATGTTCCTGTTTTTTCTGCTCTGCCTGTTTCTCTTAGTAATTCCTGTTCTTCGTTGCTCAAGCCCAAAACAATTTCCTGTTCTTTACTCAACTTGTTTTGTAAGGAAAGATTTTGAATTTCATCAATATTGATGCCTTCCCAATCAATTTCACTTAAAATATCAATTTCAAAATTCAAGTTTCGCCAACTTTCCGTTTCCTGAACCACAAATTTTGGCAAATATATTTTTCCCTCGAACTTTTTAAAGCCCGAACGATACTGTATTTCTCGTTCTTTCACTCCGCCAACATCTGTTCCTGCTTCATCGCTTACAATTCTGCCTGCAATATCGCCCAATCCTTCATCTTCTAATCCTTTTTTGATGTCGCTTACCAACGATTTTGCATTTTGTTGGAACGTAAAAACATAACATTCGTCCAAATCCTGAATTTTGGTTTTTCGTGCAAAAGGTTGTCGCAAAATACGACCAACCAATTGTGTTATTCCTGTTGCCGAACTTGGATTGGTAAGAATGGTAAGCACATAGGCAAACGAACAATCCCAACCCTCTTGCAAGGCTTGTTTGGTAATGATATAGCGAATGTCGCAATCATTGGCGAACAAATCAATACCCTCAATGTCGTCTTTTTCGCTTGATTTGATAGCGATATGACTTTCGGGAACATTGCATTTTTTGATTAAATATTCTTTCGCATCTTCTGCGTGAATAAATTTTTTATCTCGCTGGTCTTTCCCTGTTCGCTCTACTTGTATCAAACAAATCGGACGAATGTATTCGCCTGTATTGGCTTCGTATTCTTTGGCTCTTTTCTCTAAATTGTTTCGCTTTTCAAAACTTGCCAAAAGTGTGTCTTGCCAATCCAAACTTGTTTTGTTGGTTAAGTGAATATCCAACTTTATCATTTCTTCTTCGTGCAATTCTCGTCCTGTAATTTTTACCAACTCATTGCTGTTTGGCGGTGGTGTTGCCGAAAGTTCCAATATAAAACGTGGGTTGAAATTGCGTATCGTATTCCTCGCATTTTCGCCATAAGCACGATGTCCTTCATCAATCACAACAAGCGGACGCAACACTTTCAACGTATTGCCCAACGAAGTTTTTATTTGCGTTCCAAACACTTCCATTTCGGTTGTGAAACAATCCAAATTTGGAAGTAATTCTTTTAGTTTTTTATGTCCTTGAAAATCATCTTCTCTTGGGAAAAAATCGGTAAAACCGCCTTGGTCACGGAATACTTTTAGTGTTTCTTTGTTTTGACGGTTTGCAGACGGCAACATCAAAAGCAATACGACCAAATGCTCTTCAACATCAAGGCGGTTAAACATTTCTGTTTTCTCTTTTATCAATGTTCTGCCACCGCTCGAAATGTCTAAAACCTGTCTGTATGGGTGATTGCGGTCTTTTAATGCTTTTATGGTTTGGCGATAAATTTGTGTGGACGGCACCACCCAAAGCACCAAACCTGTTTGCTTTTTGAGGTATGTTTTTTGAATATTGTCAATAGCGTGGCAAGCCAACAAAGTTTTACCGCCACCTGTCGGTACTTTCAGATATATGTCGGGCATAGGTTCGTCCAAGCCGTTTGTTTTGGAACTGTAAACAATACGACCTGTCGATTTTTCCCAAGCCTCTTTCGGGAAATTAATATGTTTTGCCAAATGCGGTTTGAGTTCGGCAATTTCTTCAAACTCTTTTTTCGCATCAGCCAAAGCACCCAAATAATCTTTGAGTTCCTCTAAAACTTTATCTTGATAGTGCTTTAATCTCATTACTTCTTTTTCTTTTGGTTTCAGAAACTAATTTTCGCTCATCCGCACTCAGTTTTCGTTCCATTTTTTTACATCTTCTGCTGGCGGTAAATTCTCTGGAACAATCCCTCTTTTTGTAAGCATTTCTCTTACCGCAAGGTTATTATCTATATGCTCTTTTTCTATTTTTCCTTGCCCTTTCAAATCCTTTGCTTGTACATTCAGCCCTGTCATTTCTGCTGCTAAGTCTTTCGCCTTAATACTGATTGTAGGTAAAAAATCTGCAACCGGGCGGCTATCGGGAACTCCCATTTTCTTTTTCAACTGGATAGTTGAAAGACGAAATAACGCTTGGTCTCCTTTTGAGCGAATGATAGCAAACCCCTGACCGTCAACACCTCTTTCGTACAGAATGCCCGAAAGTTGTTTTTCTGTTTGACTTAATTTTCTCTTGCCTTAACTCTTTCATATTCTAAAAGTCGTTTTTCTACTAACTCTGCCCTGCGTGTTTGAACCGCAAAGTAATTTTGGGCAAAAGAGATTTCTTCTTTACGACTGTCGCCATTTTGCCCAATCAGATAACAGGCATAACGAGTGAGCAGCATGTCGTCTATTTCGTGTTTTGCTCCTTTTCCGGCTTCTATCACCTTCCTGATGTCGGGAAAGTGATAGGCAATTTCTTCCCCGGCTATTTTACACGCTTCCTTAGCTTTATTTATTACTTTTTCAAAGTTATCCCATTTGCTATAACTCCAAAAGTTTTTGAAGCTCTCTTGCACTCCAACATTCTACACCTTCATAGACATAGCAAATGTTTTCAAATTGCTGAAAAAGTGCTTGTATTTGTTCTTTTTTCATACTCATTTCTGCATTCTATAAATTTCATAAGGTAATTGGCAAAAATCAATTCTGTGTTCAAGCAATGTGTAGTCGTCCACATACTTGGCAGGTGCAAAAATCAAACGCTGTTTGCTTTTAAATTTCGGCAATCCTTTACATAAGTCCAATGTCAAGGCATTTTGTTTTAGCCACTCAATGTCGTCTTTGTAAAACAGAAATACTTCATAGTTTTTGCTTTCGCCTATAAAACCTGTTTTGGTGTCAATGTTTTTTTCGTCAAATTCTTCGCCTGTGGCGGTATAGAACAGATAACGTGCAAACTCTGTGAAAGAGGGTAAATTTTCCCCTCTCAATAAACTTTCCATTTCTATGGTTTCGCCCAATTCAAAATAACTGAACGTTCCGCCTGTTCCTTTTTTTAGTAATTCGCTTTTGGGAGTTGGTACGCCTTTGATAACTCTGCGAATTCTTTCGGCTGTAATGGTGTTGGCATAATCTTCCTGCTCTACCAATATAAATTTACGGTTGCCACCTTGTGCTGAGCCTGTGGAAGCATCTTCTTTGTTGAGTTCTAAAACCGCGTGTGCAGTTGTTCCTGAACCCGCAAAACTGTCAAGGATAATGTCGTTTTCGTTGGTTGCCAAATGGATAATTCTTTTCAGTAATGCTGTTGGTTTTGGTGTATTGAAAATCTTTTCACCGTCAAAAAGTTGCATTAGCTCTTGAGTTGCTCCTGTTGCAGTATCAACGTCCGTCCATATTGTAAACGGATTTGTCCCTTTTTCTTCTGCTTCAAATTTGTATCGCTTGTATTGCGGTTTTGATTTTCCTGTTTTACCAAATACAATTCTGTTTTCAGCTAAGGCTTCTTCAAATTTTTCTTTTGTAAAACGCCAATGTCTATCTTTTGGTGGAAGAAAAATACTGTTCGTGTTTGGGTTTACAATTTCATAAGATAAGTTTTCTCGTATTCCGGGTGCGTCCATTGGGTCTGCAACCCAATCACCTTTCGGATCATTATCAGGGTTTGAAAATTTATCATCTTTAATCCCTAATGGGTTTAATCTAAATTGTTCAATATTTTTTGCGTAGCAAATTGTGTAATTGTGTGAAAGCGAAACATCAATATCATTTTGGCTTGACTTTCTATGATTCCAAATGAAATTTGCTTTGAAATTATTTTCACCAAAAATTTCATCAAGTAATACCCTTAAATTATGCTGTTCATTATCGTCACAAGAAATAAAAATAGCACCATCCTCGCTCAATAATTCACGCAATAATTTTAAGCGTGGCATCATCAGACAAAGCCATTTGTCGTGGCGTGTCATATCTTCTTTGTCCACCACACTACCCAACCATTCTTTTATCATCGGGCTGTTTACATTGTCGTTATACACCCAATTTTCGTTTCCTGTGTTGTAAGGCGGGTCTATGTAAATGCACTTTACTTTTCCAGCATAAGTAGGCAAAAGTGCTTTTAATGCTTTCAGGTTGTCGCCTTGTACAATCAGGTTATCGTGCAAAGAAACGGTGCCTGTTCCGCCATAAGCGGGATCCGTAAGGCTCAATTCTGCCTTTGGCACCAATTGGTGATACTTAACCGCCAAATGGTGGTTTTGTACAAATGTTTTTCCTTTGAAATTGAGTGTCGGCATATTATTATTTAATTACTTAATTCTTGAATTTTCCAAATAGCTTTAGCATCTTTAGCTAATATTCTTTGTCGGGCAGCCAATTTATCTTCATTCCAGGTTTCGTAATGTTCCGGAATTGATTTGGTTATATCACAATTAGAACTTAAAAAATAAGTTTTTTATCATTATACGGTTTTTGGTCGGCTTCTCTGTTTAACTTTTTTCTAACAATGTTAAATTACCAATTCGGTACACTGAACGATTTATTTCGTCAAAAGTAAATTCTCCCCAAGCATCATCTGCATTTTCAGGAAGAATATGTTCAAACGTGAATAAATCACTTTCTGAATCAATGTCTTTGTTAAATTTATAGCGTTCAATTTTGGATAAGATATACTTAACTATTTTATGATTTCGAGAAGTATTTTTAAATTCTTTGGTTGAAAAATCATTTTCAAAATTAAAATCATTGACATAAATCTCCTGAAAGTCTTGAGGATTAAATGATTTATCACGGTTGATTTTTAAGGCTACTGAATTATATACTTCTTCTTGGGCATTTGGGTTTAAGCCACCAATGATATTGTATCTAAAAGAAATGACAGCGCAAATCTTGGTTAATTTTGTTAATTTATCAGTTTCCAAATTTCGAATGGCTGCTAATAAAAGTGAATTCGTTTGCCTGATTTGGAAAAGTTTTAATTCTTTTAATGATTTTTTGATATCTGGCTTGTCTCTCCAAAATTCATCTTCAGGGTTTTGTATCGCCAAATAAATATCCGCAGTGTCGTTCAAATTTCGAACTAATTCAAAAACTTGTTCTTTGGATTTTATACTTCCTCTAATTACCTTAAATAAATCCTTTTTTCCGACAGATTTATTTGCACTATTCCAATAATAACGTAAGTAATCTTCTACTTTTTGTTCTCCTAATTTACCTATTATCTTACTCCAAATGTTTTCAAGTTCTTCGATTTCTGAAATATGAGGCTTTGTTTCATCTACAACAGAAAATAAATAATTTTTAAGTAAGTCTGCCGATGAAAGCTGAACACCTCTTGCATTTAAGGTTTCAAATACTTTAAACGCATTTAATTGGTCTGTAACCTCTATAACTGTAAAAAATAGTCTATCTACTAAATTGTCTATAAATCCTGCTAACGCTTCTCCAGACTTAAATTCTTTTTTAATTCTTTCATAATACCAATTGAAGCACTCTCTCATGTGTTTTTCAGAAGTATTCGTATTTCTTAAAGGCAAATCTTTTAATAATACTAAATGTTGTTTATAGTAATCATCACTATTTCTATTTAATTTAAGTTTATTATTGGATATCAAAGTAACAGGATCTACATAGCCAATATAACTATTCAATAGGCTTTCCTTTCTTTTTACATTATTTTCACTATCAATTCCGGCAATTGCCAAATTATCTAATGATTTTAATACGGCTAAAATCATTAAACTCATAGTAGTCAAACGATGTTGCCCATCTATGATGATAAATTCTTTATTGTTAGCTGTTTGAAGCACCAGATACCCCATATAGTGTCCATCTTCCTCATTCGAAAGGAGAAGTTTTATGTCCATCCACAAGTCATCCCATTGTTCAGCCTCCCAAGTATAATCACGTTGAAATTTTGGAATTTCATAACGCAAATCATTTCCCATTAACTGACGATATGTTTTATTTGACGTACCTTGTATTCCCTTCATGATTTTTTGTTTTTTACGTTATACTTCACTTTCTCTTCTGCCACTTTCATTGCTTGTAATGCTAAATCTTCATCTTGTACTTCGTAAGCCAATTTGTCGGACAGCCAAGCAATGATTACCTCATTTTTCTGCTTTTTGTAAAAGTTGGAAAGTGCTTTTACTTGTTCTCTTGTCGGCATACGTTCATCACGTTCAATTTTGCTTAAAATAGTCGGGTCGAGTGAAAGTTCCGCTCCAACTTCTCTAAGCAAAAGCCCTTTTTCTTCCCGTAGTTCACGCAATATTATTCCTATTGTTTTAATTACTTCCATTTTTATTTCTTTTTTGTGTTCGTGAACCGCAAGCGGTTTCAATTCGCTTTGTTTTGACTTGACAAATATTGGCGAATATACAAAAGTAATTCGGTCTATTTAGCTATTTGCTAAAATTTTTATCAACATTAAGGTAGAAGTCGGATGGTGGGTGGGCTCAGGTACGGTTGGACAAAATTAAATGTGATACAGCGCGTTGGCTTTGTGCGGTTGGTTGCACCTCTTTTAATTTTGCGAAGCATTGGAAATTTTTGTTTTTCCGTCTGTCTGTTGATGTTGTTTCGGAGAGGTAAACTGTCATTGCTGACTACCAAATATTCGAAACACACTCCCATTCCAGAAAAACATTCTATCAAAATCATCAATGGAATAACTTTCTAATTACTTTGACCATTTTGTCCTTTCGGACTATTATGTTTTTCGTTTTGTATCACATTTTCGAGAGTCCATTCAATTCTTGTTTCAGATGGGCTTTTGCGGTATTGGCAATTGGTTTTGGTACATATCGGACATTGAAAATAGGCGCACCCGTCTATGTGCACAAACAGTTCTAAGCTTTCGCCAAATTTATCTTTGATCAGACGGGTAAGGTTTTCAATTTCATCATGTGCTTCATTTACGGTGAGGTACCAGGGCACCGTGAGATGGCAGTCCACATGCAGCACACTCCCATACTTTATAACCCGCAGGTTATGAATGTCTATCCAATTTTCACGTCGGTTGGCATTTACTTTTTCAATCATAGACTGCAGCAACTGGGTATCTGCTTCGTCCATAATGCCTGCTACCGATTTGCGGATGATGGTGTAAGAGATATAAATGATAAAACAAGCCAGAATGATGGCCACCACTGCATCAATCCATTGAAAATGAGTGAAGTAGAGGAGTATTAATCCTACAATGACCCCCAGGGTAGAGTAAGTGTCAGTCTGCAGGTGTTTGCCGCTTGTTTCCAGCGCTAACGAATGGTTTTTTTTTCCTCTGATGATGCAATAAGCGCCTAATCCGTAGTTTATTACGGCAGTGATGGAAATCAGGATGATTCCCAAGTCCACCTTTTCAATTGGCCCCGGATAAACCAGTTTGTAAATAGCTTTGTATAAGATAACAATACCCGCAATGCCAATCAGGGTTCCTTCTATGGCGGCAGATAAAAATTCGGCTTTGCCATGTCCGTAAGGGTGGTTGATATCGCGTGGCAGTGAAGAAATATATAAGCTATACAACCCGATAAAACCGGCCACAACGTTTACAATACTTTCAAGTGCATCCGTTAAAATTGAAACCGAGGATGTGAAATAAAATGCAATAAACTTTATTATCAGTAAAATTACTGAAACCGAAGCTACCCATTTTTGAATTTGAAGGTTTTGTTTTGATTCAACTGCTTGCATTATATTGAATTAACAAACTTATTTGTTTTCGGTATTCTTTTTGATGCCCAGCTTTTTTCTGATGGTTCGTTTTAATCTTGTATAAAACTCTTTGCTAAACAAATTGGAATCATGCATTGCCTTGTAGGTCAAAAATACACCAATTGGAACCAATAAATAGGTTGCCAGCCACATACCGTTGAAAGGCGACATTTCGTCTTCTTTTGCTAATTTTTCGCCTCGCGTGGACACAAAGTAGAAAACCATAAAGAATACAATGGCAAAAATAAGTGGCGTACCTAGTCCTCCTTTTCGGATTATGGAACCCAACGGAGCACCAATCATAAACAAAACAATACACGCAATAGCCAGTGATATTTTTCGGTGCCATTCTATTTTATAGCGCCTGATGTCTTTTTCCTGTTCATATATTGATGAAGAACTCATTTCAATATTGCTCTTCATCGAGTTGATGACAGACAAAGCTCTTTGATATATGTCGCTTCTTGCACTGTCCGGCAGGATGGCTTCAAAATTTTTATCAGTTTTTCTGGGTAAAATATCAACTTTTTTTACAATTGCTTTTACAACCTTTTTTTCTTCCTTTTTGGGCTCAGGTTTTTTTACCTGTATCGGTGGCGTTTTTTGTTCAGGCGTTGGTGGGGTAGCGCCCCCTGATCTGGGATGAATAGTTTTTTGAATTGAATCTGTCGTTAAACTGTCAGCCAAAAATGCTTTACGGTTTTCAAGACTGTCTTTAATTCTTTTTACTGTTTCAAGACTGTCTTTAGTAAATTTTATTCTGGCTTCGATCGAGTCCTTCTTTCTGGTTTTTTCCCAGCTTTTTAATGCAAATTGAATACTATCGGCTGTAGGTACAGCAATTTTTCGGTCAAATTTCTTTATACCCAGATAATCAGCAGTGTTTTTTCTGTAATTTAGTATCGAATCCGGAATTTTGGCTTTCGTGGCACTGTCCTTATAAACCAATAATCCCAAACTATTCCAAATACCTCTGTTGAATCGTTCTCTGTCTGCAATCGTGAATTTGCTCATTGAGTCAATTACCTTATCCAATTGTCTCATGTTTAGCACATCCCGATTGTCCTGGTTGTTGCTATCTGCCGTTGTTTTAAAATCGAATACACTGATATCAAACTGCTTTTTATATTCTTTGAAGCCGAGTCGCACATAATCGGTATTCAATGAATCAGAAGGGTAGCCCCGTTCTTCGTATCGCCATCCGTTTTTTAGATAAAAATCCAGAAAACGCCTGTCAGCAGAGGGTTTCATAATTCCACTTTTGGCCACAATGAATCTGTCCTGCAGTAGATTATTTTGCTCAAAAACAATCACATCATGAATAATACTATCGCTTTCTTTTTTACCTATTTTTATTGCAAATCCGTCAATTTTATCATAAAAGACGCCTTCTTTTATTGCAAAGGCCGGCTTTGCCAATACAACATCGGCCAATAAGGTTCGCTGTTTCAAATACGCAACCGGTATGACATAATTTGAAAACAAAAAGCGCCGATACTGATGATAACTGCCACAAAAAACAACGGCCTCATAAACCGGAGCAATGAAATACCCGATGATTTAATGGCTACGAGTTCAAAAGTTTCGCCCAGGTTTCCAAATGTCATTAAAGAGGACAATAAAACAGACAATGGCAATGCTAATGGGATAAGTGTAGCGCTCAAATACAATAAAAATTTGAAAATGGTGGTTGTGTCCACTCCTTTGCCCACAAAATCATCAATCCATAACCAAAAAAACTGCATTATCAATACAAAAACTGTAATGAAGAAAATAACCACAAATGGCCCTATAAATGATTTTATAATTAGTTTATCTAATTTCTTCAATTGTTGGTAATGGGTTTATTCTATTAATATTTAATATGTTATTTGGCCAAATTTTTTGAATAATCTGCAAATAACGCAATACTGAGTTTAACAAACAAAATTAAAGTATTAAAGATTTGAGAAATAAAAAACCTCACAGGCTAAGATTTAGCGCTATGAGGTCAAATAATATTTAGACGTATGTAAATTTAATTACCTAATCTGTGAAAGAGGTCTTTTACATGATAGTCCCAAAGCTGTGTTTGATCTTTTATATCTTTTTTTTCTGAAAAATCTGTAATTACAAGAATTGTCTGGTTTGTTATTTCAGATTTATCAATTCTGAACTCAAAATACTCGTTCTTGGGAGCTCCTACCCAATGAAATCTGATAAATTTATCAGGTTCTTTGTCCAATACTTCGGCTTCTTCCTGCGAACCATTCCAGCTAAAATAGAAAATATTTTCATGTTCGTCCACACTGTCTGCAAACCATTCGCTTAATCCGTTGGATGTAGCGAGGAATTCGAACAGAATTGTTGGAGAGCAACGAACAGGGTATTCTAATGTATATTTCTGCTTACTCATTTGTCAATATTATAAGATACATTTTGCGGCAAGTATAGGTATTTTATGCCAATATCAAATTTTTTTTTTTAAATATTATAAATCAACAACTTAAAAAAGGCATTTAGGAGTAAAATAAGGCTGTATCTTTCAGTTTTTTAGAAATTTGGGAGATGAATTCCGGATTTTTATAACTTATACCTATATTTGCACTGTAAACCTTATTGAATGTTGGAAATCGGTATAACAGCTATAATTTCTTTTATAGTTGCATTTCTCGCAATTCCTGTTATAATTCTTATAGCAGAAAAAAAGAAATTGTATGACGTTCCTGATGAAAGAAAAGTGCATACCCGCGCTATAGCTTCATTAGGTGGAATAGGCATTTTCTTGGGGGTTATTTTTTCTTCTCTTTTGAGCATAAGTCTTTTGCAAAATGCTGAATTTCAATACTTTTATGCCTCAGCGCTTATTATATTCTTCACGGGTTTAAAAGATGATATTATAGCCTTATCTGCAACTAAGAAATTTATAACCCAAATAGTTGCTGCGGCAATTATTATTCATTTGGGCGGTATTCAAATTGAAAGCATGTATGGGATTGGAGGTATTTCTCAACTTTCGCCTGCCTATGGGATTCCCTTAACTTATTTTACTATTATATTGATAATCAACGCCTATAATCTAATAGATGGTATTGATGGGCTTGCCGGAAGTCTTAGTTTATTGGCTTCTTTATTGTTTGCTACTTATTTTTATTATGCCGGGCTTCATGCCTATGCTGCGTTTGCATTAGGATTGGCAGGCAGCCTAATTGCATTTTTGATATTCAATTTTCAGCCGGCAAAGATTTTTATGGGCGATTCGGGTTCATTGCTGATAGGGATGGTAATGTCTATATTGGTTCTGAAGTTTATAACTGTAGCCAGTTCCCCAGCCGCTGTTGTGCCAATGCAGTCTGCGGTTGGAATCGGTATTGCTGTATTAATTGTGCCACTTGTTGATACGCTTCGTGTTTTTGCAATAAGAATGTTAAAAGGGCGTTCTCCATTTTCTCCAGACCGCAATCATGTCCACCATTTGCTGATTGACAGGGGGCTTAGTCATTCGTCAGTTGCTTTTATTTGTATATTGGCCAATATCACCTTACTAAGTTTTGCATATATTTTCAGATTCATGGGTAATTCTTTTGTGTTGATAGGGTTATTTGCATTTACACTCATCACAATGGGTATTTTATATTTTAGCCTGCCCAAACGCAAAATGGTTATTCATCGTCAATACGTTATGAGTCAAAAAAGAAATTTCAATCATACTTCCAAAGTAATTGATCTGAAAACCAGAGAAGAAGTTTCCGCCGAAAAGCTAAGCGGTTAGCCACTTTTCTTATAGCTCCCTCATACTGTTTATTTATAATTTTTTTAAGATTTTTTATGTATGGAAACTTTTGCAACTCAATTAGTTTCCTTAGTTTTGCGCCCCTAATGACTGAATTTGAAGATATTAAATCAAGAATCTGGCAAAAAGCACATGAATTATTTATACAATTTGGCAAACGCAGTGTGAGTATGGATGAAATAGCTGCCGCTTTAGGTATGAGCAAAAAGACTATTTATATTCACTTTAAAGACAAAAACGCTATAGTAGAGGAGGCTATCAATAATGTTATTAAAAATAGTCGCGATTGTATAATTTATGAAAAGGAAATTAGTGAAAATGCTATTGAGGAGGCATTAAAGGGAGTAGATGCTTTTGACAGAGTACTCAGCAGAATAAATCCCTCTTTGATATTTGACCTGCAAAAATATCATCCCAAAGTGTATTTGCTTTTTGCTAAATATAAAAATGAATTTATTTATGAAATGGTAAAGGCAAATATGGAGCGGGAATTGATGAAGGTATTTATAGAAATGAAATTGACATAGAGGTGCTTTCAAGAATGAGGGTAAGAAAATGTATGGATTCCATTTGACCCTGAGTATTATACCCAGTTTGAAATATCCATTTCACAAATTCAAAAAGAAATATTCCTTCATTTTTTGTATGGAATAGTTTCGAAAAAGGATACAGTATTTTAAATAATTACAAAAACCAACGTTTAAATAAACTATCAAATGAAAAATATAAAATAGCATTCGGGCTATTATTTTTACTATTGGCTACAACTACCTTTTCTCAGCAGGTACATCATTTTTCCTTAAAGGAAGCTTTGATTTATGCGCAAAAAAACAATGTACAGGTAAAAATGCATTACTGGATGTGAAACTCAACAGCAGGTAAATCGCGAAGTTACCGGCACTGCCTATCCTCAATTGTCGGGAAGCAGTCAGCTAACTTACAATGCGTCGCTGCCAACTAGTCTTGTTCCATCTGAGTTTTTTGGAGGAAAGCCGGGTGAATATGCCCGTCTGAAGTTTGGGGTAAACTGGTCATCCTCCGCAGGTTTTGCCTTGAACCAATTATTGTTTGACGGGCAGGTTTTTACCGGTTTGCAAGCCAGGCAAACCCTGATAGATTTTAAAAACAAAAATGTAGAAGTAACCGAAGAGCAAATTAGAACCAATGTGGCAAAAATCTATTATCAATTGGTAGTAAGCAATACGCAAATAACTTTGCTTGACACCAATATTACCTTGATTAAAAAACTGAACCATGATACCAAAATCATGTATGAAAATGGATTTGCCGAAAAACTGGATATGGATAAACAAGAAGTTCAACTTGCTAACCTGAATTCTACAAGAACAACGGTTATTAACCAGATTGATAATGGTTATTTAGGGCTGAAAGTATTGATGGGCATGCCATTGACCGACTCATTGGTTTTGACGGATAACTTATCTGATGACATGATTAGAGAGGGAATTCTGGAAGCTTCCAATTTTGATTACAATCAGCGAAAAGATTATCAATTTGCCAAGCTGGGTGTAAAACTCAATGAATATGATATTCAGCGATACAAGTATAGTAAAATGCCACAGCTCAGCCTGACCGGCTATTACAATGAAATGACACAAAGCAATAAGCTTGATTTATATAGCGGGCATGCCTATTGGTCTCCGGTGAGCGCTTTCACTCTTAATCTCAGAGTGCCATTATTTACTGGTTTTGCAGCCAATGCAAGAATCATTCAGGCAAAAATAAGATTAGAAGAAACACATAACAATATTGAAGCAATGAAGCTGAATATTGACAGAGAAATTCAAACGGCTGTTAACAATTTTAAGTCAGCGATTACCAATCTCGATTATCAAAAGAATAATATGAGCCTGGCTCAAAATGTTTACAATCAGACAAAGAAAAAATATGAAATAGGAACAGGAAGCCAGACAGAAATTAATCTTGCAAGAGCAGACATGGAAGCTGCACAAACAAATTATTACAATGCTCTTTACAATGCGGTGATAGCGAAAGTAGATTTCATGAAAGCTACCGGCAAACTTTAAAGAGGAAACTATATATCCATTAAAATTTATAACATACCATGCAATACATTTTTAAATCAATTATGGCCTTCATTTTGGTTTTATCCTTGGTTTCCTGCGGGGGAGGAAAAGAAAAAGGAAAATTGGGCGATAAAAAAGTTCAGTTGGAAAAACTGAAAAGTCAGCAAAAAAAATTAGGAGAACAAATTGAAAAACTGGAAGAAGAAATGGCCGGGTTAGATCCTTCAAGTATTAAAGCCAAATTAGTAAGAACTGAACCCATTGCAGGAGCGTCTTTTAGTCATTATATTGACTTGCAAGGAAAAATTGATGCCAAAAACGTTGCCTACGTAGCCCCAAGGGGAATGGCAGGTGTAGTGAAGGCATTGTATGTAAAAAAGGGCGATGTCGTAAGAAAAGGACAAACTCTTGCAAAACTTGATGATGCAGTGGCCAGACAGCAGGTAGCTGCAGTGATACAGCAATCTGATGTATTAAAAACCCAGTTGAATCTTGCGAAAACTGCATTACAGCGTCAGCAAAATTTGTGGGATAATAATATCGGAACCGAAATGCAGGTAATAAAGGCCAAGGCGGATGTGGAAGCGCTCTCCAGTCAAGTTCGTGCTATAGAGGCACAGGTGAGAATGGCGAAAGAGCAACAAAATTTTTCAATCATTATAGCCGATATAAGTGGCACAATTGACCAGGTAAATGTGCGAGTTGGAGAAACCTTTACGGGGATATCTGCTACCGGTCCCCAAATTTCAATTGTGAATACATCTGTTTTAAAACTGCTTGTAAATGTACCTGAAACTTATTTAGATAAAGTAACGGTGGGCACACCTCTGGTGATTACTTTGCCAGAAGGAAATAATGGAAAAATTAACACAACCGTTTCGGTAGTGAGTAAACTGATTGATCCTTCTTCCAGAACTTTTTATATTGAAGCTAATGTGCCAACCGATCCTTCGTTAAGGGCCAATCAGATTGCAAAAGTTCAGATACAGGATTACTCCAGACCGGATGCAATTACCATCCCTGTAAATACTCTGCAAAATGACCAACAAGGTAAATACGTGATGGTAGCAGTAGCCGAAAATAACAAATTGGTAGCACGAAAAAGAGAGTAAATGTAGGCCAGTTGTACGAAGACAGACTTGAAGTAAAAGCCGGAATTGACAAGGGCGATCAACTTATTACACAAGGGTTTGAAAACCTTTATGATGGGCAGGTAATTGCAAAATCTGAAGGTTAAAGGATAATTCATTGTAGAGCTTTTAAACTATTTGAACCAGATTAAAAATATTATATGAGTGTATTAGAAAATTTTTCTGAAAAATTTAAGGAGTTTTCGCTTACATCGTGGGCAGTTCGCAACAGGACAACTGTTTATCTTTTAATCCTCCTTGTTTCCATTATGGGAGCAATAAAGTTTATTACTACTCCTAAGGAGAGTTTTCCTGATGTGGTGCTGCCAACAGTGTTCATTCAAACTGTGTATGTAGGTAATTCGCCAAAGGATATGGAGAATCTGGTTACCCAACCTATTGAAAAACAAATTAAAGGAATGAGTGGAGTGAAGATTGATAAACTCACCAGTACTTCATTTCAGGATTATTCGGTTATTGTTATTCAGTTTGACACCAAAGAGAAGATAGATGAGGCGCTGCAAAAAGTGAAAGACGCAATTGACAAAGCAAAAATGGATTTGCCAACAGATCTTACTCAACAACCTACTGCAATGGAATTCAGCCTTTCGGAAATTCCAATTATGTACGTAAATATCAGCGGCGATTATGATCCTATGAGGTTAAAGATATTTGCCGATAAAATGAAAGACAGGCTCGAAGAAATTACTCAGATAATGCGTGTAGATTTGGTAGGAGCGCCGGAAAGGGGAGTTTCAGGTGAATGTTGACAATGCCAGAATGCAGGCAGCCAATGTTACCTTCAACGATATTTCAAATGCTATAAAATTTGAAAATATGGATATATCCGGCGGATTGCTGGAAGTAGGTAACATGCGAAGAAATCTACAGTTGAAAGGTCAGTTTAAAACCGCTTACGATATTGAGAATGTGATTATACGCAACAGTACCGGCAACCCGGTTTATCTTAAAGATATTGCTTTAGTAAAAGATACCATAAAGGAGACTTCAAGTTATGCGCGTTTGGATGGAAAGAACGTAATTACACTAAATATCATTAAACGAAGTGGTGAAAATCTAATTGAAACATCGGATCTCGTAAAAGAAATTTCAAAGGAAATGCAGACCAATGAATTTCCAAAGGATCTTAAAGTTACCATAACAGGCGATCAAAGTATCTCTACCCGAACTTCTTTTAACGACCTCATTAATTCTATTATTATTGGATTCATGTTGGTATTAGTTATTCTAATGTTCTTTATGGGTATTACCAATGCTTTCTTTGTAGCATTGAGTGTGCCCTTGAGTATGTTTGTAGCTTTCATTTTTTTACCATTAGGTGAGGTAATTGTTGGTGGCAATATTACACTCAATTTTATGGTGCTCTTTGCATTGCTCTTTGGGTTGGGTATTATCGTGGATGATGCCATTGTGGTTATAGAAAATACCCACCGGATATTTGTGGATGCAAAAGGGCGAATTCCTTCCGAAACGGCTGCAAGAATGGCGGCAGGAGAAGTTTTTGTGCCGGTATTGGCGGGCACGCTTACTACATTAGCTCCTTTCTTTCCGTTACTTTTTTGGCCCGGCATCTTTGGCAAGTTTATGATCTATCTGCCTTTAATGCTGATATTTACCCTTACAGCATCTTTATTGGTGGCATTTTTTAATGAATCCGGTGTTTGCAGTAGATTTCACGAATCATAAAGATGATGACTATAATTTCAAAGGAGAAAAGGCACAGGTATTTAAGCGCCCGTTCTTTAGGGTAATGGTTACTTTGGGAATTTTGTTTGACTTGATTGGTTTACTTGCCAGACCTAATGGGTCTATATTTTTCTTTTTTGGAAACCTATCTTTTTTCATGGCATTACTGGGTGTTTTAAATGCCTATTTCTTTGAAGGTCGGGTGCGTTATTTTCAAAACCATGCCTTGCCCTGGATTATGGGCCATTATGAGCAATTGCTGAGATGGGTTTTGAAAGGATGGCGACCTGTTTGGTTATTGTTAAGCGCTGTGGGCCTGCTTATATTTTCAATTTTGTATTTTCAATTTCAACAGTAGCGGGCAGAACAAAAATTATATTCTTTCCCGATTCAGACCCGACATTTATTTATGTATATCTTAAAATGCCGGCAGGTACCGATGTTAAATATACCGATTCGATTACCCGACTGTTGGAAACCAAGGTGAATCATGTTTTAGGTATTGACCCTTCCGCTAATAAAACCAATCCGATAGTAGAAAGTATAATTTCAAACGTAGCTGTAGGCGCTGCTGAGCCTAACAGTGGAAGCATGGGTGCAAGAAGCGAATTGGGCAGAATTCAGATTTCTTTTGTTGAATTTGAAAAAAGACATGGACATAGCACAAAACCTTACCTTGACTCTTTAAGAGCAAGCATCAAAGGTATTCCGGGGGCTGAAATTACCGTTGATAAACAGAAGGGTGGTCCGCCCACTGATCCGCCTGTTAATATTGAAGTGAGCGGAGAGGATTTTGATGAAATAATAAAATCAGCCACTGGCCTTAAAAACTTTCTTGACAGTGCGCAGGTTCCAGGTATTGAAGAACTGAAAATGGATATTGACCTCAATAATCCTGAAATTACGCTCACCGTCAACAGAGAGCGGGCTTTAATCGAAGGAGTTTCATCTGCTCAGATTGGTTCTCAAATAAGAACGGCGCTGTTTGGTAATGAAGCCAGTAAAATAAAGGATGGTGATGATGAATACAAAATACAGGTAAGAACAGGTGAACTACAAAGAAACAATCTAACAGATATCTTAAATATGAACGTGAGTTTTAGAGATATGGCCTCAGGTAAATTCAAAAGTGTGCCTATTAGTTCTCTTGTAAATATTGATTATACAAATACGCTGGGAAGTGTAAAAAGAAAAAATCAAAAACGTACAATAACCCTGTACAGTACCTTGTTGTCAGGATATACTTCTACCGGAATAAATGCCCAGTTGAAAAAAGTAATCAATCAGTTTAGAGGTGTTTCAAATAATGTAACTATAACTCAAACAGGGGAAGGAAAGCAGCAAATGGAAACCATGAATTTCCTTCAATTTGCATTTATTTGGTCGGTTTTACTGATTTTGTTAGTGCTGGCATGGCAGTTTAATTCTATGAGTAAATCTGTAATTATTCTTACAGAAATTGTCTTTAGTATTATAGGTGTGATGTTAGGTTTTGCTATTACAGGAATGACGGTTTCTTCGGTAATGGTGGGAGTGGGGGTGTTAGGCCTTGCCGGAATTGTAATTAAAAATGGTATTCTTGTAATTGAGTTTGCGGATGAACTTAGGGAACGAGGTTTAAAACCCGTGAGGCAGTTATACAAGCTGGAAAAATCAGAATTATTCCGGTGATGCTTACGGCGGTTGCCGCTATTCTGGCGCTTATACCATTGGCAATCGGATTTAATATCAACTTTTACAACATGTTCTCCGAATTCAATCCACACATTTTTTTTGGTGGAGATAGTGTGGCTTTCTGGGGGCCATTGTCCTGGACAATCATTTTTGGCCTTACAGTGGCATTTTTCCTGACCTTGGTAATGGTGCCCACTATGTACGTAATTGCCGAGAGGCTCAAGCGCCCAATGCGTAAGACTTTTGGTGGTAAGTGGGTATCGTTTATGGGTATTCCGCCAATGATTTTCCTTTTTATTCCAATGATGATATACAGCATGATCAAACAGAAAAAAAGAGTGGAGAAAAGAAGAAAAAAACTCGCAAATGACGCTAATAGTAATGAAGCGTTTGTGGGAAGTTGGTTTTAATCTCTGAGTCAGAAAAATATTATAAATCTCTTTGCTTAGAAATAGGTAGAGAGATTTTTTTATTGATAAATTTCTTCTGTTTTCTTATTTTTTTAATATTCAGAAGTAATTGCTTCCAGTGAACTTCGCTTTGCCAAATAATCATTCTTTTGGGTATGAAATATTCCTATGACTCATTTCATTGATTTTCATTTAGGATTTGCCGCTTCTTATTTTTTCGGTTCTATCCCGTATGAAGCCGTTTAAATTAATTTCGTCTATTCGATAAAAACCACTACTGAAAAGAATAAATGAATTGTTTTTATTTCTACTTTTATCAAAATATACTACTATGCCAATAAGAATGACAGATGATCCGCAAGGGCAGGATAATTATGACTATAATGATGACAGTGGTGGAGGACGATCGAATTTTCCAGGGGGTGGAGGCGGCGGAGGTTTATTGAGTCTGCTGCCGTTGTTGCTCGGCTTGTTTAGAGGTAAGGGCATCATTTGGCTGATAGTCATTGGCCTTGCTATTTATTTTCTGGGAGGGAAAGGTGGTTGTAATTTGGGTGGCTTGTTGGGTGACGATAATAGTGGAGTGCAACAATTGTTTTCAAAAAGCGGATATGGGTACAGCGCCAAAGAATTTGATAAAGCATCCATTTATGAAGGGTTGGAAGATAACAATGCAAAAAATCCTTTACCTGAAGCAGTTTCTTTGCTACGGTTTGCTCCTCGTCGCGGCGATCAGGGTCAGCAGGGAAGTTGTGTGGCATGGAGCAGCGCCTATGCAGCCCAAACAATTCTGACTGCTGCCGCTACGGGAAAGGACCCCAATTTTATTGCATTCAGTCCCTCATATCTGTATAATCAAATCAGGTTGAGCCAGGACTGTCAGGGGTCTTATATACAGCGTGCTATGGAAGCTATCAAACGTAATGGCGGAGTGCCTTTGAGCCAATACCCTTATAATGATCAGGATTGCAGCCGAAGCCCATCAGGGGCAGATCTGGCAACCGGAAGGCAAAACACTATTCATGGCTTTACCCGCCTGACTGAGGGTGATAACCTGAACCAGATAAGCGTAAGAGCAGTAAAAGAGCATTTAGCAAAAGATGCTCCAGTTGTAATTGGAATGTTAGTTGGCCAAAGTTTTATGACAGATATGATGGGACGAGAATTATGGCAACCACAAGGATTAGATAAGGCACAGGTTGGCCTGGGAGGTCATGCCATGTGTGTCATCGGATATGATGACAGGAAATTTGGAGGCGCTTTTCAGATAATGAACAGTTGGACTCCTCAATGGGGTAAAGATGGTATTGCCTGGGTAAGATACGGCGATTTTAAAAATTTTGTTCGTGAGGCTTATGGTATTGATCCGCTTCCTAAATCTGCGGCGGTAGCCAATTTACCTTTGGAATGTAGTGTTGGGTTAATCAACAATGCTACAAAACAATATATTAAGCTGAAATCAACTGGGAATAACACATTTCAAACTGTTACACCCATCAAGGTAGGAGCAAGATTTAAAATGGAAGTAAAAAACGCTACTGAATGTTATGTATATATGTTTGGGCAGGAAACAGACGGTACCAGTTATATTTTATTTCCTTATTTAAAGCCGGGGCAAACAGTTTCAAAGCATTCCCCTTATTGTGGAATTACAGGGTTTCGGGTTTTTCCTAAGTCTGAATCTTTAGAAGCTGACAATATCGGCAACAAAGATTATATAGCTGTAGTAACCAGTAAAAAAGAATTGAATTATAATCAGTTGAATAACGCTATCAGCACTAGCGCACAGACCACCTATTCAGGGAAGGTAAATGACGCTTTAAAAAAGTATCCTTGTTTCCACTGCCACTTATAGCGCAACGGGTGATGGTAAAATCAATTTCAAAGTAAATGCATCGACTAATCAGGTCGTAGCAACTATTGTTGCATTTGATAAGGCACCCTAAAAATTCAAAAAATAAATTCAGAAATTGTCCAATCATTTAATGCACGAAACAAGTCCTTATCTTTTGCAACACGCACATAATCCTGTGGATTGGTATCCCTGGTGTGATGAAGCGTTGAAAAAGGCAAAGGATGAAGACAAGCCAATCCTTGTGAGCATAGGCTATGCAGCCTGCCACTGGTGCCATGTGATGGAAAGGGAGAGTTTTGAAGATGTAGAGACGGCCGGCTTTATGAATGACCATTTTATCAATATAAAAATAGATCGGGAGGAAAGGCCCGATCTCGATCACATTTATATGGATGCCGTACAGGCAATGACCGGTAGCGGTGGGTGGCCATTGAATGTTTTTTTGACGACTGATAGAAAACCATTCTACGGCGGTACTTATTTTCCTCCGGAGCCTATAGGCAACCGGCCTTCATGGATGGATGTTCTTCTGGCCGTTTCAAATGCGGTTAAAAATAAAAGAAAGGATATTGAGGAACAGGCTGAAAAATTAACCGGCCATTTGCATCTGTTCAATTCTTTCGGTATAGAGACTGAGGGAGCGAATAATTTTCTCAACGAAGATCAAGCAGACATGGCATGTAATATCCTTTTGAAATCAGCCGATAAACAATGCGGTGGTTTTGGCAGCGCTCCTAAATTTCCTCAAACTTTTGCAATTCAATATTTACTGCGTTATTATTTTTCAGAAAAGAAAAGGGTTGACAGTCATGCCGAAGCAGCGTTGCAGCAAGCATTGTTAAGCTTAGATAAAATGATAGAAGGCGGTATTTATGATCAGGTGGGAGGCGGGTTTGCCAGATACTCAACTGATAGAGAATGGCTGGTGCCTCATTTCGAAAAAATGCTTTACGATAATGCATTGTTGGTTTCGGTTTTAACTGAAGCTTTTCAAATCATAAAGAATAAAAAATACAAAAAGGTTATTGACTTTACTTTAGATTTTGTTGAAAGAGAAATGCGCCATCCACAGGGCGGGTTTTATTCGGCTCTGGATGCAGATAGCGAAGGAGAAGAAGGAAGATTCTATGTTTGGGGTTATGATGAGGTAATAGATGTATTGGGAGATGATGCGGAAATCTTTACTGCATATTACGATATTACGCCTGAAGGAAATTGGGAAGGAAAAAATATTCTCAGGATATTGGAACCTCTTGAAGAATTTTCGAATCGGTTAAAAAAGCCGGTTGACGAAGTGGAAGCAATTTTAAATAGAGGGATAAAAAAATTAACGACGAAACGCTCTAAGAGGATTCGCCCGGCATTGGATGATAAAGTCATTTTGGGATGGAATGTGTTGATGAATATCGCTTATAGCAAAGCATACGCAGCTACCGGTGAGGAAAAGTATTTGCAAAGAGCTATACAAAATATGCAATTCCTGATTGAGGCATTTAAAAATCAGGATGGTTCTTACAATCATGTCTGGAAAAATAATCATTCCAAATACACCGCCTTTTTGGATGATTATGCATTTTTGATTCAAGCGTTGTTGCAACTTCAGAAAGTGAGCGGGGATAACCGTTGGCTGGATATTGCCGAATCTCTTTGTAATAAGGTCATTGAGGATTTTAGTGAAGACGAAATGTTTTTTTATTACACTTCTTCATACAACCGGGACGTAATTGTGAGGAGGAGAGAAATTTATGACAATGCCACACCATCCGGAAATGCGGTAATGGCTCAAAACCTTTATGAATTGGGGACTTTTTTGGATAAACGGGAATGGGTCCAAAGAGCTGAAAGAATGTTTTCAGGGATGAATAATATGATGGTAAAATATCCTGCCAGCTTTGGCGCCTGGCTTTGTAATGCTTTTGAAATGATGAAAGGGTTGGACGAAATTGTGCTGATGGGCGATTATCAAAATGCCCGGAAGGAAATATTGGCTCAATATTTACCACACTCAATTTTTATGGCTTCGGATAAACAGGAAGACAAATATCCTTTGCTAAAAAATAAACAGATTCTTCAACCATTGACTATTTACTTGTGTAAAAATTATGCATGTCAGCAACCGGTTTATTCTGTAGAAAAATTAATCAATAACCTACAGGTATGAGTTTGAAGAAAGTTCTTTGGCTTCAAAGTGGTTTATTATAATTTTCGCTTTTGCTTTTCCCGCTACTAAAGCAATTTCTTCAAAACTTTTTTCACGGATGTTTTTAACTGAGCGGAACTCCATTAATAGCTGATTGGCTGTGGCTTTCCCTATTCCTTTAATTTGCTCTAATTCATTCTTAAAGGTGCCTTTACTTCTCTTTTGCCTGTGGAACGTGATTCCAAAACGGTGTACCTGATCTCGGACAAATCGTAGATGTTTCAGGCTACTGCTGTTATAGGGCAACTTCAGAGATTCCTTATCGCCTGTAAAAAATATTTCTTCTACATTTTTTGCAAGCCCGATAAGCGTTAGGCTGCCTGTAAGATTCAGTTCTTCAATGGCTTCCATTGCAGCGCTTAACTGGCCTTTGCCTCCATCAATTATCACTAACTGTGGAAATGATTGATTTTCTTCTATTAATCTTTTGTATCGGCGATAAACAGCTTCTTTCATGCTGGCAAAATCATTAATGCCTTCTACCGTCTTTACGTTAAAATGTCGATAGTCTTTTTTGCTCGGTACTCCGTTTTTGAAGCAAACCATTGCCGATACCGGATAGCTTCCCTGAAAATTGGAATTATCAAAACACTCGATGTGAACAGGTAATTCCTGTAATTGTAAATCTATTTGCAGTTCTTCCAATATTTTTACATGATCCACATTCCTGCTGACTTTGAGCCGTTCTTTATTTTTAATTTCTTCAATAAAGTGATTTGCGTTCTTTTCAGAAAGTTCCAGTAGCTTCTTGTTATCACCGCTCTTGGGTACAATTATTTTTACTTTCTCTTCAGGATATTCTATTGCAAAAGGCGCAATAATATCTGTTGCATCACTATTGAATGTCAATCGTAAATATTGGGTAGCATAAATCAGCATTTCTTCGATTGTTTCATCAAGTTTGGCATCTAAGCGATTTGTCTGTGTTTGCACAATAGTGCCATTGCGAACCATCAGATAGTTGACATAGGCAATACGTTTTTCTTTTTGAATGGAGAATACATCTTTATCTCCACCTTTGAAACCTGCCACTACTGATTTGGATTGATAATATTCTTCTAAGTATTCGATTTTTTTTCTGACCACTTCTGCTTTTTCAAACTTCAGCTCTTTTGCCAATGCCATCATTTCTTCTTTAAAATGATTGATGACCGGTTTCAGATTGCCCTTCAGAATATCTCTGACTTGCTTTATATTTTCATTATAATCTTCTTCGGATTGAAGGCCTTCGCACGGCCCCCGGCAGTTACGCAAATGGTACTCTAAACAAACCTTGAGCTTTGCTTTTTCAATATTTTTTTTTGACAAATTGAGCGAACAGGTACGCAACGGAATTGTTCTTCGTATGAACTCTAACAATTCTCTTACTTTAAATACCGAGGTAAAAGGCCCAAGATATTCCGAACCATCGTTTAAAGGATTGCGGGTCAGGAATACTCTCGGAAAAGGTTCGTTCTTTATCACTATATATGGATAGGATTTACTGTCCTTTAAATTGATATTATAGCGGGGCTGAAATTGCTTTATCAAAGAATTTTCCAGAAAGAAGGCATCCTGCTCACTAATTACTATGGCAAACTCAATTCGGGCGATTCTTTGTACCAGTTCATGCGTTTTATAAGACGTGAAAGTTTTACTGAAATAGGAGCTGACGCGCTTACGTAAATCTTTGGCTTTACCCACATAAAGAATTTTTCCGGTTTCATCAAAGTATTTATAGATGCCCGGTTCATGCGGTATGGTATTAGCTATATGTGAAAACTCCTGGTGCGTCAAAATACTAATAAAAAAAAATCAGATAACTTTCAAATCCAATAATAAATACAACAAATATCCGTTCTTTATGGTTTCCAAATCAATTGAGACATAAATATATAATTACAGACAGTGATTGTTCGGTTTAATAAACTAAAGTAAAAATAATTTTTAAAAAAAAGCTTTGTTTTTGAAGAAAATTTAATGGATTGCTTGTATATTGCGCTTCTGATAAGAATAATGAGTGTCAAATTTTCAAATAACATCTCTGTTTTAGTGGCTATTACTACCACAACTACTACCACAACCCGTTGAGGGTTGTATTATGCTTATATTATCCTTTGGGCGGTTTGCCGAGTATTTCAGGAAATTTTCTGTTATTTATTAAAAATTAATTCAATTAAACAATCTAACTATATATGCGTGTTTTAAAATTCGGAGGTTCTTCAGTAGCTAATGCTGAAAATATAAAGAAGGTTAATGAGATTATAAAAAAATCTGCACAGCAGGATAAAACTATAATTGTGGTTTCGGCATTGTCCGGTGTAACAGATATGCTGTTACAAAGCGGAACGAAAGCGGCTGACGGTGATGAGGTGTATAAGGAAAACATCCGAACCATTGAGCACAGGCATTTTGAGGCCATAAAACAATTAATACCGGTGGCGCATCAGAGTCATTTGCTGAGTTTGGTAAAAAAATCAATCAATGAAATTGAAGATATCTGTAATGGAATTTTCCTGCTGAGTGAAATTACGCCACGAACCAAGGACAGGCTGGCAAGCTATGGTGAATGGCTTTCTTCGCAAATTATTGCGGCGAGTTTGAATTATTCGAGCTTTGAAATTACCTGGAAAGATGCTAAAGAACTGATTGTTACCAACAGTAATTTTACTCATGCAGAAGTGGATTTTGAGAAAACGAATAAAAAAATCCGAAGTTATTTTAAAGAGGCAGATGCCCATACATTTATAATTCCGGGATTCATTGCAGTCAATAAAAAAGGAATTACCACTACTCTGGGCAGAGGTGGTTCTGATTACACTGCAGCAATTATTACTACAGCATTAAATGCCGACATTTTGGAGATTTGGACAGACGTGAGCGGGATGATGACGGCTGATCCGCGTTTGACCTCCAACGCCAAAGTTATTCATCATATTTCTTACAGAGAGGCAATGGAACTTTCCCATTTTGGAGCAAAAGTGATTTACCCGCCTACCATTCAACCGGTGATGAATAAGGGAATACCGGTGTGGATTAAAAATACTTTTGCGCCTGATGATTATGGTACAAAAGTTACAACCGAAATTGATAAATCTGCTGAAGATGAAGAAAATATAGTAAGAGGAATTTCGAGTATTAATAATATTTCATTACTTAGTCTTGAAGGTGGCGGAATGGTGGGTATCCCCGGCTTTTCGAGGAGATTGTTCGGCGCTCTCAGTTCGGAACAGATAAATGTGATTCTGATTACTCAAAGCTCATCCGAACATTCAATTTTGTGGCTATTGACAGTAATGATACCGATAAAGCAAAGAGAGCAGTGGATAAAGTATTTGAAGATGAAATCCTCTTGAAAAAGTAGATCCGCTAAAAATTGAAAATGCACACTCTATTATTGCACTCGTGGGCGAAAATATGAAAAATCATACAGGCGTGAGTGGCAGGATGTTTAGCGCTTTAGGTCGAAATGGTATCAACATCAGGGCTATTGCCCTGGGGCTCGTCTGAAAAGAATATTAGCACTGTTATAGCTACGCACGATGTATCTAAAGCTATTAATGTGTTGCACGAAGAGTTCTTTGAGACAACCATTAAACACGTAAATCTGTTTATTACCGGAACTGGAAATGTGGGTTCCAGCTTTTAAATCAATTGCATCTGCAAGCCACTACATTAAAAAAACAACTGAATTTGGATATTCAGGTAGTCAGTCCGAGCAATAGCAGAAAAATGATTTTTAAAAATGAAGGTATTGACCTCAGTAACTGGAAGGAGGCATTAGATAAAGGCAGTGAGGCTTCAATAGGTAAGTTTGTTAATGAGGCCATAGCAAGAAACCTGCGTAACTCAATATTTGTGGATGTTACTGCAAACAAAGATGTTGCGGCTTTATATGGGAAACTTCTGAAAAAAAGTATTGCAGTTGTTGCCTGCAATAAAATAGCTGCTTCATCTGAATATAAAAATTATAAGTATTTAAAAGAATTGGCAAGAGAGTACAATTCGAAATTTTTGTTTGAAACCAATGTGGGCGCTGCTTTACCGGTAATTGGCACGCTAACCGATTTAGTAAGGAGCGGAGATGAAGTAAAGAAGATAGAAGCCGTCTTAAGCGGTACGCTCAACTTTGTGTTTAATAATTATGACGGTACAAGGAAATTTGCGAGGTAGTAAAACAAGCTCAGGACGAAGGCTATACCGAACCCGATCCACGCCTTGATTTGGGAGGAACAGATGTGATGCGAAAGATTTTGATTTTGGCAAGAGAAGCCGGATATGAAATGGAAATGGAGGATATTGCCAACAATAGTTTTATGCCCGAAAGTTGCATGAAAGGCAGTGTTGCTGAGTTTTATGAGTGTCTGGATAAGGAAGAAGATCATTTTCATAAAATTTTGAATGCGGCTCAAGCCGAAAATTGCAAATTGAAATTTGTAGCATCTTTCATTGAAGGCAAGGCTTCAGTAGGTTTGCAGCATGTTGGCCCTGCACATAATTTATATCATCTTTACGGAAAAGATAATATTGTGTTATTTTACACCGCACGATATGCCGATAATCCTTTGGTGATAAAAGGCGCAGGTGCTGGCGCTGATGTTACGGCCAGTGGCGTTTTTGCCGATATTGTGAGGGCGGCTACGTTGTAATAATTGTTAAGAAAAATTGAAGAAGTCATTTTATATTTTTGAAATCAATGAGTTTAGAGATAAAAAACCAATCAGCAATTCCTTTTTCCGGTCAAACAGAAAAAAGGAATTGCTTTGTGAAAGCGCCGGGTACGGTGGCCAATCTGGTATGCGGTTTTGATATTTTGGGGCTTGCCCTAAACGATCCTTTTGATATCATGGAGTTTGAGCTGACAGATAATCCGGGTGTAATTATTCAAAATATGGATAATTTTAATCTGCCTACCGGGCCTGAGAAAAATGTGGCCGGAGTAGTGTTGCTGGCTGCACTAGAAAAGGCCAAAAGTGAAAAGGGTATTTCAGTTACGATTAATAAACAAATCAAACCCGGTAGCGGACTGGGTTCCAGCGCCGCGAGTGCAGCCGGAGCTGCGGTGGGTGCCAATTATGTATTGGGAAATATTTTTTCGAATGATGAAGTGGTTCAGTTGGCAATGATTGGTGAGAAGTTGGCTTCGGGAGTAAAACATGCAGATAACATCACGCCTTGCATTATGGGGGGAGTTACACTCATCCGTTCCATTCACCCTTTGGACATTATACCGGTGCCTACGCCTGATTTGCATATAACGGTGGTGCATCCTCAGATTGAGGTGCGCACATCCGATGCGCGGCAAATATTGAGACAACAAATTTATTTAAAAGATGCTATAAAGCAGTGGGGAAATATTGCCGGCCTGGTAGCCGGTTTTATGAGCAACGATGTTGACTTGATTGGTCGTTCGCTGGAAGATGTAATCATCGAGCCGGTACGAAGTATTCTGATCCCGGTTTTGAAGAGGTTAAAACAAAATGTAAAGAGGCCGGTGCTTTAGGAGGAGGAATTTCCGGATCGGGGCCTTCTATTTTTATGCTTAGTAAAAATAAAGTAACTGCAGAAGAAGTTGGCAAAATCATGAAGGAAGTGTATGAAATAATCGGTATTGAAAATTTTGTGTATGTAACAACTATTAACAAAAAAGGTGTAGAAGTATCAGACAGTTAAAATAGCTATCGGCACCGGATAATAAAACTTTATGAAATATTATTCACTCAATAAAAAATCACCTGTTATAAATTTTAAGGAAGCTACCATCAATGCCCAGGCTCCTGATATGGGCCTGTATTTTCCCGAAAAACTTCCTGAGGTAAGCAATGCGCTGATAAAAAATATGGAGAACCTCCCTGATGCAGAAATTGCCTTCAGGGTGATAGCGCCTTATGTAGGTGATTGTATTCCGAATTTGGATTTATTTGACATTGTAAAGGAAACGGTAAATTTCCCTATCCCATTAAAAAAAGTAGGAAATATTATTTCTTCTTTGGAACTGTTCCATGGGCCAACTTTGGCGTTTAAAGATGTGGGAGCGCGGTTTATGAGTCGCTGCCTTGGTTATTTTTTAAAAAATGAAGAACGAAAAGTAACTGTATTGGTAGCTACTTCGGGCGATACAGGAGGTGCGGTGGCAAATGGATTTTATGATGTGAAAGGAGTAAACGTAATAATCCTTTATCCAAAAGGCCGTGTAAGTCCTGTTCAGGAAAAACAACTGACAACTTTGGGTAAAAATATTATCGCGCTGGAGGTGGATGGCACTTTTGATGATTGTCAGCAGATGGTGAAGCAGGCATTTATAGATAAAGAAATTAATGAAAAAAGATTTCTCACTTCTGCAAATTCCATCAATGTGGCAAGATGGCTGCCTCAGCAATTCTATTACTTTTTTGCTTACAAACAATGGAAAGAAAAGGATAAGCAACCGGTTGTGTGTGTGCCCAGTGGTAATTTTGGAAATATTTGCGCAGGGTTGCTGGCAAAGGTCACCGGACTGCCTTTAGGCCATTTTATAGCGGCTTGTAATGCGAATGATATCGTTTCTGATTATCTGAAAACTGAAACACTGGTTCCCAAAACTGCTGTGGCTACTTTGTCAAATGCAATGGACGTGGGTAATCCCAGCAATTTTGTGAGAATTATTGAACTGTTTCAAAAACAATTTCCGGCTCTAAAAAGTAATTTGTCATCATATTCTATTTCAGATACCGAAACAATTGAAACCATTAAAAGAATTTATACACAACATTACTATACACTAGACCCTCATGGCGCTGTTGCATGGTTGGCGCTTGAGCGCTATTTGGGACAATTTCCTGATGAGCAGGGATTTATTTTGGAAACAGCGCATCCTGTAAAATTTCCCGATGCAGTAATAGAAGCTACCGGTAAGGGTGTGGAAATACCTCTCTCCATTTCTTCTATTATGCACCGCGAAAAAGAAACTATTGAAATAATGCCTGATTTTGAAAACCTGAAAGACTATTTGCTGGCTTAAGTAAAAGTGTTGGGCTTTTGTGTAAATTTACACTATGCATGATATTGAACCTTTCTACAACTGGCAGCATATCTATGTGAGCGAAGAAGACGAGCGGTCGCCTTTTTACGGTATCGAACACTCAGAATTTGAATATACTGATACAGTTTACAATTTTTATATACATCCACAATGGGATTATTTTGGCAGCAGAACTTTGTATCTGAAAGTTTTAATGGCTGACTATGAGGAGCATTTTGCTATTATTGAAATGATAGGTGAATGGAATGACGCTGTGGAAAATGATATTATGACAATTAAACGTGAAGTGATAGAAAATTTTATGGATCAGGGTATTTATAAATATATTCTTATTGCCGAAAATGTTTTAAATTTTCATAGTGGGGATATAGATTATTATGAAGAGCTTCATGAAGAACTTTCAGACGAAAATGGCTGGATCGTTTGCCTCAATATGCCCGAACAAACACAATATGACTTCAGGAAGGCGAAACTAAACCAGTTTATTGAACTCAAAGAAATCGAAAATTGGCGGGCATATAAGCCCTATCATTTATATAAAAGAATTGATAATGAAATATCGGCAAGGCTTATATAGATAATCGCTAATATGTGTATCCAAAATCTACGCTCGGAGTTTAATCAAAAGAAAAGAAATTTTGAACATGAAATTTATCAGGTAATTTTTTGTTGCAGTTATTAAAAAACTGCGTTACATTTGCTTCAATTCTATCATCATTCTAACGTTTATTATGAACTGGTCACATTTCTTTACATCTTCTGTTGGAAAAAAAATTATTATGGCCTGCTCCGGGCTTTTTCTGATAGCATTTCTGCTGGTACATGCCGGGTTAAATGCCTGTATATGGGCTTTTGACGGCGGCGAAATGTTTAACAAAGCAGGACATTTCATGGGATCTACTGTTGTTATGCGGATTCTTGAAATAGGATTGTTTGTTTTTTTTATAATACACATCGTTCAAGGAGTAGTGATGGAGCTTCAAAACAGGAGCAAAAGAGGTTCCAAGGGTTATGCTGTTGCTTTGGGAAACCGAGGTAGCAAGTGGTATAGCCGCAGCATGGCTATTCTCGGCCTTCTTATATTATTATTCCTCATTGTACATTTAGGGCATTTTTGGATTCCCAATCGCAGCAATCAGGGTTGGCTTCTGGGCGAAGAAATAAACCTGTTTAAAGAAATGAAGGAAGTGTTCAGTAATCCGGTTTGGGTTTTATTATATACGGTCGGCGTAATTGCTTTGTTTTATCATCTGTCTCACGGTTTCCAAAGCGCTTTCCGTACGCTCGGATTGACCAATCACAAATATATTAATATCATACAAACCGTAGGTTTAATATACAATGTAGTAATATGTATTGCATTTATCATGATGCCCATTAGTTTTTATTTTGGTTGGGTTCAGTAAACATACCCTTTGTTGTAAACAAGAAAATTCAGAACCTTTATCTTCAAACCAGAAACTTTTTTATAATATGTTAGACGCAAAAATACCTGCCGGAAAATTAGAAGAAAAATGGAATAATTATAAAGGCCATTGCAAATTAGTAAATCCTGCCAACAAACGAAAATTGGAAATAATAGTTGTAGGTACTGGTTTGGCGGGAGCTTCTGCCGCAGCCGCACTTGGCGAGCTGGGTTATAAAGTGAAAGCTTTTTGTTTTCAGGATTCGGCAAGGCGTGCGCACTCTATTGCGGCGCAAGGCGGTATCAATGCCGCCAAAAACTATCAAAATGATGGCGATTCCGTTTTTCGTTTGTTTTATGATACGATTAAGGGTGGCGACTATCGTGCAAGAGAAGCCAATGTGCACCGTCTGGCAGAAGTGAGTGTAAATATTATTGACCAATGTGTGGCACAGGGTGTACCTTTTGCTCGGGAGTATGGCGGTTTGTTGAACAATCGCTCATTTGGCGGAACCCAGGTAAAGCGTACCTTCTATGCTGCCGGACAAACGGGGCAGCAATTACTCATAGGCGCTTATCAGGCTATGGAGCGGCAGGTTGCCTTAGGAAATGTAGAAATGTTCAGTCGTCATGAAATGCTGGATGTGGTAATGATTGATGGTAAGGCAAGAGGAATTATTGCCAGAGATTTGGTATCCGGCAAACTTGAAAGGTATTTTGGTCATGCGGTGGTGCTTTGCTCTGGTGGCTATGGTAATGTTTTTTATCTCTCCACTAATGCAATGGGTAGCAATGCAACAGCAGTATGGAAAGCCCACAAAAAAGGCGCGTTCTTTGGCAATCCTTGTATGACTCAAATCCACCCTACCTGCATTCCGGTTTCGGGAGATCATCAAAGCAAGCTCACACTGATGTCTGAGTCTTTGAGAAATGATGGCCGTATTTGGGTGCCTAAGCAAAAAGAAGAAACGCGTAGGGCTAATGATATTCCAGAAGAAGAAAGAGATTATTATCTTGAAAGAAGATATCCTGCATTTGGCAACCTCGTTCCGCGCGATGTGGCTTCGCGTGCTGCTAAGGAAAGATGCGATGCAGGTTATGGTGTAGGAACTACTAAACAGGCGGTATATCTGGATTTTAAGTATAATTTGATAAACAAATACGGCAGAACCGAAGCCAGCAAGCAAGGTATTCATAACCCCGATCAGGAAACATTGATAAGGTTAGGAAAAGAAGTAGTGAAAGAAGAATATGGCAATCTGTTTGACATGTATGAAAAAATAACAGGCGAAAATCCTTATGAAGTGCCCATGCGTATTTATCCTGCGGTACACTACACAATGGGTGGTTTGTGGGTTGATTACGAACTGATGACCAGTGTGAAAGGATTGTATTGCCTGGGTGAAGCCAACTTTAGCGACCATGGAGCCAATCGTTTGGGCGCATCAGCGCTGATGCAGGGTTTGGCTGACGGATATTTTGTAATTCCCTACACCATTGGAAATTATCTGGCTGATGAAATAGCCGTGAAGCCTATCCCAACTACACATGAAGCATTTGAAGCAGCCGAAGCGCATGTAAGCGAAAGAATTAATACGCTGTTGAACATTCAAGGAACCGAGTCAGTAGAAAGTTTCCATAAGCGTTTGGGAAAAATTATGTGGGAAAAATGCGGAATGGCTCGTAATGAGAAAGGACTGAAAGAAGCCATAGTTGAAATAAAAGCTTTGAGAGAAGAGTTTTGGAAAAATGTAAGAGTGCCGGGAGAAATCAATGAAATGAATCCCGAGTTGGATAAGGCAAATCGAGTAGCAGATTTTCTGGAGTTGGGCGAGTTGATGTGTATGGATGCCTTGGACAGAAGAGAGAGTTGCGGCGGTCACTTTCGCGAAGAAAGCCAGACTGAAGAAGGCGAAGCGCTAAGGCATGATGATGAATTTATGTATGTTTCGGTATGGAACTACAAGGGAGATGAAAGAATGGAAATGCTGAAAGAGCCATTGAATTATGAAGTAATTCAGCCTACTCAAAGAAACTATAAATAGTACAATTATTATTGTTTAGCAAGGGAATAACGTAAAACATTAATTGTCAGATTTTTGAATTTGGTAATTAGCAAATTGACAAAATATGGAGCATTACAATATGAACCTGACCTTAAAGGTTTGGAAACAAAAGAACAGCCAGAGTGCCGGTAGTTTTGAAACTTACCAGATTAAAGAAGTTTCTTCAGAAATGTCATTTCTGGAAATGTTTGATGTTTTGAACGAGCAGTTGATTCATGAAGGAAAAGAACCGATTGCTTTTGACCACGATTGTCGCGAAGGTATTTGCGGTACCTGTTCGATGTATATTAACGGCAGACCTCACGGCCCCTGGCACGGCACCACTACCTGCCAGTTGCACATGCGGGCCTTTAAAGATGGCGATACCATAGTGGTAGAACCCTGGCGTGCAAAAGCTTTTCCGGTAATTAAAGACCTGATGGTTGACCGTAGCGCTTTTGACCGTATTATTCAGGCCGGAGGTTATATTTCGGTAAATACCGGTGTAACCATTGACGGGAACGCAATTCCTATAAACAGAGAGAATGCCGATAAGTCATTTGCGGCAGCCGCTTGTATTGGTTGTGGCGCTTGCGTGGCAGCCTGTAAAAACTCTTCTGCCATGTTGTTCCTTTCGGCTAAGGTTTCACATCTGGCATTATTGCCTCAGGGAGAAATAGAAAGAAAAAGGCGTGCTTTGGATATGGTGGCCCAAGTGGATAAAGAAGGATTTGGTTCCTGCACCAATACCGGCGCGTGTGAAGCGGTTTGCCCCAAAGAAATTGAAATTACAAATATTGCCCGTCTTAACAGGGAATATTTGGCAGCAGGGCTGGCTGCTGATAAATAGCCACCAAAACCGGTAAATATAATTTTCATAAACCTCCTTTGATTTTCATCTAGGAGGTTTTTTATTCATTTTCTTAAATATTTGCTTTCTGAGGTATTATAATGGAGTACGCAATTATTTCAGTGCCGGCCGCACCCGTCAGGCGAAAACCTTCTCACAGAAAAGAAATGACCAATCAGTTATTGTTTGGCGATGCCGTCAGAATTTTAAAGAGAAAGGGTAAAAGATGGGTAAAGGTTGAAAGTCTTTATGATGGTTACAAAGGATGGGTAACCAATCATTTGATTACAATTGTAAAAAAGAAGAAGGCTTTACAACCATCAATTTATCTGACTGGAGAAATAATAAACACGATAAATTTTAATGGCTTCATTATGCATATCCCACTGGGGGCGTGTTTGCCTGACTTTGAAAATAATGTGGGTGCGATAGGAAGTCTTAAGTACGAACATTCGGGCAAAACTATTTGTGTTACAGAGCAAAATATTTCTAAAGGAGAACTTGTCGAAAAAAATTCTAAACAATGGCTGAATGTACCTTACTTATGGGGAGGTAAAACGATTTTGGGTGTGGATTGCAGCGGTTTTGCACAAATGGTTTTTAAGATGGCGGGAGTAGCTGTGTTAAGGGATGCGCGGCAACAGGCAGAGCAGGGAAAACTTGTCCCAAATCTTGTTGAAGCACAACGGGGCGATTTGGCTTTTTTTGATGATAAGGATGAAATAGTGCATGTGGGCATTTTCTTGGGAGAAAGCAAAATCATTCATGCAGCAGGAATGGTGCGAATTGATACAATTACCGAAAAAGGGATTGTAAACACAGACACGGGAAAACAAACCCATCAGTTAAAAATCATCAAACGATATTTCATCTGACCGTATCTTTTCTTCTTTATAATAACCAAAAGGGATTGCTTTGTTTTTTTCAATATTCATTCTTATCAAGAGGGTAAGCAACAATTGTTTGGATTGTGATAATGTTTGCCACCCCAACGTTGCTATTGGTATGGGAGAGAGCGAAAAGCCGGTATAATTATTGACAACTCCATCCTCAATATTTTGTACTCCTTTAAGTGTAGTTGAATTTGCCCTTTTTAAATCTTTTCTTAATTTTTTATCAAGTTTTTTAAACTCGGAGATAATCAGTCTTCTGTATTCGGGATTGTCATCTGTGTATGCAATTATCTGATAACCCATGAATGGGAGGGCGTAGGTACTGTCTGTATCTTCAATTACTTGTTCGTTTTCGGATAGGATGACCTCCATCCTTTTTGCTTTAAAAATGAAAGGATTGAAGACTTTGTAAATCCCTTTGGCAAGAAAAAGGGAGGTGTAGGTTTGAAGTTTAATCTGTTTATTCAACAAATCAGGGTCTTCTGCAAATGCCTTGGTGAAGGCGGAAAAACTGCCTTCTAATGGGTTTACTCTGAAGTATTCTTTAACAAGACTTGCAAATCGCTTTTGACCAAAACCTGTTGCTGTCAAAAGCATGCATATTATAAGGGTACAAAATCTTTTCATCTTAAGTTTTCCTAAGATAAAAGTAAGCAGTTAAATACTAATTAACTATTAAAATTTTCTTTATAATTGTCAATAGCGTCTTTGATAATGGTGAGCGCTGTTTCTCTATCCTGAAAAGTATCAATTTCTACCTTTTTGCTTTCTAATACTTTGTATTGCTCAAAGAAGTTGCGCAACTCCAGTAAAAAATGCTGCGGGAGTTCATCAATATTGTCAAAATGGTTCACCGACGGGTCATCCTGAGCCACAGCTATGATTTTATCATCATATTCGCCACTGTCAATCATCTGCATATTACCGATAACCTTAGCACGAACCAGGCACAATGAACGGATTGTTTGGGAGCACAGCACTAATATATCCAAAGGGTCGCGATCCTGACCTAAGGTTTGGGGAATAAACCCATAGTTTACAGGGTAATGAAACGAGGAATAAATAATTCTGTCTAATTTCAATAAACCTGTTTGTTTATCTATTTCATATTTTGCTCTCGAACCTTCTGGTATTTCAATAATCGTATTAACAATTTCGGGGGCGTTTGGCCCGTAACTTACGCCATGCCAGGGGTGATGTACTTTTAACATAATTGCTTGTTTGTGCGAGCTTAAGGCAGAACTGCTCAACTGAAAATTTTGTACAAAAATACACGAAATTGTTGAAAATATGGGTATGAAAATATTTGAGGTTGCTTTTTAAGAGTTATTTATTTGATGAGCGCTGCGTCTTGTAGGTCATGATCGAACAAATATTTAAAGTCCACCAGCCATTTGTCACCAATTTTCACTATTTTAAGGGTGTCTGTATTTTCCTTGTGAAAAGAGTTTGAATATATAATGATACTGGTAGCGTCATTAATCAACTTTCGGTTGTGGATGTTTACAGAGGCATCCCACAGGCCTTGTTTTTCGTCTGTAGAGAGCCTCACCCTCGATACGGCATCCAGTTGCTGGTCGTTCACAGAGTCGTGCAGCATAAACCTGCCGGCTTTGTCAAAATCGCCTTTTAAAGCAGCCTGCACAAAACTGATGGCAGTACTCAAATCGTCCTCATCATTTTCAGATGTGGAAGCGCTCGTATCGTTGCCACTGTTGCACGCCAACAATGAAAAAAGCAGGAATAAAAAGTAAAAATATCCATTCATCCATGCAAATTACAAACTTTATAAGAGATTATTCGGTTTTTAATCTTTCCAGACCTTTTTGAATTTCTTCTAATTTTTTTGGGTCAATATTCTTCAAAACACTGTCTGCAACTTCCATAGAGTGTTTCAGCTCATCTGCGTTCAAAAGTTCTGAATCTTCTGGATGTAGATTGTTCATGTCCTTTCCTTCTACTTTGTTAATTTGATTTTTCCCCATCTTCATCAGTGCAGACATGCTGAAATCCACTTTCCAGTGTCCGTCTTCTTTCACAAGGGTAAACTCAGCAGCCTCCTGATTTCGGGCTTTATTGGTTACGCTCACATAGGCTTTATCTCCCTCTATCCTTGCTTTGCCAATTTCAACATCTTGAAATTCTTTTACAGGATCGTTGTCCTTATTGGCATCTTTCATTGTTTCGGCAAGATCCATGCCTTTTTTTACCATATCCAGTGTGGTTTTGCTGTCTTTGGTTGCCAGTTTGGATGCGCCATCAATATCTTTTTTGGCCATCAGTTCAAAAAATGCTTTCAAAACTGTATTTGGGTCATTGCTATCGGCAGCGCCACAACCTGTCATAAAAATGAATATTGCGCCAGCCATCAGTAGTGCGGAGATTTTCTTCATGATTTGTTTATTTTAATAATAAGTACGAATTAAATACAGTTTTTGCATACGACAAAATAATATTTTCTTAAAACACCAATGCATGATTTTTTTTAGCTAATAGGCTTTTACAAAATTCCGTTTTCTGATAGGATTTAAATTGACTTTCATCATTTATTTTACATTTTTATTGTAACACATTGATTATTTATTAATTTAGCCTTTAATTTTTGCCAGAATGAAAGTACGTTTTCAATCTCTCGATGTTTTCAGGGGCGCTACGGTTTGCCTGATGATATTAGTAAATAACCCCGGCAGTTGGTCCCATATTTTTAAGCCATTGGCACATGCCAAATGGCAGGGTCTTACTCCAACAGACCTCGTTTTTCCCTTCTTTTTGTTTGCAGTTGGCAATGCCATGAGTTTTGTAATTCCACGACTTAGGCAGGCAGGAGATGCTGCTTTCTGGAGAAAAATTATAAAAAGAACACTCATCATTTTTGCAATTGGCCTCTTTCTCAACTGGTATCCTTTTATCAGATGGAATAATGATTCATTGCAGTTCATCAGTTGGGTAAACAGTTCCAATCCCGAAAAAGGGGTAAGAATACTGGGAGTGCTGCAAAGAATTGCACTGTGTTATTTCTTTGCTTCATTAATTATTTATTATTTAAAGCCAAAGATGGCATTTTTTGTTTCGTTGGTGCTTCTGCTGCTTTATTGGGCTATTTGTCTTATCGGAAATCCTACCGATCCATTCAGCCTTGAAGGCTGGTATGGCAATGTGATAGATAGGGCTGTCTTAGGAGTTTCGCACATGTATAAGGGCGAAGGCGTACCCTTTGATCCGGAAGGAATACTAAGCACCCTGCCGGCTATTGTGCAGGTGGTCTTTGGATACTTTGTGGGCGTGTATATCAAAAGCAATAGCGTGGAACCCAATCCTGAGCAACCCACGGGCGCTGTTTATAAGATGCTTACCGGCTTGTTTGTAAGTGGCGTGGCATTGCTGATTACCGGTTTTGCCTGGGATACTGTTTTCCCCATCAATAAAAAAATATGGACAAGCTCTTATGTGATTTATACCACAGGCCTCGCTACCATCACCATTGCCACCATGATTTATTTGATGGAAGTAAAAAAAGTCAAGGGATTTATCAGTATTTTCTTTGAAGCCTTTGGCAAAAATCCGTTGTTCATATTTGGACTGAGTGCTTTTCTTCCCAAGACATTAGGGCTCATCAGAATGGGCGAAGGATTTACCCCCTGGAACTGGCTTTATAAGAAAGTATTTATCCATACTCCGGGTGTGCCGGAAATCGGTTCCTTGCTGTATGCCATCTCCGTCATCGTTTTTATGTGGGCAATAGCCTGGTGGATGGACAAAAAGAAAATCTACATCAAGGTTTAAAAGTTTTATTATCCCATAGCAACACCCAGTCCGGTTGCAATAACAGCTACAATCATCAACAGGATGCTGATGATGATAAGTACTACCCATATTTTAAAATAGGTACCTAAGTTGTATAATCCGTTAGACAATAGTTGGTGGTTATTCTCTGAAATGGACTTTCTGGTTAATGTAGAAAACCGGTACAAAAAATAAAACAGTATTAGATTGAAAACCAAAGACAAAATTACCGAGATGATAGTGCCCGAAGTCTGAAACTGAGCCATTTTTTCATCAAAACCTTCCTTTGCAGCCACTTTGGACACCGGATTTGGATTGATAAAAAAGGTAACCAACCCAATTGCCGAACCAATGATTGATAGTAAGGCGGCTATCCCTGCCAACTTAGCAGCGCCTGCAATTTTTTCTTTGGTATATTCATCAAACAGAGGTGATGAAGATGTACTATATAAAATTTTATTTTCCATTATTCAAAAAGTTTTGAAATGTTAGCAAATAAACTTATCGCACCAAAAACTGTAAGCACTACAAAAAACCGCTTCAGATATACAAAGCCCTCCGCAATAAGCAGTTTGTCCTGCATTGCCACACCCTGATCCAGCAACTGCGCAGCTTTGAACAAAAAATATAAAAATGCGGCAAAAACAAAAAAGAAAATAAAGAATACAAAAATTACCGCACCATACAGCCCTTCCATTTTTATCGGCAGGGCTTCGGTTACTGTTTTCATAATTTCTGCGCCACCAATCAATAATGACATTACCACAAAGGCGCCCATTGCAAAACCAAAAATTGAAATGAACCTTGTCCATTTGGCTATGCTTTGAAGACCTCTCGCCACCTCGGGGTTAATAGTTGGTTCCGGTTGTGAGTTTTGAAGATTTTCTTCCATAAAAAATGAATATTGAAAATTAAAATTAATTGATGATTACTTTTCTGCCAAATGCTTTTCTATAAATGCGATGATATTTTCATCAACATTGATAGCATAAATGTCTTTTTGCTTTTTAAACCATGTAATTTGTCGCTTGGCATAATTTCTGGTATGCTGCTTAATCAGTTTTACCGCTTCTTCTTTGGAAATGCTGCCGTCAAAGTAAGCAAACAATTCTTTGTATCCTACTGTATGCAACGCATTCAGATGACGGTAAGAGTATAAATTACGGGCTTCATCTTTAAGCCCTGCCCGCATCATGGCATCCACCCGCAGGTTGATTCTGTCATAAAGTTGTTCGCGTGGCATTTGCAATGCTATCTGCAAAATATTGAATAAGCGTTTTTCTTTTCAAAGGTTCTAAAAGAAAGCACAGACTTGCCGGTAGCTTCTTCCACTTCCAGCGCCCGCATCATTCGTTGCGGGTTTTGCATCTCCCCGGCGGCGGCAAATGCCTGGTCTTTTAATTGCAATTGTTGCTGCAGCCACTGATTCCGAACATTTTATAACCCTCCAAAATATTATTGCGAATTTCAGCCGGAATATCGGGCATTTCATCCATCCCTTCCACAAGCGCTTTTATGTAAAGCCCTGTTCCTCCAGTTACGACAACGATCGAATGTTGAACAAACAAATCTTTGAGCAAATCCAACGCATATTTTTCGTACCAGGCTGCATTAATGTCATCATGAATGTGGTGCGAGGCAATAAAATAGTGTGGTACAGCCTTCAGTTCTTCCTCCTGTGGTCTGGCTACGCCGATATTTAGTTCCTTGTAACACTGCCTGCTGTCGGCAGAAAGGATTACTGTGTTATAGTGCTTTGCAACCTTGATGGCCACACCGGTCTTGCCAGTGGCGGTTGGTCCTGCTATGATGATCAATGTGGGTAACTTAGATTGCAATTATTGAAGAGTGGTTAGGTAAGTATATACTTTAGATTTATTGTACATTTGCCTTTTGCGCGATGCAAAAGGATTAATCTTCATCTCCATCTTCCTGATAGTCGTCAGCCATTTCTTCCACGCCGTAATCTTCGCCCTGCTCATCTTTTTCTCCAAAGCCGTCTGCTCCTTTGCTGAGGTCATATTTTTCTTCAATATCGGCAAACTTTTCACCCAGCAAACCTTTGGTGCCATATTGTTTGGGGCCGATGCCTTCGGATCTTACTAATGCAGGGTAAATAATTTTTGGGTCATCATCTTTGGAAACATTTATCAACTCTACTAAAAAATTCCAGAACTTATGAAAATCATAAGTGTATGTAAAGCGCTGATTGGTATTTTTGATTTCGGAGGCAATGGAGGTCTCCTTCATCAGCAATGGCGGCGCTTTGTGTTCGAAGTTGTAAATTTCAAGTGAAATTTCGCGGCCATGCTGCCAACTGTCATTGCTTCTGTAGAAAGTAGCCTGATGTTTATTGTCAAAATCATAGGCTTTCAGGATGGCTTCATGGAAGTCATAAAACGTTTGCGAAGGTCTTATCACGATATCGCGATAAATACTTTCGTCTTCCTCATAATACACTCTGAATTTGAAAATTGCCATAAGCGAAATTAAGCATTTATTTGTAATATTCCTTACTGATAATTTTAATTTTAAAGAATGAATTTGGGCTTCATCCACTTCCAATAACTTTGTAAAAACAAAAACTTTAAATATGTCCAGTTCTCATAATTCATTACAAGGAAGGTATATAATGGCTACCTCGGTTTTAATCAACACTTATTTTGAAGCCGCCATAATTTTCATTACCGAGCATAACGAAAACGGCGCAATTGGGTATATAATCAACCAGCCATACCCGCGGCGGTTTAACGAGCTGGTAGCGTTTATAGATAGCCCGCCTATTCTTTTGTACGAAGGCGGACCGGTGGAACACGAAAAGTTGTTTTTTATTCACAGGCGCAAGGATTTGGTACCGGACAGTATTTTGGTTGCGGATAATATTTATATCGGCGGAAATTTTACAAACGCAGTGCAACTGATAAATACAGGCATTTTTCCGCTATCGGATTTTAAACTCTTTATCGGCTATTGCGGCTGGGATGCCGGCGAATTAGAAGCAGAAATTGCAGAAGGCAGTTGGGAACCTACCGGTGGTAAATTATTTGACTAACGATTTGTTTGTGAATAGTTATTGACAAAAAGAAGGCGAGTTGCCCCGCCTTAAATGTTTTCACAACGGAATAATCCTTATTGTGAATTGCTTTCAAATTTTCTCAAAGGTAAATGGTTAATTCCAAATAAACAAGGGGAAAAATCCTGTTTTTTCACAATATATTTTGCGCTACCTTTAAAAGCAAAAATACCATGACTAAAACAATTTTGGGGCTTGATATTGGAACTAATTCGGTGGGGTGGGCTTATGTAAAGGAAGGTGATAATTCTGAACAATCCTCTATTGAGCAGATTGGTGTTAGAGTTAATCCTTTAACCGTGGATGAGCAAACCAATTTTGAGAAAGGCAAACCGCTAACTACAAATGCTGACAGGACGTTAAAACGTGGTGCAAGACGAAATTTAGACCGTTTTAAACTTAGGAGAGAACAATTGTTGGAAATCTTAAAGTCTTCAAAAATTATTAATGAGGAAACAAAATTAACCGAAGATGGTGCTAATACCACACATCAGACTTGGAGGTTAAGAGCGAATGCTGCCAAGAAAAAAATTGAATTGGATGAATTTGCCAGAGTACTTTTTGCTATTAATTTGAAAAGAGGTTATAAGAGCAGCCGTAAAGCCAAAAATGAAGATGAGGGGCAAGCCATTGACGGCATGGCAATCGCAAAACGATTGTATGAAGAAAAGTTGACTCCCGGACAATTGACCTTTCAATTATTACAAGAAGGAAAAAGGTCCGTTCCAGAATTTTACCGTTCTGATTTGCAAGCCGAGTTTGATAAAGTTTGGGAAATACAAAAGCAAACCCATTCAGACATACTTACCGATGAATTTTATAAAGAACTGCAAGGAAAGGGGCAAAGAGCCACAGCCGCTTTATTCTGGACAAAATATAAATTTAATACTGCCGATATAAAAGACATAGAAGATAGCTTAAAAAACGAACAAGCCATCAAATTATCCAACAGGGAAAAGAAAAGGTTGCAGGCTTATAAATGGAGAAGTGATGCCGTTACCATTCCATTAGAAAAAGAACAAATGGCTTATGTGCTTACCGAGATAAATAAAAACCTCAATAATTCAAGTGGCTATTTAGGTGCCATATCCGACAGAAGCAAAGAGTTATATTTTAATAAAGAAACTGTAGGTGAGTATTTATATCATCAACTCAAGAAAAACCCACACAGCAGTTTAAAGAATCAGGTTTTTTACAGGCAGGATTATTTAGATGAGTTTGAAAAAATATGGGAAACCCAGGCTCAATATCATCCACAATTGACTAAGGAACTAAAAGAGGAAATAAGGGATGTGATTATTTTTTACCAACGAAAATTAAAATCTCAAAAGGGATTGATAAGTTTCTGTGAGTTGGAAAGTAAAGAAATAGAATTAAATAAAAACGGACAAATAGTAAAAAAGACCATCGGTTTACGAGTTGCACCAAAATCATCTCCATTATTTCAGGAGTTTAAGATTTGGCAAATGCTCCATAATGTGGTCATACGAAAAAAGGGAACAACAAAGCAAAAAAAATCTAACGAAAATGATCAGAAAGAATTATTTGCCAACGAGAATGAATTTGTTTTTGATCAGGAAGCCAAACAAATATTATTTGATGAACTGAACCTGAAAGGAAACCTTACTGCCTCAGCTGTCCTTGAACTTTTAGGCTATAAAGCCAATGAATGGGAAATGAATTATACCGCCTTAGAAGGCAATAGAACACAACAATCCTTATATGAAGCCTACTTAAAAATTATTGAAATATCGGGGCATGATTTACGAGATTTTTTGAAAATTCAATCAAACAAGGACGAAATAGAGTTAAAAGATTTAGACGTTTCGGCTGCCGAAATTAAAAAGGTAGTAAAAGAAATATTTTCAACTATTGGTATAAATACTGCCATTCTTGATTTTGATGCCATGTTGGAAGGCAAGGCTTTTGAACAACAGGCCTCTTATCAATTATGGCATTTGTTGTACGCTTACGAAGGCGACAATTCTACCTCGGGTAATGAAACACTATATAAGCTTTTACAAGAAAAATTTGGCTTTAGTAAGGAGTATGCCAGCGTGATGGCTAATATTAATTTGCAGGGCGACTACGGAAATTTATCAGCCAAAGCCATGCGCAAAATATTTCCTCACATAAAGGAAAATAAATATAGTGAGGCTTGCGAATTAGCCGGCTACCGTCATTCCAAACATTCGCTTACCAAAGAGGAATTGGAAAACAGAAAACTGAATGACAAATTGGATTTGCTCCCAAAAAACAGTTTGCGAAATCCGGTAGTTGAAAAAATATTGAACCAAATGATTAATGTGGTGAATATTTTAATTCTAAAAAATTCGGAGAAAGACGCTGAAGGCAACATAACCAAATATTTCCATTTTGATGAAATTAGAATAGAATTGGCACGTGAACTAAAGAAGAATGCTAAAGAAAGAGCGGAGATGACCAGCAATATTAATGCTGCAAAAATGGAACATGAAAAAATTGTAAAGCTATTGCAAAAGGAATTTGGGGTTGCCAATCCTACCCGCAACGATATTATCCGCTATCGCTTATACGAAGAACTGAAAAATACTGGGTACAAAGATTTATATACCGACACCTACATTCCCAAGGGCTGTTATTTAGCAAACAGATTGATATTGAACATATCATCCCTCAATCACGGCTTTTTGATGATAGCTTTTCCAACAAAACTGTAGTTTATAGAAAAGATAATTTAGACAAAGGCAACCAAACTGCTTACGATTACATGGATAGAAAATTTGGAGCAGAGGGCTTAATCGCTTACCAAACAAGAGTGGAAGAATTATTTAAAACAAAAGTTATCACTAAGGCCAAGTACAAAAAATTATTAATGCCCGAATCAGAAATTGGCGATGGATTTATAGAAAGAGATTTAAGAGACAGCCAGTATATAGCTAAAAAAGCAAAAGAAATTTTATTTACCATAGCCAAAGCAGTAGTATCTACCTCCGGTCAAATTACCGACCGCCTTAGAGAAGACTGGGGCTTGATAAATGTGATGAAGGAAATGAATTTGCCAAAGTATAGGGCATTAGGACTTACCGAAATGGAAGAAAGGAAATATGGACAGAAAGTAGAAGTAATAAAAGATTGGACAAAAAGAAACGACCATCGCCACCATGCCATGGATGCTTTAACGGTAGCGTTTACCAAGCACAGCTATATTCAATACCTGAATTACCTAAATGCCAGAAAAAACGAGAAGCACAAATTGCATGGAAATATTATTGGCATTGAGACAAAAGAAACCGAAATAAAAATGGATGATAATGGGGATAAAAAACGAGTGTTTAAGCAACCCATTCCTAATTTCAGGCAGGTAGCAAAGGAGCATTTAGAGCAAGTTATTATTTCTCACAAAGCCAAAAATAAAGTAGTAAGTAAGGGGAAAAACAAAGTTGCCGGTAAGCAAACCGTACAGCAAACGCTTACTCCCCGAGGACAATTGCACAAAGAAACGGTGTATGGACGCTACCAATATTACGAACAAAAAGAAGTGAAAATTACCGCTTCGTTTGATAAAGAAACGGCACAGAAAGTATCCAATCCTCTTTTCAAAAAATTGTTATTAGAAAGGTTGGAAGCCAATAACAACGATCCCAAAAAAGCCTTTGCCGGAAAAAATACACTTGGTAAACTACCCATTTATTTAGATGAATCTAAGACCACTACTTTGCCGGAAATCGTTAAAATAGTATGGCTTGAGGAAGATTTTTCGATTCGCAAGGATATAACTCCTGATAATTTTAAGGATGAAAAAACAATTGACAAAGTATTAGACCAAGGGGTTAAACGATTGCTTAAAGCCAGACTAAATGCTTATGGTGGCGATGCTAAAAAAGCCTTTTCCGATTTAGAAAAAAATCCAATTTGGCTAAACAAAGAAAAAGGTATTTCTATAAAGCGAGTAACCATAAGCGGGGTTAAAATGCCGAAGCCTTGCATTTCAAAAAGAATCACTTTGGAGAATTGATTTTAGACAGCAATGGCAAAAAAATACCGGTAGATTTTGTAAGCACAGGCAACAACCACCATGTGGCAATTTATAAAGACGAAAAAGGGGACTTACAAGAAAAGGTAGTATCGTTTTATGAAGCAGTAGAAAGGGTTAACCAGGGTTTACCCATTATTGACATAAGCTTTAACAAATCCATTGGCTGGCAATTTTTATTTACCATGAAACAAAACGAACTCTTTGTTTTTCTCAATGAAAAAACAGGATTTAATCCGGCTGAAATGGATTTGCTTGACCCCAAAAACAAAAAACTGATAAGTCCGAATTTGTTTAGGGTGCAAAAGATTGCAACAAGAGATTATTGTTTCAGGCATCATCTTGAAACAACAGTTGAAAATGTAAATGAATTAAAAGAAACTACTTGGAAAAGATTAGGAGTAAATGGAATAAGCCAAATAGCAAAAGTACGCACTAATCATCTTGGCGAAATTATTAGTGTTGGTGAATATTAAATAAAATCAAGCTCTGCTCCTATTCTCCACTTACTACCACATCTTCAATCACGCCAATGGCGATGATAATCTGTTTCGAGAGGAGAAAAATTATTCGTTCTTCTTAAACAAATACCATCAGCATATAGACCCGATAGCTGATACCATAGCCTGGTGCCTGATGCCGAACCATTTTCATCTACTAATAAAAATAAAAAACGCTGAAGCGCTGCTGCAAACGTTTCCAAAGTTTAAAACTTTGGAAACGTTTCGGGAGGAAGAAAAAACGCTTTCTAATCTACTATCCAAACAATTTTCAAATTTCTTCAGCAGCTATTCGCAAGCATTCAATAAAGTATATAACCGCAGAGGATCGCTGTTTATAAAAACTTTAAACGTAAAGAAGTGGCTTCGGATGAGTATATGAGAATGTTGATTCTGTATATCCATCTGAATCCTGTAAAACATGGATTTGTTTCGAAACGCGAAAAATGGCAGTGGACATCGTTTAACGAATTTCTCCATAATCAGCCCGACCTTTTAAATCGTTTATTTGGCAATGCAGAAACATATATCAGCCAACACCATGCCCCGCAAAGAGAATTTAAAGAGTATCAAATTTTAGAATCGGAATTAACCTGAAATTGTTATGATAAAGCGTACATTATATTTTGGGAATCCTGCGTATTTAAAAACTAAAAATGAACAACTGATTATTGATCTGCGCGAACCGGGCGAAACAAAGCAGGCGGCTATAGAAGACATAGGGTTGCTTGTGCTGGACAATCAGCAAATAACCATTACTCAGGCAGTACTGGCTAAGCTTCTGGCCAATAATACAGCCGTTATTACCTGCGACCAGTCGCACCATCCTACCGGCATGTTGCTCAATCTGGATGGACACACATTGCAGAGCCAACGCTTTCAGGCGCAGATATTGGCATCCGCTCCTCTGAAAAAGCAATTGTGGCAGCAGACCGTAATTGCCAAAATTGTAAATCAGGCCAGCCTTCTGGGGCAGAGAAGACAGGAGAATAAATTTCTTGTCAATTTGTCAAAAAATGTATTAAGTGGCGACAGCAGTAATTGCGAAGCAAAGGCTGCAGGTTATTATTGGAAAAACCTGTTCCCCGAGTTTTTGAATTTCAAGCGGTTTCGGGAGGGCGATCCTCCCAATAATCTTTTAAATTACGGATATGCAATCCTTAGGGCGCTGGTGGCGCGAAGTCTGGTAGGAAGCGGCTTACTTCCTACGCTGGGTATTTTTCATCGCAATCAGTACAATGCCTATTGCCTGGCAGATGATATTATGGAGCCTTACCGCCCGTTTGTAGATAAAGTGGTGTGCGATATTGTGCGTGCCAATGGCAGGTTTCTGGAAATGACTCCAATGATGAAGCAACAACTTTTGGGTATTCCTGCCATGGATGTGATGCTGGATGATGAGAAAAGTCCGTTGATGAATGCCGTGCAGCGTACCACCGCCAGCTTGTCCAAGTGCTTTGAAGGGAACAGCAGGAAGATTCTTTTTCCGGTGTTATAATAATGGTAACCAATTATTTAGGACGTACTATTTTTTGAATATGTATTTTGATCGTTTAAATGCTTATCGGATTATGTGGGTTCTTGTCATGTTTGACCTGCCTACAGAGACAAAGCAGGATCGAAAGATTTATGCCAAGTTTCGAAAGGATATTCTGGCAGATGGATTTTCCATGTTTCAGTTTAGTATGTACATCAGGCATTGCAGCAGCAGAGAAAATGCCGAAGTGCATACACTGCGGGTAAAAAAGATACTGCCGCCAAAGGGTCATGTAGGTATTTTGAACATAACCGACAAGCAATTTGGAATGATGGAAATCTTCAGAGGGAAGGAATCGGTGGAAACGCCTGCGCCGGTTCAGCAATTAGAATTATTTTAGCTAAACAGAAAGGAGAAAAATGAATTTACGGAAATAAAAAAACGGAAATTATTCCCGTTTTTTTATTCTGCTGACAACCTGAAATCCTTTACTGTTGCGGGTTTTGACAGAAGCTGTTGTCAAAGACCAAAATTAATAAAAACCTGAAAGCAATTCACAACAATAATGACTATTGGTGGGGTTGCTATTAGTTGTCAAAGACCAAAATTAATAAAAACCTGAAAGCAATTCACAACATTGAAAGAAGTTATAAAAGTTGGTAAAGCGTTGTCAAAGACCAAAATTAATAAAAACCTGAAAGCAATTCAAAACGAACTTGCAAAACGAATACAATTCCCCACAGTTGTCAAAGACCAAAATTAATAAAAACCTGAAAGCAATTCACAACTACTATTTATATGACTCGTATTTAAAGGTTGTTGTCAAAGACCAAAATTAATAAAAACCTGAAAGCAATTCACAACGCCTATAAGTCTTCGCCGTCTTCTTTGTCGTTGTCAAAGACCAAAATTAATAAAAACCTGAAAGCAATTCACAACGTACTTTCTCAAATATATTACTCTTATTCGTTGTCAAAGACCAAAATTAATAAAAACCTGAAAGCAATTCACAACTTTAACAAGCGCTTTGCCTTTTGCGCAAAAGGTTGTCAAAGACCAAAATTAATAAAAACCTGAAAGCAATTCACAACTAACACCTGTTACGATATCTGAAATAGTTAGTTGTCAAAGACCAAAATTAATAAAAACCTGAAAGCAATTCACAACCAACTACCTGAATATATCACAGGGTCTGTAAGTTGTCAAAGACCAAAATTAATAAAAACCTGAAAGCAATTCACAACTCCGTCTTCCTGGCTTCTTCCGCCAGTTGGGTTGTCAAAGACCAAAATTAATAAAAACCTGAAAGCAATTCACAACGAACAGTCCACCATACCGCAACATCTTCCAGTTGTCAAAGACCAAAATTAATAAAAACCTGAAAGCAATTCACAACACTGCCGTTGTTCTTTGCATCTTGTGCCGTGTTGTCAAAGACCAAAATTAATAAAAACCTGAAAGCAATTCACAACGGCTGGCAGTTTATCACGCCATTGTTTCAGTTGTCAAAGACCAAAATTAATAAAAACCTGAAAGCAATTCACAACGGGTAAGATTAGGGTAAGATTTTTTGCAAGTTGTCAAAGACCAAAATTAATAAAAACCTGAAAGCAATTCACAACTAGTTTGTCGATGACATCTTTTAGGTTTTGTTGTCAAAGACCAAAATTAATAAAAACCTGAAAGCAATTCACAACAAATTTGTAGCAAGCACAGGAGTACTTACCGTTGTCAAAGACCAAAATTAATAAAAACCTGAAAGCAATTCACAACAGGAGCGTATGTAGTACATGGCATCCAAATGTTGTCAAAGACCAAAATTAATAAAAACCTGAAAGCAATTCACAACAAAGTACCCGCCGGATGATGGAGGTACTGTGTTGTCAAAGACCAAAATTAATAAAAACCTGAAAGCAATTCACAACGCTGGGGTGCAAGCCGGTAAAAGATGTTTCGTTGTCAAAGACCAAAATTAATAAAAACCTGAAAGCAATTCACAACTTTCACCAGTGCTTTGCCTTTTGCGCAAAAGTTGTCAAAGACCAAAATTAATAAAAACCTGAAAGCAATTCACAACTGTAAACCATCAGGCTTATTACACTTACTGTTGTCAAAGACCAAAATTAATAAAAACCTGAAAGCAATTCACAACTAGCCTTTCACCGTTTCGCCTATAAGTCTTGTTGTCAAAGACCAAAATTAATAAAAACCTGAAAGCAATTCACAACTGTGGTGTAACCCTGTGCTTCCAAGTCAGAGTTGTCAAAGACCAAAATTAATAAAAACCTGAAAGCAATTCACAACAAGTAGCGAAAGAAATATCCAAATAGCAGTGTTGTCAAAGACCAAAATTAATAAAAACCTGAAAGCAATTCACAACTATGGCGTAGCATCAACCATATTTTTAAGGTTGTCAAAGACCAAAATTAATAAAAACCTGAAAGCAATTCACAACCCCATTTCTTGCACTGGTTCCTCCTCAAGGAGTTGTCAAAGACCAAAATTAATAAAAACCTGAAAGCAATTCACAACTTACAAAAGGTACTGAATTTATTAAGATGTGTTGTCAAAGACCAAAATTAATAAAAACCTGAAAGCAATTCACAACTTCACAACAAACATAAAGAACTGTGCTTCTGTTGTCAAAGACCAAAATTAATAAAAACCTGAAAGCAATTCACAACATGCATCCCCTTTACAAACAACGCTTACTGTTGTCAAAGACCAAAATTAATAAAAACCTGAAAGCAATTCACAACACAAAATCCAATTTTCAGAAATCGAGGATGTTGTCAAAGACCAAAATTAATAAAACCTGAAAGCAATTCACAACGCACCGGAACACAAAAGCGGAAAATATTATGTTGTCAAAGACCAAAATTAATAAAAACCTGAAAGCAATTCACAACATTCAAACTTTGGCATCACAGATGTGAAGGGTTGTCAAAGACCAAAATTAATAAAAACCTGAAAGCAATTCACAACATTGTTGTCAGGACGGGCGCAAAGTGATGCGTTGTCAAAGACCAAAATTAATAAAAACCTGAAAGCAATTCACAACTAATAGAGTTGCCTATAATCATCGAAGCAAGTTGTCAAAGACCAAAATTAATAAAAACCTGAAAGCAATTCACAACAGCCGCACCGGTAGCCCCCTGAATACCCTGGTTGTCAAAGACCAAAATTAATAAAAACCTGAAAGCAATTCACAACAAGAATTAAAAAAGCTGCAAAGTGATAGAAGTTGTCAAAGACCAAAATTAATAAAAACCTGAAAGCAATTCACAACGTAAACCTCCGTGAAGTCATCTTTTATAAGTTGTCAAAGACCAAAATTAATAAAAACCTGAAAGCAATTCACAACGGCTACGTAAAGAGTATAAAGAACTAAAACGTTGTCAAAGACCAAAATTAATAAAAACCTGAAAGCAATTCACAACAATTTACGCCAACTATTTTAACTAAAGTAGGTTGTCAAAGACCAAAATTAATAAAAACCTGAAAGCAATTCACAACACGCAAAGTTGCAAGGGGAGCTGGTTGCAAGTTGTCAAAGACCAAAATTAATAAAAACCTGAAAGCAATTCACAACACATAGATGAATATGTAGTTAGGTTATCCCGTGTTGTTTTTACAACAGGGCTTTATTTTTGGGGATAAAAAACCCCGACCAAAGACCGGGGCAGCATTCTGACTTTTTACTAAACGTCAATCAAGCAAATTCCAGATGCTGAAGCTCTTTGCCAAATTCATTTATGCTGATCTTTATCTTCCCAATAGTCTTTGTTCCAGGCTTACGCCGTCCGGCAATATAATGACCAAGCAGCGTTTGATTAACACCTGTGAGCCTCTCCATACCTGCCAAAGACAGATATTTGCTGTAATACTGCACAAATGAAGGAATATCATACTGAAATTCAAAATCACACGCTACAAACTCCTTTCCAATTTCTGCATAGTACTCCCTCATTTCATTGTAAGAGTTCATAAAGTCTTCTTTTGCTTCCTGTGCAGTCTTTCCGTCGCCAAGAATGCCATAAGGCACATTATCAGAGCCAATATAGGCCCCAAACGTTCCATCATTTCCGCGTTCAATAATTACCTGAGCTTTCATTTTCTTTTTTTTTAAAGGTTTTAAAAAAAGGGGGGAAATTATAGTTTAACTCCCGAATCCCTTAAAATGCTTTTTAATGTTCCAAATTTGACTTCCTCGCTTTTGTGGTGGCTGGTATCAAATGCTTTTCCTGTAATGGGGCTGTACCAGATTGGATGCTTTTTGCCATTTCGCACCCAATAGCAGCCGGCTTTTTTGACTTTTCTTTCTAATTCAGCATATTTCACTTTTATTGCTTGATTGACGAATCAAAGATAGGTATTTTCCTATCATTTTGCAAATAATTTTGCTTCTTTTTTTAATGTGGATAATATATTTTCAGAAAGGGGATCATTATGAAGTATTTCGAGGACTGATGTTTTTAAGGTAGGAATAAATTAGCAAAGTTGTCAAAGACAAAATTAATAAAAATATGAAAGCAATTCACAACACCCCCCAACCATTTCTTTTGCCGGTTAAACGTGAGGCAGTTGGTAGATGGCACACCCACACCGGACAATAAACTGCCCTATCCGCAAATACCCGACAGTTTTAAAACTAATCTGGCGGCAGACGGTAAGCTCCTCCCCTACAGATAAGGGCTATTTTAAAGACATGCCGGAGGCAATGCTTACCCCCACGCAAATGCGCTGGGTAAACCCTAAACCAGCAATGCACGAAGCGTACCCCGGCGGCGGCAGCATACAGGTACATGAGCGAATGGATAGGGATAAAGACAACAACGTATTAAATATGGGCATACGTATAGCACGTGAACTAAATAAAAAAGTAGAAATGACCCCCGAAATTCATAGTTACAATCAGCAGGCTCGGAAATTATTTTACCCGGAAATACCGGCAACAGTTCACAGAAATCCCGATATGAGAATTGATGGCAAATTAGCCGATTTGATAACTCCGCAAAACTGGAGTCCAGAAAAGGCTCAAAGAATTGGTGCTAAGTTTAATAGACAAGGTGTAGAAATTGGTATTATTTCGACAAAAAATATAGACGACCCAATTGTTAATATAATCGAAGGTTTTTCAAATTATTTGGACAAAAGCAGTAAAAAAGGCATAAAGGAAATTTGGATTATCAACAAAACGGGGGGAATATCATTCATAAAAGCGTTATAAATAGGTAAAGCGACCTGTTAAGATCGCCTTACTTTCCTTCACCCGCAGATGAATCACCACAAATATACAACATTATGGCATCAATTGAAGTACAATTACAAAATATTATCCGGCCGCTCACCATAGAGCTGGTCAATGCCGCTGTTCGATGGACACAGGAAAACTTTAAACGCCAGAAATGGGAAGGCTCCGCCTGGCCAAAAAGAAGAAAAGAAACAAAATTGTCAAAAGGCAAACCGCTGCTCACCGGCAGGCGAGACATGTACAACGCCATTCAGATAGTGGACGACCACAGCTTTGGCGTTGTCGGCATCCCATACGCCCGCATTCACAACTATGGCGGCGCTGTAGGCCATCCTGCCCGGCGGCGGCAGCATACAGGTACATGAGCGAATGGATAGGGATAGAGACAATAATGTCTTAAACATAGGAATAAGTATCGCTCGGGAACAAAATAAAAAAGTGGAAATGACCCCAGAAATACATGATTATAATTTGCAGGCACGTCAGCTTTTCTACCCCGAAATACCTGAGACAAACGCATTCCAACCCGGATATGAGAATTAATGGGATTTTGGCCGATGTTAAAACTCCGACAAGTTGGAAAGAATGGCACACAGCACGGGAGAAAAGAAACAAAGCGGTGAGAATTTTAGATGAACTAAATAGTCAGTGCTGCTCAATAGGTGTAATTGATACCACCAAAATAGGCGTAGATGCTGCGGTCATATTGAATGATTTTAGGCGCGCTATGGAATTACTAAAACCCGAAAAACAAAAGACATTTGGATATACTCAAAAAACGGCTGGCATGTTTTATAAATAAGTCAGGGCAGCCTTTTAAGCTACCCTGTACCCTTCACCCGCAGATGAATCACCACAAATATACAACATTATGGCATCACTTGAAGTACAATTACAAAATATTATCCGGCCGCTCACCAAAGAGCTGGTCAATGCCGCTGTTCGATGGACACAGGAAAACATTAAACGCCAGAAATGGGAAGGCTCCGCCTGCCAAAAAGAAAAAGAAACAAAATTGTCAAAAGGCAAACCGCTGCTCACCGGCAGGCGAGATTTGTACAACGCCTTTCAGATAGTGGACGACCACAGCTTTGGCGTTGTCGGCGCCCGCATTCACAACTATGGCGGCGCTGTAGCTCATCCCGCCCTCACCCACCGATTAACATTCAAAAGCTACAAACGAGGTAGGTTTGCCGGCAAAGCCCTGTTTCATAGAAACAACGACAAAGCCTCATTTTCTAAAACAGCACAATCAGGAGCTTACAACAACAGCATCCCGCAGCGATAGTTTATAGGCGACATCCCCCTGCTATGGCAGCATCTTATTTCCGAAACCAACCGCCTCTTAAAATCATAAATCATAAATCATAAATCATAACTCAAATATAAATTGTAAAACAACCCGCCGTGGCTGATGAAAGCAAATGTATAATCAGCAGTTACCTTAACTTGTTCTTCTTTTTCATTTAATTATTAAGTAACTTTATAACACCGGAAAAGAATAGCGATTGGTTTTTTTTTATTTTTCTGAATATCATGAAAAAGTATATAAAATTAACTGCTTAAAAGAAATGACTATGGAAGAAACTCATTTACGTCAACGGCGGCAGACAACAAAACTGGGCCTCATTAAAATAACTGAAAAGCTTTTTCCCGATGATACCTTAAAGACAGCTTATTCTATTCAGGATGGCGTGTTTTGCAGGCTTGCACGTTCGGTACTTTCGGTAAGGGAAGTAAGGCAAATCGAGTTTCGGATGAAAGAATGGGTGAACAATAATAGTCCAATCAGATTTTTGTACAAAAGGGATGGTTATTATCATTACAAATTAGAAAACAAGCTGGTGCGTACTATTTATCCGGCCAACACCAATACCTCAATGGCAGAAATGTTTAGAATTATTCCGTTTTCCGGTGGTTTTATCATAGACTTTTCAATTGGCGCCATTGACGGGTCGCCTTTGACGCTGCCCAAAAAATTATCGGCCACTTACGAAAGAACCCAGTCATGGCTGAGTAATATTGGAATAGAACTGATGCCTGACCTCAACAGGTATATAGAAACGGGGCGGGGCAACGAATTGATTGGCATTGCCGAAGCCATGCAGGAAAAAGAAATATCAGATATTGCCGATTTGATATTGAGGGCGCATCATGCCATTAGGGTGGTGCTTATTTCGGGCCCTTCATCATCAGGCAAAACCACTTTTGCCCAACGACTTTCTATGCAGCTTAGGGTAAACGGGCTGAGGCCGATACCGCTGTCATTGGATGATTATTTTGTAAACCGCGCATTTACCCCACGAGACTGCGATGGAAATTATGATTTTGAAAGTCTGGAGGCGCTCGACCTGCCGCTATTGCAAAACCATATTCTGCAACTGATAAACGGAGAAATTGTTCAAACCCCGATTTTTGATTTTGTAACCGGCTCCAGGTTGCCACAAACGAATACTATGAATTTGGGCTCTTCAGATATTTTGGTTATTGAAGGACTTCATGCCTTAAACCCGAACCTGCTGCCGGGCATTCATCGCAACTTTTTGTTTAAGGTGTACATTAGCGCTCTTTTTGAGCTGAATGTAGATTTGGTTAACCGCATTCCTACCACAGAGGTAAGGCTGATGCGCAGGATGGTGAGAGGCTTTCATTTTAGAGGCACTAAACCCGAAGCAACACTTGAACAGTGGGATAGTGTAAGAAAAGGCGAGTATGAAAATATATTTAAGTATGAGGAGGAAGCCGATGCTATGTTTAACTCGAGCCTGCTGTACGAACTGAATGCCATGCGTCCCTTTGCAGAAGAAGTTTTAAATATGATCGGAGCAGAAAGTTCACATGTGGATACAAAGGAAAGATTACTGAATCTGCTATCCTTTTGCAAACCATTGGATGCTAATAAAGTTCCTTTTAACTCAATTTTTAGAGAATTTATTGGCGGAAGCGTTTATTTTGGAGATTGAGCGGTATTAGCTGTTATTTTTTGTCCCTTATTTTTAATTTCATTGCTTAACCCATTGATAATAAAAATGATATAAATATTTAAACAACAAATAGATATTATAAATAATGCTTATTTGTTAGGATATTTATGTTAAAACAAGCTGATTTTAGACTATTTTTGGGTACTTTAGTTGATGATTTCCTTCAAAAAAAATATTTTTTTCGTGGAAAATCTATTTTTTAACCTATATTTGATGATTATTTGGTGTTTACTCAGTAATAAGGCTCCGGAATACTACAAATGTTCAATGGTTTTTTAGTACTGTTTTGCACTTTTCTATTATAAAATTATTTTAAAAATGAACATTTACGTTGGTAATCTTAGTTGGAACCTGAGTGATCAGGAGTTGGAAAATTTATTTTCTGAATTTGGAGAAATTTCTTCAGCAAAAATCGTTTTAGACAAATTTAGTAATCGTAGTAAAGGTTTCGGATTTGTTGAAATGGCAAACGATGATGAAGCAAAAGTTGCTATCGAAGCTTTGAACGGTAAAGAAATTGACGGCAGAAATATTGTTGTTAATGAAAGCCGTCCAAAAGAAGCTGGTAGTGGTGGCTACAAAAAGAAAAGCTTTGGCAGCGGCGGTGGCGGCGGCTACAAAAAAGGTGGCAGCGGTTACGGAAGCCGTGGCGGTTACGATAGAAAATATTAATCCCTTTTTTACAAAAGTTTTTTTGCCTCTTTCTGAGAGGCTTTTTGTGTTACAGTAGGGTTTTTGATATTAATGGATGTTATTAGTTTTTACTAATCAGTTCATTGATGAATGATTCTCTACTGTATCTGTATTTTGATAATTTCGGTAAAGGATTGTAATTCGGGAATCACCTGATTTCTGCTTTTGAATGTATGAAAACAGCCAAATTATTTTCAGCTCTTGTTTTGCTAATGCTTTTCTTTTCATGCAGCAGTACTAAAAAACTGAAAGCAGGCCCGGGTAAAGAAAATACGATGGCTATACATAGCTCTAAAAATACAAATACAGCAACAGTGTCTTTAGGCGTTGGTAAATTATTGGGCATTAACCGAAATGACTTCATGACTTACTCAAAAACTTATATAGGAACGCCTTACCAATATGCTTCTGCTGATCCTTCGACCGGATTAGATTGCTCGGGATTGTTATTCTTAGTTTTTAATCATTTTGGTATCAAAGCGCCGCGTTCCTCTTATAATTATGAAAATATGGGTAAAACTATTGAAATGAAAGAGGCCAAACCGGGTGATTTGATATTGTTTACCGGTAGCGATAACAAAGATATCAGCCACATCGGCATTATTACCCAAACCCAACCCGATATTTTTTTTCTACATTCTTCAAGTAGTAAAGGTGTAATAGAAAGCCGGTTTGATGGTTACTATTTGCGCCATTTTGCAAAACTCATCAAAGTACTGGAATAATTTGAGTTAATTTCTTTCTTTGAAAAATATTGGGGAAAATCAGTTCTGAAAATATTTCTCAAAAAATATTTGTTTCAGATGATTTATTTTATTCATCTTTGCATTATGAAAGTTTGCCAATACCATAGTAAAAGCATGAGGGCTGCTCTTATTCTTTGGAGTAAAATTCTTCGCAAACCTACTTAATTCTACTTTTTATATTTTTCTGCTGATGTACCTGCTGTATTGCCGTATTGCAGGTGGTGGCCCTATGCCAAACATTTTACCGTATTATTATACCATTTACTAAAAATTTAATAAAATGAAAACAATTATCGAGCCGTTCCGGATTAAGTCCGTAGAACCGATATATTTTAATACCAAAGAGGAGAGAACGAAAATTTTAAAAAAGGCGCATTACAATCCATTTCTGATAGACTCAAATGATGTGTTGATTGACCTGCTTACCGACAGTGGCACCAATGCAATGAGCAGCCGCCAGTGGGCAGGTATGATGAACGGCGACGAGTCTTACGCGGGCAGTCCCAGTTATTATCGTTTTAAAGATGCCGTGCAAAACATAACCGGGATGGAATTTATCATACCTACCCATCAGGGCAGAGCATCCGAAAAAATATTATTTAGCCTTGTAGGCGGCAAGGGTAAATACTTTATCAGCAACACCTTGTTTGATACAACCCGCGCCAATATTGAGTTTAGCGGCGCAGAAGGGATTGATCTGGTGTGTGAAGAAGGGAAGCATCCGGCTGTTCCGGCACCCTTTAAAGGTAATATGGATACAGTGGTGTTGAAAAAAGTGATCAAAGAGAAAGGCGCAGAAAATATTCCAATGGTCATTATTACGATTACCAATAACTCAGGTGGCGGTCAACCGGTGAGCATGAAAAACATCAGGGAGGTGAGTAAGATTTGTAAACAACACAAAATTCCACTGTTTATTGATTGTTGCCGATTTGCAGAGAATGCTTATTTCATTAAACTGCGTGAAAAAGGATATGGCAAAAAGCAAGTTATCGATATCGCACGTGAAATGTTTACTTATGCAGATGGCGCAACTATGAGTGCCAAAAAGGATGCTATTGCCAATATTGGAGGTTTTTTGGCTTTGCGAAGTAAACTGTTGGCACAGGAAGCAAGAAACCTGTTGATCATTACCGAAGGTTTTCCTACCTATGGCGGTCTTGCCGGGCGCGATCTGGAAGCCATAGCTATCGGGTTGGAAGAAGTAGTGGACGAAAGTTATCTTCAATATCGCATACGCAGCATTGAATATCTTACCGAAAAATTGCACAACGCAGGAGTGCCGGTGATGCGACCGGCCGGAGGCCATGCCGTTTATTTAGATGCGAAAGAATTTTTAAAACATATTCCTGTTGACCAATACCCCGGGCAGGCCATGTGCTGTGCCTTGTACGAAGAAGGAGGCATCAGAGCTGTTGAAATCGGTTCGCTTATGTTTGGAAAATATGATGAAAAAGGGAAACTGATTCCTTCTAAACTGGAACTGGTTCGTCTGGCAATTCCCAGAAGGGTTTACACTCAAAGCCATATAGATTATGTGGCAGAAGTAATTATTGAAGTTTTTAAAAACCGAAAAAAATACAAGGGGCTTGTAATTACCGAAGAGGCGAAATTATTTGACACTTTACGGCAAAACTAAAGCCTGTGGTTTCTTAAAAAATTACAGTAGAAATTTAAAAAATATTTTGTTATGAAAAAAATTAATCAAAAACAGTTGGGCCGAACCATATAAAATTAAAATGGTCGAGCTGATAAAGATGACCACGCCTGCCCAAAGACGAAGAGCGCTGAAGGAGGCGGGGTTCAATACCTTTTTACTGAAATCGGAAGATGTATATATTGATTTGCTTACCGACAGTGGCACCAATGCAATGAGTGATCAGCAGTGGAGTGGTATGATGCTGGGAGATGAAGCCTATGCCGGAAGCAAGAATTTTTATCATCTCGAAAAAGTGATTCAGGAGGTGTATGGCTACAAATACTTAGTGCCTACGCATCAGGGCAGGGGAGCAGAGAATATATTGTCTCAAATTATGATTAAAAAAGGCGACATCGTACCGGGTAATATGTATTTCACCACCACACGGCTTCATCAGGAATTGGCAGGTGGTACTTTCGTGGATGTGATTATTGATGATGCACATGATTCTACTTCGGAGCATCCTTTCAAGGGAGATATAGATTTGGGCAAGGTGGAAAGCCTGATTAAAAAACATGGTCCCAAAAAAATTCCGTATATCTGTGTGGCTACCACTGTGAATATGGCCGGCGGTCAGCCCATCAGCCTGAAAAACCTGAAAGAATTGCGCAAACTGACCAAAAAGCATGGGATAAAAATTATGCTTGACATGACCCGGATTGCAGAAAATGCTTATTTCATTCAACAGCGTGAAAAGGGCTACGAAAAGAAATCGGTTAGGGAAATTGTGAGAGAAATTTGCGATCAGACAGATGGCGCTACGATGAGCGGAAAGAAAGATGCCTGCGTGAATATAGGCGGTTTTCTGGCATTAAATGATTGGGATTCTTTTGAAGAAGCGCGAAACATGGTGGTAGTTTATGAAGGCTTGCATACCTACGGAGGAATGGCCGGACGCGATATGGAAGCATTGGCAATTGGCCTGTTAGAAAGTGTGCATGACGATCACATGCGTGCAAGAGTAGGCCAGGTAGCGTATCTGGGAAATCAGATGATGGAATATGGAATTCCGATTGTGCAACCAATTGGCGGCCATGGAATTTTTGTAGATGCAAAAAGGTTTCTGCCCCATCTTACTCAGGATCAGTTTCCAGCGCAAACCTTGGCGGCTGAGATTTATCTGGATGCCGGCATCCGTACGATGGAAAGAGGAATCGTATCTGCCGGAAGAAAACCCAATGGAGAAAACTATTATCCCAAGCTGGAACTGGTACGCTTTACTCTACCAAGAAGGGTTTATACCCAGGCGCACATGGACGTGATTGCAGAATCTGCCGCCAGAGTACTTGACAGGCGTGATAAAATTAAAGGGATGAAAATGGTGTATGAGCCAAAATACCTGAGGTTCTTTCAGGCCAGGTTTGAAGTATTGTAAATTATGCTTGCTTTTTAATAAAAGCGGCTTCATCAAATTTTGAGGCCGCTTTTCATTTTTTTTTAAAAGTTACCAGTAAGCAATTACGGTAATGCCGCCAACAATATTATCGCCAATTTTTACTTTTATGGCGGTATCCAAAGGCAGTAACATATCTACCCGGGAGCCAAATTTAATAAAACCCATTTCACCTGCCTGTTTTACTTTCTTACCTACTTCATTATAGTTTACAATCCTTTTTGCCATTGCGCCGGCAATTTGTTTTGTAAGTAACACTTTTCCACTCGCAGTTTTATAAACATTGGTATGCCTTTCATTTTCGGTAGAAGATTTTGGATGCCATGCCACTAAATATTTCCCCTTATGATATTGATTATATACAATTTCGCCACTCACGGGATTAAAATTAGCATGTACATTCAACGGGCTCATAAAAATGGAAACCTGTATTCTTTTATCGGGAAAATATTCATCAGCCTGCACTTCTTCAATTACTACCACCTTACCATCGCAGGGAGCTATTATGGCATTGTCGTCGGACGTAAATATTCTTTTTGGAATTCTGAAAAACCATAAAATGATACCTAATAAAAAAAATGTGATGATAAAGAGAATTACAAATAGTGCAAAATAATTTTCGAACAAAAATTTATAACTGAATGCATTAATTGCCAAAAATAATAATGTGGCTAAACTGATAGTGGCATTGCCTTCCTTGTGTAATGTCATTTGTAAATTTTGCTGCAAATTTACACCTAAAATATTGAACTTTAATCAATCGTAGGGCAAACGCATCTAAATTCACAAATAGATAATCATCATTAATCCCAGAGGGAAAAAATTATAATAGAATAGGATTGAACCCAGTTTTACAGAACCCCAAAGGGGGTGAAATGTCATCCCTACGGGATTTTGAACATTACTAAACGATTATTTCTACTATGATATCAGCCTTTCAGGCTTGTTTTCAGACTAAAAATTAGATGCGTTTGCCCTGTAATCAATCGTTAAAAGAATACGGCTTTTAGGCTTTAAGCTATATGCTTTAGGCTGTACAATCTGTAATCCAAAATCACAAATCCAAAATCACAAATCCAAAATCACAAATCCAAAATCACAAATCCAAAATCCAAAATCCAAAATCACAAATCTGCAATCTGCTAATTTGAAACCTAAAACATCATTGCTCCATTACCTGAAACGTTATCGGTTGTTTGCGGTAGGCAGTTACTTCTCTTCCATTTTGTATGGCAGGTATCCATTTACCCGATTTTTTTATCACACGTATTGCTTCCTGCTCCATGCCATAGCCATAGTTAGTAAGCGGCTTAATATCGCTCAGGTTACCGACTTTATCCACTATAAATTGAATGACAACAGTGAAAGTTCCGCCGGTTGCGCCATTTTCAACAGGTACATCACCACGTAGATTGCGCTCCAGAAAATTTTTCCATGCGCTACTGCCTCCGGGATATTTTGCATCAATTTCTACTTTTTCAAAAGGTCTCCCTCCATTATCGTCATTATAGGCTTTGATTTCTATAATTCCTTTGTTGTTATCAATTGTTTGAGGAGGAAGCACTACCCCCGCGTCTTTAACACCTTCAGTAGTGATATTGCTGATTTTTGCTTCTTCAATTTCGGTTTGAGTGGGCGGAGGGGTTACTACCTCCTTATCCGGAACCACTTTAGGCACGATAAATTCAATGGTTTTTATTTTTGGCGTTTCCACCGGTTTGGGAAGTTCAAGTGGTGGTGGTATTTCTTTTTTATCAGCCTTAATGTCTTGTATAGTTACACTCTCCGTAATTCTGAACCGGGTTTTATTTTCAGCCTTAAACAAAACGTTTTTCAAATAAAATCCTCCTGCAAATAAGGAGAAAATTACAAGGGTGATTAGAAGCGCTTTCCACATTCGTTTTTCGTAAGTTGCTCTCAACTGATAGGCCCCATAATCTTTATTTCTGCCTTCAAAGACGATGTCGAGATGTGCGGCGGTAAGGATTTCTGACTGTTTCATTACAAGGGTTTTTTTGAGTGAATGAATAAGTTATCTCATAAGATTCTTCCAAAATAAATGGTATGCCCTTATCAACCATTAAGGCTGAATGAAAAAGAATCTTATAAAAACCTTTGCCGGCGCAAGTTTTGCTTATAAGATGCAGTGATAAAAAATTCCATAAAACCTTCTGATTGGAAAAATGACTAAACCGGAGCAATACCTATCTCTTTAGCCTTTTGGATTAAGAAAGAAAAGCAGCATCATAGTTATTGGCAATATCTCCATCGAGAATAGCGTCTTTCAGTGCGTCTTTCAAAACGCCAACCGGTTTCGAAGGTGCGAGACCGAACATTTTCATAATCTGATTGCCATCCACAGGTGGCTGCCAGTTGCGTATCTGGTCTTTTTCTTCCACCTCCTTGCAGCGCTCTCTTACAAATTTAAAATTTTCAAGAAAACGTCTGACTTTATGTTTGTTTTTGCTGGTAATATCGGCTTCGCAAAGTATCATCAGGGCTTCAAAATCTTCTCCTGCATCAAACAGCAATCTTCTGATGGCAGAGTCGGTTATGTTTTCTTTGGTCAGGCTGATGGGGCGAAGGTGAAGCTCCACCAACTTTTTTACAAAACGCATTTTTTCGTTTTGGGGTAGCTTTAGTTTGGCAAATATTTTAGGCACCATTCTTCCACCCACTACTTCATGCCCGTGAAAAGTCCAGCCGTGACCATCTTCATATTTTTTTGTTGCAGGTTTACCAATGTCGTGCAGGATAGCTGCCCATCGGGTCCAGAGGTCGTCTGTATTTTGAGAAATATTGTCCAGTACCTGAAGGGTGTGATAAAAATTATCTTTATGTCCAATACCATCCTTGTTTTCTGCGCCGGCAAGGTCAACCATTTTTGGAAAGATAATTTGTAATAAGCAGGTTTTAAAGAGCAAATCAAAGCCAATGGAAGGTTTTTCTGCAAGGATAATTTTATTCAATTCATCTGTAATTCTTTCCTGCGAAATGATTTTTATTCGTTCTGCATTTCGGGAAATAGCTTCCAGCGTTTCAGGTGCGATAGAAAAATTTAATTGGGTAGCAAACCTAATCGCGCGCATCATGCGAAGCGGATCATCGCTAAAAGTCTGATCAGGCTCTAATGGGGTTATAATTATTTTTTCTTCTAAATGCAGCAGCCCACCGAAAGGGTCAATCAATTTGCCAAAATCATTTTTATTCAAACTTATTGCCAATGCATTGATGGTAAAATCTCTCCGGTTCTGATCGTCTTCAATGGTTCCGGGCTCTACTTCGGGCTTGCGACTATGCTTTGCGTAGCTTTCTTTTCTGGCGCCTACAAACTCGATATCGAAATCGTTCGTATGAATATGGGCTGTGCCAAAGTTCTTAAAAAAGTTAACTTCCGGCACTTTTGTAAATTTGTTTGCAACTGCCTTAGCCAACTCTATTCCATCGCCAAGGCAAACAATATCTGCATCTGTTGTGGGTCGCCCGAGAATTTTGTCGCGTACAAAACCGCCAATCAAATAGCTTTCCAAGCCCAACTCCTGTGCGGCATCGGCTATTTTATTGACGATAATTTCTTCTTTATGGTTTAACTGAATTTCCATGTAGGGCGGCAAATATAAAGCAGTTTTGCTTTTTTATTACTTTCTGATAAATTCAATTTCGCCATCATTCCATCTGATGATAGAAGAAGCCCGGGCAGGGTTCGTGTCATCCTGCCTGTATTTCACAGCATAATCAACTGCATGAATGATTGACTGATTAATTTCTTTATAAACCTGAGGCGTAGGCTGTCCCGAAATATTGGCTGATGTTGACACAATAGGCTTGCCAAACCTTTTGATTAATGTTTTACAAAAATCATCGCTGCAAATTCTTATGGCGATGCTGCCGTCTTCGGTGGTAAGATTGTCAGGGAAACCCAGCCCATATTCATAAATAACTGTTGTTGGCTTTTCAGTGGTTTCGAGGTAGTCAAATAATCTTAAATCCACTGCTGCCGTATAGCTCATTACCTGCCTTTCTGTTGCTGCCAATACGATTAAGGCTTTACTATCATTACGATTTTTGATTTTGTAAATTTTTGTAATTGCGTTTTCATTTGTAGCGTCACAACCCAGCCCCCACACCGTATCTGTGGGATAAAGGATAACGCCTCCTTCTTTTAAAATTTTTAAACAATGCGTAATATCGTCTTCGAACGTCATCATTAATATTTTGAAAATTAATTCTTTAATACTGATTCATACATTTTCATCACATGGGTTACATATACCTCCGGTGCGAATTTTTTTACATGTTCCAATCCTTTTTGTTTCATAGAATGAGCTATTTGTGGGTCATCAAATATTTTTTTCAGCCCCTCGGCAATCTCTTCAGGTTTTGAAGGATTTACTAAATAAGCGGCATCTCCACCTACTTCGGGCAGGCAGGATGTATTGGAAGTGATGACCGGCGTACCTCCGGCCAATGCTTCTACCACCGGAATACCAAAACCTTCATAGAACGAGGGGTAAACCATGGCTTCAGACAATTGAAAAATAGCGGGAATATCTTCGGTTTCTACAAAGGGATTTTTCCCCACTTCCTTCAGTTTATCCGAAAGGAAAATCACTTTCTTTTTCAAATGATGATCATGTATATACTGTTGAACAGTTTTCTTATATTCGTTACCCCGCCCGATTACCACCACCGGTAAATCTATCTTGTTATTTAAAATATGCAGGGCTTTGCAAATATTCAATAAATTTTTTCGAGGAATAATGGTGCCTACATGCAGAAAAAACCTATCCGGCAAATTATATTTCTCTTTGATTTTTTCCTTCTCGGAATCATTTTGAATAACTTCAAAAAGCGGGTTGTAGGTTTGATAGATAACCTCAATTTTACTGGGGTCTGTTTTGTAAAATTCAATGATATTTCTTTTGGTTTCCTCGCTGGTAGCCATTATCCGATTGGCATTTTTGCAGGCATATCTGGTTTTTTTTGTGTATATTTTTACATCAATTGGAGAATACTCATTTGGATACATTTCTGGAAACATATCGTGCATGGTGACGATTGATTTGATGCCTGAATTACCCATTCCCAGCGGGATTTCGTGGCTGAGACCATGATAAATATCTATCCGGTCACGAATTAAATCATTTGTTATCCATTTTGTTCTCCACCAACTTCTTATCAATTGATGCAAAAAATGACCGGGCTGTATTTCATGCAGGCATGAATGGGCAGGTGTGAACAGTTTCCCTGGTTTGGAATTATATAAAAAATAATTATTTTGAGGGAAATGATCAGCAAGTAAATTTATCAGCACCCTACTGAAAACGCCCAATCCGGTACTGTTGTGAAATGCTCTTTTTGCATCAAACCCTATATTCATAATGGCAAAGATAGATTTGTTTGATGCCAAATAAACGAAGGACTTATTACCTTTTTTCCAAAATACTGTCAATTTTTAAGAATAAAAATATTTGAAACGCTGAAATTTGAGGAATTTTCATTGAATAATCTCGAAAGCCATTTTTAAATGGTGAAAAATCGTGGTCATTTGAAATTTAAGAGAACGTATCCCAATTCTACCTTTCAAACAGCGAACTTTCTTTTATCTTTGGCGCTGTTAAAAAATAATATGCAAGATTTAATTAATGCGGCCTGGGCCGACAGAGAGTTATTAAAAGATAAAAAATATAGCGACACCGTTCATGCGGTTATTGAAGAATTGGATAAGGGTCGCCTTCGTGTGGCAGAAAAAAAGGGTGCAAAATGGGTAGTGAACCAATGGGTGAAAGAAGCAATTTTAATGTATTTTTCCATCCAGCCAATGAAAAAATGGGATGTAGATCCTTTTGAATTTTACGATAAAATGTTGTTGAAGAAGGATTATGAAAGTCAGGGAGTACGAGCTGTTCCTCATGCTGTGGCGCGATATGGCTCATTTTTGGGCCGGAATGTGATCCTGATGCCTTCTTATGTGAATATCGGCGCTTATGTGGACGAGGGTACTATGGTGGACACCTGGGCTACTGTGGGCAGTTGTGCCCAGATTGGAAAAGGAGTGCATTTGAGTGGTGGCGTTGGCATAGGTGGTGTATTGGAGCCATTGCAGGCAGGGCCTGTTATTATTGAGGATGGTTGCTTCCTCGGCAGTCGCAGTATTGTGGTAGAAGGTGTGATTGTAGAAAGGGAGGCGGTGTTAGGTGCAAATGTGGTTCTCACCAGAAGTACAAGAATCATAGATGTAAGCGGTGCCGTTCCTATTGAGAGTAAAGGCAGGGTACCCGCGAGAAGTGTGGTAATACCCGGTAGCTATGCCAAAAAATTTCCAGCTGGAGAGTTTCATGTTAACTGCGCGCTTATCATTGGAAAACGCAAAGCAAGCACCGACCTGAAAACAAGCCTCAATGATGCGCTTCGAGAATTTAATGTAAGCGTATAAAAATTGATTCAGAATAAAATAGAAAAAATTATGGATAATTAATTCTTTCGTTTTCTATTCTATTAATATTAAAAAAAAATAATAATCAAAGCGCTCGTTTATAAATCAACCGGTAGCTGGTACACTGCTAAAGATGAAAACGGTGTGTTTCATAATGCGCGCATAAAAGGCGTATTTAAGATAGATGACATTACCAGTACCAATCCGATTGCAGTTGGCGATGAGGTGGAAATAGAGATAGAGGATGAAAATGAAGAAACCGCAATCATTACCCGAATTTTGCCTCGCCGGAACCACATTAACCGGCAGTCGCCAAGGTTAAAGTATCAGCAACATATTATTGCCGCCAATATTGACCAATCAGTATTGATTGCCACGCTGAAAGAGCCACGTACCTCTCAGGGCTTTATTGACCGTTTTTTGGTTGTTTGCGAAATGTACCATGTTCCTGCAATAATTGCTTTTAATAAAACTGATTTGTATAAAGCCAAAGAGGAAGAAAAACATCGTCATCTTTCATCCATTTATGAATCATTAGGCTATAAAACGCTGGCTATTAGTGTAAAAGTGAACCGGGGAGTTGAAGAAATTAATGATTTGTTGCACAACAAAATTTCGCTCATTAGCGGGCATAGTGGTGTGGGCAAATCTTCGCTCATAAACGTGATTTTACCCGAAGCCGACCTGAAGACCCAGGAACTCAGCGGGTGGAGCGGAAAGGGCATGCATACCACTACTTTTGCTACCATGTACGATTTGCCGAACGGCGGTAGCATTATTGACACCCCCGGCATCAGAGAGTTGGCCATTACCTCCTTAGAAAAAGAAGAACTGTCGCATTATTTCCCTGAAATGCTGTCGCGCCTTCAAAATTGCCAGTATAACAATTGTGTACATATCAACGAGCCAAACTGTGCGATCAAAGAGGCAGTACAAAAAGGTGAAATAACTGAGGAGCGCTATCTGAGCTATATCAATATTCTGGATACGCTGGGTGATAATATCCCTAAATACTAAGAAATCCTTTTACGCTTCCTTTTTATCTTTAAACCATCCTGAGTATTTTATATAATTTTTGGCAATTCGATTTATTTCACCATTGATTAGTTCTTCTGAAATATCTTTTACTTTTCTGGCCGGCACACCTGCATAGATGCTTCCGGGTTCACATACCGTGTTTTCCAGCACAACCGCCCCTGCAGCGATGATCGTGTTGCTATGCACCACGGAATTGTCCATCACAATTGCTCCCATGCCAATCAGCACATTGTCATGCAAAGTGCAGCCATGTACAATGGCAGTATGCCCGATAGAGACGTTGTTGCCAATATGGGTGGGATATTTTGATAAGTACAGTGAATTACTGCATTATCCTGAATGTTCACTTTATTCCCAATCTTTATATAGTTTACATCACCACGAATAACAGTATTGAACCACACGCTACATTGGTCGCCCATTTCCACATCGCCAACAATTGTGGCATTAGGCGCTATGAAGCAATCATCTCCAAACGTAGGCATTTTGCCCTCCACCGGTAAAATAACAGCCATGTTTAATTATTTTATTATACAACTGCTAAAATAATCATTCGCCACCACTTTCGGTATTTCATATTCTGTATTTTAAATTACATTTGCCCAATGCAGGAAAAAATTTTACTTATAACGTCATTATTCAAAGAATGGAGTGGCGGAGAACCGGATTCTGTTGATGTTTTGCAGCAGGCCGGTAGTGAGAGGCGTTATTTTCGTATCTGGAAGGATGGAAAATCAGTTATCGGTACTTATGGCGAAAACATAAAAGAAAACGAATCATTTTTTTATTTTTCTGAGAATTTTACACAAAAAGGACTGCCAATTGCCCATATTCTGAAAATTAGTAATGATCGAAAATATTATCTTCAGGAAGATTACGGAAGTATTTCACTCATTAGCCGTCTGGAAAACGAAGGTTACACGGAGGAGATTTACGGCTTGTTTAAAAAGAGTTTAGAGAATCTTGCAAACCTACAGGTAAAGGGAGATGAAGGCTTAGATTATAATAAATGCCTGACTAATAAAGAATTTGGCCGCCAGGCAATTATGGCTGATTTATTATATTTCAAATATTACTTTTTGGATGCGTTGCGCAAGCCCTATGATAAACAAGGGCTGATTGATGATTTTGAGGCGTTGAGCAATTACCTGACTCATACTGATCATAAATTTTTTATGTTTCGCGACTTTCAAAGCAGAAATATTCAGGTAACGGAAGACGGTTCGGTGCACTTCATTGATTATCAGGGAGGTATGAAAGGCGCTCCACAATATGATGTAGCTTCTTTGCTTTGGCAGGCTCGTGCCAACCTACCCGACGACTGGAAGCAAAGCCTGTTGACAGACTATATGAATGTGCTGGAACCATTGTTGGATAAGCCATTAAACAGATTGAGTTTTGTGGGTCAGTATAATGGGTATGTGCTGATTAGGTTGCTTCAGGTGTTAGGCGCTTATGGGTTCAGGGGTTTGTTTGAGCGAAAGGCACATTTCCTCACCAGCATTCCATTAGCGCTGAAAAATCTGAAATCTTTTATTTCGAGTAATTCGATGGGTATAGCTTTGCCCGAGTTTGAAAAGGTGTTGCAGATTTGCGTAGCCGAAAAAATTATTGAAGAATTTACACCGCTGCAGGCTACCGAAGAAACACCTCTGGTTGTAAAAATCAGCAGTTTTTCATTCAAGAAAGGATTGCCACAGGATGATGACCCCGAAAGTAAAAAAAATGGTGGCGGCTTTGTCTTTGATTGTCGGGGAATATTGAATCCCGGAAGGTTAGAGGAGTTCAAAAGTGAAACAGGCAGAGATAAAGAGGTAATTGAGTTTTTGGAACAACAAACCCAAATGCCCGAATTTCTGCACAGTGTTTTTGACGTGGTGGACATCACAGTAGAAGATTTCATCAAAAGAAATTTCAGCAGCATGATGGTGAGTTTTGGCTGTACAGGTGGTCAGCATCGAAGCGTGTATGCTGCGGACGCTTTAGCCAGGCATTTGAAAAATAAGTTCAAAGTAAAGATAAAACTCAATCATTGGGTTCAGGATGAGAAGAACTGGGTGAATAGTTGATGATGTAGTTAAATGATGACAATTTCATAAACAAATAATAATCAAATAATTAAACATGCAGGCAATGATTTTTTGTGCAGGATTGGGTACCCGCTTCAAACCCTGGACTGACAACCATCCAAAGGCTTTGGCAATGATAAACGGAAAAAGTTTGTTGCAAAGAAATGTCGAATATCTTCAGACGTTTGGAATTACTGATGTGATTGTAAACGTGCATCATTTTGCAGGTCAAATTATTGAAGCAATTGAAAAAAACAAAGGATGGGGAAGCAACATAATTATCAGTGATGAAACAGATGTAGTGCTGGAAACCGGTGGCGGCTTATTGAAAGCTCAATCACTATTTAACCCCCGGGAAAAATTTATCACGCTCAATGCAGATGTACTTACCGATTTAAATCTTCACCGGCTGCTGGAATATCACGATGAAGAAAAACCGGTAGCTACAATTGCTGTAGGCAACAGAATAACAACGAGAAATCTTCTTTTTGATAAAAATTACAGATTATGCGGCTGGCGCAACAATGCCACAGGCGAAGAAAAAATATCGGTGCCAATGAGCAATTATGTAGCCAAATCCTATGACTGTGTTGCTGTATTTGAATACGATATTTTTGATTTGATTTATTTTGATGAAAAATTTTCATTGATTGATGTTTACCTTGATGTGGCCCGAAGTCACACAATATTGGGTTATACCCATGAGAATGACCGATGGTTGGATGTAGGTAGGCCGGAGTCAGTTGTCATTGCCGAAGCTATGTTTTCCTGACTTTTACATACTTGTTTAATCACAAAAACAACCGTTAATACTTTTTTAAGAAATTAATACCGATATTTATTACAATTTTTGTAAAAAATCATTGCCTGATGAAACGGATAGGTCTTGTTATACTATTATTTTTTTCTATTGCAAATATCGCTGCTCAGTCTAATTATAATCCCAAAGAAGCTTTCTCGCAGGATTTTTATCCCTTCCCCGGAAATGAGTACAGAAGCGCCGGCGGAGAACCTGGCCCCAGATATTGGCAAAACAGAGCTGATTATATGATAAACTGTAGTCTGGATACTATCCTGCACGAAGTAAAGGGTAATGTGGATATTGCTTATATAAATAACAGTCCTGATAATCTGAAATTTGTATGGCTACAACTTGATCAGAACATTTATAAGAAAGATTCCAGAGGCGCTATCACCAACTCAGTGGCAAGGGCAAGAATATCCAATGAAACCTTTACAGATGGTCTGGTGTTCTCATCTGTATCGATTGAGCATAATGGCAAAAAATATTTCCCCAAATATATTGTAACAGATACCCGCATGCAGATTTGGCTTCAGGAGGCAATTAAACCATCCGGAGGGAAAATTAAAATTTTAATTTCTTACTCTTTTAAAGTGCCGGTGTTTGGCACCGACAGAATGGGTCAGCAAAAAACCAGAAATGGCAATATCTATGAAATAGCACAGTGGTACCCACGAATGTGTGTGTATGATGATGTGCAAGGGTGGAATGTGCTTCCGTATCTTGGGCAGGGAGAGTTTTACTTAGAGTACGGTGATTTTGAGTTTTGGGTAAAAGCTCCGGGAAATATGATTGTGGTAGGTTCCGGTGAATTGCTTAACCCTGCCGAATGTTTTTCTCAAAATGAATTAGCAAAATACAATGCTGCAAAAAATAGCGAAACTACTGTAATTATCAGAAGCGTGGAGGATGTAAAAAAATCGGATGCTTTGCAGAAAAAACAACCCATTACATGGAAGTTTAAGATTCAGAATGCCAGAGATGTGGCTTGGGCTGCATCTAAGGCTTTTGTATTGGATGGAGCTAAAATTAATCTGGCAGGAGGAAAAAAAGGCCTGGCATTAAGCGCTTATCCTGAGGAAAGCATCAGAAAAAACGGTTGGCAACGCAGTACCGAAATGGTAAAGGGCGCAATTGAATTTTATTCAAACACTTATTTTCAATATCCTTACCCTGCTGCGGTGAATGTAGACGGTATTGTTGGAGGCATGGAGTATCCCGGAATTGTTTTCTGTGGATATGCCGATGCTGGTGGCGGTCTTTGGAATGTAACCAATCATGAATTTGGACACACCTGGTTCCCAATGATTGTAGGTAGCAATGAAAGAAGAGATGCCTGGATGGATGAAGGATTTAACTCTTTTATAAACGATTTTGCTACGAAATCATTTAATAACGGTGAATTTAAAGATGCTTCATTCTTTATGGAATCAATGCTTACCACTAAGTGGGAGTTTGGAGATAAAATGGACATGTTAAACACTGCTGCAGATGTGCTTCAGGTAGAAAATCTGGGAGTTGCCGCCTATTATAAACCTGCAAAAATGTTGCGGATGTTACGAAATGTGGTATTGGGCACAGAGCGGTTTGATGCAGCATTTAAGGAATACATACGGCGCTGGGCTTACAAGCATCCAACACCCTGGGATTTTTTTCGCACAATGGAAAATGTGGCAGGCGAAGACCTGGCCTGGTTTTGGCGCGGATGGATTTTCAACAACTGGAAACTTGAGCAGGCAGTTACTAACGTGAGTTACAATACAGGACTACCAATCAATGGAGCCATTGTAACGCTCGAAAATCGTGAAAAAATGGTGATGCCTGTGGAAGTTCAGATAAAAGAAAAGAATGGTAATCAGCAGTTGTTGAATCTTCCCGCAGAAATTTGGCAACGCAGTAATGAATACAGGCTGAAAGTTAATTCCACAAGTGAAATAAGTGAGGTGATAATAGATCCTGATAAAAAATTACCTGAGTGGGATCGCACTAATAATGTTTGGCGGGCTAAATAGTATTTAGGATTTGACATATCTTCATCACCTGTTTTAGGTATTTTCATTGTATTCAGCAGGTTGTATTTTTACTAAATAAAACGCCTGAGTATGAAAAACCTTTTATTGCTATTTATATTTTTATTTTATTCTGCTTTAATATCTGCTCAAGGCAGTCAGGACCCCGAGTTTACAAAAGGATTTATTTTATTGGGAAAACTAAATAATGGATTTACCTCCGGGTTTAAATCCTATACGCCTGATTTGTATTTGGGCGGGATAGGGCTCAATCCACAGATAACGGTTGTCGAAAATGTATTACGCCTTGGTGCAAATGCAGGGATGACCTATAATAATAAAAAGCTGTCAGGGCTTTTTGGTCCCATGCTGGCGCTGAAAATTAAAACATTAGATACAAAGTATATGGGTAGTTATGCCAATATTCATTTGTTGGCAGAAGCCAATTGGGGTACAGCCAAACAACAAATGGCAGGAGGGGGTTTTGGTGTAGAGATATTTAAGAAAGTCCATCTTGGAATTACTGCACAGCGAGATTATTATTTCAACACCTGGTGGTTTCAGTCATTTATTGGTGTGAGCCTTTCGAAATCCAAAGAGTCTGATGATTAATTAAAAACGTATAAATATGAATACTATGAAACGGGCATTGATTATAAGCGGTGGAGGGTCGAAAGGGGCATTCTCTGTAGGTGTTATAAAAGATTTTGTACAAATCTACCACCTTAATTTTGACATTCTGGTGGGTACAAGTACCGGAGCATTAATTACTCCATTAGCTGCAATGGGAATGATTGATAAACTGGAGGAATTATATACTACCGTTAACAATGACCAAATAATCAAAAAATACAATTTAGGACAAAGGGATATTGACGGAAGAGATTCTATTTTCTCTTTTGAACCATTGAAGAATCTTATCAGTCAGATTTATGACGATACTTTTTTCAAGGATTTGACAACGTCCGGTAAGGAGTTATATATTACTACCGTTTGCCTGCAAACTCAGGAATTGGTAGTGTTTACTACTGCCAAAAATCCGGCAGCGAGCAGATATTTCAAGGTAGAAAAACTTGTAAATGCCGATCAGTTTCAGGCGCAGTGCTGGCATCGGCCAGCCAGCCGGTGTTTATGCCTCCTGTAAAGGTAAATGAGAAAGTGCCTGACGCTGTATTTAAGGATTATCAATATGTGGATGGTGGCGTGCGCGAGTATGCCGGAGTGGCTATTGCCGTAGATGCAGATGCCACCGAAATATTTACCGTGCTACACTCGGCACGGAGATTTAAGCCCACCACTAATCAGTTTACAGATATTTTCAGCGTCCTGCAACAGACGGTTGATATGTTTTTAACAGATGTAAGTGAAAATGATCTGGCGGTACCTTATCAGTACAATGCAGCATTGAAATACATACAGAATGTAAAGAGCAATATGAAAAATCTGGGTGTGAGTGATACAGATATCATCAAATATTTTACTTTAAACGACCCGACGAATCGTTTTCAAAACAGGCCACCGTTAAAAATTCATGTTATTCAACCCGAAAATCCTTTGGGTGGTGGTCCGGGCGGTTTAGATTTCAATCCAACGGAGATGAAGGATATGCTTGCAAACGGAAGAATAGCCCTACAGTCTTATGTGGCACAGTTGCCTCCCGGTTCGGTAGATTGGGCATAGAATTTTGTAAAGGTGACTATAAATAAAAACGCCTCTGGATGAACCCGAGGCGTTTCATTGAAAATATTTGGATTTAGTTACTACTCGGCAACTACCTCAAAGTCAATTTCTGTGGAGTGCCCGTTACCAAAGTCAATAGTAGCTTTGTGTGTGCCCAACTCCTTAACCTCTTCAACAATATTGATTTTTTTGCGGTCAATATCGTAGCCTTTTTGTTCGCGTATGGCTCTGCTGATTTGCAGATTGGTAACGCTTCCAAAAATTTTACCACTGGTACCCGTTTTAGCGCCAATTGTCAAAGGAGATTCATTCAGCTTGGCTACCACATCATTGATAGCAGCAAGCATGGCTTCTTCCTTTTTCCTTACCTGCTTCAATCTTTCTTCCAATTGTTTGCGATTGCAGAACTGTTTTCCACTGCAAGCTTACGCGGCAGAAGAAAGTTGCGTGCATAACCATTTTTACGGTAACCACCTCGTTGGCAGCGCCCAGATTATCCACATACTGAATTAAGATTACTTCCATTTTTATTTGTTTTTATCCCAGTAAATCAAAGGCTTTACTGTCTCTGCCAATTGGCAGGTTAGGGAAGATGGCCTATTTCAAAAGATCTGTTACGTAAGGCAGCAAAGCCATTTGGCGCGCCTTTTTGATAGCATCGGAAACCTGACGTTGAGCTTTCAGGCTGTTGCCCGAAAGACGACGCGGTAATATTTTACCTTGCTCGTTCAGAAACTTTTTCAGAAACTCTACGTCTTTGTAGTCCACATAGCGAATACCATATTTCTTAAAACGGCAGAATTTTTTTGGACGCTTGTCGGCTTTAATGGCCGTAAGATATTTTATTTCGTTCTTTGCCATAATATTATGCCTCCACTGCTTTTTCGGTTCCAGTTTTTACGCCACTAGCCTTTTTTGCATTATACTCAACGGCGTATTTGTCGAGTTTAGTGCATAAGTGACGAAGTGCATTTTCGTCATGAAGAAGTTGTATCTTAACCTTCTCATTGAAGTCGGATGGCGCAGTATATTCCAATACCCAGTACAAACCGGTGGTTTTTTTCTGGATAGGGTACGCCAGTGATTTTAATCCCCATGGTTTCTCATGAACGATTGTTCCGCCTGCATCAGTAACCATTTGTTTAAATTTTTTCTGTGCAGATTTGTAATCTTCGTCATTCAAAATTGGAGTAAAAATCACCATCAATTCATAATTGTTCATTACCCAATTGTTTTTGTTAAAAAATTATTTTTATCCTTAGTTTTTGCTAAGGGGGTGCAAAGATAAGAGGAATAATTGATTTATGATTTGAAATAGAAGGTTTTTTTAGCATAAATAGCAGCATTTTGAATGTCTTTTATTGCTTTTTACCCCAAAAGTTATTCTTCAGCCTCGCGGATGTCTTCTACCTTTAGCTGAAGGCTTTTATTGCCTTTCCATTCGTTTTCATCAATTTTAAACACAATATCAAAAGGTTTTCGACTTTCTACAATTGAAAATTTGTCTGCAAGATTGAAACCGATACCAATAACAGTGGCTTCTCTCTGCTGAATTACAAACCGAATGTGATCTTCTTTCACAATTTTGCTAAATCCGGTATCCACAACCTTTCTGGCAAGGAAGGTTGGCCTCATGTTTTCAGGGCCAAATGGCTCCATTTGCTTCAAGATATTAAAAAATGGAGGGCTAATTTGCTCAAGGTTGATTTCGGAGTCTATTATAATTTCAGGGATTAACTGTTCTTCTTTAATGGTAGCCGACACTACCTGTTCAAATTTCTCCCTAAATGCTTCAATATGATGCTTTTCGAGCGTAAGACCGGCTGCGGCAAAATGGCCTCCATAACCCAAAAGGTATTCTCTGCAGGCATGAATAGCTTCATAAAGGTTGAAGCCGGGAACACTTCTGGCGCTGCCACTGGCATATTCTCCACTTTCGGTTAGTACCACTGTTGGCCGGTAGTACGTTTCTATTATTCGGGATGCCACAATACCAACCACCCCTTTGTGCCAATGAGATTGATAAACTACGGTAGATTTTTTGCCAACCCACTCTTTATTAGCCTGTATAATTGCCAGCGCTTCTTCTGTAATGCTGCTGTCGGCTTCTTTACGATCGGTATTGTCGCTATGCAACATTTCGGCATACTCCAGCGCATCTTCTTGATTTTCAGCAATAAACATTTGAACTGCCTTACGAGCGTCATCCATTCTGCCGGCAGCATTTACCCTTGGCGCTATCATAAATACCAGATTGCTGATCTGCAGTGGTAGTTTTAAACCACTTAGGGTAATCAGGGCTTTTATTCCAAAATTGGGGTCTTCATTTGCTTTTCTTAACCCATAAAAAGCCAGAATCCGGTTTTCTCCGGTGATGGGCACAATGTCTGCAGCAATGGCAGTAGCTACTAAGTCCAAAAACTGAAAGGCTCTTTCACGGGGGAAGTTTAATTTTTCGCAAAGAGCAGAAATCAATTTGAATCCTACACCACAGCCACATAACTCTTTGTAAGGATAAGCGCAATCTGTTTGTTTGGGATTCAAAACAGCGACCGCCTTAGGAATTTCTTTTTCGGGCAAATGGTGATCGCAAATAATGAAATCTATGCCAAGACTATTGGCATAATCAATCAAGTCAACCGACTTAATGCCGCAATCTAAGGCGATAACAAGGCTAAATTTGTTTTCTTTGGCAAAATCAACGCCAGCCTTACTGATCCCATATCCTTCGCGATAGCGATGGGGAATATAAAAATCCACATTTTCATGAATGCTATTTATAAATGTGTACATGCTGGCTACTGCTGTGGTGCCATCCACATCATAATCGCCATAAACCAGTATTTTTTCATTGGATTGAAGCGCTTCCTCAATTCGCTTAACTGCTTTATCCATATCCTTCATCTGCCACGGGCTGTGAAGCTGTTCCAACTGTGGACGGAAGTAACTTTTGCTCTCGTCAAAGGTGTAGATACCCCGCTGCACTAAGATTTTACATAATATCTGGTTGACTTTCAATGTATTGTATAAGTCCAAAACCTTTGATTCTTCAACTTCTGATATGTTCCATCGTTTATTCAATACTATTTATTAATTGTTTAGTCAGAAAATATTATTGAGTATAAATTTGTTTCGAAGAAATTAATATTTACGATCTGTAACATAATGCACCAGATCTTCCAAACCCTTTCGATACTCATTATCTGGACATTGTTTTAAAATATCCAATGCTTCGTTTTTATAATCATTCATTTTTTGAACAGCATAGTCAATTCCTCCTGTATTCCTGACCACCTCCAAAACCCAGGCTACCTTTTTCTTGTCATTATTATTGTTCTTAACAATATTAACAATTTTGCGTCGGGTAGAGTTATCAGTATTATTTAGTGTATAAATGAGTGGCAGAGTCATTTTTTTCTCTTTTATGTCATTACCGGTGGGTTTTCCAACGTCTTCGCTGGCATAATCAAACAAATCATCCTTTATTTGAAAGGCGACACCCGTTTTTTCGCCAAAAAGACGCATTTTCTCGGCAATTTCATCGTTTTGGGTGGTACTCCAGGCGCCGGCGCTGCATGCAGAGGCAAGAAGTGAGGCTGTTTTGCTTTTGATTATTTCATAATATAAGTCTTCTTTAAAATTGAGCGTTCGGGCCTTTTCCAATTGAAGAAGTTCGCCTTCGCTCATTTTTTTTACCGCTTCAGATAGAATATGCAATATCCGGTAGTCGTTATTTTCGAGCGAAAGAATAAGACCTTTCGCAAGCAGATAATCCCCCACAAGAACTGAGGCTTTGTTTTTCCAAAGCGCATAAACCGAAAAAAAGCCTCTGCGTTCCGGGGCATCATCCACCACATCATCGTGAACTAAGGTGGCGGTATGCAAAATTTCCACAAGTGAGGCTGCCCGAAAAGTAGATTCGGTAGTGGTACCAAAGAGTTTTGCCGATAAAAAGACAAACATCGGCCGCATTTGCTTTCCTTTTCTTTTAACTATATAACGCATTATCCGGTCTAAAAGAGGGGTGTTGCTTTTAACGGCCCCATTAAAATGGCCTTCAAAATTGTTTAATTCAGCTTTTATTAAAGATAAAGGGAGTTGCATAGTTGTTTATATGGGCAAAATAAGGGTAAAAGCTCAGTTTCAACAAAAAATTTCACTTTTTAAATAGTATTAAATCGTTATATGAGATAAAAATTTTATATTTTTTTTGTTAAAAATTTGTTTTATAAAGAAATGGCTCTAAATTTGCTCATTAAATGAATATTTAAAAATCGTCTTTAAATCTTAATCCTTAATTATGACAAGCAAAAAGTACACACTATTAGCAGTTTTGTTCTGCTTATTTGCGTCAACAGTGTTTGCACAAACTACTGCTACCCGCTCCATTTATGGTGCTGGTCTTGACGTAACCGATGCCAATCTTATTTCAAGTAAGAATTTACCACAACATAATGAGTTTTTGGCCGGAACTTATGATTACCCTGCAAAACCACGTGATATGTGGGAAATTGGTTTAAGTGGGGGTGTTTTTAATATTTTGGGTGATGTAAGAGGTGTGCCTTCAATTGGTACTGCTGTTCACATTCGTAAAGCACTGGGCCATGTAATTTCTTTGAGACTTCAAGGAATGTATGGTCGTGGCGTTGGTCAAAACTATAGACCTTCATTTGGTTATGCTCAAGGTGGTAATGCTAATCCTTGGTATGATAGGTATAATCCACAGGGAACTCAAACAGGTAATACTAAAGTACCTCCGGTTTACTATAACTATAGAACTATTGTGCAAGATTTAGGTCTGCAAATATTAGCAAATGTTCATAACATTCGTTTTTATAAAGATCAAACTGCTTTGACTTTTTATGCTTTGGGTGGTATTGGTGTTACTACCTGGTGTGCTCAAAGTGATGTATTGGATGCCAATAACAGGCCTTATGATTATTCAGGCATTTACGCTGCTTCACTTGCTGGAGCCAGCAAAAAGGACATTTTGAAAAAATTAAAAGACTTACAGGATCATACTTTTGAAAGTACAGATGAACTTGACCATAGTATCCCCTCACAGTTCACTTTTCAGAGGTTATTACAAACCTTCAGTAACTGTAGGTATGGGTTTGGCTTTTCGCTTAAACGACCGCTTAAATATAGCGTTGGAAGATCGTCACTCTTATGTTAAAAATGACTTATTGGACAACGTACGTTGGTCAGAACAAAAAAGTTTGACTCGTGATTTTGATACCTATAACTATCTTTCTTTAGGTTTGAACGTAAACTTGGGTAATAAAAAGAAAAGAGTGGAACCTCTTTACTGGCTCAATCCACTTAATTATGCTTACAGCGAAATCCGCAATCCTCGTTTGATGAGGATTCCTCCGCCCATTTTGATAGACTCTGATGGCGATGGCGTTATTGACCAGTTTGACCTGGAACAAACGCCTCCCGGATGCCCTGTTGACACTCATGGCGTAAGCCTTGATACTGATGGCGACGGCGTTCCTGATTGTAAGGATAAAGAAAAAATCACTCCTACGTATTGCCAGCCTGTTGACGCTGATGGCGTAGGCAAATGCCCATGTCCTGAAGGTTGTGCAGCAGCAGTGCCTGAGTGTTCAGTTCTTTTAGGAGCATTACCAAGTGTTTCTTTTGCACCCAATTCAAATGTTCTTTCCAAAGATGCTCAATCAGCATTGGCAAATGCAGCATCCAGAATAAGAGCTAATCCTACATGCAAAGTAGTAGTAGTGGGATATTGTGCAGCTACCAAGAGACAACAGCAACTGAGCTGGGATCATGTAAACAAAGTGATTACTTATCTGGTAGAGAAAGAAGGAATCAGTGGCGACAGATTCATCTTCAGTTCCGGACAGGAAGGTGGAGATTGCAACACCGTAGATTTGCGTGCAGCAGCTCCTGGTGAAGACGGCCCTAACACAGTGGCTCCTCCACACCCCAATCTTCGTAAAAATAATTTTACAAAATAAGAACTAAAAAGACCCAATTCGGGGTCTTTTTGTTTGTATTAGATATTGATAGCTTCCAAAAACATGTTTTTTAGTGACTATTATCATCATGTGTTATTGAAAAACTATGTATTTTTATCTTCAAAATAAAGTCATAATGAAAAAAATTGTTCAAATCTTAAATGTATTATTAGGAATATTACTTCTGCCTATTGCATCTTTTGCACATCCGGGACATGGAGAAGGTGGTGGATTTTCAATTACGCATTATTTAAATGAGCCCGAACATCTTGCGCTTATCTTCCTGATAATTGTTGCAGTTGTGTATTTTTCTTTAAGAAGGAAAAGGAAATCATCCGGTAAATAATTTTTTAAAAGTAAATTAATAAATATGTGTGCTACCTGCGGATGTGGCAATTCGCCGCATCATCACGATCATTCTCACAGCCATGATAATCATCATCATCATCCTATTCATGATCACGATCATTCTCTCGGACAAAGCCATTCTCACAATATTGTGGATGTAGAAAGAGATATTTTGCATGAAAATGATTTATTGGCACAAAGAAACCGAGGTTATTTTGATGCCAAAAATATTTTGGCGCTTAATCTGGTCAGTTCTCCCGGTTCAGGCAAGACAACCTTACTGGAAAGAACACTGACTGATTTGAAAGAAGAAATTCTGTTCTATGTAATTGAAGGCGACCAGCAAACATCCAATGATGCCGACAGGATAATGGCTACAGGAACCGCTGTTAAACAAATCAATACCGGTAAAGGCTGCCATCTGGATGCACACATGGTGCTGCATGCCATTCAGGATCTGAAACCCGACGAGAATTCGGTAACGTTCATAGAAAATGTAGGAAATCTTGTATGCCCTGCAATGTTTGATTTAGGAGAAAAAGTAAGGGTAGTGGTGATGAGTGTTACAGAAGGTGAAGACAAACCCTTGAAGTACCCAGATATGTTTTACAGTTCGACCGTTTGTGTTATTAATAAGATAGATTTGCTCCCATACGTACCTTTTGATATAGAAAAGGCTAAGGAGTATGCTTTAAGAGTAAACCCGAAGCTTGAAATACTGGAGCTTAGTTGTACCAGTGGTGAGGGGCTTGATAAATGGTATGCATGGCTCAAAAATACAAAATCAGCCTTGGTAGGTTAAAGTCTAATTGATGCCAACATATCATATTCTCTTCTCAGGAATTGTGCAAGGGGTCGGGTTTCGCCCCCTTGTTTGTCAATTGGCCTTAGCCCGACAATTGAGAGGTTGGGTGTGTAATGGTAATGATGGATTGCATATTGAAATTAATTCAACTGAAAATGAAGCAAAAAAATTTTATAATATACTCCTTCTCAATCCACCGTTAAATGCTGTCATTTCAAAGCATAGTTTCAGCAAAGTAAACGATAAATATTTTTCGGATTTTGAGATAGTAAATTCTTTGGACAGTCAGGATACCGACTTGTTGTTAACGCCCGATATTGCAATTTGTGAAAAATGTAAAACCGAAATTGAGGAACCTTCCAACAGGCGGAATCATTATGCTTTTACAACATGCCTGCAATGCGGTCCACGCTATTCAATTGTAACCAAATTGCCTTACGATCGTGAAAGAACGACTATGGCTGATTATAAAATGTGTGCTAATTGTATAGAAGAATATAATAATATTTATAACCGGCGACATTACAGTCAAACCAATTCTTGCCCAGAATGTGCGATTTCAATTCATTTGTACAATAATAAAAAGGAAAAAATATCCGGGGACACTGAAGAAATTATTTCTATGGCAAGCTCATTTTTTAATGAGGGGAAAATACTGGCCATAAAAGGAATTGGCGGCTATCTGTTAATGTGCGATGCCACCAAGCCGGAACCAATAAATCTTCTGAGAAAAAGGAAAAAACGTCCGGCCAAACCTTTTGCAGTAATGTATGTCGATATTGAAAAGACAGAAGATGATGTGATGATTTCAGATGTTGAAAGAAAAGCATTGACCGGCAAAGTAGCGCCTATTGTTCTCTGTTCTTTGAGGCAAAACCATTCTTCTAACCTTCAAAAGGAATTAATTGCGCCGGGTCTTGACAAACTGGGTGTTTTTCTTCCATATACTCCTTTGCTAAAATTAATAACCGAAAAGTTAAAAAAGCCTTTGATTGCTACCAGTGGCAATCTGAGCGGCTCCCCAATTATTTACAAAGATGATGATGCTTTGGTGTGGCTAAGTTCTTTTGCAGATTATATTATTACTTATGACAGGGATATTGTTACGCCTCAGGATGATAGCGTGGTACAGTTTTCAAAAAGTGGTAAGCAAATATTATTAAGAAGATCAAGAGGTATTGCGCCAAACTATTTTCCCAATCCATTTGAAACAGATGAACCTGTATTGGCAATGGGAGCCGAACTAAAAAGCGCTTTTGCATTATTGGACAAAAATAATCTGTTCATCAGTCAGTTTTTGGGTGATCAGGCGAGTTATGAGTCGCAAGCCGGTTATCAGGCGACACTAACTCATTTAAAAATTCTGTTAAAAATTAATCCTAAAAAGATTCTTATTGACAAACACCCTGGTTACAATGTTTCGCAATTAGGTAGAGAAATCGGACAAATCGAAAAAATAGCTATTTGCGAAATTCAACATCATATTGCCCATTTTTTTGCAGTGTTGGGAGAGAATAATTTACTCAATAGTAAAGAAAAAATTTTGGGTGTTGTTTGGGATGGCACCGGTTATGGTGATGATGAAAATATTTGGGGGGGAGAATTTTTTGGTCTTGAAAATCAGAAGGTTTGGAGAGTGGCACATTTAGATTATTTCCCACAATTACTGGGAGATAAAATGAGCCGTGAACCAAGACTTTCTGCTCTGGCCTTATGTGGCAATCATGAAAAGATAGCTGAAAAATTTAAAGAAGACGAGTATAAATTATTTTTAAAACATATTAAATGGAATGATTTGCTAAATACATCCAGTATGGGCAGGTTTTTGGATGCGATAGCTTCGCTTTTAAATATTGTTCAGTTCAATACCTTTGAGGGCGAGGCAGCAATGAAGCTGGAAGTGGCAGCCAGGCAATGCCCTGTAAATCATTTTGAATCTTATGATATTAGTTATGATAAAGGGATACTAAAATGGAACAAAATACCCGTAGGTGTAATAAAAGACATGCAAAAAAATATTGAAAAATCGTATATTGCACGTAAGATATTTGTTTCGCTGGTCAAAATGATAGAACTTGTTGCCCATGATTTTTCTTCAAAAAGAATTGCTTTTAGCGGAGGTGTTTTTCAAAATGTTTTTTTGGTGGACCTAATTGAAGAAATGTTGGAAAAAAAATACAACCTCATTTTTCATAGGCAATTGAGCCCCAATGATGAATCTATCAGCTTTGGGCAGATGGCGTTTGAGATGAGAAACAGATAAATGTAAACCTTTAAAATTAAATATATGTGTTTAGCCATTCCCGGAAAACTGGTTACCATTGCCACTCAGCATGATGAAGTCTTCAAAAAAGGAAAAGTATCTTTTGAAGGTATTTTGCGTGAGGTAAACCTAAGTATGGTACCTGAGGCAAAAGAAGGAGATTATGTGCTGGTGCATGTAGGTGTAGCTATCAGTGTGGTGGATGAGGAAGAAGCCCAAAAAACCTTTGAGTACTTGAAAATGATAGGTGAGGTGGATGAAGAACTTGGCGAAGAAAGTGGTGTATAGTTTATTTTATAACCGATTATTTGAAGCTGTGAAATATCTTTCTGAATATCGAAATCCTGAAATTGTAAAAGAATATCTTGAAAAAATTCATGACATCACCACCAAATACTGGACTTTAATGGAAGTGTGTGGCGGCCAAACACATAGTTTGGTAAAAAATGGTATAATCGAGTTACTGCCTGAAAAAATCAATATTGTTCATGGACCGGGATGCCCTGTTTGTGTAACCGGAGTAGCAGTGATAGATGAAGCATTGTGGCTGGCAGAACAGTCCGATGTTATTCTGTGTTCGTTTGGCGATATGCTGCGTGTGCCCGGCTCTTCAAAAAGCCTGTTAGAGGCTAAGGCCGGAGGTGCCGATGTGCGCATCTTGTACTCGCCATTAGAGGCTGTGGAATTAGCCATCAAAAACCCCGACAAAGAAGTCGTTTTTTTTGCAGTGGGGTTTGAAACTACAGCGCCGGCTAATGCTTTGAGCATTGTACATGCATACAAACAAGGTGTAAAAAATTATTCCATACTGGCTTCGCATGTGTTGGTGCCTCCGGCAATGGAAGCAATTTTGAATGATGAAGAAAACAGGATTAACGCATTTTTAGCCGCAGGCCATGTTTGTACCATTATGGGCATGGAAGAGTATTATCCTATTGCCGAAAGGTTTAAAACACCGATAGTAGTTACTGGTTTCGAACCTGTAGATCTGTTGCAGGGAATTTATATGGCAGTTCACCAATTAGAAAAGGGCGAACATAAAGTAGAAAATCAATACGCAAGGTATGTGCATAGAAAGGGGAACGAATTGGCCCGGGATGTGATGAATGAGGTTTTTTCTGTAACGGATAAAGAGTGGCGGGGGATTGGTTCTATTGCGGAAAGTGGCTTCGAAGTTTCGGAAAAGTATAAAAATTATAATGCCCGCCTGAAATTTGAAATTAACATTGGAAAGGCAAAGGAAAATGATACTTGCATCAGTGGTGATATTATGAAGGGCCTGAAAAAGCCGCTTGACTGTCCCAACTTTGGTAAAGCATGTACCCCTGAGCATCCAATTGGTGCACCAATGGTGAGTAGCGAAGGCTCATGTGCTGCCTATTTTCATTACATGAATCTGGAATGATGATAGGCAGCATTTGGCCGTTAAATTGAATATGCGGTTTTGATGATTTCTTCCTGTTCGGCTTTATGCACTTTTTGAAAACCTGAAGCAGTTGAGGCGCTTGGTTTTCTGCTGATGATGCCGTAATTAATTGTTTTGAGATGCATCTGTAGAAAGGAAGCAGCACCCATGTTCAAAGGTTCTTCCTGTACCCAGTACCATATTGCTCCTTTATATTTTTGATAAAGCGCATCTAATTGCTTGAAAGGTAACGGGTAAATTTGCTCCATACGTATTAATGCTACATCATTGCGAACATTCTTTTCTTTTCTTTCTTTCAGGTCGAAATAAATTTTTCCACTGCAAAAAAGTACTTTCTTTATTTCCTTTTCATCTGTAACCGAATCATCATCAATCACTTCGGAAAACCCTCCCTTAAGAAATTCTTCTTTTAGAGAATGGCTGCCTGTTTGTCCCAGATTGGTTTTTGGAGCAAAATTGATTAATGGTTTTCTAAAAGGCCACGCCACCGGCGGCGAAGCGCATGAAAATAATTGGCGGCTGTAGTAATATTGGTTATTACCATGTTTAATTCGGCGCAGGCCTGTAAATATCTTTCCATTCTGGCGCTGCTGTGCTCTGGCCCTTGTCCTTCGTATCCGTGCGGTAATAACATTACCAGTCCGTTCATCCGGTTCCATTTTTGTTCTGCCCCTGTAATAAACTGGTCTATAATGGTTTGAGCACCATTGCTAAAATCGCCAAATTGTGCTTCCCATATTGGTATTACATTTGGCGTAGCCAGGCCGATACCATATTCAAAGCCCAGTACAGCGTTTTCGCTCAGTAGCGAATTGAAAATTACAAAAAGTCCTTTTGCGTTGGGCAGTTGACTCAGCCGGTTATATGATTCATTTGTTTCTTCATCTCTCAAAATGGCATGACGAGAACTGAAGGTGCCTCGACCCACATCCTGACCACTCATTCTCACATTAACACCATCTGTAACCAAAGTTCCGAAAGCTAATAATTCGGCGGTTGCCCAGTCAATTTTTTGTTCGGTTTCAAGTAATTTTACTTTATCATGCAATAATTTTTCTACTTTTCTAAGAGGTTTAAAACCGTCCGGTATTTTCATAATAGCATTAAACACGCCGGTAAGCTCTTCCTTACTAACAGCAGTATCAGGGCTTTTATCAAAGTCTTCTGGTCTGGCTCTTCTTAGGCTTTTCCATAACAGTTCGGGGCTTTGGTATTTGTAGGGTAAGGGGTGCTGTTTCACTTCGTCAAGTCTGTCTTGCATATCGGCCCAGAATTTTTTCTCCATATCCTTAGCCAATTCTTTGGCATCATCTTCCCCATTGTCCAATAAATATTTCACATACACTTCGCGGGGATTGGGATGTTTTTCAATGATTTCGTACATAGCGGGTTGGGTAAACTTGGGGTCATCGCCTTCATTGTGCCCGTGGCGACGATAGCATACCATATCCACAAATACATCTGATTGAAACTCGTCTCTGTATCGGGCGGCAATCTCAGAACACTTTACTACAGCTTCAGGATCATCACCATTTACATGAAAAACCGGACTTTCTATCATGGCAGCCAGCGAAGTACAATAATTCGCGCTTCGCGCATCCGAAAAGTCGGTAGTAAATCCAATTTGATTATTAATTACAAAATGAATGGTGCCACCCACTTCATAACCCTTGAGCTTGGACATTTGTAATAATTCATACACTAATCCTTGTCCTGCCACCGATGCATCTCCATGAATCAAAATTGGCAATACGCTTCGGTAATTTCTGTTATGAAGTATATTGGCGCTGCTTCGTGCAAAACCAAGAACCACCGGGTCAACAGCTTCGAGGTGCGAAGGGTTTGGCATCAGTTTCAGATGAATACTTTCTCCTTTCTCAGTTATTACTTCACTGCCATAGCCCAAATGGTATTTTACATCGCCGCTACCCATTGTTTGGTTTATTTCTCCCGTTCCTTCAAACTCACTGAAAATCTGCTCATAAGTTTTGCCCAAAATATTAGCCAGTACATTTAGCCTTCCGCGATGAGCCATGCCAATTACTACCTCTTTTACATCCAGATCGCAGGAAATATTGATGATGGCATCCAGCGCGGCAATGGTTGTTTCGCCGCCTTCCAGTCCAAACCTTTTCTGACCTACATATTTTGTGTGCAAAAATTTTTCAAAAATGACACCCTGGTTAAGTTTTTCCAGAATTCTCCTTTGTTGGTTAAGAGGTACTGGCTTGACGAATTCTTTCTCGATTTCATTTATCAGCCAGTTTAGCTTTTTGTCGTCATTAATATAGGTAAATTCAAAACCAATATTGCCTGCGTAGTGTTTTTGCAAATATTGGAGAATATTTTGGAGCGTGGTGGCACCCAAACCGATTAGATTGCCGGCCTGAAAGGTTTCTATTAAATCACTTTCAGCCAGACCAAAATGCTCCAGATCGAGATGGGCATGACGGTCTTTACGCGGTTTTATCGGATTGGTGGTAGAAATTAGATGGCCTTTTTTACGGTAATCGCGTATTAACCTATAAACTGCTATTTCCTTTTCCCAATTGGTTTCGGGGAGCTTTGTTACAGGTTCTCCATTGATTTTTTGTGAAAAACCGCTGTCAACGGCAAAATCAAACCCTTCAAAAAATTTTTTGAGTTCTGGGTCCACACTTTCGGGGTTCTGCACAAAATCTTTGTAAAGATTTTCTACATATTCAGGAGAAGAGCTCGTGATATATGAAAAATTTTTCATTGAAAATGAATAAATTATAAATTAAACAAATAAATAATTGAATTTTCCCTGATTATAGATTAATATTATGCCAAGATACAACCTTTTTGTTAATAAAACAGCCAAATCCATTATTGAAAAAGATCAAAATAAAACAGTTTATGATATTTCAAGCGTAAAATTTTTCTTTTTATATTAAAAACCTTACCTTTGCCGTCCAAAAATTATAATAGATGGCCAATCATAAAGCAACAAAAAAAGATACAAGGCAGGTTGCCAAACGTAGAGAAAGAAATAGGTATTATGGAAAAACCACCCGTAATGCTATCAGGGATATTACTTCTACAGATGCAAAAGATGCGTCTGAAAAGCTTCCTTCCGTGGAAAGCATGATTGATAAACTTGCGAAAAGAGGGGTAATACATCGTAATAAAGCTGCCAACCTGAAAAGCAAACTGGCTAAAAAGATCAATACTGCCAAAGCTGCAAAATAGAGATTGGCTTCAATATATTTAATTAAAAAAAGAAGACTTTGGTCTTCTTTTTTAGTTTGTTTAATATTGATGAACGCTTCTAACGTTAAAACCCTCTGCTTTCTGTAGTTTGGTACTTGTGTAAGCCAGGACAGTTTTCGGCGGCTTCCTTATCCACAATTATGTAATAATTAGGGATTCTCTTTTCCAACCATTTATCTAATTCCTGATTTTTCTTAATCATCATTGCCTGGTCTGCTATTTTGCTGTAGTCGTCTTTCAAATTAAGCCTGTGTGCCTCGGTCCTTGATTTCAGATAAACTAATCTAGCCCCTTTTTTCCCTTGCTCATTTGTAAAATTAACCGGTTTTGAAATATCGCCTATCTTCATGTCTTTAATGGTGTTCAGCATTTCTTTGTCAAGATGATCAATTGAAATAAAAGTAGAGCCATCCTGATTTAAAATAAAAGGCCCGTAATTCTTTAAATTATCATCATCGCTGTATTTGTAAGCAGCATCCTTGAAGGAGATTTTGTTCTCAGTTATTTCTTTTCTTACAGAGTCTAATTTTGCTCTGGCAACGCTAAGTTCGGTTTCTGTAACCGGAGGAATACGCAGTATCATTCTAATTTTTGCATCATCTCCACGCCGGTCATCCTGTTTAATCAGAAAATACCCGAATTTATTGGATTTCACCGGCATAGAAATCTCTCCTGGTTTTAGCCTGAATGAGGTGGAAAGAAAGACAGGGTCCCATGTGCTTTTATCAGAACGGTTGATTTCATAATTTCCCCCTCTTTCCTTACTTCCAGGGTCTTCGGAAACTCTTTTAGCCAGGTTTTCGAAAGTAGTTGCTCCTGATTCAATTTGTTTTTTATAGTTAAGCATCTCATTGTAGATGTATTCCTCTACCTCTTTTGCTGCTTTGGGGTAAATATTAATTTGTCCAACTTCAATTTGTGATTCGATAAATGGTAAGCTGTCAGTTGGAATTTTTTCAAAAAAAGTTTTAACCTCTGAAGGCGTAATATGCACATTTTCAACAACCTTTCTCTGCATTGCCTGAGCCAGCAGTTGCTCCCTGATTAATTGCCTGGAGTCATCTTTTAGCTGATAAACCGTTTTACCGGCCACTTCTTCGAGCGCCTGAACACTACCAAACTGGTTAATCCAGTTTCTGGTTCTTAAATCCAGTTGTGCCTCCACGTCTTCATCGGAAACGGGCAATGAATCCTTTTCTGCCTGAAGCGCCAATATTTTAGAAAGCATTGATTGCTCCATAATCGTACAGGCTGCATTTTCGGGCAATTGATCACCTCTGCGCAATGCGTCCGAAATCTCGTTTTGGATATCTGATTGTAAAATAATTCTATCTCCAACAACACCTAAAATCTTGTCAATCACTACTTTATGTGCCTGCCCCTGCTTTGATTGGGAAGAAGCTGCCACAGTAAGTAGCATTAATACCATCGTAAATAAATTTCTGAAACTAACCATAAATTCAAAAATAATCACGTGTTTATTATAAAGGGTTGAAAAATATTTCATTTAACAAAACAATAACCCAATTAACAAATTGACAATTAACAATGGCAAAGAATAATTTGCATTTGTCAATTATCCAATTCTATAATGTTCTTTTTATTTCTTCCAGTTCGTAAGCCTCTACCACATCGCCTGCTTTTATGTCATTGTAGTTTTTAATGGTTAAACCACATTCCATTCCGTTCAGTACTTCTTTGGCATCATCTTTAAATCTTTTAAGAGAACCCAGTTCGGCCACTGCGCCTTCTCCTGTAGGATAGATTACGATTCCATCTCGGATAAGCCTGATTTTGGAGTCTCTTCTTATTTTGCCATCCAAAACAAAACATCCGGCCACAGTGGCTTTATCAAATTTGAATACTTCTCTGATTACTACGTTGGCTATGATTTTTTCCTGCACACTTGGTTCCATCATACCTTCCATAGCGCTCTTAATTTCTTCAATTGCTGTGTAAATGATAGAGTACATCTTAATTTCAATACCGGCATTTTCGGCAAGTTTTGAAGCCTGCATTGATGGCCTTACATTAAATGCAATCACAATAGCGTCTGAAGCCTCCGCCAAAACGATATCGCTTTCGTTTATTTGACCCACTCCTTTATGAATAACATTTACCAGAATTTCGTTGGTTGAAAGTTTTTGTAGTGAGTCGCTCAATGCCTCTACAGAACCGTCCACATCTCCTTTGATGATTACATTGAGTTCTTTAAAGCTGCCCAAAGCCAGACGGCGTCCGATTTCATCGAGGGTAATATGTTTTTGGTTCTGATGCCTTGCTCTCTCAATATTTGTGCTCTTCGGTTGGCAATTTCTTTAGCTTCAGCCTCATCGGTATATACTTTGAAGGTTTCACCGGCCTGGGGTGCGCCATTTAAGCCCAGTATTACTACGGGGTCGGATGGGCCTGCTTTTTCAAGCTTCTTATTTCTTTCGTTGAACATTGCTTTTACCCTGCCAAAATGCTGGCCGCTTACTATCAGGTCGCCCATTCTTAGTGTGCCACTTTCTACGAGCATAGTGGCCACATAACCCCGGCCTTTATCCAGTGTAGCTTCTATTATTGTTCCTGATGCTTCTTTATATGGATTGGCTTTTAGCTCAAGCAGTTCTGCCTCCAGCAGTATTTTTTCCAGCAATTTATCTATATTCAGACCTTGTTTGGCAGAAAGTTCCTGGCTTTGGTATTTTCCTCCCCATTCTTCTGCCAAAATATTCATTTGGGATAATTGCTCATATATCTTTTGCGGATTGGCGCCGTCTTTATCAATTTTGTTTACGGCAAAAATCATCGGTACACCTGCTGCCTGCGCATGGCTGATGGCCTCACGTGTCTGAGGCATCACCGCATCATCGTCTGCTACTACTATTACAGCTATATCAGTAACCTTGGCACCACGAGCGCGCATCGCCGTAAAGGCTTCGTGGCCAGGCGTATCAAGGAAGGTGATTTTTTTGCCATCGCCAACATCTACTTTATAGGCGCCAATATGCTGGGTGATTCCGCCTGCTTCACCGGCTACCACATTGGCATTCCTGATGTGGTCAAGAAGTGAAGTTTTTCCATGGTCAACGTGCCCCATGATGGTAACAATCGGGCTTCTGGGCACCAATTTGCTTTCATCTTCTTCGGTGTCATCATCTTCTTCCATTTCCATTTGTTGCTCCATGCCGATAAATTCAACATCGAAGCCAAATTCGTTGGCTACCAGTTCAATCACTTCTGCATCCAATCGTTGGTTAATGGACACCATGATGCCAAGCCCCATACATTTACTGATCACTTCGGCAAAACTTACATCCATAAGGCTTGCCAGCTCACTCACACTTATAAACTCGGTTACCTGCAGTTTGTTATCAATTGCTTCTTCGTTCATTGCTTCTTCTGAATCATGCCTTTTTTCGCGGCGGGCTTTGGCTCTCATGCTTTTTTGTTTGTGGCCGCCACCGGATAGTTTGGCTTGGGTTTCTCTAATTTTTTCCTGTATTTCTTTTTCGTCAATTTGTTTTTGTTCACGGTGAGGTCTGTGTCTGTCTCTGGCTCCTCCTCCTCTTTGACCTCCCCTGCCATGTTGGTTTGGTTTAGCTTGTCCACTCCCTCTTGGTTTGTCTGATGTTCTGCGGTTATCGTTTTCTACTTTTACTTCTTTTTTCTCGATGGGAATACGTTTACGTTTACGTTTTTCTTCACGTTTTGGCCTAGTTTCATTATCCACAGGGAGGTTTATTTTACCCAAAATTTTGGGACCTTCAATTTTTTCGGCCTGTATTTTTGTAATTTCAGGCGCATCTTCCTGCACCGGAGACAGCGGTATTTCTACCTCTTTAGGTTTCTGTGCGGCCGGAATGTCTGCAACTGTAGGCGTTTCGTCAGCTTTTTTCGTAACTGTAGCTTTTTTAGCCGATTCTATTTCAGCCTTTTTAGGTCTGGTAGAAGAGTCGATAGCCGAAAGGTCAATTTTGTTTAAAACCTTAGGCCCTTCAATTTCGGGGGCATCAATTTTTAATTCAATTTTTCTTCAATTTTTTCTTTAACAGGTGTCATCTCTTCCTGTGGAGCGGTCTCCTTTAATTCTACTGTTTCTTCAGGAGTTTCGCCAGGCAATTCTATTTTCCCAACAATTTTTGGCCCTTCAATTTTTTCGGTTTCAATAGCAATTACTTCCTGAGCAGGCTCGGGAGGAACCAATTTTTCTTCCTCTTTTTCTTTTTTAGGTGCAACAATAACAGGCTCCTCTTCTTTCTTCTTTTTGGATTCACCTCCAACTCCTTTGGGAAGGTCAACCTGATCACTTTTAATTTTTGCCACTTTATCGCTATGAAACTGTTGTTGCAGGGCGACATACATGTCTTCGCTAAGTTTTGAGGAAGGCTTTAGTTCGTCACGTGAAAATCCCTTACTTACTAAAAAGTCAGTAAGTGTATCCTGACCAATATTATACTCTTTGGCCGCCTGTAATAATCTCGGAAGTTTTATTTCTGCCATAAATATTTTAATCTCACACTTTTATTTTTACCCTTCAACACATTTTTTTCAGTTTCTGTCCACCTTTGCATATCAATCGACCAACCTATTCTTTTTCGAGTTCTTCCTGCAAAATTCTTCTTATCTCTTCTACGGTTTCTTTTTCAAGATCGGCTCTTTTTTCGAGTTCTGCAGCCGAAATGCGTAATACGCTGCGGGCTGTGTCGCAGCCAACATTCTTTAATGCATCAATTACCCATTCATCAATTTCATCTGCAAATTCTTCCAGATCCACATCAAATTCTTGGTCTTCTTCTTCGTTGTCACGATATACATCCAACTCATACCCTGTGAGTTCTGATGCCAGCTTGATATTGACGCCTCTTTTACCTATTGCCAAGGATACCTGGTCGGGCTTGAGAAAAATATTTGCATGTTTTTTTTCGTGGTCAACCGCCATACTGCTGATTTTGGCAGGCGTAAGCGAGCGTTGAATCAACAATTGCATATTAGTAGTCCAATTGATAATATCGATGTTTTCATTTTTCAATTCTCTTACGATACCATGAATACGACTGCCTTTCATTCCCACACATGCACCTACGGGGTCAATGCGGTCGTCATAAGATTCTACTGCCACTTTGGCCCTTTCGCCCGGCTCTCTTACTATTTTTTTAATGATAATCAGGCCGTCAAAAATTTCAGGAACTTCTATTTCAAGCAGTTTTGCCAAAAAGGCTTCAGAAGTTCTTGACAAAATAATAACCGGATTATTGTTTTTTAAATCTACTCTGGTAACAACGGCACGTATATTTTCGCCTTTTTTGAAATAATCCTGCGGTATTTGCTCGCTTTTGGGCAATATCAACTCATTTCCTTCCTCATCTAAGAGTAAGACTTCTTTTTTCCACACCTGATATACTTCAGCGCTGATGATTTCGCCAACTCTGTCGTCATATTTTTTGGCAAGAATATTTTTTTTCAAATCGCTGATGCGGCTGGCAAGGGTTTGCTTTGCTGCCAAAATAGCCCTCCGACCAAAATCAATCAGGTCAATTTCTTCAAAAAGCTCTTCTCCCACCTCGTAGTCTGGCTCCTGTTTGATAGCTTCGGTATATGGCACCTCGGCAAGTGGGTCTTGCACTTCGCTATCTTCTACAATGATTCTGTGCCTTACGATTTCAAGGTCCCCTTTTTCGGCATTTACGATTACGTCAAAATTGTCATCGCTCCCATATTTTTTGCGAAGCAACGTCTTAAATACATCTTCTATCACCTTCATCAGGGTAGGACGGTCAATATTTTCGGCATCTTTAAAGTCCTGAAATGCTTCTATTAAATTAATACTTGCCATACTGAAGTACGATTATTGAAATTATATTTTTAAAATTTTATGATAATATGTGAGGTTTTAACATCAGAAACCGGTATAATATGTTGTTTCATTTCTGTTTTTTTACTTCCTGTCGAGGCGCTTTTTGCATTGCCTTTCTTTTTTATTTCTTCATCTAAAATGATTTGATTATCAGAAACGGATACTAATTTCCCCTCGAGTGTGTGTTCGTCCTTGAAGGTAATTTTAACATCACGACCAATATTTTTGACATATTGACGGTGAAGTTTCAGAGGTTCGTCCAATCCGGCTGACGATAATTCTAATGAGAAATCGCCATCTGGATATAATGCCTTCTCTTCCAATACTTTATACAGGCTTCTGTTATATTTTACCAAATCATCAATGCCTATTCCGGCATCACCGTCAATATAAACTTTGATATTATTGGTAGGTTTTATTTTCACCTCTACCAAAAAATGAGCAGGATTGGCCGATAAAATGTTTTCGGTTTCCTGAGCAACGGTTTGTATTATCGTTTCTTTAGTCATATATAAAGAAGAAGGGAACGCCACCGTTCCCTCACTCAAAATCTGATGCAAAATTAGGGGAAAAAATTGAGAATTTATTTTTTTTGTTGAAAATTACTTTTTTATAAAACAGGGTACAAGCAAAATGTTGGGGGAGCTTACAATTGTGCTAAAGTTTTTATATCTTTTCATAAATAATTCTGACTAAAACTTTTCACTGCTGATCATAAATACATAATCAATCTATTGTAATTTCCAAATCATCATTAGTCAGCACAAATTTAACTATTTTTTTTTGGATTCATTTTCACTTTACCAAGCTTTCTTTTTCATCAACAAGTAGATATTCAAATGCACCAATTTGCGAATATTTTTGTACATTTTGCATGATAAAAGAATGTGCGATGGCTTTTTTATTCTTCTGTTTGGTTGATTATCCAATTTATCCAACCGATAATTGTTGATGCACGCCTGAAATAGGTTGTGTCTGTATTTACATTGTGTAGTTTAGACCGTTTCATAATTTCAACAATAATTCCCTTTTCTGACATCTCTCCATTGTCAAGATAAAGTTTCAATGTTTCTTTAAATGCTTTATGTGAAACAATTTGTTTTACAAATTCTTTTTGTCTATCGATAAGGCTCAAGTTAAAAACCTGTTTCCCTTTTGTTGTCAAGAAACAGCCTGTTTGCCTCGTTAATGGATCTCGCCCTATTTCAATTAATCCTAAATATTTACCAGCATTAGAATAGTAATCTGTTTGTCTTCCGTCAAAGTCATAGTTTTGAGTAATTTCCTCTTTTGTGGTAAATTCTTTTTGCTTCAAAAGCTCACAAAGGTTAATTACTCTTTCAAAACTATCAGCTTGCGGAAAAGGAATTTCAGGTTCTTTGACAGCTTTGGTTGTATCAATAATTTCAGATAATGCTTCAAGGTTAAAACGTATCCCTTCGTCCAACCCCGTCATTGTTGTTTAAAGTTGGCATCATAGTTTTGTGGCAGCAGTTGGTATAGGTTTTGCTTTTTGGCGCTGTTGATTTTTTCGAATACGTGGGTAAGCCAGTGTTCGGGATTGATGTTGTGCAGGCGGCATGTGGCGAACAGGCTATAAAGCATTGCTGCATCCTGTGCCCGCTCGTGGCTTCCGGCAAACAGATAATTTTTGCGCCCCAGCGCCACAGGGCGAATAGCGTTCTCAATAAGGTTATTATCGATTTGCAAAATGCCGTCTGTGGTGTACACACACAACTTCTGCCATCGTGTTAATGTATAAGCAATGGCCTTGCCAAAAGGACTTTTGGGTAATACCTTTTTGGTGAGCAACATTTCGGTTAATGTGCTTTGCAAATTGTTTAATACGGGTAGGGCATGTTCATGCCGATGGTTTTTTATTTGCTCCGGCGTAAAGTTTTCATCGCGGCAATAGGATTCTATTTTATATAAATCCTGTATCAGGCTCAAAACCGCATTCGCATTGGCTTTGTCATAATCTTTGGCTTCGTAAAATTTTCGGCGCGCATGCGCCCAGCAGCAAAAGGGGGTAACGCCTTCTACTTTATCGAAAGTTTCGTAAGCATCGTAGCCATCTGTTTGCAAATAGCCTTTAAACTTGTGCAACATAGCTTTGGGATACAAAGCGCCACGCCCAGCTGATAATCGAACAATGCTAATTTTCGTTGTGTATCGTAATACACCCAATAGTATCCTGTATGCGTGGTTTGTTTTTTGTCCTTATCCAAAACCTTTATCGTGGTTTCATCCACATTCAAATAGTTTGTATTCAAAACCTGCCAGCAATGCAGGTCGTAAACCGGTTCAATCAACCGCATCGCATCTTTTATCCAGCCGCTTACCGTGCTGTGATTGATGTTTACATTTTGACGTTTGAAGATGGCTAACTGGCGATACACAGGCAGATGGGTCCACAAACTTGCTTACCAGCAAATGCGTAAGCAATGATGCGCCTGCAACAGATTTCTCAAGCGGCATGGCCGGTAATGAAGCAATGATGCGGCTTGCGTTTAATCCATCATTTGAAGGTTTGATATACTCGGGGCGTACATATTGTTTCACAAACAACTCGCCGGGCCGGTACTCCAGCTTTTCGGTAATTTCTTTACCAACGGGATGCAAACCTTCTACATCCTCTTTGGGCATCAGTTCTATTACTTCGCGGCGAAGGCTTTCCGGCAAAGGGTTACGACCGGGATGCTTTACGGTGAGTTTGGTTTGTTGCTTTTGATATTCTTTTACCAGTGTGGTTTTTACCACGTCTATCTGCCCCAGTTTATCATCAGGGAATAATTCAGGCTGTGAAACGGCGGTTGCATTTGCTGTTACAAACTTCTCTGCCCTGCCGCCAAAGAGCATTTTCTTTAATTCGGCTAATTGCAACTGTAGCGATTGTATCTGTAATCGCAATTCAATATTGTGGCTCCTTTCCTGTTCAAAGAGGACTTTGTAGTCTATAAAACTATTGCCGGAAGCGATATGTGAAACTGTTTGCAAGATGTTTACAGGTAGTACAAATATCATGCTAATAATTGCCTGAAATGCAGTATTGACAGGTATTTCAGACAGTATGGCAATAGTGGAATTATTGGCAGGTAAACCTGATTTTTTGTCGCACCGTTTTTAAAATTACACCCTGCAAAATAAATTGTAATTGCTGTGAGGTGATGCAAAAATGATCGTTATGGCTGGCGGGAGGTCTTTCAAAAGTGCCCTGCTCCAATCCTTTTCATAGAGCGCAAAGCCATCGCTATCCCATTGTAGTAATTTTATTTTGTTACCACGCCGGCCAATAAAAATGAATACGTCGCCACTCAGCACATCCTGTTGCATCTCGTTGCGCACCAGGCCGCTCAACCCGTAGGCTCCCTTGCGAAAATCAGCAGTGCCGTTGTAATAAAAGTAGCGACAAGCGGAGTTTAGATGCAACATAGCAGCTCTTTTAAAACGGCTATATTAATACTGCCCAACCAAGCCGCACACCATTAGGGGTAGCAGATAGTTGCGGCACTGCCAGGGTGGCTATCGGTGTCACCTGCGTGAAAGTGGGTGTGGTCGCTGCGTTAATAGGCAACCGTTTTTGCCAGTAATAATATTTGGATGCCGCAAGCCGGTGTTCTTTGCAATAAGATACAACCGTTTGGCCGCTTGTGCGGCAGGCTTCAATGTGGGCGTGCATTATACCGGCACGGTCGGAGGTATTGTTATTTTCCATCCGGCAAAAATCAATAACCTACCTTAGTAAAGCAATACGGGGTTGGACGAAGGGATACCGATTACAGATATTTTTTTAAACACTTCATATTTTGAGAAGTGTTTTTTATCTTTATGATGGGTATGAAAGTATCCAACAAAATATTATTGGAGGAGTTTGTTCAAAAGTTTGCAGGTGCAAAAACTGCTGTAAATAAGTGGCTTAAAGTGATGGAAGGGAATAATATTGGCACCCACATTGAATTAAAGGCACTATTTCCATCTGTCGATTATGTAGGGATTTTTCGCTATGTATTTAATATAAAAGGAAATCATTATCGGTTTGTAGTGCTTATTGTCTTTAGCAATAATATAGCGTAGATAAGATTTTGTGGTACACATGCAGCGAAAGATAAAATTAAATGCATTAAAAATTTGTAGGATGAAAATACAATTTGAAAAATTAATGGAAATTTCAGCTCTTGAAACCTATGATGCCGCTATGAAATATCTGAATGAATGGGTAGATTATGCTACCAAAAACGGTTATTTTGAGGATACAAATGTTGAAAATGATTACACCCGTGAATTTAGTAGAATAGCCGGAATGTGTGCCGATTACGAAAATATCTACCTAAAATTTAAAAATATTAAATTTAAAAACCCCTTGTTGGTAACTATTGAAAAGGAAATGCGCAAGAAGAATTTAAACCAGCGTCAGACGGCTGAACTATTGGATGTAAAGGAAAATACCTTTTCTCAAATTCTATCAGGAAAAGAAATGTATCAATGAATATGGCGAAAAAACTATATCAAACTTTCAAAATAGATCCGGTCTGATTATTAAATTTGCCTGATAATAAACCTTGATTTATTGATAATGAAGAAAACCCTTGCCTTATTTCTATTCATTTCACTATCCTCCTCGTTTTGCACAAAGCGAACTGAAGGTGATTGATCGTATGAAGGATTACAAAAATCGGTGAAGGCCAATCCGGAAAATAAGCTATCGGGTATTAAAAGCCATCTGTCGGAGGTGGCACTGGATCTGCGCTATGCAGATACCAATAATTTTGTGGGCAGGAAAATGTATCGTGGAGAAATTAGAGAAACTTATCTGAGAAAGCCTGCGGTATTGGCTTTGCAGAAAGTGCAGGAGGTTGGCCCAACAGAATTTAGGTTTGAAAATCTGGGATGCTTATCGCCCTTACTCGGTAACCAAAGATTTTGGGAACTGATAAAAGATGATCGTTATGTGGCAAATCCTGCCAGAGGCAGTTATCACAATCGGGGTACCGCCGTTGACCTTACGATTATTGATTTAAAGACCAGAAAGGAGTTGAACATGGGTAAGATTTTGAACGCTTTATTTCTGTCTAAACTTCGTATTGAGTAAAAATATTCGGCTTCGTTTTTATGCTTTTTGTCTGTTATGAGTTCGTCAAGGTTGTTTTTAATAACTTTATATACATTAATTAACTCCTCATTGAAGTCATTAATTATTGCATTTTTAGGTTGTAGCTTAAATAATACAGCACCTCCGCCAATAAATGGCTCTATGTATTTATAATTTTTTATATTTTCTGGCAAATATTCGATTATTGAAGGCATAAGTTGTCTTTTGCCTCCAACCCATTTCAAGAATGGTGCTACCAACTTGTTGTTTCTTGCCATTTCTTATTTTTCTATCTACTAAATACTTTAGTTCGCAAGTTAGTAAATTTTGGTCAACTCGTCCAAATTTTTAAGTCAGTTTATTTTGTGCCGTATGTTGGGTTAAGTTTTCGACTAACATAAATTTTGTAAAATGGCGGATTTGGTGCATAATCAAGTACAGCTTTTCGATTGAACTTTTATGCAAAACAGAGGATTTTTTTTGATTTCCGCTATTTTGCCAAGTTGCCAAAGATTGTGCCATACACTATCCACATGCATAAACCCCCTAATTCCACCTGTTTCGTCGTGTATCCCAAAGCGATATTCCAAACTTATATTGTACCGGATTGCTAAACCGGTTGGATAAGGAACCGCTTACATATAAGCCTAATTTTATCTTTTGCAATAATTGAAAGGGTAGTTTGAAAACCCGTTCTATGCCGGTGTACATTTCTACATACCTCAGGTTTCTTTCGGGAGCAATGAGAAATCCTGCGCCGGCCACCTCGCGTAAGCCAATTTTTTTCAACAAGGGTATCTTATTTAAAATAGCGCCATTAAATTCATGAAAATAATGGCCTTCGTAAAACCGCTTGAAGACCGGAAAAGTGGAGTCTAAAGATTGAAAGTACTCATTGGGGTTTAAAAACAGAAAAGGATCGCCTCTGCGTTGGTACTTGTAATCTACAAGTTTCAGTTCTTTTTGTTAATAAAAGAGCCCGTTTTGATTGTGTATTGCGATACTCCGCCGTGCCTAATCTCAGGAATTGCTGCAAACCTATTTCAAGATAATCAAAATTGACTTCGCTATTGAATATTTGAGGCACTCCTTTTCGCCATTTCAGATATACAGTAGGCCATTTGGATTCCAAAATGATTTTTTCGTGCCGTTCTCTGATGTAGGGCTGAAAGGGAGTGTAACGAAGTTCCACAGTTCCGTAAAAAGCATTGTAAGGGTCAAAAGCCGGAGCCCTGTTGGCGAGGCTGTCCAATGGATAAAAAATACTGTCCATAAAGCCATAGGTTTTGTAGCCGGCAAGGCTTCTCCTCAACGCCATATCTGCATTGAAGTTCACTGCCAGACCATTAACTAACTCGCGACCCCAGCCAATACTAAGAGAATTATCCAGATAGTAGTTGTCCCTTTTCATCTGGTTGATGATGGCATCTCCCGAAAAAATGCTGGCAAAACCTCTCTGTGCGAAAGCGTATAATATCCCTGATTGAAAGTATTATATTTTCTCCTCAAAAAATGTTGCCGTTTACGTCTTTATTCAATAACCCATAGCTTATGGTACCGAACATTGAGAGCGATTTTTTAGTAACAGGATCAGTTTTGGTAAACGAAAAAGGCATTTGTATTCTTACTCCACCATACGAAATAGGGCTAATCATTGCCAATAATGACGGGAAGTTGTATAAAGTGCCTTTTTTCATGGTTACTGAGCGGCTGCCCCTGATACAAAAGTTTTTGCCAGGTGATTCTGTTAAGTCTTCTGTCGATAGAATCAAGGTAAGCCTTGCTGTGGGTATATGCATAAATACTGTCTCGGTAGCGTACAAATCTGACCTCTTTTTCGCTCAAAGGTTCAAGGCGTACTGTGTTCCAAAAGGAAGAATCGCGTGAGTAAGCGCTATCGGTGGTGGCGCTTAGTTCCGGTCCGAAATATTTTTTGTCGAATTTCTTATTCAATTCATAATCAGTATATAAAGCCATAGAATTGCCCGAAACCAGGGATCTGTTGTTTTTAGAATAGTAAGTAAAACTTTTTCGACACCATCCAGGCCGCATCATCCACCCATTCATATTGCTGATATACCTCAAAGAAATCAAATACCGGCAGGTGATATTTCGGTAATGCATATCTTGCTTCCAATACTATCCAGGCGCTGTCGTCTATCACTAATTCACCTGTTAAAGTTGCATTACTGATTGTTCCCGGCCTGAACCGGATAGTAATTTGATTGTGATTGCCTTTTTTCACAATGCTGATGGTTTTGAATTTATAGGCAATCAAGCCACTATAACTGACCGGTGACACAAGGGGAATAGCAGATATTTTTGGTACATTTATCAGATTGTCATAGAGGTTAAAACGCCCATCCGTAAGGCTCTGATAAAAAAGTTTATCCACACTGCCTCTCTTTGTAATGGCGGTTCGTTCTTCTTTCAGTTTGCCATTCTGATAATCCATTTTCAGCATAATTTCGGCCATTGCCATCTGTTGCAAATCTTTATTGAGGCTGTCTTTGTTTTCTTTCTTTTTATTTTTTGAAATCTTTAGAGTCGAATCTTCCTGTACTGCTTTGATATATACATTGCAACTATATGCGTCGGCAGCATTTTGAATTTCTTCCTTGTGTTTGATAACCTGACGGATGTATTCTTCTGCACGGCCTTGACTAATGATTTTACAGTTACGCCTGCAAGATTCCGGTCGCTTTCTTCCAGAATGATATTTTGCACCACCGAAGATTTATTGATGATGATTTCGAGCGTTAATGGTTCATAACCAATCATGGTAACGACTAGTTCATGAATGCCATTCGGCAGATTGAGTGAGTAGGAGCCGTTTTCTTTGGTGATAACGGAGTTGCGGGTATTCTTAACCTGTACGGTAGCAAAAGCCAACGGTTCAATCCGAGTATTGGTAATTTTTCCAACTACCTTGTATTCCTGTGCAGATACGCTGAGGTTTATAAAAATTAATATATAAAATAATAGAATTTTCACACGTATTTCAAACGGGCGGTAAAGATGTGGTGTTGATTAATTATTGGGAGCTAAAAAACAATTATTTAGTAAGGTTTTAACAAAATTCACAGATGTTGAAAAAAATAGTAGTTGATGTAGTATTAAATTATTTATATTTGAATCAGAAGGGCGGGCTTTTGTAATATACAAATGACGAGCAATAATCCGGTTGGCCCTTTGCCGGTTGTGATGAATTTAAAATTTTGCTGAATTGACAGAATCAATTATTAACCTGGAAACTGTTAATCCCATTGAATTTTTTGGCGTTAACAATGGAAAATTAGACATCCTGAAAAAGAGATTCCCTCTTTTAAAAATCCTTTCTCGTGGCAAACAAATTAAACTGAGCGGCGCTCCCGAGCAGATTCAGGCAGCCACCGAAAAGATTAATTTGGTGATTTCTTACATAGAGAGAAACGGCCACATGAGCGAAAACTATTTCGACCAGATTATTGGTGGTGATGACAGTGAAGTGATTGACCATTTTGTAGAAAGGCATCCAAACGAAGTATTGGTGTTTGGCCCCAATGGGAAGTCGGTAAGGGCCAGAACCCTGAACCAGAAACGCTTAGTGCAGGAAGCTGAGAAAAATGATATCGTTTTTGCCATTGGGCCTGCCGGTACGGGTAAAACCTATACTGCAGTGGCGCTGGCAGTGAGGGCATTGAAAAATAAACATGTAAAAAAGATAATCTTAACCCGCCCTGCTGTGGAAGCGGGAGAAAGTCTTGGTTTTTTGCCCGGCGACCTCAAGGAAAAAATTGACCCTTATCTGCGACCGCTTTACGATGCGCTGGATGATATGATTCCTGCCGACAAACTCGGATATTACATGAGTACCCGTGCCATTGAAATAGCGCCACTCGCTTACATGCGGGGTCGTACATTGGATAATGCTTTTATTATTCTGGATGAAGCGCAGAACGCTACTGATTTACAGTTGAAAATGTTTTTGACGCGCATTGGAGCCAGTGCAAAGGCCATCATCACCGGCGACCTTACCCAGATAGACCTGCCACGCCACCAACGGAGCGGCCTGCAAACTGCTGTTCGAATTTTAAACAATATACCCGGCATCGGACATATTGAACTCGACGAGGAAGACGTGGTACGCCACCGCTTAGTAAAGGCAATCATTAAAGCATATCATAAAGAACATGAAAGAAACACAGAAGGAAGTGATTTTCAATCTAAATAACAATCTTCATTGTGCTTTAAAAGGTGGCTTTCGGGCTGCCTTTTTGTTTTGATGCTTTCGTGTGTAGTTCAAATCAAAGCTCAGAAGAATATATCCTTCAGTTCGGTAAAATTGACAGCATAAAACCAAACTTAAAAACAGGTGATCTGGTAGTAAGAAATGGTACGGATGATATAAGCCGCGCAGCCAGAAGTTTCAACAGGGTTGATACGGGCTTTTCGCACTGCGGAATAGTGATTTTAGAAAGTGATACAGCTTTTGTATATCATGCTTTAGGAGGCATTTACAATTCTTCTCAAAACCTGATGCGACAACCCATTGACAGTTTTTGCAATCCGAAACAAAATGATAAGGTTGCTTTTTTCAGATATGGAATGAATGAAGGTCAAATCAATAATCTGAAAAATGTAGTAAGAAAACATTTTGAGCATAAATTGCTGTTTGACATGTTTTTCAATTTTGATACGGATGACAGAATGTACTGCTCCGAATTTGTATTCAAAAGCCTTAATGCTGCTATGAGTGGCGCTCTAACCCAAATTCTTCATACGGAAAAGGAACCGGTTTTTGTGTCAATTGATGACTTGTATTTAAGCCGGTTTGCCCAACCGATTAAGGAAATTGATTTTACCCGGTAAATCAGTTTTTCGTTTATACTTTTATCCGTTCACCCATTTTAGCGCTTGCTCAATATCTTTTATCAGATAGTCGGCATCTTCTAATCAGAAATAGAGCCTGATTTGTCGATGCTTTTCACTATCGGGATTGTAATTCTCTTTACGAATACCGGCGCATCGGGGGATTACCAATGATTCATGCCCACCCCAACTTACGGCTATTAAAAATGCTTTCAGGCTTTCGCAGAATCGGATAATGGATTCCCGTTTTTTATCTTTTAAAATAATAGTAACCAGCCCGAATGCTTCTTTCATTTGCTTTTTGGCCAGTTCATATTGAGGAAATGAAGGATGAAAGGGGAATATGATCTTTTCAATTTTAGGATGGTTGCTCAAAAATTCAACCATTGTTTTGGTGGTATGATTAATCCTTTCTAATCTGGCGGGCAGTGTACGCAGCCCACGGATAAATGCCCACGCATTGAAGGGTTGTATGCCACTGCCAATCGTCAGGTATTCACTTTCAAAAATTTTTCGCATCATCGCATGGCTGCCGCATAACACACCGCCAAGTGTATCGCTGTGGCCGCCAATATATTTTGTGGCTGTCTGCATGGCAATGTCAATACCCATCTCTATTACATTTTGATAAATAGGTGTGCAATAGGTATTGTCAATGATGGTAATGATGTTTTTGGTTTTTGCAAAATCGGCTATTTCCTGCAAAGGTTGCAACCCATACTCCCAACTGTTGGGCGACTCTAAATAATACAGAACTGTATTGGCTTGAGTTGCCGATTGCCATTCCTGCAGGTCTTTTCCTTCAATGTAAGTGGTGCTTACGCCGAAACGTGAAAAAATATTGTCAAAAGCCTTCTTCGTCCATACGTAAGGGTCTTTCACACTCACAATATGATCTCCCGATTTTACATTGGCCATCACTGCGGCAAATGTAGCTGCTGCGCCGTTGTTGAACACAAGACAATCTTCGGCACCGTCCAGCGCTGCCAGTTTTTTCCTCAAAATATCAACGGTCGGGTTCTGCCCTCTGCTGTAGAGATAGGTTCCCATTTCGTCGGCAAAAGCTTTTGAGAGTTCATCAATGGTATTGAAGGCAAAATTACTTGCCTGCATGATGGGAGGACTCACCGCATTAAAATATTGTTCACGATCTTCTCCTAATTCATTAATGATATACGATAAGTTCATATTTACAGATTGCAGATTTTAGACTAAGATTTTAGATTGCAGATTGTTGATTTATCTAATACTTTGGATTTAATGTTTAAGGTATAGCTCATTTCCTGTTTGTAAATAGTTAATGACATAATAATCAATTATCAATGATCAGTTTTTTCTTCTTTCTGTGAAATAAATAATAAATGACCATAAACACTGCCAGTACCGCTATCCCTGTGAGCGCTGCATGATTATTGTTTTGTAATCAAGCGCAATACTAACCCCGATAAACACGTATGCTGCAATGAAAATAACCGGCAATAGGGGAAAAGTTTCATCTTAAAATACCGGTATTGTCGAGATGTTTTGTTTTTTTCCTGAAATAAAAAATAGTACCTGCCGAAAGCGCCATACCGAAACAATCGAGAAACATAGTGAAACTCAGTATTCTGTCGAACTCCTCGACCCAAAAAACAATGAGTACACCCACAGCCGCAAAAAGCGTTAAAGGATATTTTAAAGCATCAAAACGATTGGTGATAGTAAAACCTCTCGGGAATACTTTGTCATGCCCCATTGCGTACATAACCCGCGGATTACTGAGTAATGAACCATTGATATAAGCCAGAACTCCAAAGAATAATAATACTGAAAGAATAATATCTGCCTTTGATCCAAAAATTTTTGAAGCCATGATGGCCGCAATGTTTTTACTGGTTTTTAGTTCTTCAAAACCAATCACTTTTACATAAGCGATATTTACCAGCAGGTATAGCGAAACAATCAATATAATAGATGCAAAAATACCACGCGGGATATTACGGTTGGGTTGTATCACTTCTCCACCCAGATTCATGGTTTGCTGGTATCCGCCATAAGTAAAACTGGCCGCCATCAACCCAATACCAAATCCTTTGATATACTCCATCAATGGCGCCGGTGTAGTGGAGGCAGTAGTGGCAATCCGGGCGGAAAGGTCTGCATCTTTTGTTACAAAAAACAGCGGCATTATTAATAATATAACTAATCCGATTTTTATCAGCATTAAGACATTTTGAGTACGCGAACTCGTTCTCAAACCCAGCATGTTGATGCCATAAAATATAATAATCGAAACAATGGCCACCGTAACCTGCATTGCTTTCACTTCTGCGGCATTGCGGGGAACTGCAAGGTAAGCAAGATCTTTGGAGGCAGGCAGCAAAACACCCACAATATATTCGCTGCCAACCAAAGAAACGGCTGCCATCGAGGCTGCATTACTTACGAGGATGATACAATTAATGGCAAAGGCGATCGAAGGATGGTAAGCATAAGCAAAGATGGTATAATAACCGCCCGTAGTGGGTACTCTGGAACCAATTTCGGCGTAAATCATGGCGCCGCAAAGCGCTACAATGCCGCCTGCTATCCAACACAGATAGAAAATAAGCGGAGTAGCCGAAACAGCGGCTACGTTTGCCGGAGTACGAAATATGCCCATGCCAATCACAAAACTGACGATGATCATGGTGAGGTCAAAAATACCTAACTGCTTTTTTAAAGTCATGGAATGAAGATAGAAAAAAATCAAAATTTGGGAATAATTTTTTTAACCCGGCAATACTTTGAACTTTATTATTCTCAGGTTTTTGAAAAACAGATTAGGCGACTAACCGAAATCCGATTATATTTGCCGCCGATTTGGTTGACACAAAAGTCATTAAAAGGGAAGTCCGGTGAGATGCCGGCGCTATCCCCGTAGCTGTGAGGCCCAACCAAATATCTCGCAAAGAGAATTTTTGAAAATGTTTTATTACATCCACTGTCATGTTTTTTGATGGGAAGGAAATAAAACGGGCCAAGCCAGAAGACCTGCCAGATTGGTTAATTTTAAACCGGCTTTCGGGTGAAAGGCTTGTGGTTGAAGCATTATGATCAGCTTCTGCTACCCCTGTTTTTCTCCCGTATGCCTTATGGGTTGTTTTTATGCATAAATGCAAGGCATTCATGGTTTTGGGTTGTATCTTTTCGCTTACTACTGAAATAGTGTGGGCTCAACAAAAGGATAGTTTACTGCCAGAAGTAAAAGTGGTTGCACGCCGGTCTTATACTTCCACCAATACCTCAATGCCTTTACAAATATTGGATCGCCAAAGGCTAAAATTGCTAAATAGTACTAATGTTGCCGATGCTGTAAAGTATTTTTCGGGCGTGCTGGTTAAGGATTACGGAGGTATTGGTGGTTTAAAAACAGTTTCTGTTCGCAGCTTGGGAGCGGCTCATACAGGGGTCTTGTATGACGGAGTGGTACTTGCCGATGCCCAGGCCGGACAAATTGATTTGGGCAGGTATCCGATAGAGAACCTTCAATCCATTTCGCTGCAAAATGCACAGCCTGCCGAAATACTGAATACGGCCAGATCTTTTACCTCAGCTTCGATACTGCAAATAAAAACACTGGCAATGGCAGATTCTATTGGCAATGGAATAGTTGCCGGCCTAAAGGCAGGTTCTTTTAAAATGATGAACCCTTTTGCCCTATTACAAAAGCGTATTAATAATCATTGGGGATTGATGGCTAATGGTGAATGGCTTTCGTCATCAGGTAATTATCCATTTGTAGATTATGAAAACAATCAACAAAGCCGATTGCGCATGAATAGCGATATAAAATCGTTTAATGGTTCGGTAGATTTGTCTTACCAAAAATCAGAAAAGGAACGTTTTAATCTAAAAGGCTATTTTTATCATGCTGAAAGAGGTTTGCCGGGAAGCATCATATTATACAACCATTTTTCGGCAGACAGGCTAAAAGATAAAAATTTCTTTTTGCAAACCGGTTATAAAACCAAGGTTGGCAAAAGGGATGCTGTTTTGCTCAATGGGAAATATTCGTATCTCCTGAACCAGTATTTTCAACCGTTGGGCGGTCAAAATTATGAAAATGTATTTCATCAAAAGGAGTATTATTTTTCCACGGTGTGGAAACATTCTTTTCCAACTGGCTTGAGGCAGCCTGGGCAGGTGATTATTTTTTTAATGCCTTATCAAGAACAGATGTTAATGTTGAAAATGAAAATTTTCCCTTTCCTAAGCGCAACACCTTACTTCAAAACTGGGCTCTCAAGGCAGTTCGTAACCGTGGAGAAATTCAATTGAGTATGTTACACTCCGCAATTTTCAATACGGTAAAAACAGGCGAGTCGGCAAAAAATTTTAAACGATTGGCCCCCACCATCAGTGCGGTTTTTCAACCATGGGTGAACTGGCCTCTTAAAATGAGGGCTTTTTATAAAAATACCTTTAGAGTGCCTACTTTCAACGACCTATATTATACCCGGGTAGGCAACACTAAACTACGCCCCGAAGTGGCACAACAATATAATTTGGGACTTACCTATATAGCTTCCACAGGAAATCTATTTAAGAAGGTTTCAGTAACAACCGATGTATATCACAATAATGTAACAGATAAAATTGTGGCGGTTCCCAGAGAAAACCTATTTCAATGGAGTATGCAAAATTTGGGGAAGGTAAAAATAAATGGATTAGACCTAACCACCTTTGCTCAATTGGAAGAATGGAAGCAATGGCGTTTTGAGGTATATATTAACTATTCTTATCAGAGAGCATTGGATCAATCGGATGCCACATCGGTACTTTTCAACAAGCAAATAGCCTACACGCCTTTACATTCGGGTAGTTTCCGTTTTTCAGCGCAGCGGTCTAAAGTATCCCTTTCCTATAATATGTTATGGTCGGGAAGCAGATACCGTATCGGTGAAGAAATACCCGAAAATTATTTGCCTTCGTGGGCTACCCATGATTTGAACCTAAGATATAATTGGGAAAAAAGCGGTTTTAAATATGAAGTATTTGCAGAAGCGAATAATATCCTTAACCGGCAGTACGAAATAATCATTTATTACCCCATGCCGCGCTTTTCCTGGAGGATAGGTGCCAAAGTAGGATTATAAACTGATGAAGACTTATCTGTTATATAAAAAATAAACATATTCTTAATTCTTAAAAATTAAAAAAAATGAACAACAACTTTATCAAATGGATTTTACCGGCTTTCGCATTAATAATTTTTTTCAATGCGTGCAAAAGAAAGACCGCCCCTCAATACCTAATGTTATCCCTGCCAAAGGTATATTTGTACTGAATGAAGGTGGATTTGGCTCCAATAATGCTTCTTTGGGGTACTATGATTTTTCATCCAATATATATACGGGCGGTTTGTTTCAACAGCAAAATGGCTTTAAGCTGGGCGATGTGGCCAATGATGCCCTTATTTATGGGGGCAAATTATATATAGTAGTAAATAATTCGGGCTTATTAATGATTACTAATGCCGCTACGGGAAAAATGATAGACAGTGTATCCTTTAAAAACGCCAACAAGCAAAGCACTTCGCCTCGCCATATTGTGGCTTACAATGGAAAAGTATATGTGAGCACCTGGTTGGACGGGGTAAAAGTTATTGATACGGCATCGCTGAAAATAACCCAATCCATTGCATTAAGAAATTATGGCGAAGGTATTGCTGTTGCCAATGGGAAATTGTGTGTGGGATTAAGCGGCCCATGGGGTGCCATGGATTCTGTGGTTAGCGTTTTTGCGTTACCGGCGGGTTCTTTAGAAAAAAACATGGTTGTGGGAAAAACTTAGGCCATATTGTAAATGATAATACAGGCAATATCATTGTTAATGACGCAGGTCAGTATGATTATGCCTCCGATAAGTATATCAACGGAGGTCTTTCTAAAGTAAATATTGCTACTGGTTTGGTTACCAACAAAGCGGGTGGCAGCTTTGGCAAAATCCTTTTATTTAATAATACAATTTATGCCCTAAACGGATATAATCAGGCAGTAAAAGTGAAGGTGTTTGATGCCGGAAATTTAGCCACAATTGCTGATAATTTTATAACCGATGGTACCACATTAAAAATACCTTACGGAATAGCAATAGATGAAACCAATGGCGATATGTATGTAACTGATGCAGTGGACTACGTCACTTCGGGTCGCGTGTATGCTTTTGGCAAAGATGGCAAAAAGAAATTCGATTTTACGGTTACAGGCGGAATAGATCCCAATGCCGTACTGTTTAAAAGGTAAAGGTAAGCCCCGGTGCAAAAGGGGTGCTGAGTTGATGCAGGCAAATAATATATCCAGAAGGGGCTTTTCAAGCAATTGAAATATTCATTGATGAACGATATCCCTACCTTTGTAGGTCAAATTGGTGTATGCTTGAACTAAATTTAAAAACAATTTTAACGGTAACCTTTACTCTATTTGCGATAATTGATATTGTAGGCTCCATACCCATTCTTCTTTCGGTTAAAGAGAAGGCTGGAGGAATTAAAGCGTTTAGAGTTACGATAATTTCAGGCGCTTTGATGGTTATCTTTCTTTTTTTGGGAAACCCTATTTTGAATGTGTTGGGTCTGGATGTGCGTTCTTTTGCAGTAGGCGGGTCCATTGTTATATTTATTTTGGGTCTGGAAATGGTATTGGGGATACAGTTTTTTAAATCAGATGAAGATGCAAGAGCCTCCACGCTGGTGCCATTGGCTTTTCCGCTGATTGCGGGCTCGGGAACACTCACTACCATCATGTCTTTAAAAGCAAACTACAATGAAACCACTATTTTGGTTGGTATATTTATCAATCTGGTTTTTATTTACATAGTGATAAAATCATTGAAAGGGGTACAAGAAATTTTGGGCAAAGGAGGATTGTCCGCCGTGAGAAAATTTTTTGGCGTAATATTGCTGGCCATTGCCGTAAAAATTTTTGCGGCAAATGCACCGGGTTTATTGCAACACCCATAGCGGTATTGGCCTCGTAGTACAATGGATAGTACAGAAGTTTCCGGAACTTCTGATCCAGGTTCGATTCCTGGCGAGGTCACAAAAAAGTAGTTATGGTTTCGGGAGCTTCTGATCCGGGTTCCCCGCCCGAACGACGTTCAGTCGGGCGGGGATTCCTGACGAGGTCACAAAAAGTAGTTATGGTTTCGGGAGCTTCTGATCCGGGTTCCCCGCCCGAACGACGTTCAGTCGGGCGGGGATTCCTGGCGAGGTCACAAAAAAGTAGTTATGGTTTCGGGAGCTTCTGATCCGGGTTCCCGGCCCGAACGACGTTCAGTCGGGCGGGGATTCCTGGCGAGGTCACAAAAAAGGTAGTTACGGTTTCCGGAGCTTCTGATGCGGGTTCCCCGCCCGAACGACGTTCAGTCGGGCGGGGATTCTCGCGAGGTCACAAAAAGTAGTTATGGTTTCGGGAGCTTCTGATCCGGGTTCCCCGCCCGAACGACGTTCAGTCGGGCGGGGATTCCTGGCGAGGTCACAAAAAAGTAGTTATGGTTTCGGGAGCTTCTGATCAGGGTTCCCGGCCCGAACGACGTTCAGTCGGGCGGGATTCTGGCGAGGTCACAAAAAGGTAGTTACGGTTTCCGGAGCCTTCTGATCGGGTTCCCGCCCGAACGACGTTCAGTCGGGCGGGGATTCTCGCGAGGTCACAAAAAGTAGTTATGGTTTCGGGCTTCTGATCGGGTTCCCCCGCCCGAACGACGTTCAGTCGGGCGGGGATTTGACGAGGTCACAAAAAGTAGTTATGGTTTCGAGGTTTTCTGATCCGGGTTCCCGGCCCGAACGACGTTCAGTCGGGCGGGGATTCCCGGCGAGGTCACAAAAAGTAGTTATGTTTTATGCTTACGTTCTCAAAAGTGAAAATATGATTATTACTATAAAGGTCATTGCGAAAACCTTGAGGAAAGATTAAAGAACATAATGACGGACGTACAATTTCCAACAAGGCTTATTTGCCATTTTCAATAGTTTATTTTGAAGAATTTGAAACAAGAGAAGAGGCTATTAGGCGGAAAAGTATTTTAAAACAGCCGCCGGACGAAAATTTTGAAAAAGAAAATTATTGATTAGTTACGGTTCCCGGCGCTTGATTCAGGTTCCCCGCCCGAACGACGTTCAGTCGGGCGGGGATTTCTGGCGAGGTCACAAAAAAAGTAGTTATGTTTTATGGTTACGTTCTCAAAAGTGAAAAATATGATTATTACTATAAAGGTCATTGCGAAAACCTTGAGGAAAGATTAAAAGAACATAATGACGGACGTACAATTGTCCTTTCATTAAATGGGGGAGTACGCCTAATTTTATTTGCATGGATACATCATATATCGGTCATTTTTTACCCAAGGGTTATTGGAATATTTTGATATTACAGGTATAGATGAACTATGCTTGTAAAGGACAGGTCAGTTTATTTTCAGATTTCATTGGAAGAACGGAATATGATATTGGGAGATGTGGATGGTACCCAATATGAGTCAAAGGTTTTACGGAGATAACCCTACAGGATTTCCTAGTCCGTAAGCAAAGCAGTTTATTTGGCAATAAAAAGAAGACGCTGGCGACATAAAATGAGGCTGGTAAAATTATCAGAAACGACTTTTCATTTGTAGCCGAAGGTTCAGGGTTAACCAAAGAACTATCGGATTTTTTAAAAGGTACAGGTTGATACAAAGGTTGATACTATCAGCAACATAGCTGGTTACCATCAGATACAGCCTTCAAAGTTAAACCGTCATTATAAAAAGTATAGCAGTGGTTTTAAAGACTGGAACCAGCTCACTCACTGCGAAGATTATCTTCTTTTCCGGACAACATTGGAGCCTACCTAAGCATAGATGAACTAAGTTTATCCAAAGGAGAATTATACACATTTGTTACCAACAAAAACGGCAGGGCAAAGCAGGGTACATTGGTAGCCGTCATCAAAGGAACACTATCTAAAGACATTATAACCACTCTAATGAAACTTGGTGAACACAAGCGTTTGCAGGTAAAAGAAGTAACTCTTGATATGGCAAAGAACATGGAGGCTGCCGTAAAGCAGGTATTTACAAATGCCACTCTGGTTACCGACAGATTCCATGTAATAAAACTGGCAATGGAAGCCTTGCAACACATAAGAATAAACCTGCGATGGAAAGAATTAGATAAAGAAAATGCAGCCATTAAAAAGGCTAAAGAACAACAAATAAAATATGAACCAGTAATGCTGGAAAATGGTGAAACACCCAAACAATTACTGGCAAGGTGCAAATATATTTTAGCCAAAAAACAAAACGACTGGACAGAAAATCAACTACAAAGAGCCACCCTGTTATTCAAATATTTCCCTGAATTAGAAACTGCTTACCACCAAACTTTAGCCTTTAGAAACATATACGAAAACCAACAAAAAGCATCTGCTAAGACAGCGTTTGAACAATGGATACAAAAAAGTACAAGAGCAGGCATTAAAAGAGTTTTATACCGTTGCTAATACCGTAAAATATAATTTAGATAACATACTTAATTTCTTCAATAACCGAAATACAAATGCCAATGCAGAATCATTCAACGCCAAAATAAAACTATTCAGGGCTAACCTTAGAGGCGTAACCGATACCAAATTCTTTCTTTTCAGACTGCATAAACTTTTTGCCTAGTCCCCAGTAAATAATGGTGAGCCGTACAATTTCCAACAAGGCTTATTTGCCATTTTCAATAGTTTATTTTGAAGAATTTGAAACAAGAGAAGAGGCAATAAGACGGGAAAGGTATTTTAAAACAGCCGCCGGACGAAAATTTTTGAAAAAGAAAATTATTGATTAGTTACGGTTCCCGGCGCTTCTGATTCAGGTTCCCCGCCCGAACGACGTTCAGTCGGGCGGGGATTTCTGGCGAGGTCACAAAAAAAGTAGTTATGTTTTATGCTTACGTTCTCAAAAGTGAAAAATATGATTATTACTATAAAGGTCATTGCGAAAACCTTGAGGAAAGATTAAAAGAACATAATGACGGACGTACACTTCCAACAAGGCTTATTTGCCATTTTCAATAGTTTATTTTGAAGAATTTGAAACAAGAGAAGAGGCAATAAGACGGGAAAGGTATTTTAAAACAGCCGCCGGACGAAAATTTTTGAAAAGAAAATTATTGATTAGTTACGGATCCCGGCGCTTGATTCAGGTTCCCGCCCGAACGACGTTCAGTCGGGCGGGATTCCCGGCGAGGTCACAAAAAAAGTAGTTATGTTTTATGCTTACGTTCTCAAAAGTGAAAAATATGATTATTACTATAAAGGTCATTGCGAAAACCTTGAGGAAAGATTAAAAGAACATAATGACGGACGTACAATTTCCAACAAGGCTTATTTGCCATTTTCAATAGTTTATTTTGAAGAATTTGAAACAAGAGAAGAGGCAATAAGACGGGAAAGGTATTTTAAAACAGCCGCCGGCCGAAAATTTTTGAAAAAGAAAATTATTGTTTAGTTACGGTTTCCGGAACTTCTGATCCAGGTTCGCCGCCCGAACGACGTTCAGTCGGGCGGGGATTCCTGGCGAGGTCACAAAAAAGTAGTTATGGTTTCGGGAGCTTGATCTGGGTTCCCCGCCCGAACGACGTTCAGTCGGGCGGGGATTCCTGGCGAGGTCACAAAAGAGTAGTTATGGTTTCCGGGGATTCCTGGCGAGGTCACAAAAAAGTAGTTATGGTTTCGGGAGCTTCTGATCCGGGTTCCCGGCCCGAACGACGTTCAGTCGGGCGGGGATTCCCGGCGAGGTCACAAAAAAAGTAGTTATGTTTTATGCTTACGTTCTCAAAAGTGAAAAATATGATTATTACTATAAAGGTCATTGCGAAAACCTTGAGGAAAGATTAAAAGAACATAATGACGGACGTACAATTTCCAACAAGGCTTATTTGCCATTTTCAATAGTTTATTTTGAAGAATTTGAAACAAGAGAAGAGGCTATTAGGCGGGAAAAGTATTTTAAAACAGCCGCCGGACGAAAATTTTTGAAAAAGAAAATTATTGTTTAGTTACGGTTCCCGGAGCTTCTGATTCAGGTTCCCCGCCCGAACGACGTTCAGTCGGGCGGGGATTTCTTGCGAGGTCACAAAAGAGTATATCAAATAATTGATTCTCAATAAATTATGTGAGATTTTATATTTGAGGTAAAATATGTAAAACACATTCAAAATAGCCAAAACAACCAAGCTTTTGTAAATAAAATGCATTTAGGGCAATAAATCTCTTGGATGTACTTCTAAGGCTTCTGCTACTCTAAAAAGATATGAAATCGTAAAATTTACCTGACCTGTTTCCATTCTTGCCAATTGTGAATAATCCATACCACTTGTATTGGCCAATGCCTCTATTGATAGTTTTTTTGATAATCGAAAAGTTCTTATTTTATTACCAATCAATATCAAAGCCGGTTTATTAATATAATACCCTTTTGTATGAATTTTATTCACATGTCAAAGGGATTAATAAAATAGTTTTTGAGCAATAGAGAATTCTCTATATTTTTGCTTCATTAATTGTAGGGATATTTCTAAGTTTACTTTTTAATTGATTTACAATATATTTTAAAGAAATTTCTCTTAGGGAAAAGAAATTATCAAAACAATGCATGGTATTATAAAAGAATCCAAGGCTATGAGCGATTATGTTTCCTTATTAAAATTATTAAACCAGAGAAAGAACTGCCATAAAAGTTTTATAAATGGCTAATAAAACAATAAATTCAATATTAAAAAATAAAATTTAATAGCTTTTTACAATTATTTAAATATATGAAAAGGCAGTTATGAGAAATTTCCACTTTATTTTAGTTGCAGTTTTGACTCTTTTTATGGCTTGTACCAAAAAAGAAAAAATATCTAACCACAAATCAATAATCCAAATTAGTGCAGGTGGTGATTACACCTTAGTATTAAGAGACGACAACTCCCTTTGGGGATGTGGAGGTAATAGCTTTGGCCAATTAGGTGATGGTACTGATACTGACAGAAATACTTTAATAAAAATTGCTGATGGTGTAAAAGCTATGAGTGCAGGTGAATTTCATACCTTGGTATTAAAAACCGATAACTCTCTTTGGACGTGTGGGAATAATATTGCAGGCCAATTAGGTGATGGTACTGATACTGACAGAAATACTTTAATAAAAATTGCTGATGGTGTAAAAGCCGTGAGTGCGGGCTTTTTGCATAGTTTAGTATTAAAAACGGATAACTCTCTTTGGGCGTGTGGGAATAATAGTTCAGGCCAATTAGGTGGTGGTTCTTATACTGCTTACAAAAATACTTTAATAAAAGTTGCTGATAATGTTAAAGACATGAGTGCCGGAGGGGCTCACACCTTACTATTAAAAACCGATAACTCTCTTTGGGCGTGTGGACATAATAGCCATGGCCAATTAGGAGACGGCACAATTGCCAACAGAAATACTTTAATAAAAATTGCTGATGGCGTAAAAGCCGTGAGTACAGGCCTTTTACATAGTTTAGTATTAAAAACGGATAACTCTCTTTGGACGTGGAGATAATTACTCAGGCCAATTAGGTGACGGTACTAATACTGATAGAAATAGTTTAATTAAAATTACAGATGACGTAAAAGCTATGTGTGCCGGATCGTATCACACCTTAGTATTAAAAACCGACAACTCTCTTTGGGGATGTGGATTAAATTTACTTGGAATGTTAGGTGACGATACTAATACTAACAGAAATACTTTAATAAAAATTGCTGATGGTGTAAAAGATATGAGTGCCGGAGGGGCTCACACCTTAGTATTAAAAACCGACAACTCCCTTTGGGGATGTGGATCTAATTCTATTGGGCAATTGGGTGACGGAGCCAATCCCGGAAGTTATTTCTTAGTTAGAATCTTATTTCCGAAGTAGCCTTAAAAATAAAAGTTCTAAATAATGAACACCTTATTATACAAAGGTTGAGATGTTTTACGAGGTGCAAATTTTTTGGGATTCAGTTTTTAGTCATACTGCCCAAAAAAAAGTTTCATCAAAAAATGTCAAAATAATTTAAGGTTAACAACAATTAATCAAGCCAAGTATAGGTCTTATATTAAAACTACAAAAATCATAATTAATAGTTCCTTATATAAGACCTATCTTTAATACCAAAATTTCGGAAATTTTTTTAAACTATGTAATGAAAAAGGAAACTGCCCGTGTATTTTCAATGATTTTAGTATTCATCTTTAGTTTATATATTTTTTCCTGCAAAAAGGGAACTGATTCATCAGGAACGGTTTGCACCTCATGTACTGCTTCTAAAAAAATATATTTCAGGCAATAAGAAAACAGGAGCAAGTGCCAGATGTAAAAGATATTAAATAATTGCCTGCACTTATAAGTTGAATCAACCGGTTGAATCTGCTTTACATTTTATTTCTCAAAAATTCAATTTCTTGCTAACTTGCCGGACGAAAATTTTTGAAAAAGAAAATTATTGATTAGTTACGCTTCCCGGAGCTTCTGATTCAGGTTCCCCGCCCGAACGACGTTCAGTCGGGCGGGGATTCCTGGCGAGGTCACAAAGGGAAATTATTACTTTTTTTAGCTTTTGGAAAACCAAAAACCTGATTATTAAGTACTAAAGAATGCCCTTCGGCAATAAAAACTTAAATAATGGATCATTCAAAAACCATATTAATTACCGGAGCTACTTCAGGCTTCGGACTTGCCTGTGCCGAAAAGTTTGCCGGGAACAATTATCAATTGATCATCACAGGAAGGAGAAAAGACAGATTAGATCATGTTGCAGCCGATCTTAAAAACCGGTTTGGGGTAGAAGTGCTGTCTCTTTGTTTTGACGTTCGAGACAGAGCGGCTGTAATAGATGCAATAGAAAAATTGCCCGATGAGTTCAGGAATATTGATGTACTTGTAAATAATGCCGGACTGGCAGCAGGGAAAGATAATTTTGATGAAGCGAGTTTGGATGACTGGGACACGATGGTGGATACCAACATAAAAGGTTTTGCCTACATTGCCCAGTCAGTAGCCAAATTAATGATTCAAAACAAAAAGGCCATATCATTAATTTGGGTTCTGTTGCTGCCAAACAGGTTTATGCTCAGGGTAATATGTATTGTGCCACCAAACACGCCGTGGGCGCATTAAGCGAGGCAATGCGTATTGATTTATTGCCACATAATATTAAAGTTACTGCTATTCATCCCGGCGCTGCCAATACTGAATTTTCGATGGTTCGTTTCAAGGGCGATCAGGTGGCTGCCGATAAAGTTTATGAAGGACTTGAGCCTTTGGTGGCAGATGATGTCGCCGATGCTATTTATTATTGTACCACTTTGCCGCCTCATGTTTGCATCAACGATCTGGTGATTACCTGCACCCAACAGGCAGACTGTTTTTATTACAATAAGAAAGGATAATAAAGAATATCCGAAATGTTAATTCAGATCTTTGATAGGTCTATATTATATAGTATTTCAGAATAATATAGATTAATTGCATTTCGATTGTCTCGTTGGGATGGCCTGAAAAAATTGCGTAAAGAAAATGATTTTTCAAACCGACATTTCGAGTACTTTTTTCGCGTCATCCCGAACGAAGCAAAGCGGAGTGAGAGATATCCTCGTTTCCATAACAATAAGATTTCTCCGCTTCGCTCCGAAATGACGGTGGAGAAGTTCGGCAGGTTTAGGTGAAAAAAATCATTTTTAGCAAATATTTTTCACAACCCCGTCCGTACCGGCACGGGCGGGCTTGATCTTTGGCTCCACCTTTTTGTCAAGAAAAAGGTGGAAAATGTCCTGTGTAGCATTAATGCTGCTAAAATTAATTATTCTATAATAAGAAATCATAAAAACAGGTATTGCAGGTAGCTGTCATTTTGATTACCTTTATTGCAAATTTCTTTAAAGCTTGTGGAATTAAAATTTGGTGTAATAGGAAGCGGTAGCTGGGCTACTGCTTTGGTAAAAATACTTTCGGATAATGAACGCAGCGTAAACTGGTGGGTGCGCAACGAGTCTTCTTTGGCCTATATCCAAAAAAGATATCACAATCCCAGATACCTGACTTCTGCATTATTGAATGTCAACAAAATTGATATTAGTAACAATCTTTCAGAAGTTGTAAAAACCTCAGATGTTTTGGTGATGGCGGTTCCCTCTGCATTTATCGTGAGTACACTGTCTCAATTGCAGGCAGATGATTTAAAAGGAAAGAAAATACTCTCGGCTATTAGGGTATTTTGCCCGAACAGAATGTTTTGTTGAACGATTATTTACACACTCAATTCGGGTTTCCGCTAAAGGATTACTTTGCCGTTTTAGGACCTTGCCATGCAGAGGAAGTGGCCGCTCAGAAGCTTTCCTACCTTACTTTTTCGGGAGTAGAGGAAGAAATGGTTGCTGAAATTGCTTCACATTTCAATTCTCCATATATCAATACAATTGTGAATACCGATATTTTGGGGGTTCAATATGCTGCTGTTCTCAAAAATATTTATGCCCTGGGAGCAGGTATTGCTAATGGTTTAGGTTATGGTGATAATTTTCAGAGTGTGCTGATTGCCAATAGCGGCGATGAAATGGCTATGTTTTTAAGACGTTTTGGCGCTAAACATATTGTAGTGGGAGAGCATGAAACCACCGATATCCGAAATACGACTTATGCCAATTATGCAGCTTCGGTATATCTGGGAGATTTATTGGTAACCTGCTATTCGCTCTATAGCCGTAACCGTACTTTTGGCAGTATGATAGGTAAAGGATACTCGGTACAGGTGGCCAAGCTTGAACTGAAAATGGAAGCGGAAGGTTATAATGCTTCCAAGTGTATTTACAACATTAATCAGAAAGTGAAAGCCAATATGCCCATAGCAGAAACTGTTTATAAAATTTTATGGGAAGATTTGAGTCCTGCGGAGGGTTTTGAAATCATAGAAAACATATTAATCTAAAAAAACAAGTCAGCAGCAATGCCGTCAGCATAAAATTTTCCCGAATCGGTAAGTTTTAAGAAACTTTCGGTTTTAAAGATTGATTTGTTTAGAATATACTTATCTGCTTTTTTAAGTAAATCATATAAATAGCTTTCTTCTATTCTTTTTAATTCTATACCTTCTATGGTTCTTAAAGAAATCATCAGGTATTCGTTTAGTTTTTGAACGGCGGTGAGTTCTTCCTTTTCAAAAGGAATTGTTCCCTCTGATATGGCATCAATATACTTCTGATTATTGGCAACATTCCACCACCTTTCTGCTCCGTTGAAAGAGTGGGCAGCCGGTCCCAGACCCAGATAGCTTTCGCCTTTCCAGTAAGAGGAGTTGTGCCTGCTTCTGAATCCGGGTTTTGCAAAATTGGAGATTTCGTAATGTTCATAACCTGCTTCGGAAAGCCATTTCATTAATAATAGAAACTGTTCAGATTGTTTTTCTTCATATACGTTTTCTTTTTTATGGGTTTTGATGAGTTTATCCAAAGGTGTTTTAGGCTCCACGGTAAGTGCATAACAGGAGAGATGAGGAACGCCAAGATCTATGGCGGTATTTACATTCTGCTTCCATTTTTCATTGGTCAATCCCGGTACGCCATAAATAAGATCAATGGTAATATTATCAAAGAATTGGGTAGCCAGGTGCAGGCAATTGATTGCCTGATCGGCATTATGCGCCCGGTTCATCCACCTGAGGTCTTCTTCAAAGAAAGACTGTATGCCAATGCTGAGACGGTTAATGCCCATTTTCTTCCAGGCTGTCAGTTTTTGTTCGCTGATGTCGTCGGGGTTGGCTTCTAAGGTGATTTCGGCCTGCGGACTGATGTTACATTTACTTTTAAGCGCTGCCAGAATCTGCTCAATCTCTTCAATATCCATCAGGCTGGGCGTGCCGCCTCCGAAATAAACGGTATCAATATTTCCGGCTTCAAACAGTTTTTGGGATGCAGCTAATTGTATTTCTTTACAAACAGCGTTGATTAAGGCAGGTTTCTTTCTGAGGGAGGTAGAAAAGTGAAAGTTGCAGTAATGACATGCCTGTTTGCAAAATGGGATATGAATATAGATGCCCGACAAAATTTGAGACGACTTTAAAGATTAAATAAATACTTTTATCCTTTCAATGAGAATGGCAAAAATACAAATGCTTTTTTTAATAGCGTTATTGCTGATGAACCTTCCGGTTTTGTCGCAACAAAGCTATGTTTTAAAAATTCAGCCTGTTGATAAATCGCCCGGATTTTTGCAAAACACCTTCAATCCCGACACATTGTTTGCCGGCCAAACAGAATGTCAAATATATGTTTCTAATTTTTTGGCCTCTTTGCAGGCAAAAGGATACATAACAGCTTCGGTAGATTCAATGATGTATGATTCTCTCTCTGCCAAAATGGTTTTATTCGTGGGTGAGCTTTACAAATGGAGTTCGGTAAATGTGGATGAACCTGCCAGGCAATGGCTGATGAAAATGAATCTGGCCGGTAATTTATTTGATAATCAAAGGGTTGACTTTGAAAAGGTTGACATTCTGCAGCAGCGAATTCTCCATTTTTTTGAAAACAATGGTTATCCGTTTGCAAAAATCTGGTTAGACAGCATGAATATTGATAACAATTTAGTTTCCGGAAAACTGAATATTGATCCGGGACCGTTGTACCGTATTGATAGCATTCAGGTCACCGGCAATGCAAAAATCAGCAGTGATTATTTGCAAAATTTTCTGGATATAAAAAACAATTCTGTTTACAATAAAGAAAAATTAGCCGGGATAAGTGGCGAGTTGAAAAAACTGAATTATATCGAAGAAGAATTTCCGCCACAGTTTAAATGGCGTACTTCGGGAGGTGTGGTAGAACTGTTTTTGAAACAGAAAAAAAGCAGTCAGGTCAATTTTCTGATAGGCGTATTGCCTAATAATGATCCGCTTTCCAACAGGAAAGTATTGATTACCGGCGAAGGGTTGCTCAATCTGAAAAATGCCTTTGGAGCCGGCGAAACCATCGGATTGGTGTGGCAAAAACTGCAGGCTGCTTCGCAGCGATTGAATATTGGATATCAGCAGCCTTATTTGTTTAAAACGCCTTTTGGTATAGACTTTGGTTTCGATATGTTCAAAAGGGATTCAAGCTATTTGAACTTCAGTTTAAAATTGGGCGCTCAGTTTTCAATCAACTCCCGGCAGCAGGCTCAGTTGTTTTTTCAACAGTTTAGTACCATTGTAAGCAATATTAATACTGACCTGGTTTTGAGAACCAGAAAATTGCCGGCTGAGGCAGACGTTAGGGTGTCAAATATTGGTCTGGAATACCATCTTAATACCACCAACTATATTTTTAATCCCGTCAGAGGCGCCGAATTGAGTTTTATTACAGCAGCCGGTAATAAGATCATTAAACCCAATAACCAGATTTTGGAACTGAAAGATGCTGATGACCCAACTTTTGACTTTAAAAGCCTATATGATACCATTAAGGCAAAGTCGTATCAGGTGAGGACTTTACTAACCGTTGCAAAATATTTCCCGATTGGCAATAAGCGCCGGAGTGCTATCAAAGCTGTGATTAATGGCGGATACCTGATGAGCAGCAATATATTTAGAAATGAACTGTTCCAGATAGGTGGTTACCGGTTGTTGAGAGGTTTTGATGAAGCCAGTCAGTTTTTGTCTCAGTATGCCATCGGTACCGCTGAATATCGTTATCTGATTGGCGAAAACTCTTACTTCAATGTTTTTTCGGATGGCGGATGGGGAAAGGATGCCGGTACGGGCGTAAACCGAAGTTTTGCCTATCTTTCTGCTGGTTTGGGGCTGGCTTTCGAAACAAAAGTGGGATTGTTCAATCTGGCATGGGCGGTGGGCTCGCGCAATGATATTCCTTTTAACCTGCGGCAATCCAAAATACATTTTGGGTTTATCAGTTATTTTTAGCGTTGCACTGTTATTTTTGCAAAAATAACATGACAAAAGACGAGTCAATAGCAGATTTGAAAATAATACCGGGTGTGGGCGTTTCCATTGCCAATGACCTGTATAATATCGGTATCAGAAATGTGAATGACCTGAAAGGTAAAAATCCTGAGGGGCTTTATGATTTGTCAAACAGGTATGCCGGTGTGGTGCAGGACAGGTGTTTATTGTATGTTTTCAGGTGTGCAGTGTATTTTGCAAACTATGCAAATAAAAATCCGGAGAGCGAAAAGTTAAAATGGTGGAATTGGAAGGACTAAATATAAAGAGTTGTAAATCAATAAAATGGGTTTTGGTGCTGCTTTTGGTAAGCGCAGGTAATGTATTGTTTGCTCAATCTCTGGCAAGCAATTCGAGGGCTTCGGCCGCTGATTCTATTATAAAAGCAAGCTCTTTAAAAAATTTTCATAAAATCGATTCTTCATTTTATGACAGCCATTATCTAACAGCGTTCATCCTTAAAAAACATCCATATTTTAATTTTCATGAAAGGGCGTTACCGCCTTCTTATACACAAAAAATCGAGATTGCGGGAAAAGAAAATTATTTTTATTTAATAGGTATAATACTATTGCTTTTTGCTGTTTGCAGGTCGGCTTTTGATAAATATTTTAATGACCTTCTCATTATCTTCTTTAAGAGATCTCAGCGGCAGCGGCAACTTCTTCAACAATCAGTCCAAAATGCCCTTCCATCATTGATTTTCAATATTTTATTTATTTTGACGGCCGGCGTTTATCTCAGTTTTCTGATTCAGAGTTTGGAAAATGGCTCAGGGTTTTCTTTCTGGTTGTTGTTGCTGTATTGCATTGCTGGCGTAGCTGTTATATATCTGTCAAAGTATCTGTTTTTAAGGCTGGCGGGTTGGGTTTTTGGAATGTCAAAAATAACCGATGCTTATATCTTTCTTATATTTTTAGTCAATAAAATTGTAACCTTATTCCTATTGCCAGCCATTATGATTATTGCTTTGGGAACAGTTGAATTAAAAACTGTAGCGCTAACTGTTAGTTGGGTGGTTTTGGCAGGATTTTTTGTTTATAGGTTTTTCACAGCATTCAGGTTTGCAAATAAGGAGCTTGCGAGCAACCCTTTTCACTTCACTTTGTATGTTTTGTCATTTGAAGTTTTACCGGTTCTTTTGATTTACAAGTCAATTTCGGTTTTTTTGAATTAGATGTTGTACCTTTGTGCCCTATTTTGGTGATATTTAAATGATGAATAACGAAGCACAGACGAAGGTGGAAAAAATGAATGCAGGCAAAAAGCGACAAATTTTCATAACTCAACAGAGACCCGAAAGCGAAAAATCCCCCTATTTCGAACTTGAGCGAAAATATGATGTGAAACTCGCGTTTCATTCTTTGATTTGCTTAGAGCCTTTATCCGCAAAGGAGTTCAGGCAACAAAAGATTAGTATCGCTAATTTTTCGGGAGTAATTTTTACGAGCCGCCACGCTATTGACAATTTTTTTAGAATTTGTGAAGAAGCCAAGGTAAATATTTCGCAGGATACGAAATATTTCTGTGCTACAGAGGCCGTTGCTCTTTATTTGCAAAAATTTATTTTATATCGTAAGCGAAAAGTTTTTTATGGCGCTGATGGAACCAACAAAAGTCTATTGGATGTAATTAATAAGCATAAAGAGAATCTCAACTTTTTATGTGTTTGCTCCGAAAATCAGCAGGATAACGAAATAGTAGGCTGGTTGAAGGAAAATGAGTGTTCTTTTGAGCTCGGATATATGTATCGAACCAAATGTAATGACATCAAACAAATTGTTAGTGAAACTGATTTTGACATTGTCTGTTTTTTTACCCCTTCGGGTGTAAGAAGTTGGTTTGAAAATTTTCCAAAATTCAAACAAGGAAAGCTGATAATCGGGATATTTGGCAATAATACACGTACTGAAGCGCTAAAATTTAAATTGAAGCCTGAAATTATGGCCCCGCTACCGCAAACGCCCAGTATGATTACTGCTTTGGACAAATATCTTTCCGGTAGTTTAAAACCTGTAAAGCAATAACCGGCTGTTTATTTGAATTTTTATTCAAAAAAATAATTAATTTTTAGCCGCGGGTTCTACCTTATTCATATTCAGAATAAAAGATTAGCCGAATTCGTTTAACCTATTCATAATATTGGTTAAATGATTTACTTTTGATGCTGCTTCTGCCATATAAGTAAATAGAAAGCAATTATGATTCAAAGTTTAGAAAACATTGACAAGATTTTTTTTATAGGAATAGCCGGTGCGGGAATGAGCGCCATTGCCCAGTATCTGCAAGGCACCGGCAAGACCATTTCGGGCAGCGACCGGTTTTTTAATGAAGGCAGGGCAAAAAACATTAAGGAAAAGTTAGAAGCAGAAGGAATTAGCTGCTATTTACAAAATGGAAACGGAATCACCCCTGATATAGATTTGGTTGTAGCTTCCACAGCAATAGAGGATACCGTAATAGAGGTCAGAAAGGCAAAGGATTTGAATATCCCCATTATCAAAAGGTCAGAATTGCTGGCGCTGATTGCCAATAATAAAAAGGCTATTGCCATTGGGGGCACCAGCGGAAAGAGTACAACTACTGCAATGCTTTTTGAAATAATGTCCCATGCAGGCCTTTCACCATCAATTATGGGAGGGGCCGGTTTGATAAACCTTATAAAAAAGGGAAAAATAGGAAATGCTTTCGTAGGCAACAGTGACTGGCTGATAATAGAAGCTGATGAAAGTGATGGCTCCATCGTGCAGTATCATTCTGAAATTGGGTTGCTGTTGAATATTGAGAAAGACCACAAAGAATTAGATGAACTTGCAGAATTGTTTAAAATATTCAGAGAAAATAGTAGGCAATTTATTGTAAATCAATCGAATGAAAAATCGGCTGTACTTTCAACCAATAAGGAAAATGATTTTGCGTTAGAAGAAAATGATGGTGGAGCCGGATACGTAGCCTCTGATTTTCATCAAGAAGGGTTTCATATTTCATTCAAAATCAATAAGCAGCCTTTTGAGCTGAATATTGCCGGCCGGCACAATATGGAAAATGCGCTGGCGGCCGTCGCTGCTGCTTCGCTGGCAGGAGTTCCGCTGCATGTAGCAGCCGAGGCATTTAGGTCTTATGAAGGCATTTACAGACGTAATCAGGTGCTGGGAAATAAAAAAGGCGTATGGGTTGTTGATGATTATGCTCATAACCCGGTGAAATGTGCTGCGGCTATCCGTTCCTGTCAATATTCGGGAGACAAAGTGGTGGCATGGCTGCAACCACATGGTTACACACCCACAAAATTCCTGCGTCAGGATTTTGTAAAAGAAATTTCCGAAGCGCTGAGACCACAGGACGAAATCTGGATGAGCGAAATATTTTATGCCGGAGGCACCACCACCAAAGATATATCGGCCAGCGACCTGATAAAAGATATTAAAGCCACAGGTAAAAGTGCATTTTTTGTAAAAGACCGAAATCAACTTTTGACCATATTAGGACCACACCTTTCTAATGGCACCGTCCTTTTGTTAATGGGGGCCAGAGATCCGTCATTGGAGGCTTTTTCCAAAAAACTGTTTGATGAACTTTAGGTGAATGAAGGCGTGTTTTGAAAACCGCTGTCTTTACGTAAAATATATAAACACGAAACCATCAAAAGGCTGTTATTGATAGATGGGTCAGAATTGTCATAATCCAAACTGAATACAGCCAGCGATTCATTGCTTTTTTCATCCAAAACTTCAACTTCATTTTCTTTTTTGAAACGGAGGAAGTAACGAATTTTATCCAGTTCAAAATATTCGCAGCCACCTTCTTTTTTCAATGAGCCGATATTGGCGCCATATTCATTTTCCAAAACAATTTTGTTTTTGAATAAACCCCTTTTCCGATAATAAAAGAATCTTTTTTCGCCTTTCTCGGACACGAGGTAAATAGTACCTGTTTTTGTTTTGAAAGCCAGTGTAAATACTTTTTGACCATTGTTCCAAAATCCAATTGCTTTATTTTCAAAATTGGATGTAATTGTTTTCCATTGCATAATGGGATCAATTTATTATACAATTTTACTCCAACTTTCTTAACATAATGAAGGTTTTTGGTAAGTTAATAATAATTTAATACACCAATGTGGATTATGTAAATCGCATTAAAAAAATAAATATGTGTGTTATTTTAATGGATTTCTGTATTTAGGTAATATTCGAAAATGAAATTATCGCCTAATTCGTATGTTGCTTCCTCAAAAAGAAGGATTATTTTATCAAAATATTCTAATTGGTTTAATGACAGGTTTTTAAAAACTGCAGTTGCCGGCAATTGGATATCCCCATTTATACTATCCCACAGCGCATCTAGATTATTGCCAAAATGGTCTGATAAATTAAATTCTTTAACTGCCACCTTGTAAAAATCATCTAATGTCCCGATTCTGTTGAAATCAAAAGTTACAGAATTCATGTGTAATTGTATTATTTCTTAATAAAATTTTGGTAATGATCATGGGTTACGAATATCATTCCGTCATTTGAAAAAAGGATTCGGTCGGCATTTCTTCGCCCGCAGTTGTAATTAAGATCCGCTTCATACCAGGTTCTTCCGTTTTGGGCGGGGAGTTTCCCCTCTCTATTAGAAAAAATATCCCCACCGATTGCCCTGCCCGGCAATATATCGCATAGATTTCCGTCTGAAGCATTCCATCCCTTTTCTCTGGCTTCTTTTTTGGTAATATAATACTCGGGCAGTTTTTTGTTTTTTTCTACATAACTTACCACCACTTCCTCCTTTGTAAGCTCGTCTATATCTTTATTTATTTTGTTGGTATTGGCAGTATTTGGGCTGTCAATTTTGGGCACATTGGGTTGCATTTTACCGGAGCAACTGTTGTACGTCATAATCCCAATGATGACAACCAATAAAAGGATAATAATATGGTTAGATTTCAACTGCATAAAATCAAAAATATATAACAAACCTACAGAATTATTATTTAGAAAGATTTTGAGTTTAAATATATTTTAATAACAAATTAAATTCTTTTAGCTCCGTAGGAGCGCTATTCCTATAGCGTTATGGAATTGACGATAAATTTAACCCCTTCGGGGTGGCATAAAGCCTTTGGATGCACATCACCATATTTTATCATTGTTTTTATTTCGTCTTCTAAATTTTAAAGCAGGTAAGCAAAATGCGCCACCTTATTTTCTATCTAAAAAATCAGCATGCAAAATAAGAATAGAATGATAAGCAATTAGATGCTTTTAGCTCCGTAGGAGCGATATCAACATAGCATTATGGGGGTGGAGTTTATTTTAGTCCCAGTGGAGCGGCATAAACTTCTGAGAAAAAATGTGCTGGGTAACAAGTCCGTTGAGATATTTTTTTAATCCTCTTTTGATTTTGATTGTAATATTCCAATTTCAATCCTGATGAATTGAATCATAGGTATTGACAATGAATTTGAATGTTACATTAAAAAATAAATGAGCAAGAGATAACCCATTGAGCACTTTAAACCGTTCTTCAAATTTCTTCGCATAGAAGTTTATATTCAATAAAACTCATTTATTCACCGTAATTGTCTTGTTGTTGTTTAAACAAGCTTACCTATTTGAATTGTCAATTTTGGTTACATTAGGATGAATTTTATTGGAGCAACTTTTATTTATACTCGGTCACAAATGATTTATTAAGAAAAGTTTATCGCTTCTTACATATTAAATATTTGATTATCAATTAAGTATAAAGCTATTCTCTTTCTTTTTCTTATAGGTGATTTTTAATTTGATTAACTTTAAACAAAAATTATAAAGATGATTAAAAATGTTTCGGTAATTGGGGCGGGAACCATGGGAAACGGTATTGCGCATGTATTTGCCCAGCACGGGCATGCAGTAACGCTGATTGATATATCGACAGAGCAACTCGAAAAGGCAATGGCGACCATTAAGAAAAATCTTGGGAGACAGTTTGAAAAAGGGACCATCGGCGAAGTGCAGATTCAGGAAACCCTCGACAATATTTCTACCGAAACTGATTTGGCTAAGGGTGTTTCTTCGGCGCACTGGTCGTGGAAGCGGCTACCGAAAATGAGGCAGTCAAACTGAATCTATTTGAACAAATTGATGCCGCAGCGCATCAGGACTGCATATTGGCTTCCAATACCTCATCCATATCAATTACAAAAATCGCCTCTGTAACCACAAGACCGCAAAATGTAATCGGTATGCACTTTATGAACCCCGTGCCGGTAATGAAGTTGGTGGAGGTTATAAACGGCTATTCCACCGATTCTTATGTAACCGGTTCAATAGTAGAACTCAGCAAAAAATTAGGAAAGGTACCGGCGCTTGCTCAGGATTATCCGGGTTTTGTTGCCAATCGAATACTGATGCCTATGATAAATGAAGCCATCAATACGCTGCATGAAGGCGTGGCCGATGTGGAAGCGATTGATACCATTATGAAATTGGGCATGGCACACGATGGGGCCGTTGCAATTGGCTGATTTTATCGGGCTGGATGTGTGCCTTTCCATTATGCAGGTTTTGTTTGACGGTTTTGGAAACCCTAAATATGCACCCTGCCCATTGCTGGTGAATATGGTGGCGGCAAAAAAATTAGGCGTCAAAACAGGTGAAGGATTTTATGTTTATAGTCATGGTACTAAGGAGTTGATAGTGAGTGAGCGGTTTAGGAAGAAAGGTTGAGGTTAAGGTTGCGGCTGAGGTTAAGGTTAAGGTTGAGATTGAGGTTGAGGTTGAGGCTAAGGGGTGTTGAGAGAATAAGAGAGATTTAAGAATTTGTGTAATCAGGTAGCGTATTTATTTCTTTTAATTGTTTGCCGGTGTTCTGCCAGCCGAAAGTTTGACTGCCATTTGTGATAATCAGATATTTTGAAGGCAGTGAAATATTGTATCTCAAAATTTGGTCGAAGGTGCCTGTATTCAGTTTTACTCCCTGTGCTTTACATTCGATAAGCATCCAGGGTTTGTGTTCCTTATCAAAAACCAAAATATCAAACCGTTTTCTTAGTTCACCTAATTGTATTTCTTTTTCTATGGCAATAATGGTTTTGGGGTAGTTTTTCACTTTCAACAAATAATTTATAAAATTCTGCCGTACCCATTCTTCATCCTGAAGCAACAGCCATTTTTTACGGATATTGTCAAAAATATAGGGCTGCCCATCTTTTTGCTGGATTTTGAAATCGGGTTCAGGAAAATGAATGGTAATCATAAGCTCAAAAATAAAGTATAAATTTGCAAGTTCAGGTTTTGATTTTGTCATAAAGAAATTCATTATTTCCCATCCTGAAATTTTAAAAAAATTTAATGAAGAAATTATTTTTAATACTGCTTTTTCTGCAAATTATGTTTACAGGCATTTGTCAGGAAAGATATAAATCATCCGTTTGGGTTGCTGACAATGGCAATGGGACTTTCAAAAATCCGGTTATAAATGCAGATTACTCCGATCCCGATGCGGTGAGGGTTGGAGATGATTATTATATGATTGCATCCAGCTTTGATGCCGTTCCGTGCATCCCTATATTACATTCCAAAGATTTGGTCAACTGGACGATCATCGGACATGCCTTGAAGCACCAGCCACCTTACGAGGTGTTTAACAAAACACAACATGGCAATGGCGTATGGGCTCCTGCAATCCGTTATCACAACGATGAATTTTATATTTATTATCCCGACCCCGACTTTGGAATATATCTTATAAAAGCTAAGAATATCTCGGGTCCGTGGAGTGAACCTCATCTGGTAGAGGCCGGAAAGGGTTTGATAGACCCTTGTCCGCTTTGGGACGATGATGGGAAAGCGTACCTGACCCATGCGTACGCCGGAAGCCGTGCGGGGGTGAAAAGTATAATTGTGGTAAAGGAAATGAGCAAAGAGGGTAACAAAATTATTGGGGATGCAGTGTTGGTTTTTGACGGCCATACACAAGACCCCACTGCTGAAGGACCGAAGTTTTATAAGCGCAATGGATACTACTATATTTTTGCGCCCGCCGGAGGCGTTGCCACGGGTTGGCAATTGGTTCTGCGAAGCAAAAATGTGTATGGCCCTTATGAAAAAAGGGTGGTGATGGCACAGGGAAAATCGCCGGTAAACGGGCCACATCAGGGCGCATGGATAGATACACAAACCGGCGAAGATTGGTTTCTTCACTTTCAGGATAAAGTTGCTATAGGTCGTGTAATGCATCTGCAACCTATGAAATGGATCAATGACTGGCCGGTAATAGGGTTAGATAAAGACGGAGCCGGCACCGGGGAACCGGTTGCTATTTTTAAAAAACCGAATGTAGGAAAAGAATTTCCAATACAAACACCTCAGGAAACTGATGAGTTTAATGAAGTAAAAATGGGTTTGCAGTGGCAATGGCAGGCCAACCCTCAGGAAACATGGGCTTTTATGTTTCCTGAAAAAGGTGTTTTAAAAATGTTTGCCAACCCATTTCCTGAAGGCGCTGTAAACCTTTGGGATGTGCCAAATGTACTGTTGCAGAAGTTCCCAAATGACGCATTTCAGGCGACCGCCAAAATAAAAATTTCTCCTGCCGGAAAATTAACAGGAGAAAAAATGGGTCTTACCACCATGGCCATGAACTATGCCAACATTGCAGTAAAAGCAAAAAAGGACGGTTTATACATCGTGTTTACTACTTGCGAAGAAGCAGATAAGGGCAATAAAGAAGTTGAAAAAGAAATTGCAAGGCTGAATCAGTCCGAAGTTTATTTCAGACTAAGATTTTATAGAGACACAACTTATAAATTCAGCTATAGTTTGGATGGGAAAAAATTTACTGAGGCAGGCGGCATGAAAGCAGTTCCGGGGAAATGGATCGGAATAAAAATGGGCCTTTTTGCTACAAGCGAGCTGCCCATAAATGATGCTGCTTTTATGGACGTGGATTGGTTCAGGGTTGAAAAATAATTATTGGTCTTTTAAATATTTTGAAATGAAAAAATGGTTATTCTCTTTGCTTTTTGTATCTCTTCATTTAATGGTCTTTGCACAATCAAAAGCAGCGAAACAGGTTGAAGAAGCAGTTAATATGTATGCCCGTGCTATGATTGATGCAAATATCACTGTGTTACGTAGCATTGCCGATAAAGACTTAACCTATGGACATAGCGGTGGTCATGTAGAAGGGAAGGAGGAATTTTTGAAAAAAATAGAAACCGGACAGTCCGATTTTGTAACTATGGATATCACAAATCAAAAAATTTTCATGCACAAAAAGACTGCAATCGTAAGACACCACATTGAATGTATAACCAATGACAATAATAAACCGGGTACGGTTTCTTTAGATGTGATGACGGTCTGGCAGAAAAAATCAGGTATCTGGATAATGATAGCCAGACAGGCGGTAAAACCAAAAATTTGATGTTTGGGGTTTAAAAACTGCATAAATCGGCAAATTGAAAACGTTTGCGTAAATAAATATGGCCGACTGCTTGCACAGCACATATATATGAGGTAACTTGTCGCTTTCTGATTGATTTTATAAAATAAAAAAAGAATGCAGCATGGTTAAAAAAGGTTCTTTCAGTTTGATTTTTGTATTGGTTGCTTCAGTTTTATTTGCCCAACAAAATTGGGTTCTTCCCCATGTAGCTCAGACCAAATTTAAAACAACAACTTATAATATTAAAAATTATGGCGCAGTTCCGGACGGTTATTTCCTGAATACCAAAAATATTCAAAAAGCAATTGATGACTGTTCTGCAAAAGGAGGAGGTGTTGTTTTTGTACCCGGCGGACTGTGGCTAACCGGTCCGATTGTTTTAAAAAATAATGTGAATCTGAATCTGGCTGTTGGCGCTACCTTGTTGTTTACAGCCGATAAAGGTCAATACCCTTTAATTAAAGCCAATTGGGAGGGCTTCCCTCAGATGCGTAATCAATCGCCCATTTCTGCCGAAAATGCTACCAATATTGCCATTACGGGTAAAGGAATTATTGATGGCAATGGAGATGTATGGCGTGCCGTAAAGAAAGAAAAACTTACCGAATCGCAGTGGAAAAAGTTAGTGGCCTCGGGAGGCGTTTTATCTGAAAATAAAAAATCATGGATGCCTTCCGAAAGTTATGCCAAAGGTGATAGCGAGAAGGACCCCGGTAAAATTGAATCGGGTAAGGATGATGCATATTACCAATCTGTAAAAGATTTTTTGAGACCAAATTTATTGGTTTTTACCAATTGCGATAAAATATTGCTGGATGGCGTAACCTTTCAAAATTCGCCTGCATGGTGCTTGCATCCGCTGATGAGTAAAAACATAACCATTAAAAATATTTCTGTAAAGAATCCCTGGTATGGTCAAAATGGTGATGGTATTGACCTCGAAAGTTGCAGTAACGTATTGATTGAAAATTCTGTTTTGGATGTGGGCGATGACGGATTGTGCATCAAGAGTGGTCGTGATGCAGATGGAAGGGCAAGAGCCATGCCTTCAAAGGATATAATCATTCGTGGTTGTACCGTGTATGCCAGTCATGGCGGATTTGTAATTGGCAGTGAGATGAGTGGCGGGGCTAATAATATTTATGTAAGTAATTGTACTTTTATTGGCAGTGATATTGGTCTGCGTTTTAAAACTACCCGCGGGCGCGGCGGAGTTGTTGAAAATATTTTTATAAAAGATATTTACATGAAAGATATTCCGGGCGATGCCATATTGTTTGATATGTATTACGCAGCAAAAGATCCCGTGTCGCTTGAAGGTGAAAAAAGAGAACTTCCGAAAGTTGAAATGCTGCCCGTAGATGAAACGACACCTCAGTTTCAAAATTTTAATATCAGTAATGTGTATGTAAATGGTGCTCAAAAGGCAATTTTTATCAGAGGCCTGCCCGAAATGCACATAAAAAATATCAAAATTGAAAACTCCGTATTTCAGTCAAAAGAAGGAGTGGACATTCAGGAAGCAAGTAATATACAATTGAATAATGTAAAAGTGTATAGTAATAATACCAACCCTGTTATTGACATTACGCAGAGCGATAATATCAATATCAGCAAATTTGATTATAATAATGATGCAGAGTTGTTATTAAGAGTGAATGGAGGCAGATCGAAAGCAATTAAAATTGGTTTGACCAATTATAAAATAGCAAAAGAAAAGTTGAGTGTGGAATTGGGCGCAAAAATACAGGATGTGAAGGCCATGTAGTAGAAATATTTTAATTTGAATAGCGTAATTGATTGATAAATATTTTTTATGATTAAAACCTTATTTTCTTTTTCTTCTTCTTGTAAGTACCAGCGCTGATGCCCAGCCTATTCCCTATTCACAGCAAATGTCGCTTACGGCCATGTACATCTGGCCGGATTCTTTTCGGTAGTGCCCGGCAGACCTGCCCGTTGGAGTTATGATCAGGGAGTAGTTTTGAAAGGAATTGAAGGCGTATGGCTTGCTACCGGCGATCCTAAATGGTTCGATTATATTCAGAGGCAAATGGATTATTACGTGGCAGCCGACGGTTCTTCTATAAAAGATTATAATAACGACCATTACAATATTGACCATATCAATAATGGCAAACTGCTGCTTACGCTTTATCGGGTAACCGGAAGAGAAAAGTATAAAAAAGCAGTATTGTTGCTGCGGGAACAATTAAAAATCATCCCCGCACCAAAGAAGGCGGTTTCTGGCACAAACAAATTTACCCTTATCAGATGTGGTTAGACGGGCTGTACATGGGCCAGCCTTTTTATGCCGAGTATGCACAGGTGTTTGGAGAAGATTCAATTTTTAATGATGTTGCCCGTCAGTTTGTGTTAATGGAAAAACATTCGAGAGATGTAAAAACCGGTTTGCTTTATCATGGCTATGACGAAAGTAAAGAACAGCAATGGGCCGACAAAAACCGGTCACTCCCCTCATTTCTGGGGTCGTGCATTGGGCTGGTATGGAATGGCGATGGTGGATGCGTTGGATTATTTTCCCCCGAACCATCCCGGCCGAAAGACTATAATTGACATCCTGAACCGTTTTGCGACTGCTGTGGTAAAAGTGCAGGATACCAAAACGGGTATGTGGTACGATATTGTGGATTTGCCAAATCGTAAACCCAATTACACCGAGTCATCCGCTACGGCAATGCTTTCTTATTCTTTGGCTAAAGGTGTGAGAATGGGCTACCTGCCATCAAAATATGTTGCCAATGCAAAGAATGCTTTTGATGGATTGGTGAAATATAAACTGACGAAAGACAGTGGCGGATTTACTAATCTGGAAGGCACGGTTTCGGTATCCGGTTTGGGAGGTAAGCAGTATAGGGATGGCAGCTTTGATTATTACATGAGTGAAAAAGTGGTTCAAAATGACCCAAAAGGAATGGGTGCTTTTATTTTGGCTGCTAATGAAATAGAAATGCTGCCCAAAACTATGTCAGGAAGAGGGAAAACGATAGTGCTTGATAATTTCTTTAATAATGAATGGATAAAAGGGCCTTCAGGTAAAATGATTCCTTTCCATTATGTGTGGGAAGAAAGAGATAATAACGGCTATTATTTTCTGGGGAATATATTTGAACAATACGGTGCCCGAATTTCTACACTCAGGCATGCGCCTACAGCTGCCAATCTGAAGCAGGCTTCGGTGTATATCATCGTAGATCCGGATACTGAAAAAGAAACCGCAAAACCCAATTTTATGAACGAAAAGGATGCCACAGCAATAGCCAATTGGGTGAAGGCAGGTGGCGTGCTGGTCATGTTTGCCAATAACCACGGAAACTGCGAAATGCAAAAGTTCAACATTTTGGCACAGAAGTTTGGCGTGAAATTCAATGATGACGATCAGATGATGGTGAAAGGGAATGATTATGCTATGGGCGAACACATTATCCAGCCAGGCAATATTATTTTTAAAACAGCCAGAAATATTTTTACGAAGGAAGTGAGTTCCCTAACTTTAAAATCGCCGGCAAAATCTGTTTTGAAAAAGGATGGATTTGATTATATGTCGGTTACAAAGTATGGCAAAGGAACGGTTGTAGCCTTAGGCGATCCGTGGATTTATAATGAATATGTGGATGGCAGAAAACTACCGCTTCAATATGAAAACTATAAAGGCGCAGTAGATTTTGTAAAGTATTTGCTACAGAATGTATCAGTGAAAAAATAGACTTGTTTAACCCTGAATAAATAATTTTTTATGATAGAACCGATAAATATTGTAAAGAGTTTTCTGGATGAAAATTTTTTATTAGAAACAAAAACCGCAGAAAGGCTATATCACAGTTATGCTAAGGAGATGCCGATAATTGATTACCATTGTCATCTGCCTCCCGATCAGATAGCGGCTGATAAGCAATTTGAAAATCTTACACAAATCTGGCTCTACGGAGACCATTACAAATGGCGTGCCATGCGTACAAACGGAGCAGATGAAAGCTATTGTACAGGCGATAAAGGAGATTATGAAAAATTTGAAAAGTGGGCGCAAACCGTTCCTTACACCATGCGAAATCCATTGTATCACTGGACACACATGGAGTTGCAGCGCTATTTTGATGTGTATGATATATTGAATGAAAGCTCGGCAAAGGAAATTTATGACACTTGTTCGGCAAAATTGCAAACCAAAGATTACAGTGTCAAAAACCTGATACGCAAGATGAATGTAAAGACGATTTGCACAACCGATGACCCTGCAGATTCACTGGAGCATCATAAAAAAATTAAGGATGATGGTTTCGAAATACCTATTCTTCCTGCCTGGCGCCCGGATAATGCGATGAATGTTTCGAATTCTCAAAATTTTGTCGGTTATGTAAAAAAAGTAGAAGCAGCTTCTAATATTTCTGTCAGCAATTTTGACACCTACCTGGAGGCTTTGAAAAACCGGCATGATTTCTTTGCTAAGATGGGTTGCAAGGTTTCTGACCATGGATTGGAAGAGATTTATGCAACAGATTATACCGATGCCGAACTGAGTGCGGCTTTTGATAAAATATTCAGTGGTAAAGAATTGACTCAGGATGAGCAAGATAAATTCCGCTCGGCGATGTTGGTAATTTTTGCAGAGTGGGATTATGAGAAAGGTTGGGTGCAGCAGTACCATCTGGGAGCTATCCGAAATAATAATTTAAAAGCAATGCGCGAACTGGGCCCCGATACCGGCTGGGATTCGATTGGTGATTTTTCTCAGGCCAGAACTTTGTCCAGGTTTTTGGGCAGTCTGATTGACAGAAACAATCTGACAAAAACCATTATTTACAACCTGAACCCTGCTGATAATGAAGTGTTTGCCACCATGATCGGGAATTTCAATGACGGGTCGGCACCCGGAAAAATTCAATGGGGAAGTGGTTGGTGGTTTTTAGACCAAAAAGACGGTATGACTAAGCAAATCAACGCCTTATCCAATATGGGTTTGTTAAGCAGGTTCATAGGTATGCTTACCGATTCAAGAAGTTTTCTTTCTTATCCCCGACATGAGTATTTTAGAAGAATTTTATGTAACTTGTTCGGTCACGACATTGAGAATGGCGAATTGCCAAACGATATTGATTGGGTGGGAGGCATTATTCAGGATATTTGCTTTAAAAATGCGAATAATTATTTTGATCTTGAACTGAAACCTTGAAAGTCTTTAAATATTAAATGATAATAACAAATAACAAAATTTATGATACAGTCTTTATTTGATCTCACTGGAAAAACAGTCTTAGTAACCGGCTGCGACACAGGCCTGGGCCAGGGTATGGCAACAGCATTGGCAGAAGCCGGCGCTAATATTGTTGGCGCTTCAATTGTTGAAGATATTAGCGATACAAGAAATTTAATTGAAGGATTAGGCAGAAAGTTCTCTTATCATCGTGTTGACCTTCAGACCGTGAGCAGATTTACAAAATGGTGAAAAAGGTATTGGAAGAAAATGACCGCATTGATATTTTAGTCAATAATGCCGGAATGATTCTTAGGAAACCTGCTGCAGAGCACCCTGATGAATATTGGTTTAAAGTGATTGATGTTAATCTCAATGCACAATTTCTGTTGAGTCGTGAGTTTGGAAAACACATGATAGAAAAGGGTGGTGGTAAAATTATATTTACCTGTTCATTACTTAGCTTCCAGGGAGGAGTCAATGTTCCGGGATATACTGCTTCAAAATCTGGTGTAGCCGGTTTGGTGCGCGCTTTTGGAAACGAATGGGGAAGCAAGGGTATTTGTGTAAATGGATTAGCGCCTGGTTATATTGCCACCAATAATACTCAGGCACTTCGCGAAGATCCCGAAAGAAGCAAATCTATTTTAGACAGAATACCAATTGGCCGGTGGGGTACACCGGATGATTTTAAAGGCCCGATTGTTTTCCTTGCCTCCAAAGCTTCGGATTACGTAAACGGAACCATCCTTTTGTAGATGGAGGGTGGATGGCCAGATAAAAAAGGCCGGAATTGGTACAAAATGATTTGGCAATAAATTATTAAAAGTATAAAATTACCCTTATTGGGGAAAAGGAATTTATTATGGAAATTAGATTTAGCAACAGTCCGGCCGAAACCAAAGCAATGGACACCGAACAGCTCCGAGCTAATTTTTTGGTAGAGAATCTGATGCAGGAAAACAAGCTCACATTGGTTTACACGCATTACGACAGAGTTATCATTGGCGGCACAAAACCTACTGCAGGCAACAGTGTTGCACTTGAGAATGAGGAAGAACTGAAAGCGGGTTTCTTCTTGCAGCGCAGAGAATTGGGTATAATCAATGTGGGAGGAAAAGGCGCAATAACTGTTGATGGCGCCAGGTATGATTTGAGCAAATTGGAGTGCCTGTATGTTGGCAGAGGCAGTAAAGATGTAAGTTTCGAAAGCAATGACGCTGATACTCCGGCTGTGTTCTATTTGCTCTCAGCTCCGGCTCATAAAGAATATCCTGTAACAAAATATACTAAAGAGCAGGCAGCGCCGGTTCAGTTAGGCGATATTCTTACCTCCAATAAAAGAACCATTTACAAATACATTCATGATGATGGCATACAAAGCTGCCAATTGGTGATGGGGTTGACTGTTTTGGAGCCTGGTTGTGTTTGGAATTCGGTACCTCCGCATACACACACACGTAGGATGGAAGCATATTTCTATTTCGATTTACCCGAGGATCAAAGAATGTTTCACATGATGGGCGAGCCGCAACAAACCCGCCATATTATTATGAAAAATCATACTGCTGTAATTTCTCCTCCATGGAGTGGGCATTACGGCTGCGGAACCAGCAACTATGGTTTTATTTGGGGTATGGCCGGCGAAAACAAACAATTTACCGACATGGATGCTACTCCTGTAACTGTCTTAAAATAAATCATGGTTGATAAAGTCTTTATAGGGAAAATGACGTTTGCCTGGCAGGATTTAGGAGCCGGTGTAAAACGTAAAATAATCAGCTATGATGAGCAACTCATGATGGTGAAGGTGGCATTTGAGCAGGGTGCCATAGGTTCATTGCATCATCATTATCATACTCAAATGACTTATGTGATTAGTGGAAGTTTTGAAGTACAGGTAGGAGATGAAAAGCAAATTTTAAAAAAGGGGGAGGTGTTTTATGCTCCCCCTAATATTATGCACGGGGTTATATGCTTCGAGGCAGGCGAGCTGCTTGATGTGTTCAGCCCGATGCGCGAAGATTTTGTAAAGTAATCAGGAATATATTTTTTCTATTATGTCTTTGTATTTTTCATTGATGGTTTTGCGGCGAAGGCTCAGTTTGGGAGTCATTTCGCCACCGTCAACCGACCATTCAGTGGACAATAATTCAAATTTTTTAATTTGTTCCACCTGATTAATATCCTGATTGTAATATTGAACAATGGAGTTGAAAAGTTTTAATACTGCCGGTTCTTTAATGAAAGCCTCATTGGATATTTTCTGGTCAATTTCAGAATGCCGCTCTTTCATATACTCTAACTGCCTGAAAAGCAGGTACAATTAAAGCGCCTACAAATTTCTGCCCGTTTCCAACCACCACTATATGTTCTATATACCGGCTTCCTTTCATCTTGTTTTCAATAGGCTGTGGTGCCACATATTTGCCGCCGCTGGTTTTAAATAGTTCCTTCTTGCGGTCAGTGATTTTCAGGAACTTATTATCAATCCATTCGCCGATATCACCGGTATATAACCAGCCGTCTTTTACCACCTCGTCAGTCCAGTCCTGATGTTTGAAATATCCTTTCATCACGCTGGGGCTTTTTGCCAAAATCTCTCCATCTTCGGCCAGTTTTACTTCCACTCCTTCAAGAGGAGTACCTACAGACCCATAATAAGTGCCACCTTTTTCTTTTCTGTTTACGCTTATCACGGGGCTATGTTCAGTAGGGCCATATCCTTCATACACCGGTATTCCGGCTGCGTTAAAAATTCTTAGTAATTTTCGGATGCTGCTGCGCCACCTGTGATTATGAAATCAATATTGCCGCCCAAAGCCTCTCTCCACTTGCTAAAAACCAGTTTGCGCGCAATGGAGAGGCCCATTCTGTAAAAAACATTACCTTTTTTTCTGTTATCATATACTTTTCCCAAAGCAACGCTTCCAAAAAACAAGCCCCTCTTTATTCCTTTTAATTCGTTGCCTTTTGACATGATTTTTTCATAAACCTTTTCAAGAAGCCGGGGAACAGTACTGAAACCATTTGGCTTTACTTCTTTCAGGTTGTCTCCAATCGTTTCAAGGCTTTCTGCATAGTATATGCCGATACCGCTAAAAAAATAAATGTAAGAAACCATTTTTTCGAAAATATGGTTCAAAGGCAGAAAGCTTAATACTTTCGTCTCCGGTTGATCTGGAAAAGGAAAGCTTATTTTGGAAAAATATACATTACTCACTATATTTTCATGCGTCAGCATCACACCTTTAGGTTTTCCTGTGGTTCCAGAGGTGTATATGATTGTTTCTACATGAGAGTCGGGAATTTCTTTTTTTAAGGAGGCTACCTTTTTAAGTGATTCATTGTTGGCAAGTTTTAATACATCAACGTAGTTTGCAGCGCCTTCAATAACGTCAAATGTGTAAATTCCCTTTAGAAATTCACTTTTTACAGATTTTACTTTTGCCAGCAATTCCTCATTGCTTACAAGAATGTATTTTGCTTCCGATTCATTTAAGATGTATTCAAGTTCCGAGTCGCTTGTGGTAGGATATATGGGCACCAGAACAGCGCCAATCTGCTGCACTGCAAAGTCGGTAAACACCCATTCGGGCCGGTTTTGGCTGATGATGGCTATTTTATCGCTTCCTTCGGCCGTATAATTATGGCCACTTACGCCAAGCTGTAGCAAGCCCGCCGAAAAACGATTGGCGATGTCAGCCACTTCTTCGGTCGAATAAGACTTCCACCGGCCATCCACCTTGGCATTCAGCATATCTTTTTTGCTAAAATGTTTTAACTGGTATTCGATGCAATCGAACAACCGATATTCAGGATATTTCATTTGGCAAATTTTGTTTTGACAAAACAAATTAAAGGAAAAATAATCAATAAAAAAAACCACATTTTTTTAAAAAGTGGTTTATAATATAAATTGAAAATATTATTTGGCAGAATATACCTGACCTTCCGGCATTTTGAATATTCGCGAGGTATGAAATTTTGTAAACTTATCGTATGCCTCCTCATTGGTATTTACCCAGTTTACGAATGCAGCATTATTGTCAACCGGGCCAAACATCCACTGATTATAGGAGTCAAAAAGACCATCTCTCATTAATTGCTGATGGTATTCAAAGAGTTTGAAATGGAATTGCTTTTCAAACGAAACATTCCAGTCAAGAATAAAACGAGTGCGAATCATCGCAAGTGTTTCGGGGTTAAGCCCCATGCCGCTAATGCCGGCCTGTTTTGCAAAGGTTTCTACCACTGCCTTTGCAAAAGGGTTCTTGATGTGCTGGGCTTCTTTGTAAAGGTCTGAATTTGCGAATAATTTTTGCTTGTATGCATCAAGTACTACTCTTTTCATAGTATTGGCTCTTGGACTCAGGCTTTCCATGTTTGCATATATTTCGCCATAAATAATAGCCCATATTTTATCATCGGGCGAATTGAAATAGTGAAGGGCTGCATTGTAATAATTGCCTGCATAAGAAGGCGATACCTGCATTCCTTTTTCCCAAAGGACAATGGCTCCTTTAGGATTATGGAGCTGCAAAAGAAGTTCCCCATATTCACTATACAAAGGGCCGCTATTTGGAAACTTTTTCAACCCGATTTTGTAATATTTTTCAGCATCCTTGGGCTTTTCGGCAGCTTTAAAAACATTTCCGGCCAATTGAATGATTTGCGCATCTACATCGGGGCTTTCGAGCAAGGGTTGAATCAATTCCGATGCTTTGTCATATTCTTTTTTATAAAAATATGCAAAAATCAACTCCTTCTTAATGTCTTTATTGTTCGGATTGGCTTCAGCTGCTTTGTTAAGAACCAGCAAAGCATTATCCATATCACCATTTTGCATAAACTTACGGGCATTGGCTCTCATGGCTTCCACATCTTCCTGCCCAAAGGCAAACGTACATGTCAATAAAAATAAAAAGGCAGTAATAATTTTCTTCATATTTAAATTTTAACAATATTAATTTATGGGAAAATAAATTTATTATTTGTTTTTAGCAAAAAACAAGCCAAAAAAACTATTCTTTACTATATTTTACACCAAACAGACGCAAAATTAGCTGAAAGGGTGGCTGAATGGGATTATTTTTTTATTTATAACAAATTTTTGGATAAATATAAATAAAATAACAAATTTAATCCGCATTGTTGCAAAGAGAACATTTACCACCTTTTTTCTGATAAAGAGCGCAGCCAAAAATCGCCAAGGATTAAAAATGGAGTAAGTTGATGGTTAGACAAAGTAAAAATACAAACATTCACCGATTGCCTGAAAACAAGAGGAGTTTTAGGGTAGGGGATTTTATGTCATTGCGGGTAATGTTATTGAAACTCCGGATGAAAACACTTTCAAAGAATCTTCATTCCAGTCATCAAAACGCTCAGAAAACCCCTAAGAGAAACTCGAAGATACAACCATTGGCCGCTGTCGCAGAAAGGTTCCTGAGCCTGCCGAAGGAACCGGATTGCAAAAAACCCTCGGCCTAAAAAAGTCCGTGGCTTTATAATTTTTTCCAATCAGTTTGAAATTTTGGGTCTTTATTCAATCCGCTTAATGTTAGCGGTTCGTTGATTTGTCTTCATCGTTTCTGTATTCTAAAATGTCAGCAGGTTGGCAGTCCAACGCTTTACAAATAGACTCCAATGTGCTAAAACGAATTGCCTTCGCTTTTCCTGTCTTTAAAATAGAAAGGTTAGATATTGTCAAATCAACTCTTTCTGAAAGTTCATTCAGAGAGATTTTCCGCTTTGCCATCATCACGTCTAAGTTTACAATGATTGGCATTAAACAGTTAAATCGTTTTCGTTTTGAATATCTACGCCTTTTTTGAAAATAGTCGCAATGATATAGATTACAGCCCCCATCAAAATGAATGCTTGACTGTCTGCCCAAAATTGATTTAAGTTGTCGGTATCAAAACCGTAATGTATTAAATCTTTAGTTAATTCTTTGGCAATGTAACTTAAAAGTCCAATTGAAAGGGTGTAATAACTAATTCGTGAAATTTGTCTCGAAACATAAGTGCTGAAAGGCTTGGACAAATTTATTTTGTGCATTAGTATGACGACTGTATAAAATAGGACGGCTTTCAAAATTGAAATGATTAGTATAAAGCTATAGATGCCGAAAAAAGATAATTTACTTTCTTTATACATTTGAATTAAGTCCAACTTTTGATAAAGGATTTGGACAAATTCAGGCTTATATAGACTGAAAAAAAAGTTAACTATTAAGCCTCCAGCCTCAATGCTTAGTCCGACAAAGATGAGCCAAGCCACAACATGTAAGACTATAAATACGAAGTTGTTTGTTTTAGACATAATCATTTAGATTTAAAATTATGTCGTAAAGTTAATAAATATTTATTGATAAACAACGAATATTTATTAATTCTTAAAATATTTTTTCCGAACGATTTTTAAGTTGTGTCGGTTACAATTCTGACTAACGTTTTTATAAGTTGTTTATTCTCAATTGTTTCCAAATTTCCGTTAGCACGAGAATTTATTTTCTTGCCGAAAAATGGGGAATGACCGCCAACACATAGAAAAATATCCGCAAAGCCCCTTTAAAAAAGCCCATAACAGAAACAATTTCTGCGGGCTTTGCGGTATACTTTTGAGTTGGTCGACTTCGCCGTAATCCTGCTATTAGTGAGAAAGTATCGACCTTCACTCTTTGTTCTTAATCCGGGTTTAAAAATCATTTTTGTTTTTACAATTATATTTTGCACCATTGCTTGTTTCAGCATCCGGTTTACAGATTCAAATTTACTGTTTTATTACAATATTTTAAAATATAGCTTCTTTTTATTCTGAACAAGGCATACCTTGCCCGTCACGTCCATCAACGTTGCCGATGCAGGATATGGTTTTACTAAAAGATTTTATTTAACCATCATCAACCCGCCGCTGCCAAGCATGCCTGCAGGGATACTATACCTGCAACACCTGCTTTATATTTTCAAATTTTGTTTTGCGATTTGGGTTATATCGTTCGATAGATTTCGTCATTGCTCAATTATATGCTTTGTCCGAAAGTTAATAAATTTCTGTCAGGGTCAAGCATAGAAAATTCTTTTTGTCCCCACGGCTTAGTCTGCAATTTTCCGTTTGGGTGAATGCCTATTTTGTTGTCCAATAACGATTGATACAAATTGTCAATGTCGTTTGTTCGGATATAAACTTGTCCGTAGTTTTCTTTTGGGTCAAGGTCTTTAAACTCAAAAAAGTGAATTTCTATGCTGTCTTTTTTTATCATTAAATAATCGCCATAGTCGCCTAATTCTGTAAATTCCAATTTATTCAAGTAAAAGTCTTTGGTTGCGTTTTTTGTCGCGCATTGGCAATTTCGGATTTATGTTTGTCAGCATAATATTATCTTTTTTGTCTGTACGTTAATGTTTAGGCGGACGGTCTGTTACACCCTTGCACAAAAGCCAAATTGGAAAATAAAAGTTGAGCCTGTGTTCGACAGCCCCACTCTTGCCAAACTGCCTGTTCAAGCAACACCTTCGGTGATTCTTTTCTCCGTCAGAGTTTATCATCTTTACTTTTCATCAAATATATAATAAAAATGAAAGGTAATGAAATTTCGGGAAAAGAACTTAGGACAGATGCAGTAGAACTTATAAAGTAAACTTCATGTAACATCTACCATGATTTATCATAATGGTAGTTTGGTAGATATTAATTCTTGCATGCTTACACCCAATTTATAAAAAATGATAATTATCTTTGTTCGAATTTTTTTTATCATAACACTTTACACAATATTTTATTATGTCAGATATTTTTGAAAGAATTACACAGGACCTTGGTCCACTTGGGCAACACATGGACAGAGCGCACGGTTATTTTTCATTTCCAAAGTTAGAGGGCGAGTTAGGCGCCAGAATGAAATTCAGAGAAAAAGAAATGATAGTTTGGAGCCTGAATAACTATTTGGGCCTGGTTAACCATCCTGAAGTAAGAAAAATAGATACCGAAGCTGCAGCTAAGTACGGCATGGGCAATCCCATGGGTGCCAGAATGATGAGTGGAAATACCGATATGCACGATGAGCTGGAAAATGTTTTGGCCGATTTTACCAAGCGCGAAGATGCTATGCTGCTAAATTTTGGTTATCAAGGAGTTATGAGCTGTATTGATGCCCTTGTCAATCGTCATGATATTATTGTATATGACAAAGAATGTCATGCCAGCATTTTAGACGGTATCAGGATGCATGTAGGCCACACCTATTCTTTTAAGCATAATGATATTAAAGACTGCGAAAAACAACTTGCCAGAGCAACAAAAATGGCTGAAAAAACCGGAGGCGGTATTTTGGTTATCACCGAAGGCGTGTATGGGATGGACGGTCAGCAGGGAAAACTGAAAGAAATAGCCGAATTAAAAAAGAAATTTAATTTCAGAATTTTTATTGATGATGCGCATGGTTTTGGCTACATGGGCGCTACCGGTGCAGGCGCCGACGAAGCGCAAGGCTGTCAGGCAGATATTGATTTGTATTTCAGCACATTTGTAAAAAGTATGGGTAGCATTGGCGCTTTCATTGCCGGTCCTCGGAACGTATTAAAATATCTTCGATATAATGTTCGTAGCCAGATATTTGCCAAAAGCCTTCCTTTAATTGTAGTAGAAGGAATGCTCAGGCGTATGGAAATGGTGAAATCAATGCCCGAACTGAGAGAAAAATTGTGGCATAATGTAAATCGTTTGCAAAACGGACTTCGGGAGCGAGGATTTGACATTGGCAAAACAAACAGCCCCGTTACACCCGTTTATATGAAAGGCGATGTGCCCGAAGCGACCTCAATGGTAATGGATTTGAGAGAAAATTACAGAATATTCTGTTCTATAGTAGTGTATCCCGTGATACCTAAGGGTGAAATCATCTACCGCATCATACCCACAGCAGTGCACAGCGACCAGGATATTGATGAAACGCTTCGTGCTTTTACAGAAACCAAGAAAAAATTAGATGAAGGTCTTTATAAAGCAGCCGACATCCCTGATATGGCAGGATAGATAATAAAAACTTACAGGCATAAAAAATCCCGGCATTTGCCGGGTTTTTTTGTTTTGCCGATTAATGGTTTTTTTGGTTTTTTTGACTTATTTTACTTTGTTTACATCAATGCTTTCGCTTACCTGATTGGTTTTTGATATTTTATAAACGCTTTCATTTTTAGTGGAAAGGTCGTTAATCACAAAGATAAGCGTGTAATAATCCGAAGGGGCATCCACAAACTGATAGTTGCGTTCTATTTTTTTACCTTCTAATTTTTCGGTGTGCAACACATTTCCGTCTGTATCCTGTACTGAGATTAAATATTTACCTTCGGTAAGGTTGTTCAATGCCAGATGATAAACAGGCTTTTCGTTTACATACCCGATGTATTTTATCTGTGATGGATTATTTCCTTCTTTGGGGCTTATTGCCCATGCAGTTAATGAAACTGTAAATAATGCAGCTATTCCTAAAGCTACGATTCTTGATTTTAATACTACTTTTTTCATGGTTTCTCCTTTTTGTTTTTGTTGTTAAAAAATTTCTTTCTTTCACTTCGGCCAGTTCACGTTTACACAAACCAAACCTTGGATTTAATTCGATGACTTTTAGATAAACTTTTTTTTAAATTTTGTTTGCTTTTTAAGTCATTGACACTGCAAAGATGCAACGGAAAATAACACTGCAAAAACAAAAATAGGGTGGGTTATAAAGTGCCAAAAATAGATTATTATAATGTAAAATATTGATAATCAATAAAATACGTTTTAAAGCGATATGATGCCCAAATAGGATAAATAGCTACTATTTGCGGTTATTTGCGGCTTTTTTTATTGATATATTTACAATTTATTAGGAAGAAATTTGCTGTTTTGATGCATATATTACCATAATTGTAATAAAAAACCGCCCCAAAGGGCGGCTTTCCTTTAAAATGAAAACCTATCTATATACAAATTTTGAACTTTTACAATCTTTGAATAATTGATTTGCTGATTAATATCCTTGCTGGATACTCTGATATAGAGGTTTTCAAACTTATTGGCACTTACTTGATCGTTCATGTTTTTTGAACATGAAAATATGGTTCCAACCACTACTATTGCTATAGCCAGTCTAACGATTCTGGACTTAAAGATGGCACCCAGCAGGAATGCAATACTAAGGCCGGCTAAGCTAATGGGTAATGTTGCGGTTGAGAAACTGTAATCCAGAGTGCCTGAGGAATTACCGTTTGAAGCCAGAGACTGTACCGTACCGATAGGAACCCAGTTGTTGCCATCTTTAGATGCTTCTACAATATAGCCTGTGCTGTTAACTTCATTCAATGACTGCCATTGTACACTTAATTGTCCGTTTTTGGAAGTGGCGTTTATATCGCCAAAGTTAACCGGAAGTGGTGTTTGTGGGGTGTAGTTAGTAGCTAAATCTGCAATATCCCAGCTATTGTTACCTATTTCGGTCATGGTTACTGTACCCATACCTGGATTCCAGGAAGAAGCATTTACAAAATACATTTTACTTCCTGTAGATACATACAAGCTACCTGTGGAAGAAAATGCAAGACCATTCGCATTTCCAATCAGACTACCACCACCTGAAACTACCACATTTGAAATAAATTTAATAGGTGTAATATGGGATACACTACCAGCTGCTACTGCAGCATCCAGATCGGCCTTTTTGATTTGAAAGAGTCTGGTATTGCCGGTACTACCATTATTTGCTAAAACATACAAGTTACCATTATTATCAAGTGCCAGATCGCCATTACTAAAATCGTCTGAACCGGGACTAAAATTTGAAAAACTAAGTGTTCCCAATGCAGCACCACCATTTGCATTACCACCAGCAGTTGCTTCGAATTTTCCGAGGTAAACTCCTAGTGGACTGGATTGTGTACTGGCAACTATCCAACCTCTGTTGTTTCCATCTATACCTAAACGTACAAAACCAAGCTCTGTGTTATTACTACCACCATTCATATCTAAGGTTAATTCATTGCCAGTGAACCAATCTCCGTTTCCATCGTTTTTAATTGAACGAATGTTCAGTTCTCCATCCCCCGCTCCTCCTGCACCACTTCCATAGGGAATATAATAAAGCCAGTCACCATTTTTGTTGATTCCTAATGCAGCAGAACCTAAGTAAGAAGAAAAATTGCTTGAGCGGGTGTCCAAGCCGGCTCCGGTGGAGGAATTTACGGATCCTAATTTAGAAACAACATTGCCTGTACTGATGCCCCAAACGACATCTTGTGCAAAAATAAAAGCAGCAAAAACGCTAAGTGTAAGCGTGAAGAATAATTTTTTCATAATTGTGTGATTTTAAAATTTAAAAACCCGAGGGTTTGGTAAAAAAAATAATTGGTTGGTTGCAGAGGGATTTTGTAAATTTTAAAAGCATTTCAAGGTTTGTGCGTAGATAGATCAAAAACCTGAAAAACTTTGCGATGCTAAAGGTTTTTTGTTTTCATTTTAATTTGTTTGATTAGTTGATAAATAGTTAAGCCGGTTTAAAAGTACAAACGAATGTTAGCACTTTTTTAAAAATTCGATGAACTGTTCATTTTTATCGATGAAAGCCCGTTTTACATCGATGAAGGCTTTTTATAAGGAAAAAATATTGGTGTAGGTATATAAAATTTTGATTTTGGTTTGACAATTTTTTAAAAAAATCTCAATAGAATATTAATAAAATACAGAAAACCACATTCGTTCTAAGGGCTATTTAATTACAATTTTGTTATTGAATTGATATTCAATTGATTATGATTGCCGTTATTAAAAATCCAAAATCTTTACATGAATGGTTATTCCTAATTTCAAAATTTGACTATTTTTAGCCATAAAAAACGAATATGAAACGTGTATTACTGCTTCTTTTCTTTCTGCCGTTGTTTGCGATTGCCCAAAAACAGATAACGCTTGCCGATATTTATAAAAAAGGAACTTTCAGGGGAGAAATGGTCTTTCCCGATTTTGGCAAACAACCTGCTGAAAAATTAAATATTTCAGCCATAAAAGATGCCGATGGCAAAGCGCTCACTGCTGTGTCAGATGTAGTAGAGAACAAGTTAAAACCAGGGCTGCACCTGATAAAAACTAATCAGGAAAGCATTTACCGCCACTCTGCCAAAGCTTTCACCTATTTATACAATAGCCAAAGCAAGGCTCTCACCAAACTGAATAATGAAAAAGTATTACATGCCCAATTTTCGCCGGCAGGCGATAAAATAGCTTATGTAATGGATAATAATCTCTATTTGTATGATATTGCCGGCGGAAAAACCACCGCTATTACCACCGACGGAAAATGGAACCACATCATCAATGGCAATTGCGATTGGGTGTATGAGGAGGAGTTCAGCTTTACGCAGGCATATCAGTGGAGTCCGCAGGGCAATTATCTGGCCTATTATCGGTTTGACGAAAGCAAGGTGAAGGAATATTCTTTTACTGAGTATGATAACTTATATAACAAAGAATACCGCTATAAATATCCCAAGGCAGGTGATGACAATTCAAAAATTGAAATTCATATTTATAATGTACGCACCGGTAAAGATGTGAAAGCACAATTTGAGCAGGGCGATATTTATATTCCCCGAATTAAATGGACAGCAAAAGACAACGAACTGGTGGTTTTTTGGATGAACAGGCATCAAAATAACCTGAAACTATTACTCACCAATCCGGATGAGGGTACAGCCCGGCTGCTTTATGAAGAAACCAATAAGTATTATATTGACATCAATGACGACTGGCAATTTTTGAAAGATGGCAGCGGGTATTTGTTCACCGGCGAAATGAGCGGGTATAACAACATCTATTTATACAGCATGGATGGCAAAAAGAAAACGAATATAACTAATGGTAAATATGACATTACGGATATTATTGGTGTAGATGAGGGTGCAAAACTGATTTATTATACAGCAGCATATCCAACTGCTTTGGACAGAAATGTTTTTGTTGTAGATTTTGCCGGAAAAAATAATACGCTGCTCACAAGTGGCGAAGGCACCCATCGTGCCGTTTTTAGCGATGATTACGGCCGGTTTTATGATTATTATTCAAACATTAATACGCCTCAAAAGGTAAGCATAGTGTCGATAACTAATAAAAAAGGAAAAATTTCCAAAAAAACCGAAAAAGTGCTTTCAGAAGGTGAAAAATTGCAGATATTGGCCAAAGAGTATAATCTGGGCAGGGCAGAATTAGTGAAAGTGCCTAATGGCAAAGGTGATGAAATTAATGGCTGGATACTGAAACCCGCAAATTTTGATGCTTCAAAAAAATATCCGGTGCTTTTTTGCAATTATGGCGGCCCGGGTTCGCAGCAGGTGGCTAATCGGTATGGAGCCGTAAGCGCCTGGCATCAAATGCTGGCACAAAAAGGTTTTATTGTCGCCGGTTTTGACAATACAGGCACCGGCTACAGAGGTGAGGAATTTAAAAAGAAAACCTATTTACAATTGGGCAAATTTGAAATTGAAGACCAGATAGCTGCTGCCAAATGGATGGGAACACTCCCTTATGTGGATAAAAACCATATAGGGCATTGGGGTTGGAGCTACGGAGGTTTTATGAGTTCGCTGGCTATTACTAAAGGGGCAGATGTGTTTAGCGCCGCAGTAGCTGTAGCGCCGGTTACCAACTGGCGGTTTTATGATAATATATATACCGAAAGATATATGCGCACACCTCAGGAAAACCCTGACGGATATGATGGTAATTCGCCTATTAATTTTACTGATAAGATTAAGGGGAAATACTTAATTATACATGGCACAGCCGATGATAATGTACATTTTCAAAATGCAACGCAAATGGTAACTGCCTTGGTAAAAAATAATATTCCGTTTGAAAGCGCTTATTATCCCAACAAGAACCACGGCATTTCGGGTATGGCAGACAATACTACTATTCACTTGTGGGCGCAAATGAGCAATTGGATTTTGCAAAACTTAGGTAATGAAAACACTGATAAAACGGTACTGAAATAGAGCGAATATTCAAATAAAAAAATCCCCATCACTTTTGTTGATGGGGACTTCATCAAAACCATTAACCATTAAACCTTATCCTATGAAAATTCTCCGACGAAAATAAATATTAATTTATTATTTTCCAAAAAAAATCAGAATTATATTTTTTATTTTTTTTATTGTACCTGTTTTTTGTCAGACGGTGGTAATTATGCCTTACCGATTTTTGAGTTTAGGTTAATAGTGAAATTTTTAAAATAGATGAATGAGTTGCTTATATTTGATATTTAAATTATTATATCTTAAAATATTATGTAATACATTTGAGACGTATCAAAGATAATTTTTTTGATCGGTTGTTTTGAGTCTGTTATTTGAAGCAATTGGCATTAAGTATTATTTACATATATCGTCGAAAAGCAGTGGTAAGCTCCTAAATAAAAAGGAAAGAAAGGCTTTTAAGCCAAAAAATTTATGAAAAATTGTAAAAATAAAGATGCTTTTCAGACCTTATCAAAAGCATTTTTGCATCAAAATTCCGGTATTTTTATAACATTTCTGTAGGAGCAATTCTATATAATTGAAGCATTAATTTCCTTTAAAAATAGATTCTATGACGGATAGTGTGGGTTTGGAATAGTTGCGCATTGCGACAATGGCCTTGAAAAAAATGCATTAAAAAAATGATTTTTCATTCCGTCATTTTGAACGGAGTTCCTTTTTCACCGTCATTTTGAACGGAGCGAAGCGGAGTGAAAAATCTCCATGTTTTCAAAACAGTAAGATTTCTCCGCTGCGCTGCGAAATGACGGTGGGGAGGATGAAATGACGGTGGGAAAGTTCGGCGGGTTTAGGTGCGAAAGATTATTTTTAGCAATTTTTTCAAAGCCTTTATTTTTGACAACAAACGGGCTTTGTATCCGGCCTTTATTTTCCTTAATCAAAAGTCATCATCTTCTTCAAAGTCATCGTCAGAATTGCCAAAGAGGTCATCAAATTCATTGTCGATTTTGAAGTCGTCTTCTTCATCAAATGATTTTTTTCTGCCACCTGTTTTTCCTCTCGATTTTGGAAGATCAAATTCTTCAAAATCCTTATCCCAGTCTTCCTCTTCTTCTACTTTATCCCAATCATCTTCAATTTCGTCGGCGTCCTCTTCTTCCTCTTCCTTGTTTTTATCCTTAATGGAAAGAATTTTTCCTTTTTTAGTTGGAAGTTCCTCTTCTTCAAAGTCATTATCATCATCATCAAAATCGTTATCTTTTTTAGATTTTGTTGATGCATTTTTTAAATGATCTTCACCCTTTTGGTGCAGTTTTTCAGTATAATTCTTTGATTTATTCGATTTTGCCATTATCTAATAAATTAATTCGCTGTAAATTTTAATCGAAGTTTTTAATTCTCCAAATTTTTAAAAACATATTTTTTAATATTATATTTCAATCAGTTGCTCTCTCTCGGGACCGTTTGAAATATAGTGAATATTCACACCCAGATATCGATTGATGAAGTTAATATAAGTTTTCATTTTATCGGGCAGGGCATCATATTTTTTTATGCTTGGGGTTTCACTGTTCCATCCTTCAAATGTTTCCAAAACCGGTTGATAATTGACATCGTCTAACCGAAATGGCATTTGCTTAATTATATTGTCCTCCAACTGATATGCAGTGCATATTTGTAATGTATCAAAATTGTCAAGCACATCTGCTTTAGTCATTACAATCTTTGTAATTCCGTTTATCATACAGGCATAGTTAAGCGCTACAAGGTCTATCCATCCGCATCTGCGGGGGCGGCCTGTAGTGGCGCCGTATTCTTTGCCAATATCACGGAGCTTTTGACCGTCTTCATTCTCAAGTTCGGTAGGGAAGGGGCCGCTACCCACTCTGGTACAATATGCCTTGGTAATGCCTATTATTTCTTGAATATGTTGCGGTGCAATGCCTAAGCCGCTGCAAACACCTGCCGTAATAGTATTGGAAGAAGTTACAAAAGGGAAAGTGCCAAAGTCAATATCCAGCATACTTCCCTGAGCGCCTTCGGCTAATATTTTTTTGCCTTCCTTTATTTTTTGATTAATAAAGTACTCGCCACTGACAATGGGTAAAGTTTTTAGAAACCCGACTGCTTCAAAAAACGCTATTTCGTCTTGGGTAATGTCATCAGTATAGTTAAAGGTTTTCAGCAGCGCCTGATGTTTGGCTTTTAAAGCATTATAGGCATTCTGAAAGTTGCTGCTCAAAATGTCACCAACTCTCAGTGCATTTCTGCCCGTTTTATCCATGTATGCAGGGCCTATTCCTTTCAGTGTGGATCCTATTTTTTCTTTTCCTTTTGCCGCTTCTGATGCTCTGTCTAATGATCGGTGTGTGGGAATAATAATGTTTGCCTTTTCTGAAATATAAAGCCGGTCTTGTAAATGCACGCCAAAGGCAGCTACTCTTTCGCATTCTTTTTTCAGCGTGATGGGGTCAAGTACCACGCCATTGCCAATAAGATTGACTTTTCCTTCATAAAAAATGCCGGAGGGTATTTGATGCAATACAATTTTTTGACCATCCTTATATAAAGTGTGGCCTGCATTAGGGCCTCCCTGAAATCTTGCGATTACGTCATAATTTTTGGCAAAATAATCTACAATTTTGCCTTTCCCTTCATCTCCCCACTGCAAGCCTAAAATTACATCTACCATTTTATAGTTTATTTAATTTGGTTTTTTTATTGGGTGCAAAAATATGGCTACTTATCAGGATAATCAATAAAAGTTTATAACAATAAAATTAAAGTTAAATGAGTCTCATTATTCATGATAAAGGTAGTGTTTGGCTTTATGCCGGTATATCTTCCATATCATACCTGTCCACCGATTCTACTCCGTTGAGCGCTTTGAGCCGGTTTACTAAGTTGTCAAGCTCTTCTTTGTCATGCACATATACTTTTATGTTGCCTTCAAATACGCCTTCATTGGCTTCGATGGTTAATGCTGAAATATTGATTTTTAATTCGGAAGAAATCAGATTGGTTATTTTGCTCACCATGCCTACGTCATCTATCCCTACTAATTTTATACCAGTGAGGAAGGAAATTTCCTTGTTTTTGGCCCATTTTGTTTTTACAATACGGTGCCCGTAGTTTGACATTAATCTGGCAGCATTGGGGCAATTAGTACGGTGAATGGTAAGCCCTTTTCCTGTGGTAATGAATCCGAAAACACTGTCGCCCGGAATGGGTTTGCAGCAATTAGCAAGATGGTACATAATCTGATCGCTGCTTTCGCCAAAAATTATAAGTTCAGCATCCTTTTGTTTGGTTGGATGAATGGCAGCGCCATGACTTTCAATCTTATTTTCGTTAACGACTTTTATTGGTTTTGGAAATTCAATCCTGTCGCCTATTACCTTAAATTCTTTTAATTCTTTAAGGTCAATATTTTTTATGGCTATTTGATAATACAGGTCAAGGTTTGAATTGAGCTTATAAAACTTAACGAGTTCATCAAGATTTTCCTGCTGCATGGAGGCTCCTATTCCTTCCATTTTACGCTGCAGGGTATATTTCCCTTCGTCTGATACTTTTCTTTTTTCTTCTTTCAGCGCTTCTTTTACTTTAGCTTTAGCTTTAGCGGTAACAACAAAGGACAGCCAGTCTTCTGAAGGTGCTTGTTTATTACTGGTAAGAATTTCTATCTGATCACCGCTTTTAAGTTTATGGCTGATGGGCACCAGTTTATGGTTTACTTTGGCCCCAATGGTGCGAGAACCCACAGCGGTATGGATAGAAAATGCAAAATCAAGGGCAGTAGCGCCTACAGGAAGCATTTTGATATCTCCCCGGGGGGTATATACATATATTTCTTCGGTAAGGAAGCTGGTTTTAAAATCCTGTAAAAAATTGACGCTGTCCGTATCCTGATGATAGAGCGCCTCTCTTATTTGCTGGAACCATTTATCAAAACGGTTTTCCATGTTTGTTCCCTCTTTATATTTCCAATGGGCAGCCAGGCCTTTTTCGGCTATTTCGTTCATTCGTTTTGTACGAATCTGCACTTCTACCCATTTTCCTCTGGGCCCCATCACTGTTGTATGCAGCGCCTCATACCCGTTGGCCTTTGGCGTGCTTACCCAGTCGCGAAGCCTTTCTATAGAGGGTGTATATTCATCGGTAATTAAAGAATATACTTTCCAACATTCTTCCTTTTCTTTTTCGGGTGGAGAATCCAAAATAATTCTGATGGCAAAAAGGTCATACACCTCTTCAAAGGTGACTTCTTTTTTCTTCATCTTGTTCCAAATGGAGTGTATGTTTTTGGAACGTCCCTGAATTTCAAATTTGAAATTATTTTTTTCGAGTTTTTCCTTAATAGGTTTGATAAATTCATTGATGTATTTCGTGCGGTCTCTTTTTGTTTCTGCCAGCCTTTTTGCTATTTCACGATAGGTATCTGGTTCCAAATACTTCATTGACAGGTCTTCCAATTCGGTTTTAATGGTATATAGACCTAATCTATGGGCAAGAGGAGCAAATACATAAACCGTTTCGGAAGAAATTTTCAACTGGTTTTCCCGCTTCATGCTTTCGAGGGTTCGCATGTTGTTGAGGCGGTCGGCCAGTTTTATCAATATCACACGAGGGTCATCAGTGAGGGTTAATAGTATTTTTTTAAAATTTTCGGCCTGCTTGGAGGCATTCACATCAATGACATTGGATATTTTGGTAAGCCCGTCAACAAGTTTTGAAATTTCGGGGCCAAAATCTCTTTCAATATCTTGTAATGTAATTTCAGTATCCTCCACCGTATCATGTAGCAAGGCCGCCACAGATGATGTAACCCCCAGACCAATTTCTTCTACACAGATTTTTGCAACCGCAATCGGGTGAAGGATATATGGTTCGCCGCTTTTACGACGCATGGTTTTATGCGCTTCTGCGGCTAGCTCAAAAGCCTGACGCAAAATACTCTTATCGCCTGGCTTGATCTTATCCTTCAATGCCCGCAATAATGACCGGTATTCCCGTACAATGAGTTTTTTTTCCTGTTCTTCGTTTAAATGATATTTAGGCTTCTGTTCTACCGTTTTCATGTAACCCTCCTGGAATTGCCTTTTTTCAAAAATTAATTTTTAGAATTAAGAAATTATTTCTTTTTATAAACAAAAATTACAAACCTGATAACTATTTTGCTCCAAGGAGCGCAATTTGGCACATGGCGCCAAATCATGCTTTAAAAATACAAAATTCAAATCAAGTTTTTAATTTTAAATCGCAGTTGCCTGAAAAATTATAGGTTGCGCTTATTTATCAGGAAATGAATGATCATCAATATTTTAGATATCAGCCCGGTTTTTAATAATTTCTCCGGTATGTACTTTTGTAAACCGACCATTTTATTCAAAACATCAGGAATTTCTCCCGTGTAGCCCGATTCGCGAAAGCCATTGGTATTTCTGATTTTGAAATTTCTGATAAAACGCCACCAGTAATCATAAATAAGAACATTTCTTAAGCTTTCGACACCTGTTTTTTTCAAAAAATATAAATGTTCGGGTATTTCTACTTCAGCGATATTTTTGACCTTTGCTGTAACCTGAGAATCACTGAAACCGATTTTTATCAATAATTGAGGAAGAAAATACGCTTTTTCGTTTTTCAAACGACGATAATAATAATCAATATCCACTAACCATTTCAGGTGCGAATCATAAAAAATCGTTTGATCGTTCCTATGTAGTGTAACGCTTGGATGGCCAATAAAGTTTTTTGCCAGCAATACAGAAGGTTCGTTTTCCAGCAAGTTTAATCTGAATTTTTCAGGAAAAACCGCCTTTTCCTCATTAGTTGATTCATCTGCTTTTATAAATGCAGAAAAAATAAAACTTTCAGGATGCTTAAGCGCTGCATCCGCAAATTGTTGTAATGATGTTTTATTCGAAAACCAATCGTCATCGTGCATGAGTTTTATCCATTTTCCTTTTGCCTGACGTATAGATTCATTCCAGTTTTCGGGTGTGCCCAATGATTTTGGATTCTTGAAATATCTTATCAGAAATTTATTTTCAAACACTTTTAATAAAAGTGATACTTCGTCGCCATCACTATCATCACTTATAACGACTTCGAAATCTATAAATGACTGTATTTCAATCGATTGTAACAATCTTTTCAAATAATTAGTCCGGTTGTAAGCAGGAATACAAATAGATAGGAATGGAGAATCAACCATTCGGCAAATTTAATTGTTAATCGGTTTAAAAAGTATTGTATAACAGTATTTCTATTTTTTAGTCTGTGAATTTATTCAAACAATTTTCTGATAAGCAAAAAGGGTGTGGTAAAAGCGAAAAACAAAAACATTAAAAAGGCGCCGGATGGCTTCAGATTTTTGTTTATTTCATTAAGAGCTTGTCTAAGTTTGTTTCTCAAGAGTATTTTTCTGAAGCAAATTGACAAATAGAAGTACTTTTTCAGCCAATTCCAGTTCCCGTTTAAGGTATATTGCAAAATGATTTTGGCATAATCATTTTCAAAGTCGTCATCTTTATGCCAGGAGCTTACACCGCCATCGGCAAAACGGGCAATTCTCAGCGGATGATATTCAAAAGACGCTTTGTTTCCCAAAATACATTTAAGATTCATGTCATAATCAGACAAAATTTTATAATTCAAATTGTATAATGAAACTTTTTCAAAAACCGATTTATGATAAAAAATAGCCTGATGACAGATATTGTTAGTCAATATTTTTTCGATATTAAACCGGCCATCAAACCATCTTCCTAATTTTTCCAGCCAAACATCGCCATAAACAGCGCCTTCACTTTTTTGCACAAGTACGTGGCTTATTTTCTCCAAAACAGTATTGTTAACAAATGCATCATCGCTTCCAAAAAAATACAGCCATTCCCCGCGTGCTTCTTTGATGCCGTTGTTCATCCCTTCGTAAAGACTATTATCTTTTTTTACGATATATTTTATTTGAGAATCATTGATGAACTGATTAATAATGTTGGGTGTATTGTCTGTAGAGCAACTGTCAATAATGATGTGTTCGTAGTTGCGAAAACTTTGATTACGTACATTTAAAATACAGTCTTCAATGAATTTTTCGCCATTAAAAACCGGTGTAACAATTGATATCAAAGGGTTTTGCGAATTCATGCTAATGGCTCTTTATAAAAATTCCGTCTGCCTGCAAGATAGAGTTATCAATGGGAGAATGAAGCTGTTCGATATTTCCCATGTACTTAAAACCGAGTGATTTCAACAAAAAATACATCTCGTCAAACAATACCTGATTTTTATAAAGCTCGGTAAATGATAATTCGATAATAATCATTTCAGCCTTTCGGATGGTGTTCATTCCGCCGTTTATGACGATTTTTTCATATCCCTGCACGTCTAATTTTATCAGTAATGGCTCATTTATTTTTTGATTTGCAAAAACATCATCCAGTTTTTCTACATTCACCGATATTGCCGAAACATTTTTTGTAAAATCGAAATGGTCAGTATGGTTTTTCTCCATTTCCAAAACCGAAGAAGAAGCAGAGGATTCATTTTCAAAAAAATCAATGGTTCCTTTCTGTTCGCCCAAAGCAACATCAAAAGCGGCAAAGTTTTTATCGTTTGAAAAGTTTTCTACAAGTTGGTTGAACACAGATTTTATCGGTTCAAAAGCATAGATTGCGGCTTCTGGAAAAAGTATTCTCATCTTGGTAGAAAACTGGCCTTCATTTGCACCTATATCAATTATGGAATTGAATCCATAGTTTCTCAACCAACCTGCCTCAGCAATCACTTTTTCTTTATCAATAGATGATGGATTAAATTTTGGCCGAAGTTTAATGATATCGTATCCAAATTTTTGTAAAAAATTACGTATTAGCCGCCTCATCTTTTGAAATTAATTGATAAAATATTTGTTGGTAAAAATAATTGCTGGAATTTAAAAAAGAAACTGATAATTATTTTGATTCGCCAATTTCTAAAAATAATTTGTTTATAGTTTAAAATACTCCACTCCATTTCTAAAAATATTGTGATAACCGGCATCAGGAATATTCTTCATCAATCCTCTTGAAAATCTTTCCGTATGCCCCATACGTCCATAAATTTTCCCGCACTCGCTGGTAATGCCTTCAATTCCAAAAAATGAATTGTTGGGGTTAAAAGGCATTCCGTGTGCAATGGCTCCATCGTGGTCAACGTATTGAGAGGCTATTTGTCCTTTTCTGTATAGTTCTTCCAGAACTTCTTTGCCGGCCATAAACCTACCCTCTCCATGACTGATAGGAATGGTGTAGATGTTATCTTTCATACCTCGCAGCCAGGGACTGTTGTCACTCACCACTTTCACATTCACCATTTGTGAAATATGCCGTCCGATGGCATTGTGCGCCAGTGTGGGTGAGCCGGCATCCAAATCTCTGATTTGGCCGTAAGGCAACAAGCCCGATTTTACCAAAGCCTGAAAACCATTACAGATGCCCAGAATCATACCGTCGCGCTCTAATAATTCATGAACGGCATCTTTCATCTTTTCGTTTTTCAATACATTCACAATGAATTTAGCTGAACCATCGGGTTCGTCACCCGCAGAAAAACCACCACTTAAAATTAGTATTTGTGAGTGGTTGATTTCCTTCACCCATGCATCAATGCTTTCTTCCAGATGCCGGTGGCTTATGTTAACAAATGGCAATGAACTTACCTCAGCGCCTTCTTTTCTAAATGCATTTTTGGTTTCATATTCACAATTGGTGCCGGGGAATACCGGCGCAAAGACTCTGGGTGTAACGCTATGTTTCTTTATAGTGATTTTGCCGGACTGAGTGTTGTTGAGTGCCGGATCAAGTTCTATAACTTCTTTCTTGCTTTCTATTGTTGGAAATAGTTTTTCAAAGGTAGAAGTATAGGCTTTCAAAAGAGGAGTGATTTCAAATTTCTGATTATTAATTGTAATTGTCTCTTCATTTATTACGGTTCCGATATTGTTAAATAAAGGATGGTCAATTGCTGATTTGCTTTCTATCAATAAGCTGCCGATAGATTTTGCCAAAGGTATGCCACTATAATCTACATGGCAACCCAGCCGGTTACCAAAACTCATTTTGGCAAGTGCAACTGCCATACCTCCTTCTTTTATTGTTTTTGCTGAAACAATATTTTCTTTACTTATTTGCTGATGTATGAAATCAAATATCTGTTTGAGCGCATTGTAATCAGGCAGCCCGTTTTCCTGCGGTTTGTGTTCAAAAAGATAAATATAGTTGCCCGGATTTTTAAATTCGGGTGAAATAATATTTTTCTTATTGCCATTGGCACAGGCAAAAGAAATCAGTGTTGGCGGCACATTCAGGTCGCCAAAAGTGCCGCTCATACTATCTTTTCCGCCGATTGCTGCCAGTTCGAGATTCATTTGTGCATGATATGCGCCAAGTAATGATGCCAGAGGTTTGCCCCATTTCTGAGGATTATTTCCTAATTTTTCAAAATATTCCTGAAAGCTCAATCTTATGTTCTGATAATGGCCACCCATCGCCACTATTTTGGCGACGCTCTCTACCACAGCATTGGCTGCACCAATCATTGAATTGTCGGTGCTGATATCGGCATCATAACCCCAGCTAGCCAACGATACTGTTTCAACATCTTTTGATCTCAAAACGGGAATCGTCTGCACACTGCCTTCCATTTCGGTGATCTGATACTTGCCACCCAATGGCATGGCTACCGTAGTACCACCTACTGAACTGTCAAACATTTCAATCAATCCTTTCTGGCTGGCTGTATTTTTTTCTGAAAGCGCTTTTAAGAAATTTTCTTTCGTCAGTTCGGTCGGCTGATTATTTACATCCTGCAGATGGCTGACGGTGACACTTTGTTTCTTTGGGCAGCCATTGGTATCTAAAAACTCACGGCTCATATCTACAATTTTATTTCCCCTCCAGTACATCTTCATCCTTCCTGAATCTGTTACTTTGGCCACTTCCACAGCTATAATATTTTCATCATTACATGCTGCAATAAATTTTTCTTTGTCAGCAGGGTCAATAACCACAGCCATACGCTCCTGACTTTCGGAGATGGCTAATTCGGTACCGTTTAGACCTTCGTATTTCAATGGCAGCACATCCAGATTGATTTCAATACTGGGCACAATTTCTCCAATTGCTACCGAAACACCACCTGCACCAAAATCATTTGATTTCTTTATAAGTTTGGTTACTTCCGGTTTTCTGAATAATCGCTGAATTTTGCGTTCTTCCACTGCATTACCTTTCTGCACTTCGGAACTCATGGTGTGAATACTGGATTCGTCCTGCTCCTTGCTGGAGCCGGTAGCGCCTCCGATTCCATCGCGGCCTGTGGCTCCACCCAGAATCACTACAATATCTCCCTGTTTTGGCTGTTCGCGTTTCACCCAGTCAACAGGTGCAGCGCCTACTACAAAACCTACTTCCATTCTCTTGGCCTTGTATCCTTTATGGTAAATTTCATTCACCATTGTAGTAGCCAGTCCAATCTGATTGCCATAACTACTGTAACCGTTTGCTGCCTGTTTGGTAATGGTACGTTGGGGCAACTTACCGGGCAAGGTATTTCCTATCGGTTCCAATACATCAGCAGCGCCGGTGAGCCTCATTGCCTGATACACATAAGAGCGACCACTAAGAGGATCACGAATAGCGCCGCCGAGACAGGTACTGGCACCACCAAAAGGTTCTATTTCGGTAGGGTGATTGTGTGTTTCATTCTTAAATAATAAGTACCAGGGTTCTTTTTTGCCATCGTATTCCACATCAATGGTGATGGTACAGGCATTGATTTCATCTGAAACCACCAGATTCCCTAATTTACCTGTTTTATAAAAATATTTTCCGCAAACTGTTGCCAGATCCATCAGTGAAACAGGCTTTTGCTCTCTGCCTAAAAATTTCCTTTTCTCAAGATAGTCATTGAAAATACTTTCCAATGTGGTTTTGAACTTTCCTTCAAAAGATATGTCGGTTAATTCCGTTTCGAAAGTAGTATGACGGCAGTGGTCGCTCCAGTAGGTATCGAGTACTTTTAGCTCTGTTTCGGTTGGGTCGCGGTCTTCCTGCTGAAAGTACCGTTGAATATGTTCAAGGTCATCAAAGCCGAAAGCAAATCCATGCTGATTGTAAAATTCATTGAGCTTAACACTATCCCAATCTTTGAAACTAAGGTGAATGGCAACATCTGACGGTGCCTCAACAGAAGGGTACTCCAGAACATTGAGGTCTTTTTCATGGCTCTCCACTTTATTGATCAGCAGATCCTTTACTTTCTCCAGACTATCCTTGGAAATGCCTTCCATTTCAATCAGTTTCCCGCTGCGTACCTTTGCACCGGCTTTTCCCGTGAGCAGGGCAATGCACTGCTCTGCGCTGTCGGCACGTTGGTCGTATTGACCGGGTAAAAATTCCATTGCAAAATATGGAAGCGTGGCAGGGTTTTGATGTTGCACTATATCGGTAACCGGATCCACAAATGTAGCATTGATCACCTTATTGAAATCAGCCTCTTCCAATCCAAAAACATCATAAATATTATATACGCTTACTTTCGATACCTTTGGCGCTACCTGAAGTATTTCATTCAAAACTCTGGCGCTTTCTACGTCGAAAAGCGTTTTCTTTTCTACAAAAATTCTTTTATTCATTTTACTTAGCTGAAGAACTGCAAAGGTAGCCGAAAAAGAGGAAAGGAGAAATGGATGCAGATGATTAAACTTCCATTAGAAAGGACGGTTTTATAAATGAAATAAAGATTTAAGATATGGTGTTATTTTTCTTTCAAAAACTATATTTGCAAAGGGTTTTATAAAGGTTGAAATATCTCAAAGCTCCCCTAATAATCTTATTTTTGTTAACAATTGTTTGAACATGAATGGCCAGCATCCGAAAATCAGAATAGTTACAGCCGCTTCGCTTTTTGATGGGCATGATGCTTCCATTAATATTATGCGTCGGATTTTGCAAAGCAAAGGCGCAGAAATAATACACTTGGGACATAATCGCAGTGTGCATGAAATTGTGGAATGTGCTATTGAAGAAGATGCCCATGCCATTGCCATCACCAGTTACCAGGGCGGTCACTTGGAGTTTTTTAAATATATAAAAGACCTGTTGGATGAGGCAGGATGTGGGCATATTAAAATTTTTGGCGGCGGCGGCGGCACTATTTTGCCTTCCGAAATAGACGAACTTCATCGGTATGGAATAGCAGGAATTTATAGTCCGGATGATGGCAGAAAGATGGGGCTTGAAGGAATGATTGAGGCTTTATTGAAGAAAATTGACGTATCTCAGGATGGCGGTATTTCGGTTGTTTCAAAATGGAATGATAGCCATCCCTTGGGAGAAGTAAAAGATATTAGAAAAATTGCTAAGGCCATTACCTTGGCAGAATTAGGGATTGAACCAATGGAACCGTTTATCATCGCTCCGTCAGAAGGGAATGGAGTGATACTTGGCATTACCGGTACCGGAGGTGCAGGAAAGTCTTCTGTAACCGATGAAATTGTCAGACGCTTTTTAAACAATTATTCAGATAAAACCGTTGCGGTCATTTCGGTTGACCCTTCCAGAAAAAAAACCGGTGGCGCTTTGTTAGGAGATAGGATACGTATGAATGCCATCTCTCATCAGCGTGCTTATATGCGCTCTATGGCTACCAGAGAGGATAATGCTGCCCTGAGTAAGTCGGTAAGGCAGACGCTTGAAATTTGTAAGTCGGCAGGGTTTGATCTTATCATTCTGGAAAGCGCAGGTGTAGGGCAAAGCGATGCTTCCATTATTGATTACTGTGATGTGAGCATGTATGTGATGACTCCTGAGTATGGCGCGGCATCGCAATTGGAGAAAATCAACATGTTGGATTATGCTGATGTAATTTGCCTCAACAAGTTTGACAAAGCAGGCGCTTTAGATGCTTTGCATGACATTAAAAAACAGTATAAGCGCAACCATCTCTTATGGACAGCAAAGGATGAAGACCTGCCTGTAGTGGGCACCATTGCAGCCCAGTTTAATGATGCAGGAATTAATGAATTGTTTGAGCGTATCATGGAAAAATTTGAAGAAAAAATAGGGATTACTTTTAAGGGACACATTACACACCACCCTCATGACAAAGATACCAAGAACAATTCTCAGATTATACCGCCAAAACGAGTGCGGTATTTATCAGAAATTGCTGAAACTATTCGTTGGTACGATAGTTGGGTAGAGGAGCAAAGCGAAACAGCCTGTAAATTATACATGTTGAAAGGTTCAGTTGATTTATTAAATAATGAAAATACACAAATACTTACTGAAAAGATTAAGGAACTGGAACTTAGATTAGATGGTGACTGTAAAAAATTGATTGATGATTGGGAAATCGTGAAGCAGTCCTATAACTTGCCGTTTTTTGAATATAAAGTAAGAGATAAAAGCATTGCACAGCCTCTTACCACAAAATCTTTAAGCGGATCTGTTATTAAGAAGGTAGCAGTGCCCAAATATAAAGACTGGGGCGATATTCTGAAATGGCAACTACGGGAAAACCTGCCTGGTAAATTTCCATTCACCTCCGGGGTATTTGAGCTAAAACGTCAGGGCGAAGACCCAACGCGGATGTTTGCCGGTGAAGGAACACCCGAAAGAACCAATAAAAGATTCCATTACCTGAGCCTCGACCAAGCGGCAAAGCGGCTCAGTACTGCTTTTGATAGTGTTACATTGTATGGTGAAGATCCTGCCGCCCGCCCCGACATTTATGGGAAAATAGGAAATAGCGGTGTAAGTATTGCCACAGTTGATGACGCAAAAAAACTTTACAGCGGATTTGATTTATGCAGCCCCAACACTTCTGTTTCAATGACCATCAATGGGCCGGCGCCCATATTACTTGCATTTTTTATGAATGCTGCGATAGATCAATTGTGTGAGAAAGTTAGCGCTACAATTGGATTGCCGGTAAGGAACTCAACCGCCCACTATGAAGGAACGCTTCCTGATGGGAATAATGGTTTAGGATTAAAATTATTAGGGCAGAGCGGCGATATGATTTTGGCCAAAGAGGAGTATGAAAAAATAAAGCAGCAGGCATTAACGCAGGTGCGTGGTACTGTTCAGGCAGATATTCTAAAGGAAGATCAGGCTCAGAACACTTGTATTTTTTCCTCAGAATTTGCATTAAAAATGATGGGTGATGTGCAGGCGTATTTCATTAAAAATAATATCCGTAATTTTTACAGTGTCAGCATCAGTGGTTATCATATTGCCGAAGCCGGTGCCAATCCAATAACTCAGTTAGCGTTTACATTGGCAAACGGTTTTACCTATGTAGAGTTTTACCTGAGTAGAGGAATGGATATTGACGATTTCGCGCCTAACCTTTCTTTCTTCTTTAGCAATGGAATGGACCCTGAGTATAGCGTCATTGGCCGGGTGGCACGACGCATCTGGGCAAAAGCGTTGAAATATAAATACAAGGCAAATGAAAGATCTCAGAAATTGAAATATCATATACAAACCAGTGGTCGCAGTCTTCATGCGCAGGAAATAGATTTTAATGATATACGCACCACATTGCAGGCATTATATGCAATTTATGATAATTGTAATTCTCTGCACACCAATGCTTATGATGAAGCAATCACCACACCTACCGAAGAAAGTGTGCGCCGGGCAATGGCCATACAATTAATTATTAACAGAGAATTGGGAACTGCAAAAACCGAGAATTTTTTACAAGGCAGTTTTGCCATAGAAGAACTGACCGATTTGGTAGAGGAGGCGGTATTGACCGAATTTGATCGTATCAACGACAGGGGAGGCGTTTTGGGGGCAATGGAAAGAATGTATCAGCGAAATAAAATACAGGAAGAAAGCCTGCTCTATGAAATGCAGAAAAATTCAGGCGAGCTACCCTTAATAGGAGTCAACACCTTCTTGAATAAACAAGGAAGCCCCACAATTTTGCCAAACGAAGTAATCAGAAGCACTACAGAAGAAAAAGAACTGCAAATAAAAAATTTTAAAGCATTTCAGGAACGCAATAAAGATAAGTCGGCTGAGGCTTTGAAGAAACTAAAGGCGGTCGCTCTTGCCAATGAAAATATTTTCGAAGAATTGATGGAGACGGTAAAATTTTGTTCATTGGGGCAAATTACTCATGCGCTATATGAGGTGGGTGGGCAGTACAGAAGGAATATGTAGTATATAGTAAATAATTGGGAACTATTCAGCTTGAAAAAGATATTCAGAAAATTAGTTTATTTGCATTTGTAACTTGAAGAACAAATATTATTACTTATGGCGGAGAATAAGCAACTCCGTAAGGAAAATGCAGCATTAAAAAATGCTATTACAGGAAGCGTTAAACAAATTAAATAAGAATAGTAATAACAGTAGTAAATAATTATACCAAAAAATATACTATGCGTATTGAATCGGATATAAAACTAGGCTTTAAAGATGTAATGATTAGGCCAAAACGCTCAACTCTAAAGTCAAGATCTGTGGTCTCATTATCACGAAAGTTTAAATTTAAAAATAGTGAGAATGAGTGGGAGGGTATTCCCATCATTACAGCAAATATGGATACGGTAGGCACTTTTGAAATGGCAGCCGAACTGGCAAAACATCAAATAATTACAGCAGTGCATAAACATTATAGTCTGGAGGAATGGAAAAAATTTTATAAAGAAAATCAGAATATACTCGACTATGTGAGTGTGAGCGCCGGTACCAGTAATAATGATGCCGAATTGCTGGGAAAGATAATCAAAGCTTGTCCTGGCTTGCGTTTTATATGCATTGATGTAGCAAATGGATATTCGGAACATTTTGTTTCCTTTGTAAGAAAGGTTAGAGAAAAATATCCTGAAAAAATTATTATTGCCGGAAATGTAGTTACCGGAGAAATGGTGGAGGAGTTATTACTGTCGGGTGCAGATATTGTTAAGGTGGGTATTGGCCCTGGTTCTGTATGTACTACCAGAGTGAAAACCGGTGTGGGGTACCCACAGCTTTCAGCCATTATTGAATGCGCAGATGCAGCGCATGGATTAAGCGGGCAAATTATTTCGGACGGCGGATGCCGAGTACCGGGTGATGTGGCAAAGGCTTTTGGTGGTGGTGCCGATTTTGTAATGCTGGGCGGCATGTTGGCAGGGCATAATGAAAGTGGTGGAGAACTGATAGAAGATGAAAATGGAACAAAATTTAAACTTTTTTATGGAATGAGTTCTCAAACTGCAATGCATAAATACTCCGGTGGAGTAGCCGAATATAGAGCATCCGAAGGCAAAACCATCAAATTGCCATATCGTGGTTCGGTTAAAGATACCATTCAGGACATTTTAGGAGGCTTGCGTTCTACCGTATCCCTTCGACTAACCCCGTATTGCTTTACTAAGGTAGGTTATTGATTTTTGCCGGATGGAAAATAACAATACCTCCGCCCGTGCCAGTATAATGCACGCCCACATTGAAGCCTGCCGCGCAAGCGGTCAAACGGTTGGTTCTTATTGCAAAGAACACCGGCTTGCGACATCCAAATATTATTACTGGCAAAAACGGTTGCCTATTAACGCAGCGACCACACCCACTTTCACACAGGTAGCGCCGATGGCTGCCAATGGCAGTGCTGCAACTATCTGCTATCCTAATGGTGTGCGGCTTGAGTTGGGCAGTATTAATATAGCCGTTTTAAAAGAGCTGCTATGTTGCATCTGAACTCCACTTGTCGCTACTTTTATTACAACGGCACTGCTGATTTTCGCAAGGGAGCCTACGGGTTGAGCGGCCTGGTGCGCAACGAGATGCAACAGGATGTGCTGAGTGGCGACGTATTCATTTTTATTGGCCGGCGTGGTAACAAAATAAAATTACTACAATGGGATAGCGATGGCTTTGCGCTCTATGAAAAGGATTGGAGCAGGGCACTTTTGAAAGACCTCCCGCCAGCCATAACGATCATTTTGCATCACCTCACAGCAATTACAATTTATTTTGCAGGGTGTAATTTTAAAAACGGTGCGACAAAAATCAGGTTTACCTGCCAATAATTCCACTATTGCCATACTGTCTGAAATACCTGTCAATACTGCATTTCAGGCAATTATTAGCATGATATTTGTACTACCTGTAAACATCTTGCAAACAGTTTCACATATCGCTTCCGGCAATAGTTTTATAGACTACAAAATCCTCTTTGAACAGGAAAGGAGTCACAATATTGAATTGCGATTACAGATACAATCGCTACAGTTGCAATTAGCCGAATTAAAGAAAATGCTCTTTGGCGGCAGGGCAGAGAAGTTTGTAACAGCAAATGCAACCGCCGTTTCACAGCCTGAATTATTCCCTGATGATAAACTGGGGCAGATAGACGTGGTAAAAACCACACTGGTAAAAGAATATCAAAAGCAACAAACCAAACTTACCGTAAAGCATCCTGGTCGTAACCCTTTGCCGGAAAGCCTGCGCCGCGAAGTAATAGAACTGATGCCCAAAGAGGATGTAGAAGGTTTGCATCCCGTTGGTAAAGAAATTACCGAAAAGCTGGAGTACCGGCCCGGCGAGTTGTTTGTGAAACAATATGTACGCCCCGAGTATATCAAACCTTCAAATGATGGATTAAACGCAAGCCGCATCATTGCTTCATTACCGGCCATGCCGCTTGAGAAATCTGTTGCAGGCGCATCATTGCTTACGCATTTGCTGGTAAGCAAGTTTGTGGACCATCTGCCTGTGTATCGCCAGTTAGCCATCTTCAAACGTCAAAATGTAAACATCAATCACAGCACGGTAAGCGGCTGGATAAAAGATGCGATGAGGTTGATTGAACCGGTTCACGACCTGCATTGCTGGCAGGTTTTGAATACAAACTATTTGAATGTGGATGAAACCACGATAAAGGTTTTAGATAAGGACAAAAAACAAACCACGCATACAGGATACTATTGGGTGTATTACGATACACAACGAAAATTAGCATTGTTCGATTATCAGCCCGGGCGTGGCGCTTTGTATCCCAAAGCTATGTTGCACAAGTTTAAAGGCTATTTGCAAACAGATGGCTACGATGCTTACGAAACTTTCGATAAAGTAGAAGGCGTTACCCCTTTTGCTGCTGGGCGCATGCGCCGAAAATTTTACGAAGCCAAAGATTATGACAAAGCCAATGCGAATGCGGTTTTGAGCCTGATACAGGATTTATATAAAATAGAATCCTATTGCCGCGATGAAAACTTTACGCCGGAGCAAATAAAAAACCATCGGCATGAACATGCCCTACCCGTATTAAACAATTTGCAAAGCACATTAACCGAAATGTTGCTCACCAAAAGGTATTACCCAAAAGTCCTTTTGGCAAGGCCATTGCTTATACATTAACACGATGGCAGAAATTGTGCGTGTACACCACAGACGGCATTTTGCAAATCGATAATAACCTTATTGAGAACGCTATTCGCCCTGTGGCGCTGGGGCGCAAAAATTATCTGTTTGCCGGAAGCCACGAGCGGGCACAGGATGCAGCAATGCTTTATAGCCTGTTCGCCACATGCCGCCTGCACAACATCAATCCCGAACACTGGCTCACCTACCTGCTCGAAAAAAACAACAGCACAAAAAAAGGAAAACCTACACCTACTGCTGCCACAAAACTATGTTGCCAACTTTAAACAACAATGACGGGGTTGGACGAAGGGATACGTTCTACCTGTACTTATGTGGGCGCCAGCCAATTAAAAGAATTAACAAAGCGAACTACCTTCATAAGAGTGCAGGAGCAGCACAATGACTGGTTTGAAAATGAATAAGCTATGCAATCATTTTGTTGTAGGTCGATTAACTTGTTTTCCTGTAATTCCAAACAGCCAAACCGTTTAATGCAATGGCAAATCCAAAAAGGATCAAAAAAACATCTTTAATATCTGCAAATGAGCTTCCTTTTAGGATGATCATTCTCAAGGCTTTCATAAAATAGGTAATAGGAATGGAATGTGAAATGGTTCTTGCCCATTCCGGCATGCTTTCTACCGATGTAAACAATCCGCTCATCAATGCAAAAATCATAATAAAGAAAAAGGAAATAAACATTGCCTGCAATTGATTATTGCTTACTGTGGAAACTAATAATCCAAAACCTAACAAGGCTATTAAATATACTCCCGAAAGTAAGTATAGTAAAACTAAACTACCAACAGGCTGTATATTATAAAAGACAACTGCTACTATCAACCCAATTGTGAGGATAATCATTCCAATAATCCAAAAGGGAATCAATTTGCCCAAAAGGAACTGCCATTTTTTTATGGGGCTTACATTAATTTGTTCGATTGTTCCTACTTCTTTCTCGCGTACAATATTGGTGGCAGAAATGGAACCTGCAAAAATGGTGAGCAAAAAAGCTAAAATACCCGGTACGATAAACCAACGGTAATTTGCATAAGGATTAAACCATACAGAACTTTCAATATTAATATGTACAGGCATAGCCGGTTTGTTGTTTTGAAAAATCTGAATGTTTTTATTGAAATCAAAAATTATGGATGTCAGGTAGGAGCTGCCTAATGATGACTTGGTGCCATTTATAGCATCTACCGTAAGATTAACTTTTGCAAAATTTTCTTTTACTAAATCTCTCTCAAAAAAGTTGGGTATTTCCAAAATAATATCTGCTTCTCCTTTCTTAATAAAATTCATAGCTTTCGTAAATCCAGGTTCAAAGGCAATCAGTTTTATATATCCTGAAGAGCCAAGTTTATTGATAAGCTTGTTGGAAAACGGACTATGGTCATTATCTATAACAACAACATTCACTTCATTCACTTCAAAATTCATTGCTATTGGCAAAATGCCTAATTGCACAATTGGTAATACAAATGTCATCATTACGATAATTTTATCGCGAAATATTTGTTTAAATTCCTTTTGCAATAAAAACAGAAGGGTCTTCATGAAAGCCGAATTTTAAATTTTTTAATAGCAATGCTCAGGAAAATGATAGTCATAACAGACAAAGCCGTTATTTCTTTCCAGATATAGGAAATGTCGAGCCCTTTCAACATAATGGATTTTACACCTGTATAATACCACCGGGCCGGTACAATATATGCAAACCACTGAAAAAACATTGGCATATTTTCCAAAGGAAAAATAAACCCCGAAAATATTAAAGTCGGTAACAACATACCCACCATTGACAATAGTAATGCCACTTGTTGTGAATCTGTTGCATTGGAAATCAGTAAACCCATAGACAGGCTTGTGGAGATGAATAACATACTCAGAAAAAAGAAAAGGAAAATATTTCCTTGCATGGGCACGTTCATTACAAAAACTGCCAATATCAAAATAAAATTTAGATTTATTAAAGAAAGAACCAGATATGGAACTGCTTTTGCCACCAGTACCATTATTGGTTTAAAAGGTGAAACAAGTAATGCTTCCATAGTGCCCAATTCTTTTTCGCGTACCACTGCTACTGAAGTTAAGGCAGTGCAAACAATCATTAGAATGAGCGCCATCACTCCTGGCACAAAATTGATAGAGCCGTTTCCTTCTTCGTTGTACAACATACTGATCTCAGGTATTATTACCATGGCAGGGGGGATGGCGCTATTTAAAACTTGCTGATAATCCTGTGTAATGGAAGTGATATATTGCAGAAGCATTTTTGCTACATTGGGTTCTGTTCCATCAGTGAGCACCTGTATTTGAGCTTTTTTGGAAGTCGTCAAATCGCTGCTGAATTGTGCAGGAAAAATAATTGCTGCTTTTATGTTGCCTTTTTTAAATTCCTGTTCAATCCGGACGTATGAAATTTGTTTTTCGGAAATTGAAAAATAGGTAGAAGCTTTGAATTTGTTTATCAGTTTTTCACTGTGCTCGTCTTTGGCATTATCCACTATGAGTACATCTGCATTTTTTTACTTCCAGTCAATGCAAAGCCAAACAACAATATTTGCATCAATGGCATTCCAAATAATATAAGGAGTGTTCTTTTGTCTCGAAAGACATGATAAAATTCCTTTTTATAAAAGTTGGAAATTGAGAGTTGAAGATTGATAGTGACATTATCTGCTAAGTTTTGTTTTAGTAGTCGTTTGTATTCGAGTGTGCATCTTAATAAATTCTTTTATATCAAAATAAACTGATTGAAATTTCGGTTGGGTAATATACGCTGTTTCTTTTAAGATAATGAGCCAATACAATGTTTCATCAGCCTCTTTCAATGCAACATTGATTTTGTTGAAAACCCCGGCTTTTGATTGTGCGTGTTTGGCTTCTCTATCTAATGCGCCAACAGCAGTCCCGCTACTCAAGATTTGCTTTGGAGGCACAAATTCTTTTTTGTTCGCTGCCAACAACTTGTATGGAAACAGAATTCTGTCAATAAATGCTAATCTTTTTTCATGTACCATAATATTAATATTTTAGTTGAAAGTTTGAAAATAGAAAATTTTTTTTCACTTTTCACTCTCCATTATTCTCCACCTCTCTTTGCCCTTCTTGCCAAACGATAAAAAACATCATTCATGTTATTTTCATTGTATTGCTGTTTCAGATTTGCAGGCCTGTCCAATGCTTCAATTCTGCCATCTACCAAGATTGTAACACGATTGCAATATTCTGCCTCATCCATATAATGTGTAGTAACAAATATGGTAATGCCACTGGAAGCTGCTTCGTAAATCATATCCCAAAACTGTCTGCGCGTTATCGGATCTACACCGCCGGTTGGTTCATCCAGAAAAACTATTTTGGGATCGTGGAAAATAGCAACCGAAAATGCAAGCTTCTGTTTCCAACCTAATGGCAGCGATGCTACTAATTTGTTGGCTTCATTCTGCAAGCCTAATTTTTCAATTAACAGCCTGCTTTTTTCTTTTATTTCTTTTCTGGGCACTCCATATACCCCGCCATAAAAGTAATATTTTCCAAAGGACTCAGATTGTCATATAGAGAAAATTTCTGACTAATGTAACCAATATTCTTTTTGATATCTTCCTGCTGATGATACACGTCAAAACCTGCCACAGTGGCTGTTCCACTGGTGGGGTAGGAAAGACCTGAAAGCATTCTCATAGCCGTAGTTTTTCCAGCGCCATTGGCTCCCAGAAACCCAAAAATTTCTCCCTTATTTACCTCAAAGGAAATATGATCTACTGCCACAAAGTCTCCAAATTTTTTGGTAAGATTTTTACATATTATGACACTCTCATTTTTTCCCGAAAAGCGATTCGAATGGATTACATATTCTTCTTTATGTGTCGTCATCATTTTAAGTTTGTTGATCGTTCATCAATCTAATAAAACTATCTTCAATATTAGGTTCAATAATTTTTACTTCTACTTGTTTATGATTTTCACTTAAAGCATAATCTTTAATAAGGTTTATCCCGTCTGCATTAGAATCCTTCATAGTAACATGAAGCCACTCTCCAAAAGGGTAACAACGCTCCACCTGTTCAAATTCTCTTAAATCTTTTAATAATGAATAAATATCATCAGCCTTTGCGCCAAAAAGTTTCACCGGATAAGATTCAATTATCTTTTCGGGAGTGTTTATGCTTAGGATTTTTCCTTTTTGTATGAGCGCTATTCGTTCACACTTCATGGCTTCATCCATATATGCAGTGGAGACAAAAATGGTAATTCCCTGTGATTTTAACCTTTTAAGAATTTCCCAAAACTCGTGTCTTGAAACCACATCAACACCTGTAGTGGGCTCATCCAGAAATAATATTTTTGGTTTGTGAATCAGTGCACAACTCAATGCCAGCTTTTGTTTCATACCACCTGATAACTTTCCTGCACGGCGATTACTGAATGGTTTTATTTGATCGTAAATATCTTTTATCAGCTCATAATTATCTTCAATTGAGGTGCCAAACAGCATTGCAAAAAATGTCAGATTTTCATGTACAGTTAAGTCCTGATACAAAGAAAACCTTCCGGGCATGTAGCCAATAATGTTTCTTATCGACCGGTAATCTTTTTTTACATCATAACCTGCTACAACGGCTTCTCCTTTATCGGCAAGAAGTAAGGTACTCAGTATTCTAAAAATTGTTGTCTTCCCTGCTCCGTCTGGCCCAATCAAACCAAACAATTCCCCTTCATTCACGCTAAAACTTACATCATCCACTGCAACAATAGCGCCTTTATCAAAGGTTTTGGTAATATTATTTAAGATCAGACTTTTCATTTATTGTTTCAAATTGCAGTGATCAGATTTTATTATCTATATCATTTTTAATTCCTGATTTCTATTCTAATTAAAGACCGTTTCCCCATACATCCCAATCTTAAGATACCCGTCATTTTTTACTCTCACTTTAATAGCATATACAAGGTTCTCTCTTTCGTTTTTTGTTTGAATAGTTTTGGGAGTAAACTCAGATTTGTCAGAAATCCAGACTAAAGTACCTGGATAAGTTTTGTAACCTTCATTGCCGTCATCAATTTTTATGGTAGCCGATTGGCCTAGCTTGATCTGTGATAGTTGGTTTCCTGTTACGTATGCTTTGAGTATTAAAGTATCAATATTGGCTATCTTGTATAGCGGCCGGCCCATGGTAGCCATTTCTCCCTGCATTGCATATTTTGTAAGTACTGTCCCTGTCACCGGATTTACGATTTGTCCTTTTTGAATCTGATAAGCAATTTGGGCGGTTGATTTTTCCAAAGGTCCTTTTTCACTCAGAATAGCTCTGTTTTGAACATTAGCACTTTCTGAATATGATTTAATTTGCTGATGGGTAACGGCAATTTGTCTTCGAATCTGGGCAATCTGTTGGATCATGTCATCCAATTGCTTTTTTGGAGCAGCATCTGCGTTTACCAAATTTTGTATCCGGTTTTTTTCATTCATCAGATACTCTAATTGCTCCTGCTGAACAGCTAGCTGTTTTTTTGTAACCTCTATTTGCGGGTTGGGGGTTACTGTTTTTAGATGCAAAGATGATATGACTGCATTGGCTTGCTCCTTTTGCAATTTTTGTGCTTCCACCTCTATTTGCCCCACTGTTTGCTTCAATTCTATCCTTTGCCCTTCGGTTACATTCAAGGACAGTATCAAACCATTTTGTTGTGCCGAAACCATTACTTCATCTGCTTCAAAATTACCGGATGCATCAAAATCTTTTTATTGTTGCAGGCCGAAGCAATGATTGAGGTTATCAAGAGAAAAATTAAATACTTTTTCATATTTCCTGTTTTACTTTTTAATTTCCGGAAAGGGTTAATATTCTATACTGAGCTTTTAATAGTTGGAGCCGATGTAGTTCTTTTGTTGACCTGGCAAGGGTTTCGGCGTTAAGCTTCACAATATACTCAGTAGAAGTTATTACGCCGTTTTCTAATTGCGCTTTAGTCGATTCCATCACCGAACTGCGTAGCGAAATGATTTCATCATCCTGTTTCATCAACATCTGATATTTCATTATTTCGCTGTTTTCTTTATTAATGGCCATTTTTGTGTTAAACTGTAATGTCTCTTTTTCTACATCCAGCATTTTATTGTTCATGTTTAAAGATTTTAAAGTGTTGGGTAACGAAAACAATGTATTCATTGACCATTTTAATCTTAAGCCTGCCATCCAGTAGGTACCAAAGTCGTTAGAAAGCATATTGAGTGTAGGCCGTCCATAACCACCCATTGCAAAAGCGCTGACAGTAGGCAATAAATCTGATGCTGCCTGTTTTTTGAATAACAATATTTTGTTTTTGTAAATCCAGCATTTTTAGTTCTGGGCGATTATTGATAAGATTAGCGGTTACTTGGCTTACTGGTTCTTCAAACTTGGTAGTTGCAACGAAGGTTTGCCCGGTAAGTTGATTAAGCATTTCAATGGCTGCCTGTTTGTTGTTGCGCGTTTCAAATTCCAGCATATCTGCATTAATCATTTCTGCTTTTAGTTCATTTACAGAACTTTTATAAGTAGTGCCGCTGGCAAGTGCGACTATTGATTTATCGAGTGTGTTTTGCAAATTCTGTTTATGTATTACCTGTTGTTTCAGTTGTGCCTCCAACATCAATATTGCAAAATACAAATCCATAACCTGATGCCTGACGGAGTGCATACTGATTTCAATTTGCTTAAGTTGCATTCTTTCGTGCGATTTAAGCATATTAATCTGGCTGGTGCGAAAGCCTCCGTCAAAAATGGTTTGAATCAATTCTCCTTGTAATTTATACTGATCCTTGCTCATTGTGGGTATCGTAATATTTGGAGATAATGCAGGGAATTGGGTAACTTCAGACTGATAAGCGCCTTGTCCGTTTACATTTATTTGAGGGAAATATGCTCTGTTAGCATTAATATTCAAATATTTAGTGCTCAGTTTAATGTGTTCCTGATTCTTTATTAACGGATAATTCTTCCTGCTCCATTCATGGCATTGCTCCAGTGTTACCGGCTGGCTTTTTATTATACTGGGCAGAATGAATAATAAAAACGGAAGAATTCTGAATTTTAATATTGAAAAATAAGGTTTCATTTTAAGTAACAGGGTTTTTATTTTACTTTAATCATTGCATCCATCCATTTAGGAATCATCTCTATTCGTTCCTTCATCAGGTTTTCGAAGTCTTTTGATAAAATATCTGAAAGGTGCGAAATAGCCGGCTTCATAATAAACGGAAATACACAAAGCGCCATTATGTTTAGGAAAAACTGTTCAAATTTTGCTTTTGGATTTAACTTTTTTAATTGAGCTACCAAAGGAGAATGTTGAATCTGCTCGGCTCCATAAACTATTTTAGTAAAATGCTCAGGGTTAGTATGAATTGCATTCAATACAAATAGGGGCAGGTCTGGATTTTCCAATAGCAGACTAATATAATCTTTGGATATTCGTTTTATTTTTTCTTCGGGTGTTTTACCTTCTGAAAGAATAAAAGGGATAAAAGTTCTGAAGAAGGTGCTCAGTTTTTCTTCCATGATAATATCAAACAAATTCTTCTTGCTACGATAATAATAATTAATCAATGCAAGATTGAGCCCCGCTTCTTCTGCAATATCACGGGTACGTGTGGCAGCAAATCCCTTTTTCTGAAAAACGATGGCTGCAGCATCTTTAATTTTCTGCTCTGTGGACAGATCTTTTTGTTGTATATATTTTCCTTTTTCCATTTGAAAACAAAGTTATAGTTAAATATTTGATTTAAACAAATAATTTAATCAAAAAATTTAAACAAATGATTAAAATTATATTTGCCAATTAAAATGGCCTCATAATTTCTTTTATATTCAGAATATAAGACCCTCCAAAAAGCAGTGCATGAACCAATAATGGGTATAATTGAGTAAATGGCTGTCTTGCCTGCCAGCCTTTTTCTAATGGATAAAAATGATTATAGGTATTATAAAAATCATTGTGGAAACCGCCAAACAGTTTTGCCATACCGATATCCATCTCCCTGTGTCCATAATAAACGGCGGGGTCAAAAATGGAGGCATAACCTTCCTTTGTAATCATATAATTTCCACCCCATAAATCGCCATGCAATAAGGAAGGTGGCTCTAATGGAAAAATGTTGTTCAGTTGTTTGCAGAAATTTTCAGCGTGAACTAAGTCTATATCCGAAATGTCATTTCGGTCATAAAGCAATTTTACTAATCGCAGGATTCTAAAGTTCGCATAAAATTCGCCCCAATATTCAGATGGAGTATTAATTTGTTGCAAGCTACCTATGTGGTTATCCTGTTTAAATCCAAAATATGATTGCCGAATCTTGTGCATTTCGGCTATTGATGTTCCAAGGTTTTGAGCAAAGTCTTTAGCCGGTGCCCCTTTTTCAATCCATTCAAGCAGTAGATATTGTTGGTTTTTGTATATGCCATAATTAATGACATCTGGTACTTTCAGCCTACACGATTTTTTGAGGGCTGCTAATCCCTTTGCTTCTTGCTCAAACATTTCAGGGTAACGGTTATAGTCATTCAGTTTTAAAAAATAATATTGGCCTTCTTCTGTTTCTAATTTAAAAGCATCATTGATGTCGCCGCCTGAGACCATCGAGATACTTTTTATTTTCTGGCCTGATATTTCAGAAAAGTCCTGCGGTAGCATTTTGAAAAAATTTGTAAAACTAATTTATAAAAATTTCTTCATGAATAATAACCATCATAAATAAAAAATGCAGGTTTTTACTAAAACCTGCATTGTAATATATTTTAAGGAAATTATTTATCCCAAATAAGACTTCAGAGCGCTACTGTATCTTGCTTTTTGCAAGCGCTTGATAGCTCTTTCCTTAATTTGACGAATACGTTCTTTGGTCAGGTCGTATTTCTGGCCAATCTGCTCAATAGTTACTCCGTTTTCGCCATCCAATCCGAAATAGGCATTTACGATTTCTGCCTCACGTGGAGAAAGTGATTTAAGCACTCTTCGGATTTCATTCCGTAAAGAATCTTTCATTACATCATCATCTGTATCAGAGCTTCCTTCCAGCAGGTCGCCCATCGCCACGTCTTCTGCTTCGTGTACAGGTGCATCCAACGAGGTGTGGCGGGTATTGCTTTGAAAGATATTATTAATTTCGGTTTCGCTCATTTCAAGTAACTCCGAAAGCTCTTCGGTAGAAGGTTCTCTTTCGTGCTCCTGTTCGAAGGCCATGTATGCTTTATTGGCTTTGTTGTAAGTTCCGATTTTGTTTTGTGGCAATCTTACCAATCTGCCCTGTTCGGCCAAAGCCTGAAGGATAGACTGACGAATCCACCAAACGGCATAAGAAATAAATTTAAATCCCTTGGTTTCGTCAAAACGCTGTGCCGCCTTTATCAATCCCAGATTCCCTTCATTAATCAAGTCGCTTAAAGAAAGCCCCTGGTGTTGATATTGTTTTGCCACAGAAACCACAAAGCGCAGGTTGGCCTGAACCATCTTATCCAATGCTCTCTGATCACCCATTTTTATTTTTTGGGCAAGAGTGGTCTCTTCCTCAGGTGTAATCATCGAGATTTTTGAAATTTCCTGTAAATACTTTTCAACCGCTTGTGAATCACGGTTGGTAATTTGTGTAGCAATTTTTAGCTGACGCATATTCTATTTTATATTAAAATAAACATTGTTTCTGTAAGGATACACTATTTCCAAATTGTTAGGTAATTTTGAGAACGTGCAAAGATACGACAGAAAGTGTAAATAACAATTTATTGTATTTACTAACTACAAACAACAATTTCGATAAAAATGTTGACTACCTGCTTTCTATTTTGGCAGGTTTGTAATTTTTTCGTAAAATAATAATCAACACGATACCCAGAATTATTAATCCAAATGAAATTAATTCGGCCTGAGTAATATGCATCCCCAGAATGTTCATCTTTACGTTTACCCTTATTTTTTCAATAAAAAATCTTTCTAACCCGTTGAAAATCAAATAAATACCAAAAAGCACGCCGGGTATTTTTATTTTTTTTCTTATTGCCCAAAGTATGCCAAAAAGAATCTGGCAAAAAATGATTTCGTAAAGTGAAGTAGGGAAAACCGGTATAGGCAGGTGGTTGCAATATTGCCCGGTACAATCAGCCAGTCTGACTCCTGTTTCGTTAACATTATGTGGAAAATCGTACCCAAAAAACCAATCAGGCAAGAAGTTTAGCCACGAAGGTTTGGGTACAAAAGCATGAGTTGAGTCATGATTTGCGAAAAATGGCGCATTATTGGTCAGCGCCTCTTGAAAATCGACCATAGTTGCTCTTGAAATACCTCCTGTGGGTGAGGTTTTAAAAGCTGCATTATATATTCCCCAATCTCCATCGCCCGATACTTGGCAACCAATGCGGCCAACCCCGTAAGCCATCATCATTATCGGACCTAGCACATCTGTAAAATGTAAAAAATTTATTTGATGCTTTCTGGTGTACCACCAAAGAGCAACGCCTGCACAAATCAGTCCGCCGTAAAAAGTAAGGCCGGATGCTGAAAGAATAGAAGATGGGTCTTTAACAAATGAATCCCAGTTTTCAAATGTGTCAAATATTTTGGCGCCAACTAAACCAGAAATTGCTGCAATAGTGGTAATTTCTCCAACTCTGTCGTGAGGCCAGATTCTAATCGTTCTTGTTTCAGGCTTTGCACTTTTTTCCTTATTTTTTTCATACCAGCGCATTCCGCTAAACAGAACCCCCAGTATCAAACCGCCTAATACACTCCCTTTTGAGGAAAAAATATAATCCTGTGGGTTTATTCCAGCAGAATTATCAGAAAAAAACAACCACAGTATTTTATATCCTAAAATAAATCCTATTAAAAAGTTAGAAATCAATTCTCCGGCAGAAGCCGGTTTCCCAGCCGTTATTTTCTCATCTGTTGGCTTAAAAATTCCTTCTTTCCCTTTTCGTTTAAGTTCATAAGATAATAAAAAGGCGCTTAAAATAAAGGAGATGGCTACAAAAAAACCAAAGGAATTAATGAAGTGCAGGAAATTCCATTCCACTCCAAAAAAATCTTTAAAAACGTAATATAGATTGGGATACATTCTTTTGCAAAGTTAAATTTTGGCAATATTAAAAAAAAGAAATGAGTAAATTGCTAATTAAAAGATAATTAGTGATTTACTCATTTATAAAAATTTGCATTAAACTAATTGCAATAGTCATCAAAAGCTGCGATCAGATTGTCTGCTATCATTTGCGCAGAACGACCTTCAATCATGTGCCTTTCTACAAAATGAACCAATTTGCCATCTTTAAACAGCGCAATTGAAGGCGAAGATGGCGGATAGGGTAATAAATGCTCTCTTACTTTTTGTACCGCTTCAATGTCAAATCCGGCAAAACTGGTGGTCAGTTGGTCAGGTTTTTTGTCGGAATTTGCTACAGCCATCAGCACTCCGGGACGGGCAGTACCTGCCGAACATCCGCATACAGAGTTGATAAACAATAAGTTAGTACCTCCTTTGGCCAGGCTCCCTTCTACGGCTTCGGGGGTAAGAAGTTCTTCAAAACCATTATCAGTAAGTTCCTCCTTCATAGGAACAACAATTTCTTTTGGATACATATAATTTGCGTTTTGTTTTGTATAAAACACGAAATTAAAGAAAAAGTTGATGGCTGGCAGATTTGAAAATATTTAGTTTTGGTTTTTGGTGAAAATTTAAAATCTCTATTGATCTGAATTTAATCACAAGCGACAAAATGACGTTTCTTTCGGAGTTCAAAGCGACAAAATGGCATATTTTCTGAAAATAGTATCATTTTATGTCAGTATTTTCGAAATGGAATCGAATTTGATTTTTTACCAGTGAAATTATTTTATTAAGTATTAAAAACAAAAGATTATGACAAACTTAAAATTTAATGTAGTACCGTTTGAAAGAACATTATCCAATCTGTTTGATGACTTCTTTACCGAAATGCCATCAATTATGAAAAATGATGTAACTAATATCGGTTTGAGAGGTTTTGCACCGGTAAACATAGTTGAAAAGGATAATTTGTATCAAATTGATATTGTGGCACCTGGATTTGAAAAGGCTGATTTCAAAATCAATCTTGACAACAACCTGTTGACCATTTCTGCAGAAAGGAATGTAGAAGCTAATGAGGAAACTGAAAAAAATATTAGAAAAGAGTATCATTTTCGTTCTTTCAAAAGATGTTTTACTCTTGATGAAAAGATAAATCAGGAAAGAATTGACGCTAAATATGTTAATGGAATCTTAAAATTGGAGTTAGGTAAAAAGGAAGAAGCAAAAGCAGCGTCAAAGGATATAGCAATACAATAATAAGGTTTGTTTTTCTCATAAGCAGTTAGTTTTGGTTTAGAGCCCGTTGTTTCTACAATGGGCGATTTTTTATTGGAAACCTTTTAATACCAAATTACGTCTTATGCAAAAATTTGTTCTATTTTTACAGTTTGATTATGATGAGACGTTTATATATAATAGTTGTAATTGTTTTTGTGGTTTAATATCAGTTTTCGGACAGCGAGTGGACACTCTAAATCCTTATAAAAAAGATAGTTTGGAAATTAAAAAGCCCGTTGTTACCTATCTTGTTTATTATGATACCACTTTGAGAATCATTAATTTAAGCCCTTTTTTTTCAATTCATGTTGATTCAAACTTTAGTTATCAGTTAAGAATTAATAAAAATCCGAAAACTATTATTGGTATATTAAAAATTCTCCGGCAGGGTTGAAAATTGATAAAGACAATGGAATGCTTAGTTTTAAATCCAGTAAGTCTTTATTTTTATCCGGAAGGTTGAAGTATGATGTGGAGTATCCTGCGCAAATAGGTGTTCAAAACCTTTCAAATCAGTTTGAAAAAGTGGATACCTCCTTTTTAATTACATTTTATAATACTGATGTCATTTTGCCGCGAATTAAACCAAGCGTGTTAAGCCCAGTTATTGTAGAAGAAGGTAATAGGCTGAGTTTCAATGTGATGTGCGAAAATGGCAATTTCCCAATTGATAAAATTTTATTTTCGAGCAACATTACGCTTAGCAATTACAAATTACCAAAGGAATGTGATGATCGTTTTGAATGGACGCCGCCTTATGATTTTGTGAACGATAAGGATAAGGACAAGCAAAAGACGGTGGATTTATACTTTGTTGGGACTTCAAAATTTAATTTTTCGGACACAGCTATAGTAAAAGTGATTGTAAAAGATGCAATGGACTACGATATTGCTACTCGGGACTATGTTGATGCAGTTTCTGAAATGAAAACGTGGATTTTACAATTAAAATATACCTTTCTTCAATTGGATAGAAAAATAAGAAAAACCAAATCCTATCGAACTTCCTTCGATGTGGCCACAGGAACTGCGGGCGTAACCAGCACTATTCTTTCTACCAGAGACAATCCGAGCGCCAAAAACACCGGAAAAGTATTGCCAAGTGTAAGTGTGGCGTTGGTACCCATAAAGGAAGCGGCTGCTCCCAATAAAACTGTGGATCAAAATCAGGCTACACTGGTGCGCTCTACAATCAAAAGGTTGGAGTACATGATCACCGATAATAAACTGTCAGGAGAAAGAGACCCTCAAATTGTGGCAAAGACAGAAACGCTGAGAAAGGAATTGCGACAAAGCAAAAATCAACTGGCTGATGTGCCTACAGAAATATCGGAAAGCATGAGTGAAAAGCAACTGAATAATTACTTTGACAGCCCGAGAGTACAGCGGAAATACCGAATGAAGTAAAAAAAATGAGAAATATAGTTCAGTTTACTTTGTAAATGATAACAAAGCTATTGTAGATTTTTTTTCAATGGTTCGTTTTTGTGCAGTCTTTGTGCTTTGCTGATTGCTCAAAAAAAATGCGGCAATTGCAATGAAAGCAAAAATCACAATCAGTGTTTTTAATCCGGATATTAATCTCGTTCTCATGAGGTAATCATTTATTGTTTAAATATCTTAGTTTTGAATTAGAACAAATCAGACAATTAAGGAAATAATAATACTTTCATAAATGCCAAAACTGGTCTAAATAGTACGAACTGCAAAGCAAATGTATTAACTTTTGTTTAAAAGATTAGAAAAATTATAGGCAAATTATAAAAAAAGTGTTCGTTTTCAATACTATACGATCGGGGAAATGGGGAAATTCTTGGTTTGTATAAATAATAATTTGCCTGTATTCAAAATATGAAGGTGTTTTTTGCCTTAAAAATATGCAGAATTAATATTAGTTGTTAGGTTTATGAAGACAAATAATATCTTTGAAAATATTTATCTATTGTGGCTGATGTTTCGCAAATTTATCTGATTCCTACTGTTCTTCATGAAGAAGGGCTTCACGTATTACCTGCCTATATTTTGGAAGCAATCGAAAAGTGTGAGGCGTTTTTTGTAGAAAACGAACGCTCCGCAAGACGGTTTCTAAAGCAAATGAAAAGGGAGATAGTTATTGATGACTATGAATGGGTAACAATAGGAAAGGCAGAAGAGGCTGTTCAGGCAATATTTAAGAAAAAGATTAATGATGGGAAAAAAATAGGAATTATCAGCGAGGCCGGATGCCCCGGAGTGGCCGACCCCGGGCAACTATTGATAAAAACAGCCCAGGAGCTCGATGTGAAAATTAATCCTTTAATAAGCCCAAGCTCCATATTACTGGCATTGATGGCCAGTGGTATGAATGGGCAAAATTTTAGCTTTCACGGGTATCTTCCTATTGATGATGGGCAGCGGATGAAGGCGCTTAAAGAATTGGAAACTGTATCTGCAAAAACAGGATTCACGCAAATATTTATAGAAACACCTTACAGAAACAATCAAATGATACAAACAATATTGAAAACCTGCTCCCCCCTCACAAGATTATGTATAGCAGTGGATATTACCGGCAGCAGTGAAAGTATCAAAACAAAAGCAATTGCTCAATGGAAGAATATTTCTATTGACATTCATAAAAAACCGGCAATATTTTTACTGAACAGATAAAGGAACTGGCGGGGACAGTTTGAGCATCTTTCATTGAAATAATGCTGTCCACAATATATCGGGTATTGCCTCTCCAGGGCAACACTCCATTATATTCTTTATAATGCAAATCAAAACGCTTGCCTGAGTTCATTTTTAGCACATCAAAAACCTTCTTGTCTTTTATGGAAAATTCAAACTCATTGGATTGCATTCCGCCTCCAACAGCGCCGCGTATTCCTTCCTGAATTAATTTTCCCTCAAAAGTTTTAAAAATCTGTCCTTTTTCAACTGCAAAGTTTAAATATCCAGATTTTACACCGTCAGAGGTATAAGGATAATAGAATTTCCAATAAATATACCCGCCGCCGGCAAGAACTAATACAAGAAAAAGCAGGAAGAAGTATTTTAAGCAACCCGATTTCTTTTTGGTTTTGATTTGGTTTGTTGTTAAATCTGAATTCATAAGATAAATTTTTAAAATTTAAATTTAGTATTTCTTTATTGATTATTACACTATTTTTGCACGTCTAAATTACAATTTGTTTTGAAATGAATCGTTTTTTAACACATACAAAACATTATCATTTTTACCGATGTACTGTCTCGGGAGTATATGCAGTAGGGTTTGACGTGTTTGTATCTGCACCAAGACCCTATTGTAATACGGAAAGCTGACAGGCCTTACCCCTGACCTTGGTACCTGTCAGTGAAAAACTCCCCAAATTAATTTTTCCAGGATTGGTCCCCATTATTCAATATTAAAATGTTGCAACAGAGTGGATTTAAAAGATATTATAGTTAGAAAAGCAGAGCCGGACGATAAAAAATATTCTAAAACAATAACCGATGAAATGGAATCATCGGCCAATGCAAGAGGAACAGGTATTGCCAAGCGCAGTCCTGATTATATAGAGAAAAAAATAGATGAAGAAAAAGCAGTAATAGCGCTTACAAAAGATGGGAAATGGGTGGGGTTTTGTTATATAGAAACATGGACTCATAACGAATATGTAGCAAACTCGGGTCTTATTGTGGCTCCGGAATATAGAAAAGGCGGTGTGGCACGAAAAATTAAACAAACTATTTTTCAGTTGAGCCGTACCAAATATCCTGATGCCAAAATCTTTGGCTTGACCACCGGATTGGCGGTAATGAAAATAAACAGTGAATTAGGTTATGAGCCGGTAACTTATTCCGAATTAACTCAGGACGATGATTTTTGGGCCGGATGCAAAAGCTGTGTCAATTATGATATATTGATGAGCAAAGACCGCAAAAATTGTTTGTGTACCGGTATGCTTTACGATCCTAAAGATCATTATGAACCAAAAGAAACAAAAGAATATTTTGAAAAAAATAAAAAAGGACTTGAAAGACTTCTGCGTTTTAAACAATGGAAATTTCTAAAACCGTTTATGAGAAAAGAGAAAAGAATAACGGAGGTGATACTTTAAAATCTTTTTTAACTTATTTGTACATTAATAATAAAGACTTAATTAATCATGGCTAAAAAAGTTGTTTTGGGTTTCAGTGGAGGTTTGGATACGACATTTTGTGTAAAATACTTCACAGAGGAAAAAGGTTACGAAGTGCATACTATCATTGTAAATACTGGAGGTTTTAGTGAAGTAGAGATTGAAAAAATTGAAGCTCACGCAAAAAACCTGGGGGTCAAATCGCACAAAACCATTAATGCGGTTAGGAGCTATTACAACAGCATTATAAAATATTTAATCTATGGAAACGTATTAAAAAACAATACCTATCCGTTAAGCGTATCAGCCGAAAGGTTAAGCCAGGCATTGCACATAGCCGAGTATGCCAAAAGCATAAATGCGGATGCAGTTGCGCACGGTAGCACCGGCGCAGGAAATGATCAGGTTCGGTTCGATATGATTTTTCAAATCATGATTCCTGAAATGGAAATCATAACACCAATACGTGATATGAACCTGAGCCGTGAGAGTGAAATTGAATATTTGAAAAGCAAAGGTGTACAAATGAATTTTGAAAAAGCTGTTTATTCAATCAATAAAGGGCTTTGGGGAACCAGTGTGGGTGGAAGAGAAACGCTCAATTCAAGAAAGACCCTGCCCGAAGAGGCATGGCCAACACCGGTTACAAAGACTGGCTCAGAAGAGATAAAGTTGAGTTTTGAAACCGGAGAGCTTGTAAAAGTAAATGACAAGAAATTTGAAAATCCGGTTGAAGCCATTCAATACGTGCAGAAAATAGCCGGTGGTTATGGGATTGGAAGAGATGTACACGTAGGCGACACCATCATTGGTATCAAAGGCCGTGTAGGATTTGAAGCAGCGGCACCTATGCTCATCATAAAAGGTCATCATGCATTAGAAAAACATGTATTAACCAAATGGCAATTACAGTGGAAGGATCAGATAGCGCAATTTTATGGAAACTGGCTGCATGAAGGCCAGATACTGGATCCAGTGATGCGCGATATGGAGACCTATCTCGAAAGCAGCCAAAGAAATGTGAATGGAGATGTGTTTATTCAACTTTACCCTTACCGTTTTCAGGTGATAGGTATCGAAAGTCGTCATGATCTGATGAATCCCGCATTTGGAAGTTATGGGGAGTTAAATACCGGCTTTAGCGGCGATGACGTGAAAGGGTTCACCAGAATATTTGGAAATCAAACAGCAATTTATCATTCTGTAAATAACCAAAGCAAGTAGGATTGCTGAATATTGAAGTAATTTCACTAACTTTACGTGCATTAAAAAATGGTAAGAGTAGGAATTATAGGAGGTGCAGGTTATACTGGCGGAGAATTGATTCGAGTATTAATCAATCATCCCGACGTTTCAATTGAGTTTATACATAGCCGTAGTAATGCCGGTAAGTTTGTGTATGAAGTACATCAGGACTTACTTGGTGATACTGATCTAAAATTTGCAAGCGAATTTTCTCAGGAAATTGATACGCTTTTCTTGTGTTTGGGTCATGGAGCCTCCACAAAATTTCTGAACGAAAATAAATTTGAAGATTCTATTAAGATAATTGATCTGGCAAATGATTTTCGTCTTCAAAAAGATCGCAATCAACCACAAATTAACAGAGCATTTGTCTATGGCCTGCCCGAACTGAACAGAGAAGAAATTAAGAAAGCCAAAAACATAGCCAATCCGGGTTGTTTTGCCACCACAGTTCAGTTAGGATTATTGCCATTAGCAAAAGCAGGATTATTAAAAGAAATTTATACCACTGGAATTACCGGAAGCACAGGAGCAGGCCAATCGTTATCGGCTACCTCACATTTTAGCTGGAGGGCCAATAACGTTCAGGCCTACAAAACGCTTTCCCATCAACACCTGGGAGAGATAGGTGAATCTTTAACCCAACTGCAACCCAATTCCGATATTGACTTGAGTTTTGTTCCCTGGCGAGGTGATTTTACCAGAGGAATATTCGCTAGTTCCACTATAAATACTGACCTTTCATTGGAAGAATTGTATGTTTTGTTTGAGCAATTTTATAAAAAACATCCTTTTACCAGTGTGAGCAGAACGCCTATTTTCCTTAAACAGGTCGTAAATACCAATAAAGCGCTTATTCAACTTGAAAAGGCCGGAAGTAAATTGGTGGTACACTCGGCATCTGATAATTGACTGAAAGGAGCCAGCGAGCAGGTTGTAAAAAATATGAACCTGTTATTTGGATTAGATGAAACTACCGGTTTGCATCTGAAACCTGCTGCGTTCTGAATGCTAAAATAACCTTGTGTCAAGGCCATAGGGCTTACCCGTTTTAATTTTTATTCTTTTATAATCAGGATGGTCGGGGTTAATGAGGTAATTGTTTTCTTCTGGAATGACTGCTGAGGGAATTTTTAGCAATAAGTGGTTTTTTTGTTGCAAAAACTGATCGCCCATCAATTGAGAATATATAAAATCTTCCTGCCACTTATTCTTCAAAATGGCAACATTGATTTGCAATAACGGAACATCAGGAATAAAAATCTCCAATAAATGATAGGAGGGACGTATCGAATAGGCAGATCGGTTATAATTCACTACGATTTCTAACACAGCTAAGGAAATATGCTCGGTAGCGTACAGAGCGTACAAGCCCTTCGAGTTCCATCGACCTCCGTACAAAAATGAACCATAGCCCGAAAGGTCATCTTTATATTCAGAATTAACAAGTCTGTAAACAATCATTATGCAGGAATACCGTGTTGAATACGGCCAATGAGGTCAATAATATTTTGAATTTCTTCTGCAGTAAACAGGTGGTCACGCACTTTTTCGCCATTTAAAGAAAAAGGTCTGAAGGATAACCATTGTTTAAAGTTTTCTTTGCCAAAAAATTCATTTCCGGCATTAATCAGTTTTTCGAGAAGGAGGATTCTTTCAATTTGAAGACCGTTAAAATCACTTCCGTCTTTTGCGTAGCGATGGAGTGTTCTTTCACTGGTGTATAACAGATCGGCCCATTCGCCTAAGGTAAAGGGACTCTTGTCTGCAATTTTTTTAAAATCTGAATAAGAAAAATTTTTAGTAAGAGTTTCTTTACGCGAAGTTTTTTGTGGAATTTCATATACTTCCTGATAGTCGGAAACAATCATTTTTGAAATATTTTCCGGCTTGTTTTCCAATTTATATTTTTTGGGGCCTTTTTTCATATTCTGTCATTTGTCACAAATGTACATGAATTTTGTCGTAATTAAAAATATTTTCACCAAAATTTCTAAAAAATAGCCGTGATGGATGCTCTTCCGGTATGTATTGTTTTATTTTTTCCTGAACTCCGCCCGTCATAGATAAGATTTAACTCCAGATTATTCAAAATTCTTTTTGTAAGCATGAAATTCCATAAAAAATTATTTCCCGGCATCAATCCATCCATCATAATATAGCTGACAGTAGATTGACCGGATTTTGAAGATTTATAATTCAAAGACTGGTAAGTTAACTTTCCGGTAAGTGCGGAACTTTGTAGTATATTATATTTCGATTCAGCAAGCAAAGAATGGGCAGTCAGTCTTGCTCCACCATAAAGTGGCACATTCTTTTTCTTTTCAAATTTGTACCCTCCGGTCAGCCGAAAGGTGGTGCCTCCTACATAGGAAAAAGATGATTCAATGCTATTTTTTCTGATTTCATAATTTTTATTTTCAAATTTGTTGTTATCCGTATTTAAAGCATTGGTGCCCGTTAACAAATTTAAATTAAAGGTACTTGTTTTGCCAACGCCAATTCTTGACTTGAGCAGCCAGTCTGTATTTTTGCGGCTTTCATAACCATAAGTCAGTAAGGCTTTGTTGTTATTGGCAATGCTGCTGAAATCAAGCCCCCACACGGTACTTTGTCTGTTGAACGAAATCGTGTTTACAAAGGTAGTGCTTAGTGTAATCAGGTTTGTATCAATCAAAGTATGAGAAAAAGGATTAAAACCAAAGGTACCACGCGCAAGAGCTTTTTTAGAGATTTGCAAAGAACTGGTAAGGATAAATTTTGAAAGAAAATGATCTTTGTTCGCCTTATCCTTTTTGAGGAATAATTGTTTGGGTGTAAGATTGATACTATAATTAAAGGTTGTATAATTAGCTTTAATATATTCATTAGTGGGTGTTAGTATTCTTATAAATTTGGCCTGATCCTTGAACGCAGCCAACTCAAATTCGTTTAATTGTTGCACACCGTCTTCATTATAGTCTATCCAGGTGTATTGGCCTGTGCCTGCCGGCACTTCTAAGTAAGCATACTCCCGTTTTTGCTCCTGACCCGATCCGGCTTCATACAAAATATTACCGGTAAGGAACCCGTTCCATTCATTCATCATATATTCGGCTCTGCCGAGAATTGTATTGTCGTCCTTTTGACGGCTGATTTGCTGATCAATAACTTTTAATTTTCTGAAAGTAGTATTCAAATAAAATTGTCGTTTGCTGTTTGATAAAATTTCAGTTTGCAAGTTCAGATTGTAGCTTTTGTCACCCGTTTTAAAATTTTTACCCACAGGATATTTATCTTTTCGGGTGTAGAAACTAAGTCCGTATTTGTTCATTTTCGCTTCGTCCGATTTTACAAAAACCGTGTAAGTATCATAAGAAAATGCAAGAGGATTAAGGGTGTCAGTAATTACGCTTCTTGTATTGTTTTCTTCAACCGTGTATCTTCCACCGATTCTCCAGTTGGCTAGTTTTGGAAATTTTTTGCTGATATCAATAATCGGCCTCAGAAAATATCCTTTGTGGGTTTCTGTTTTAAAATGGGTAATAACTGCTTCGTTATTCAATAACCAGTTTCTACGGTTGGTTATTTGCTTGAGGGCGCTTTGAAAACCCTTGTAGTGATCACTTCTGTTATAGCTTACAAAATCATATTGCACCAGATTTCCGATATTGTTTTTCAGACCCAGAAGTCTTGATGATATTTTCGGTTGCTTTTTCGGCCACAACCGGCAATCCCCAATCTCTGGTAAACTCCACATTCCGTAATCTTTCTAAGGGTTGAAATTTATTTTGAACATACTCATAATCAACAGAAGACAATAGCATCAAATCATTTTTGCTTTTTACCTGCTTTGCATTACTGAGGTTCACTTTAGCGGCAAAGCCTTTGTCATCTCCATTGTTTATTTTTGAGAAAGTGTTTACATCATAGTTGCTCGAAGCAAACTCTGTTTTCAGCAATGTGTTTTTTGTTAATTGATAATCAAAGCCCAAATTCATCAGTTGTTGCTTCTTGGGTGTGATAAGGATAATAACAGGATCAAAGTTTCCCTGCTTCACTCCGTTGACGGGAGGGACGTATTTAAAAACTTTGCCATTCGCATTTCCATTATCAGGTAAGTAGTTGCCCCGTCCAAAACCGACTTCAGTAAAACCCAGATTATACTTAGCTTTCAATGGATCGGTTGAATATCGGTAAAAAGAATCAACGACATTGTCCAAGGTGTCATACACTTTTTCATACAAAATCTTTCCTGCAGCAAAGGAATCCAGAATGGCTGACGGATAAAAAGCCTTTTGGATGCTGTCGCCAATTTCCGAAAGAAATTGCTTTTGTTTACTGTTCAACACCTGATTGATAGATGAATTTTTTGAATCGCTGTTTTGAAAAAAGCCAACGTTGATTTTAAGTTTTTTATTGATATCCACCTGTTGTGTGGCAAATAAGTTAGTGTTCAGAAAATTTCTGTCAGCGTATTCAAATTCAACCTGGATTCTGGTGTCTTTGGTGATCATTCGGCGTGGCGTAAAAGTGATTTCGGCAGTATTGTAGTTGATAACATAGTCCTGATCTTCGCCTCGTTGCAATAATTGACCGTCAAGAAAAACCCGCTCTGTATTTGCAAGAACAATAAAAAAAGTTTCATTATTGGCGCCGTTAAGCCTGTAGGGTCCCTGATTTCCTTCAAGGCCGTTAAATACATTTCTTGTAAACTTACCTTTAGCTATGGAACCGCTTACTACTGTTTTGGATAAACTGTTTTTTGAAATTTTGTTCGTTGTTTCAAAGGCAAGCCCCTGAAGTCTTTTGTAAAAATTTAAAAAATAATTTTCGTTTTCACGGATGTCAATATCGCCAATATTGAGTTGCCAGTTTTTTTTCTTAAAACGAATATACACCTGATCAAATTCATTGAGTTGTTGTGTATTGCCATCCGGCTGAATGGGAATATTATTATCCGAAATGGCCGCCTGCAGTTCTATGCTGTCGGCCAGCATACCGCTGAGTTGCACATTCAGGTTGGAGTTGACCACTGCGCTCTGATTGTTACCAAAACCGATTTCGCGACCAAAACTACCTTGCGCATTGATATTGCCAAAATTAAAAATATCCCTTTGTGTGGATGTATTGATAACCTGCGAGGCGATGGAGGAACCCGAGAATAACACTAAGCTGTCAAAATTCATACCCGTTGTTTTTTTGTTGAGTTTCATCGGGAATACTATATGAAGCCTTCCACAGAGTCCATGGCGGGTTTTTTAATCCAATACAGAACCGCATTTATATAATCTAATTTATAATCTGCGCTATCCACGCCTTTGAATAAAAAACTATGCGGTATGATACTTACGGTATCCAGAGCAATACTATCCTGTTTGATTGACAACGTAACGCTTCTAAGATTGGTTGCTTGACGGAGTGCAATGCTTTCCTGCCCATATACACCAAGCAATGCAATGGAAAATAAAATACATAGAATTATTCTTCGCATCAAAACCAATGGCAGGATATTTTATTATAAACAAAAATCGGCTTTTTTTGCTTTGGGCTGGCAAATTATTGCTTCCGCCAATGAGGGTAAATGTTTATTTTGCGAAAAATGCAAAAAGCTTTTTCCACTGCTACTAGGCAGCCGGCTATTTCTTTTGTGGCACAAGATAGGACCGGCCAACCCTTAAATCCGGATTCTTTAAGAGGTAAATATGTGCTGTTGAATTTTTGGGCAAGTTGGTGTGTGGTTTGCAGAAAGGATCACAAAATACTCAATGCTTATTTTAATGCTTATCACAAGAAAGGGTTAGAAATTATCGGCATTGCAATAAATGACAAAAAGAAAATTGGGGAAAAGCCATTATCGCTGATAGTACGAGTTCATGGCATCATGTTTTTGATGATGAAAATTCAGGTATTGCTGAAGAATATGATGTTGAAGGATTACCGGTGTTTATTCTTATTGATGACAAGGGTAAAATAATAGGACGATATACCGGTGCAAACCAGGGTTATTATTCCTTTTCCAGCCTTGATATTTTTAGAAAATTATACGACATTTTTAAGGATAAATAATAGACCTTGTTGAAATTGCGTTTTAATTATCCTCAATATCTCTTGATTTTTATGGTATGTACTTGTTTGGAAAAACACATCATCAGTCGTTTACCCTATAACCAATTCCTTCACCACAATAAAAACACCCATAATCAGTATAAACCATCCAAAAAGAGGTTTTAGTTTTTTGCCATCCATTTTTTTGGAAATGCCAATGCCAATAAATATTCCAAGTATAGCCGCGGCAGATACTTTGGCCAGTAATAGTTTGTCAAACTGTACGCCGTTAATAAGATCGCCTGCAAAACCGATTAATGAATTAATGGTAATGATAAACACCGAAGTAGCTATGGCATATTTTAAATCGAGATTGGCATAAAACAACAGCGCCGGAACAATCAGAAATCCTCCTCCCGCTCCCAGAAAACCGGTTACAAATCCTACCAATAACCCAATGATTATTAATCTGCTGTCAGATACTGTTGTGTTTTGAGCTTTCCGGCTTCTCCTGATCATTGATAGTGCGGCTGCTATCATCAATACGGAGAATACGACCATTATCAGGGTGTGTTTGCTGAGTTGAAAATTATCTGTCGAAAAAATAGTTTCCGGCAGCGCCGGCAGAATATATTTTCGGGTGAGCAATAATGTTATCAAAGAAGGAATACCAAACAACAGCGCCGTTTTGATTTTTAAATTGTTTTGCCGGTGATGCTTGTACGAAGCAATGACAGACGTAATCCCTACAATGAAAAGTGAATGTGTGGTTGCATTTTCAGGCGTTACCCCAAACAGATAAACTAAGATGGGAACGGCCAAAATAGAGCCGCCACTGCCAATCAGCCCCAATGATACTCCGATGAGAGTGGAAAGTAAATAGCCAAGAAACTCCAAATAATTAGTTTTAAAAAATAATAAAACTGCAAAGAAAAGTGAAAGTAGCAAACTAATGGGTAATAATTGTTACACTGTAAAAAAATAGATGGTATTTTCACAAAACAGGATTTTCATAATGAAGTATTCGGTAATTATGTTTATATGCAAATTATTTTAAGATCAATATTTTTAATTTTTTTAGGCCTCGGTAGTTTGTCAGTTATTGTCTTGTCCTAAAATAGGTTGACGAAAATTCATTACAAAAACCGTCAAAACCGTTGACGGAGGATATGAAGTAACCTTGTCGGCTGATAAATTTGCCCGAGCAGTGTATATGTCAATTGAAGGGATAGATAACTTTTTTGAAAATAATTATTTCGATTTGTTGCCTGGTCAAAAAGTTACGGTGAAAGTTTTTACTGCACTCCCCTTATCGCAGTTCAGTAACCAACTGAAAATCACTTCTCTTGTAGGTGGGTATTCCAAAGGTTAGCAGATTGATTTTCAATATTTTATGCGGAGACCAAGGGATTCGAACCCTTGATCCGCTTTAGACGGATACACACTTTCCAGGCGTGCCTCTTCAACCACTCGAGCAGGTCTCCAAAAATAGGGAGGCAAAGTTAAGCATTATCATCTGTTAAATTAAATAATTCCATAGCATTTTTTGTGGTGAGGGTTTCAACCTCTTCAATGGTGATTGATTTTAAAGCAGCTAATTTTTCGGCAACGAGTGGGATATAGGACGGTTCATTCCTTTTTCCTCTGTAAGGCACAGGTGCCAGATATGGTGCATCGGTTTCCAAAATCAGATATTCCATCGGTAACTGAGTAGCCACCTCTGCCAGGTCTGCATTTTTAAATGTTAGCACGCCACCAATGCCTAAGTAAAATCCTTCTTTAATAATTGATTTTGCAAGCTCCTGACTTCCGCTAAAGCAATGAAACACACCCCTGAGGCCTTTGGGAGTATATTTCTTTATGACATCAATACAGGCCTGAGTGGATTTGCGGCTATGAATGACAATCGGAATCTTGTACTCAATGGCCCATTCGGCCTGTTGTTCAAAGGCATGGTATTGTTGCTCTTTGTATGTAAGATCCCAATGAAAATCGAGACCGGTTTCTCCGATGGCCACAAATTTTCTTTGTTTCAGATGATTTTCTACTGTTTTTAATTCTTCTTCTAAGTTTTCATTTACTGAACAAGGGTGCAGCCCCATCATACTCAGACAGGTTGTGGGATGATTTTCTTGAAGTTGCAGCATGGTACCGTGAGTAGAGGCATCAATGGCCGGCATAAGGATTTTTTTCACTCCGGCTTTGTCTGCTCTTTCAATCATTTCACGGTATTCATCGCTAAACTCTTCACTGTAAATATGTGCGTGTGTATCTATAAACATTGTAAAAAGAAAATTTTTCTTTATTTATAACTCTTTAATAATATTTTTTTTGTGAAAGTGTATAAAACATTTTACCTTCACAGCTAAGTTTTCATAGGGTACGGATTAAAAATCGGGCTTGGGTATTCACTCAGGCCCTTATTTATTTGGTAAAGAACTATTCAATGCCTCGAACCTGAATCCTTTTTTACTAAAATGTTCCAACATTCTGGGTAATGCGTAACGCATCCGCATATATGCCTTTTCGCTGTCATGAAAAACGATAATTGAACCGTTTGTGCTATTATTAATGACATTGAGCAGGCAGTCTTCCGGGCTTAATTTATTGTCAAAATCGCCACTGAGTATATCCCACATGATTACTTTGAACCCATTGGCTTTGTATTGATGAGTATTGCTTATCGCTTTGGCTTGAAAATGGGTAATTCTACCATAAGGAGGTCTAAACAGATCAGAATCAATGAATTGCGCAGCTTCGAGTATATTGGCTATATATTCTCTGTCATTGGTTTTCCAGCCGTTAAGGTGGTTGTGGGTGTGGTTGCCCACCGTATGTCCTTCTTCAAGAATTCGTTGATAGGTTTCCTTTTCTGCCACTACATTTTTCCCAATACAGAAGAAGGTGGCTTTAGCATTGTATTTCTTCAATTCATCCAGCACAAAGTTAGTTGCCCTGTGGCCCGTCGTCAAATGTAAGATAGAGCGCCTTTTCATCAGTAGGAATATTCCAATTATATGACCTATACAATATTTTAAGCCATTTAGGCGTTTTAATGAAATACATATTATGGTTCAAATTTAATTACAAATGTTTTTACAGGAATTTAATTTTTAAAACCAAAAGTTAAATATTTTTGAACCGATCCCCGAACTTATGGATTATTTTAGTTTTGGGGTCATAAAGGAAACAATCTGGAAATATTTATTTATGTCATTAAAATCTATTAAAGACTACGAAGAACAGCGTAATAAACGGTTGGCGGGCATGAGGTCATTACTGGTTTATGCTATGGGGCTGTTATTTGTTTTGCTTGGAGCTTTTGTAATTTACCGTTACAAGGCAGATACTACCTATACAGTTTTGGGGGTTGTTATTGTCCTGTATGGTGTTTGGCGTACAATTAAGGCTTTAAAAGGAAGAGAAAATTAAATTGTATAACTATTTGATTATGATGCTGTTAAAGAGATTATTTTTGTAAAAAGAAAGAAATGAAACAGTATTGGATACTATTGATTATTGGCTTTTTGGGGTTAGGTTATGTTTCGTGTACTTCTTATAAAGAAAAAGATAATCAAAAACAGGATACGCCTTTGCGGGGAGAAATCACCATCAGCGCTGATGAGTCATTCAAGCCCATCATTGATGAGCTTGTAAAAGTGTATGAGTCAAACAACAGAGGCACACAGATAAATGTGGAATACAAACCGGAAGCCGATTGTGTTAAAGATTTGTGGAACGACAGTATCAGAATGGTGATTTCTACTATTGAATTGACGGAACCGGAAAGGCTGTCGGTGGTTGACTCCTTGCATACAGTTGTAAAGCAGTTGGCAGTTGCACGTGATGCAATAACCGTAATAGTAAATCCTCATTCTTCAGACTCATTATTTAATATGGCAGAAATTAAAGAAATATTGACCGGTAAGAATGTCAAAGGACTTTTTCCTGTATTTGATGGTGTTAAAGCCACAAGTACAGTTCGTTATATCATGGATTCGGTTTTGAAAGGCGAAAAACTTACTGAAAAAGCAGTAGCTACCCGAACCAGCGATTCTGTAATCAATTATGTAGCCCGAACGCCTCTTGCGGTCGGTTTTATCGGGGTAAGCTGGATAGGAAATCAGGATGACAGAGAACAGTTAAGTTTTTTAAAAAAAGTTAAAATTGCCCATTTAGAAAGCAACGATACACCCGGAAAATATATCTTACCATTGCAAGCGAATTTATATATGAAAAAGTATCCGATGACGAGAGATCTTGTATATATTTTAAAGGAAAGTCATAAGGGCCTGGGGTGGGGTTTTGGAAACTTTATGAGCGGTGAGATTGGCCAGTTAATTTTTAAACGAGCGTATTTAATGCCTGGTTTGAAGAGTTTCAGATTAAGGCCCATACAACTAAATGAAGACGAAAAATAAAATTTTATACTATATTTACACACTCAAAAAACTATAAACTATAAAAAGATGATTAACAAAAAATTACTTTTAATCGTACTTGGTGGAATGATAATGGGACTGTCCAATGCCCAATCGTTGCGCGATGGAATTAAAGAACTCTATTCGGGCAGGGTTATTGTCGCCGGTAAGATATTGCAAAAATATGAGAATTCTCCTGAAGGAGCCTATTGGCTCGCCCGCAATTATTTGATTGAAGAACGCCCCGATTTGGCCAGGCAAACATTTGAAAAAGGGTTGACTACCAACCCCACAGCGCCCTTTTTGCTGGTGGGTAAAGGATATTTTCTTCTGAAAGACAAAAAAGTGAATGAAGCAAAACAGGCTTTCGAAGAAGCCTTGACCAACTCAAAAGGTAAAAAACAAAATGACCCCACTGTTTTGAATGCGGTGGGTAGGGCTATGTCGCAGGCTTATGCTCTTTTTGACAAAGTAGGAGACATCAATTTTGCCGTACAAAAATTAGAAGAAGCAGCAAAAATTGCTACCTCGCCAAAGAAAAAGGACAATTGGCTGATTGCTGATATCTATATCAATCTGGGAGATGCTTACCGCAGAGCAAATCCCGGTGAAGGCAGCAAGGCATTTGATGCCTACCAAAGCGCCTTGAATGTAGATCCGCTTTTTGCTCAGGCCGATTACAGAAAAGCATTGATATTTAAATCGCAAAGAAACTGGCCGCTATTTGAAGACAATATCAGAAGGGCAATTGCCTCAGATCCTAATTTTTTGTTTGGCTATTATGAGCTTTATTACTACAAATTGGGTTTAAAAGATTATGAAGGAGCGCAATCAATTGCAAAGCAAATAGTTGAACACTCCCCTGATAATCCTAATAATGAATATTTTAATGCCATGAGTTTTTATTTCAATAAAAATTATGATGGCGCTATTTCATCTGCCCAAAAACTGCTGAACAGTGGCAGCCTTACAATAAATCCGAGGGTTTATAAATTAATCGGGTATTGCTATATAGAAAAAAAGGATACTGCCAAAGCAATTCCTTTTGTAGAAGATTATTTTGCAAAACAAAGAAAGGATGATTTTCTACCGGATGACTATACACTTAAAGCAATGGCATACTCTACTACTCCGAAAAGAACACATGGTATATCAGAGCTATCTGGATGGATTAAAAGCCGATACTGTTTTGGAGAACAGAATTGATATGCTGCAGGAAGGCGCTAAGTTTTTTGCAAGTAAAGGTAAATATGACATGCAGGGCGAATTATTGGCAAAACTGATTGAAATAAAGCCGGCTGAAAGGGTAACAATTAATGATTACTTCAATGCCGGATATTTTGGATTTTACAGAGCCGGACAGTATGAAAAATCATGGAAATATTTGATAAATTAAGAACGAAGTACCCTGATGTTAACTACGGTTATTTATGGAGCTTTAACTGTAGTAAACTTTACGATTCTGTAAATGCTAAGAATATAATGGTACCCGATGCCGAAAAACTCATAGCTTATTCCAAAAAAGATACTTCAAAAGATGCCACCGGTAATATATTTACAGCCTCCGGACGCTGGCAAACTACTACAACGACGTAGTTAAGGATAAAGTGAAAGCAATACAATGTCTTGAAATATGCAGGGATGCTTCTCCGAATGATGAAACGAAGCAATCCCTCCAATCCAGCATTGATTTACTAAAAAAGGTAGCTGCAGGCAACAATAGCCCTAAAGCGCCCGCTGCTCCTCAAAAACAGGCTGTTAAGCCAAAGGGGGGAAGATAGTGGAGCAACCAGAAATTTATTATAAAACTGTCAGAATACTCTGGCAGTTTTTTTTATTTTGGCTAATTAAAAACATGAGGTAAATTGGTGCCTCTACCTTATTTTTGTGCATCTCATTATTGCTATGGTATATTTAATAATAAACAACGGAAATACATCAGCCTCATTTCTCCCGGTAGGCTTGCAGATAGCATTCGCAGTAGGGCTCATTGTCCTTTTGATAATAGTAACGAACCTTTTGGGCCCAAAAAGAAGAACTTCTGATAAATTAAAAAGTTTTACCAGCGGCATATCTACTCATGGAGAGGCAAGACAGCCAATGGCTGTAAAATATTTTTTAACAGCCATCCTGTTTGTTTTATTTGATGTGGAAGTAGTATTTTTTTATCCCTATGCTGTAATTTTTAAAGAAATAGGTTGGCCGGGTTTTCTGGCAGTATTGATGTATGTTGGATTTTTTTTAAGTGGATTTATATATATTATTAAAAAGGGAGCTTTGAATTGGGAGGAGTAGTTTATATTTAATTGGTTATTGATTTGTAAAAAAAGCAAATCAAAAATCAAAAATCTTAAATTGAAATTATGCGTCCGGTACAATATAATGTGAAGGAAAAAATTCACTATGGCCATTGCCTTTTGCCACTTCTTGTTGCGGAATTGAGTTTATGAGTACAATGGCTTCTCATTATGATATAGGCCGCTACGGAAGTGAACGTCTTGCATTTACCCCCCGCCAATGCGATTTATTGATGGTGATGGGCACTATTTCCAAAAAAATGGGGCCGGTACTCAGGCAGGTTTATGTTCAAATGGCGGAACCACGCTGGGTATTGGCAGTAGGGGCTTGTGCCAGTAGTGGCGGAATTTTTGACTCATACAGTGTTTTACAGGGGATAGACCAGGTGGTGCCTGTGGATGTATATGTGCCGGGTTGTCCGCCCAGACCCGAAGCCTTTTTGGACGGGCTGATGCGCATTCAGGATCTTGTGGGCAAAGAAAGCCTACGCAGGCGCAACAGCGATCATTACAAGGCATTGCTTGAAAGTTATGGAATACAATAAAAAATTAATAAGAGGTGGATAGGAAAGGAGCTGTACGTAAAAATTAATGTATTTTAGAATTTAGGTATTGAAAATTAGAACTTACTGACAAAATGGCATTAACCAACAAAACAATTCAGGATAAACTACGGGAAAAGTTTGGTGAGCAGGTATATGCATTTGAGGAACCCTATGGCCTGTTGACCTTTGCTGCCGATAAGGATATTAATCTCAAAGTGCTGAACTTTTTGCATCAGGATGAAGAATTGAACTTTGTATTTCTTACAGATTTGTGCGGAGTACATTATCCTGATAATAAAGGAAAAGAATTGGGAGTGGTATATCATTTGCACAATCTGGAGCAGAATATCCGTGTAAGAATGAAAATTTATACAGAGGTGGGCAAACCTGAAGTGTTTACCGCAACAAGTATTTTCATGGCTGCCAACTGGATGGAGAGGGAAACTTTCGATTTCTTTGGGATTAATTTTTTAGGGCATCCTAATATGAAAAGAATATTAAATGTGGATGAAATGGATTATTCTCCTCTGAGAAAAGAATTTCCAGTAGAAGATCAAAGCCGTGTGGATAAAGATGACGAAATGTTTGGAAGAGATGTTATCAGGGCTTTTTAGTGTTAAGAGTATTAAAAAAACAGGTGTTTTTAGTTTAAATTTTACCCCAAAAGGGATAAGGGTTAAAACAAAATGTCAAATAAAGTGTCAGAAACACAAAGCAATATTAATCTACCGGTAGGTAGTATAGAAAAAACCACAACGACCATCAATTTTGGTCCCATACATCCTGCCACACACGGGGTGATGCAGAATATAATGGAGTTGGATGGTGAAAAAGTAGTTTCTACAGAGCAGACGATCGGATATATTCACCGGGCATTTGAAAAAATAGCCGAGCGCCGTCCTTTATATCAGATTACGACGCTTACTGACAGATTAAATTACTGTTCGGCACCCATCAATAATGGGATGGCATCTCACCTGCGAAAAATTATTAGGAATAAAAACGCCAAAACGTGTTGATTATCTGAGGATTATCATTATGGAGCTGGCGCGCATAGCCGACCATTTGATTTGCAATTCTATTATGGGGAATGATGCAGGAGGCACCACCGGTTTTCTGTATGTTATGCAGTTTCGAGAGGATATTTACGAAATTTGGGAGGAAATATGCGGCTCCAGGCTCACCACCAATATTGGGCGGATTGGCGGTTTTGAGAGAGATTTTAATGATATCGCTTTTCGTAAATTGGATAAATTTCTGATAGAATATCCTAAATGTCTTGCCGAGTTTGAAACGCTATTTACCCGTAACCGTATTTTTATGGATCGCACAAAGGGAGTTGGAGGTATCTCTGCCGAAAGAGCTTTGAATTACGGATTTACCGGGCCTAACCTGCGTGCCGCAGGTGTGGATTATGATGTAAGGGCGGTGGCTCCATATTGTAGTTATGAAGAATTTGACTTTGACGTTCCGGTGGGCACTACAGGCGACGTTTATGACCGGTTTTTGGTGCGTAATGATGAAATGAAGCAAAGTATGCGCATTATTCATCAAGCGCTCGAAAAATTGGGAAATCTTAAAGGTGATGAAGCTACTAAGTATCATGCAGATACTCCTGAATATTATTTGCCGCCCAAGGATAAGGTTTATACAAAATAGAAGAACTGATTTGGCATTTCAAAATCGTAATGGGTGAGTCGGAAATACCGGCAGGTGAGGTTTACCATGCAGTGGAAGGCGGCAATGGAGAATTAGGCTTTTATCTCATAAGCGATGGTGGTCGCACGCCGTACAGGCTGCACTTTAGGAGGCCCTGCTTTATTTTTTATCAGGCTTTTGAAGAATTAGTGAAAGGAAGTATGATCAGCGATGTGGTAATGACGATGGCCTCATTAAATTTGATAGCAGGAGAAATGGATGCTTAAAACAAAATCGACAACAAAAAAGTATTGATAAATCGTTTAAAACAAATGGTGGAGTTTACACAGGAAAAGTTAGACCAGATACAGCAAATTATTGCCCGATATCCTGAAGGAAAGCAAAAAAGCGCTTTGTTGCCTGTATTGCATCTGGCTCAGGAAGAGTTTGGATGGCTAAGTATAGAAACAATGGATTATGTTGCTTCATTGTTAATGTTGGAACCCATAGAAGTATATGAAGTGGCTACCTTTTACTCTATGTACCATCTGAAACCTGTTGGCAAATTTGTGTTTGAAGTATGCCAGACCGGTCCTTGCATGTTGCGCGGCAGTGATGCAATAATAGATTATATTCGTGAGAAATTAAATATCAACCCCGGAGAAACAACGCCTGACGGTATGTTTACTTTAAAAACGGTGGAATGTCTTGGGGCCTGCGGTTATGCGCCGATGATGCAGATGGGTAACTTTTATAAAGAACATCTGACAAAGGAAAAGGTGGATCAGATAATTGAGGAGTGCAGGGCAAAAGCGAATTAAAAAATATATTTTAAAATATTGCAGGTGTAATAAATGGGTAGAAATTATTATTAGAAAAGGCACATGTGGAAGGTATCAGATATTTTGATACCTACCGCCGTGAGGGTGGTTATCGGAGTGTGGAAAAGGCGCTTAAATCCATGACCCCTGACGAGGTTACGGAAGAAGTAAAAACCAGTGGCCTGAGAGGTAGAGGTGGTGCCGGTTTCCGCAGGTATGAAATGGAGTTTCCTTGCCAAGCCCGAAGGAGTTCCGCGCCATCTGGTAGTAAATGCCGATGAAAGCGAACTAGAAGTACGTTTAAAGACAGGTATTTGATGGAATTTATTCCTCATATATTAATTGAAGGAATCATCGTTTCTTCTTACGCTTTGGGTAGTAATAGATCCTATATTTATATAAGGGGAGAATATGCGTGGATTGTAGATATTTTGGAACAAGCAATTCAGGAAGCAAAGAATAATGGATTCCTGGGAAAAAATATTCTGGGTAGCGGCTTCGATTGCGAAATTTTTGTTCAACGCGGCGCCGGTGCCTACATCTGTGGAGAGGAAACAGCATTGCTGGAATCATTAGAAGGGAAAAGAGGAAATCCTCGGATTAAACCACCCTTCCCGGCAGTAAAGGGTGCTTGGGGAAGACCAACGGTGGTTAACAATGTAGATACAATTGCATCTGTGGTGCCCATTATCAACGATGGCGGCACTGAATATGCAAAAATAGGCGTGGGAAGATCTACGGGCACAAAATTGATTTCCGCCTGCGGCAATATCAATAAACCCGGTGTGTATGAGATTGATATGACCATTTCGGTCGAAGAGTTTATTTATAGTGATGAATGGTGCGGAGGTATTTCCAACGGAAAAAGATTGAAAGCCTGTATTCCCGGAGGTTCTTCAGTACCTATTTTACCTGCCAATCTGCTGCTGAAAACCGCAAAAGGCGAGCAAAGAATCATGAACTACGAGAGCCTTTCTGACGGAGGTTTTGCCACAGGAAGTATGCTGGGTAGTGGAGGTTTTATCGTATTGGATGAAGATCAATGTATTGCAAAACATACCTACACACTGCAAAATTTTACCATCACGAAAGTTGTGGGCAGTGTTCGCCTTGTCGTGAGGGCACCATCTGGTTGGATAAATTATTACATAAATTAGAGTTCGGGCAGGGTAGCATGAGAGATATTGATTTGCTATGGGATGTGCAAAAAAATATTGAAGGAAATACAATCTGCCCATTGGGAGATGCAGCGGCGTGGCCGGTGGCGGCAGCAATCCGTCATTTCAGAGAGGAATTTGAGTGGCATGTAACCAATGCACAGGAGGCGCAGACGAGAAACTATGGCCTAGCTCACTATGCAGATCCGATTGAAGCGATTGCATAGATTTTTTAGGAAAACGAAGCGTTTTTGTAAAAATTTGAATGAAGAGATTGAATGCATAGAAACAATGGTTTTTTATTTTCATATTTCAATTTGTGAAATAGATTATGTCAGAAGAAAATAAATTATTTAAAGTCACCATAGATAACATTGCCATCGAGGTACCGCCGGGCACTTCTATTCTTCATGCTGCAAGAATGATCGGCGGACATGTTACGCCTCCGGCAATGTGTTTTTATACGCAATTAAAAGAAAGTGGTGGTAAATGCAGCACCTGTCTGGTAGAAGTAAGTAAAGGCTCCGAGCGTGATCCGCGGCCAATGCCCAAATTGGTTGCCAGTTGCCGTACCACCGTGATGGACGGCATGGAGGTGAAAAACGTAACCAGTCAGAGAGTGTTGGATGCAAGAAAAGGAGTGGTAGAATTTCTTTTAATCAACCACCCGATAGACTGCCCTATCTGCGACCAGGCAGGCGAGTGTGATCTGCAGGATTTGAGTTATGGGCATGGTAATGAAGCCTCCAGATACGAGTTTAAAAAAAGAATTTTTGTAAAACATGATTTGGGCAAATACATACAACTGCACATGACCGGTGTATTATGTGTTATCGTTGCGTATTCACTGCCGATCAGGTTACTAATAAAAGGCAACACGGCGTTCTGTTTAGAGGCGAGGTAAGCGAAATAGCTACTTATATTGAGAAATCGCTTGAAAATGATTTTATTGGAAATATTATAGATGTTTGCCCAGTGGGAGCGCTTACTGATAAAACATTCAGATTTAAAAATCGTGTATGGTTTACCAAACCGGAGGATGCGCATCGTGATTGCCCCACCTGTTGCGGAAAAGTAACGCTCTGGAGAAGAGGCAACCAGGTGCTTAGGGTAACCACCCGAAAAGATCAGTGGGGCGAGGTACAATCTTTCGATGGCGAAACCGGCTGGATTTGTAATGAGTGCCGATTCGAGAAAAAGGATGTTAACGACTGGGTAATAGAGGGTCTGAGTACTATTCCTCGTTATTCTGTAAAGGGAGCTAATAAATATAAAGTGTTAGAAGTGCCTCACGAAACAGTTGGTGAAGTGATTGGTCGTAAGCCAAAGTTGATGATGGATATTCATACGGTTAGTGATGTAAACGATCCATCCATTGACCTTAGCAAAATTCCGGGCCCTGCAACAAGCGATGTTTTTAACAAAAAACAGATTGAAGACAAAAAAGAAAACTAGATAAACTTTTTAAGAAATGTATATTCTGGCAATAGACTGGTTGTTTATAATAGAAAAGCTGATATTGATTGCTTTAATCGTTACGCTCTGTATGATTGTGGCGATGTATGCTACTTATGGCGAGCGAAAAGTGGCGGCCTATATACAAGACCGTTATGGCCCCAACAGGGCAGGCCCTTTGGGTATTTTGCAACCGTTGGCAGATGGCGGTAAGTTATTTTTCAAAGAAGAAGTGGTTCCTTTGGCTTCTTCAAAAATATTGTTTGTATTAGGGCCTATGCTGGCGATGGTTACAGCGCTCATTACAAGCGCGGTTATTCCCTGGGGTACAGCGTTGTCGATAGGTAAAAATACAATTCCACTGCAGGTCGCAGATATCAATATTGGTGTGCTTTACATTTTTGCAGTTGTCAGTGTGGGTGTGTATGGTATTATGATTGGCGCCTGGGCTTCCAACAATAAATTTTCGCTCATATCCGGTGTGAGGGCAGCCTCTCAAATGGTTTCTTATGAATTAGCGCTGGGGCTTTCATTGATTGCAGTGCTGATGGTTTCCGGAACAATGCAAATGAGTGAAATTGTAAGCCTGCAACAGCAACACGGTTGGAATGTATTGTATCAACCATTTGGTTTTCTGATATTTTTTATTTGCGCAATGGCTGAGTGCAACCGCACACCGTTTGACCTTCCTGAAGCAGAAAACGAGTTGAACATGGGTTATCATCAGGAATACTCCAGTATGAAGTTGGGTTTCTATCTTTTTGCAGAATACATCAATATGTTCACGGGCGGAATATTGATGGCAACACTGTTTTGGGGTGGTTATGATATTCCTTTTGTTGACGAAACAAAACTCGCTGCAAGTATCGGACAAAACTGGGTAGCATTTTTGAGTTTCTCTATGCTGATGGTTAAGGCTTGCTTTTCGGTGTTCCTGTTTATGTGGATCAGGTGGACGATTCCGCGTTTTCGCTTTGACCAGTTGATGCACTTGGGTTGGAAACGCTTAGTGCCATTGGCATTACTCAATATGCTGATTACAGCGGCTGTTGTATTATGGTTGAATAAATAAGTATAGGTTTTTAAATATGTAATTACATTTGTTGAATACTTTAAATTGATTATTAATAAATAATGGGAGTACAACTTACAAAAAGAGCCAAACCAGTGGACAGGAGGCCAATGACATGGCTGGAAAGTTTGTATTTGTGGAATATAATGAAGGGGATGGCTGTCACTATAAAACATTTCTTTTCAAGAAAAGTTACCATTCAATATCCTGAAGAAAAAAGAAGCTATAGCGATGTGTTCAGAGGGCTTCATATTTTGAATCGGGATGAAGAAGGAAAAGAAAGATGCACTGCTTGCGGGCTTTGCGCAGTTGCGTGTCCTGCCGAAGCTATTTCAATGGAAAGGCCGCAGAACGTAAACCAGAGGAAGAACATTTATACAGAGAAGAAAAATATGCTGCCCGATACGAAATAAATATGCTGCGGTGTATTTTCTGCGGTTTATGTGAAGAAGCATGTCCTAAGGATGACATTTATCTGAGTAAAACACATGCTCCTGCAAATTATCATCGTAAAGGATTTATTTATAAAAAAGAAGATTTATTAATTCCCAATCCGCTTACAGAACCGGAAGAGCATAAAAAGGCATTGGGAACCATCAAAAGGGAACCAAAATCATAAATCACAAATCAAAAATCGTAAATAAAAAAATGGGTATCACACACATACTTTTCTGGACGCTCACGGTGCTTGTTTTGTTCAGCGCTTTAATGGTGATTACCAGTAAAACCCTGTGCATAGTGTGCTTTTGGCTGATTGTTACTTTTTTTGGTATTTCAGGCCATTATGTTTTGTTAAATGCGCAATTTTTGGCAATAGTAAATATTATCGTTTATGCCGGAGCAATAATGGTTCTGTTTCTGTTTGTGATCATGCTGATGAACCTGAACAAACCCGGCAGCCCTTTAAAAAACAAATGGATACAGATAGCAGGTTTTATAGCCGGGGGATGTTTGTTGCTGGTATTGGTAGCAGCATTACGCAATAAGGTGCTAAGAATACGGTAGATGCTGGCCTGGGTGATATAGGTTTGGTTGCAAACTTGGAAGGGAGTTATTCAGCAATTTTGTGGTGCCATTTGAAATTGCAGAGTATCCTGTTTTGGAGTGCAATGGTAGGACAGTGGTGATCGGGAAGAAGGAATAAAATTGACAATTTAGAGTGAATAAATTAAATTAGTATTTATAAAGTAATTTGAAATTATGCCGATAAATTATTACATAGTATTAGCATTGTGTCTGTTCACCATTGGCGTAGTAGGCGTTCTTACCCGTCGTAATGCGATTGTCGTGTTTATGAGTATTGAACTGATGCTCAACTCGGTAAACCTTTTGTTGGTGGCTTTTTCAAAAATGCACCATGCAGCAAAAGCAGCAACAATGGCCTCGGCAGGAGCAGATGCGCAGTTATTTGTATTTTTTGTAATGGCGGTAGCTGCTGCTGAAGTGAGTGTAGGCACGGCCATTATTGTAATGCTGTATCGGAATATTCATACTGTGGATATTAATTTCCTCAACAGGCTGAAGCATCAATTAAACAAAATCGTTATAAAAACCATAACGACTTTTGATGAAACTGTATTTATTATTTATCGTTCTGTTGCCGTTTTTAGGTGTTCTTATTAACGGAC
>JADJGB010000002.1 GCA_016708305.1 Sphingobacteriales bacterium
CCTGAATACAACCAAATAAATTACAACCGTCCATATACCTAAGTAACCAATTTCTTTCCAGCACTCATAGAAGTGTAAGCCTTCAAAGGAAATTTTGCGAAGTGCATTATTAAACTGGGTAAGTGGAAGCAGTTCACATAATTTCTGCATCCATGAAGGGAACACGTCCAATGGAAAAAATGTTCCGGCCAGTAACATCTGAGGCAGCGCAAAAATATTAATCATCAGTGGTATCATCGTATCGTTTTTAGCAATGCTACTAATGATTAATCCGGCGCCCATCAACAGAAAAAGCATATACAATGAAAAGAGGCAGCATTTCAAAGAATGTAACCGCTCCATTAATCAACGTAAACTTCATAACATAATGACCAAACAAAATAATAACCACATTGATGATCTGATAAAACAAACGGCTGAAACCAATACCCACTAAAATATTAATCCTGCTCACGGGTGAAGCATAAAACCTTTTTAAAACCAACTGTTCTCTTAAACTAAAAAATAGAAATGCTATGCCAAACAGTGTAGCAAACAATACAGAAAAACCTATCATCCCGGGCAGAATAAAATCTATCGAACGATATTTTTTACCGGGTATCATTTCGGGAACAATTATATATTCGCGTTGTAGCTTCGCATCGGCCAACTCTACTTTTAATGCCTGATAATCAATCAATTTTACAATTTGATACACTGCGCCACCACTTGCTTCACTCGATTTGACTACCACCTGAAAACGCTGAACCGAGTCGCCGGTAGGTAGTTTGTTGAATTGAATGACTGCCGCCAATTCCCCTTTCTTAAATCAGCATATTCAGAGGCAGTATCGGCATATTTTTCAATTTTGATGAGAGGATTGGATGAAAGGCTGTCCAGCAAATGATTGTTAAATCCAGAGCCACTATCAATAGCCACTTTGTAGGGATTAGTTTTGTTTTCTCCAAATGCAGCAAAAATTAAAATGAATGCAATTGGAAATAAAAAACTGAAAAAAATGGATGAAGGCTGGCTGAAAATAGCTTTAAAACTCGCTTTTGTAATAGCCCACAACGCTTTTAATTGGGAATATTTCTTCAAAAAATTTATTTAATTTAATATATTATAAATAATAATATTATTGAATAAAGTGGTATTTTTTATTACAATAATTTTTTATTTAATAAAAAAATCAAAGGGCAAACGCTTGTGCCCCCTGAGTTAATTGTCTTACCACTGTCAATTGCTTGTAAACAAGATAATATCCTTCGCCCATATCTGCTTTAATTTTAGCGGCTACATTATCTCCTTTGCCCATACTCAAAATTTTCTCAAGCAATGTTTGTTTCTCCGGAAATTCCACCACTTCAAATTCTTTTAATTTTGCCTTAGAAGCAGCGGCATTAATGGCTGTCTGCAATCCGCCAAAGGCATCTATCAAACCAATTTCTTTCGCTTTTAGGCCTGTCCACACACGACCCTGGGCAATAGTTTCAATATAGGCAGTATCTTTTTTTCTGCCATCAGCTACTCTCTCTAAACTGGCTGTAAATCCTTTCAATACTGCTTTGCACTATTTTTTCTCCTGATCGTTCATCGGGTGGTCAATATTTCCGGCATTGGCCAGCGGCCCTGTCTTCACACCATCAAATGTTACGCCTAATTTATTTTTAAAGAAGCTGCTCATATCAGGCACCACGCCAAATACGCCAATGGAACCGGTAATCGAATTAGAACCGGCAAAAATACTGTCAGCCGAGCAGGAAATATAATATCCGCCCGATGCGGCCACATCTCCAAAACTCACCATCACGGGTTTTACTTTTTTAGCCAAAGAAATCTCTCTGTTAATGTTCTCACTTGCTAATGCACTACCGCCACCAGAGTTTACACGCAAAACAATTGCTTTAATGGACTCATCCAATCTTGCTTTGCGAATAAGGTTAATATAAGTTGTACCGCCGATATTATCATCATCGCCTTTGCCGTCAACAATGTTGCCTTGAGCGTAAATCAACGCAATTTTTTCACCTGACCCACTTAAATTCGTATTGGCTGATGCGTATTTTTCGATTGACACAAAACTGATTTTATCTTTTGCACCCACTGAAAGGTTTTTCTTTAATTCATCTTTCAGTTCATCGTCATATTTTACGCCATCTATCAGTTTATGGGTTACTGCATCTTCAGGTGTATCAATTGCTCCGGTATTAGCCAAATTATGCAATGTGGCAGTATCCACCTTTCGGCTTTCGGAGGTTTTCATTAATAAATCATTATAAATATCATTCAGCCACTCGCTTGTCTGCAATCTATTGGCATCGGTCATTTTATCGGCACGCAATGGCTCGGTGGCGCTTTTAAATTTGCCTGCATAAAATATTTGTGGCTTAATCTCCAATTTGTCTAATGTGCCTTTTATAAAAGTATAATTAACACTGTAGCCCACCCATTCAAAAAACCTTTCGGACTTACATATACTTTATTGGCAATATTAGCAATGCTGTATGCCCTTTGGCTCATGGCATCGGTATATGCAATAATAAACTTACCTGAAGTTTTAAAATCCTTCAAAGCCTCCCTTATCTCATCGCTTGCGGCAAAACCATTGGAGTTTTCGCCGGCTTCCAATAATATACCGCTAATTTTTTATCGTCTTTTGCTTTCTTTATCAGCCTGATTACGTCATACAAGCCGGGTGGTTCGTCAATTGATTTAGATTTTAGCATTGATTGATAGTCGGGTTTCGGAATTTCATCATAGCGATTTTCTAAATTGATGGTCAACACTGATTTTTCAGGTATCAACGGCACCTGCTTGGAAAAAGTGCTGGCTGCAATACCCATGAAAAAGAAAAACACGATCAACAGAACACAAAAAAAAGCCAGTAAGGTGGCAAAAAGGTTTTGAAAAAGATTTCATAGTTCTATAATTGTCTTTTTGAATTTTGATGAAACATCAAAAATAAAGATATTTGGCTTTAAGTATTCGATACCATGAATAATGTTTTTTTAATTATCGGCAGCAATCTTGGCAACAAGGCAGAAAATTTGAAACAATCCATCCGATTGATTGAGCAATCGGCCGGAATTGTAAAGAAGTTCTCTGCAGTATATGAAACAAAACCCTGGGGAGTGGAGCAGCAGCCTGCTTATTACAATCAGGTATTAGAAATAATTACTGAGTACAATGCCGAAGAACTGATGACCCGTTTATTGAACATTGAAAAGGTGATGGGCAGAATACGTATTAATAAATACGATGCCCGAAACATTGATATTGATATTCTATTTTTTAATGATGAAATTTACAATTCCGAAACTATAATCATCCCTCATCCCAGATTACATTTGCGAAGATTTGTATTGGCACCGCTTGCGGAAATAGCTCCTGAGTTTGTGCATCCTGTTTTTAACAAAAATATTTTTATGCTTTTGGAGGAATGTGGGGATTCGGGTGAAGTGAAAGCAATTGGATAAATTTGACAAATATCTAATCAATTTACAGAATAATAAACATTAACCGCATTTTGGTTGTGCTCGTTGGGATGGCCTTGAAATAATTGCGTTAAGAAAATAATTTTGTAAACTGTCATTTGTGCGAAACTCCCTTTTTTTAGCGTCATTTCGAACGGAGCAAAGCGGAGTGAGAAATCCCCTCGTTTTCAGAATGATAAGATTTTTCCGCTATGCTGCGAAATGACCGGTGGGGAAGTTTGGCAGGTTTAAGTGAGAAAAAATATTTGTAGCAAATTTTTTCATAACCTTGATTTTTGGCGCTACCTTTTTATCAAGAAAAAGGTGAAAAATACGCTCTATTGCTGCGCTACGGCTAAAATTAATTTTTCCATCAATTTATTTAAAAATATTCTTTATTCTTTGATTATTTAATTTTTTATCACTTAACTTTGAAATAAAGAAATCGGTATTATTTATATTTATCACATTATAATATTTGAAATATGAAAAAAAACCTACAATTATTTACCGTTTTACTAATTATCTCTATTTCACTTCTTAATTGTTCAAAAAACGAAAATAATATTGCCCCTTTGCAAAAAAAAATTACAAAAGAAGAAATCATTAATGCAGAAAAAGAAATAGGAAAGTTAATTAGTCCTATCCTCAATTACACAGGTGTTAAGAAGGATATTTTGATTAAATGTGTTGCTAATTCAAAAAAGGATTATTATGTAAAAATTTCTGACATTTTGAATTATTATAAAAATTCGCAAAATAGTACTATAGCACGAACTGTAAATGGCAATTCAGAAAAAATATTCAAACTAATTTCTTATTTAAAAGAATCAAACTCGGGAAAAGAACCTATATTATTCTTTCCACGTTCTGAAACAATTGAATATCGATTGAATATCAATACTGAACAACCAAATTCAAATTATAATACTCGACATAGAAGTGTTGCTCCAATACCTAATGACAAAATAGCTACAAATAGTTATTTTCAATTTGAGCAACTTCAATTTAATCCTTACGACAATGAAGACCCAGGATTTTTTATTGACCCAAGCCTTTATGGTCAACCGGGTTATCCACAGCCAACCGAGCAACCAATTATTGTTACTGGTTCAACTTATAATCCGGATACTGAACTTGCAGAAGGTTTTATTTTTAATGAGCAGGGCAATATGGAATCTATAGGTACTGTGTGTGAAGAATATGCATGGGAAAATGATGTTTTTGTAATTGGTTCTGAAGATTTGTTCCCAATTACAACTGTTGTGGATATTTTTGGTAATCCATATTTCATTCTACTTGTACAAAATTTGCACCTAAGATCAGAAAGAGACCCTGTGAGTATGGCGGAATTATTCAAATTACTGATTTAGGAGCAGTTGAAAGCTGGATCGCAGGGAAGCTCGAATTAGGAGTTAATGTGATAACTAAAGCTGGTAAGGTGAATGTTGATTTTAGTGCTGTAAAAAGAAAGCATTTTAGAGATCAAAAATGGTATGATTTTAATTATTTTATTTGTAACTGGTTTACAGACCTTCATGGCAAAATCATGATTGAACATTGGGTAGAATATGACGGAGGAACGAGTGGCAGTATTACCATTAATGGGTCATATCCGTCCTCTTGTGCTGGCTGTCCAAGTACCAGTTATTCATATTCGATAAAAAAGGATAGTAATGATGATGACTTAGGCAGTGCTTTTATTTCCTTTTATGACTCCAAACTACAAATATATAACATTAGCTATGCAAATATTAAAAGAAAATAAACTATACTACAGACTTTCTATTTTTATTAGCCTTTTCGAGATAGCCATTCATCACAAACATATTTGAAGTTATGGTCAATATAATACCTTTTGAGATGATTATTTTGGCGAAAAAGACTAAATGGTAAGTAAACCGACTTTAATAAACCATAATAAATAAGCAGATGAAAGCAATAACATTTATTACAATTACGTTTTTTGTTTTTTTTATTTCAATAAAGGGCTTCTCACAATCTTTAAAGGAGGAGCTTGTTTATCTTAATATTAACCGAAGTTTAGCAGGAACTGGAGACATGAAAGGGTATTTTGCCAATGTGGATTATCAGCGTTTTATAAAGAAGAAATTATTCTGGTATTTAGAGTTTGGAGCAAATTCACATTATAAAGAAAATGGTGTTACTTATAAAATTGATAATAATCCTGAGGTAGATGCCTCTTTAAGAATCGCAACAAGTGGAATGCAAATAGGTAGTGGAATAGGTATCAGTCCTATAAAAACGTATCGGCATCAGATAAATATGCAAGGTGGAGCAATTCTGAGATTTCAGGCAAGGTCTAACTCATCAGTCACCTATCTCTTTGTACCTACCGATTTGCAAGAATGGCCCAAATTGTGGCCACCGGTACCCGTTTTTAGTTTTGAAAATTACGATAAGGGGCAAACACTTACTGTAGGATATAAGATTAATGCGAGGTATCAGTTTTTCTTCGCCAAAAAATTATTCTTAGGTGTAAATGGCTTTATACAAAATGATACTGATGGCGATATTTTTTCAGGATATGGATTAAATTTTGGTAAAAAATTCTAAAAGCTTTTTATTCTCTCATTTTATCATCATATATTCTGAAATAAGCTACAAATAGTATTTATTGTGAAGTTTATGAATATGAAAAACTTAACTTGCAATTTCATTTCATGAACTACGAATTTATTACCATAGAAGGAAATATAGGCGCCGGAAAAACAACGCTGGCAACCATGTTGAGCAAGCATTTCAATGCACGATTGGTGCTGGAAGAGTTTGCCGACAACCCGTTTCTGCCTAAGTTTTATGCCAATCAGCAACAGTATGCTTTTCCACTTGAACTGTTTTTTATGGCGGAGAGGTATAAGCAACTACAGGAACTGCTGTTGCAAAAAAGTATGTTCCATGAACTGACCATTACCGATTACCTGTTCACTAAATCCTTGCTGTTTGCCAAAGTAACCCTTTCACAAGATGAATATAAATTGTATCAGCGATTGTTTGACATTATTCAGCAAAACCTCATTCTGCCGGATATTTTAGTTTATCTTCATGCACCGGTAGCCAAACTTCAGGAGAACATCAAAAAACGACAAAGGGATTATGAACAAAATATTCCTGATGAATACCTGCAAAACATACAGGATATTTATCTGCAATTTTTGAAACAAACGACCCTGCCGGTTTTGTTTGTAGATGCCTCCAAAGCAGATTTTTTGCAAAACCAAAATCATTTTCATATTATTTTGGATGCCTTGAAAAAAGATTATTCTGCGGGGATGCACCATATTCAATTAATCTGATTCACGGTGATGTTGTTGTTTTATTCATACCGCCAACATAAAAAGCCTATGTCATCTGCTTATTTGGTATTACCGCTGTAAGGCATACATCATCAAATATTAGCTTTTGCAAATTGACTGCCAAAATTTAACTTTGCTCTCTTCATGACCGAATCAGAGAGTATTAATACCCAAATTACAGACGATCCATTTGCTTCAGTACGCATTGCCGAATACAGGTACCTGATGTTGGGAAGGTTTTTGTTTGTAATGGCGCTCCGAATGACCACTACGGTCGTTGGCTGGTGGATTTACAAACTCACCAAAGACCCATTCGCTATAGGGCTGATTGGTTTATCGGAAGTAATTCCGGCGCTATCCTTAGCCTTGTATTCAGGACACAGAGTAGATGTGGCCGACAAACGAAAAATAATTCTTACCACTGTATCAGGTTTTTTTGTTTTAGCTGTTATTTTATACTATTTGTCTGGTGCTCATGCCGCTATTTTGTTTCCAAACAAACAGATTGCCCTGTTTATCTATGGCGTATTCTTTGTAAACGGTATCCTTCGTTCTTTTACCGGGCCGGCTATGGGAGCCATGATAGCGTTTATTGTGCCAAAAAATTTATTACAAAACGCTACCGTGTGGAGTCAGGGGTCATTTTTGTCTGCTTCAGTAACGGGTCATGCCATCGGAGGTTTTTCAATAGCTTTAATAGGAGTCAACAATACCTTTCTTCTAATCAGTGGAATTATTTTAGCGGGTATCTTTTCATTTAGACAATTGAAGCCAAAGCCTCCACAAGTAGCTGAAGGGACCAATCTACCTGGCAAAGTGTGATGGAAGGGTTAGTATTTGTATATAAAACCAGAGCCTTGTTTGGAGCAATGGCATTAGACATGTTTGCCGTACTCTTTGGCGGAGCGGTGGCTATGATTCCTGTTTATGCAAGCGACATTTTAAAGGTCGGGCCTTTGGGATTCGGTTGGCTGAATGCTGCAACCGATATTGGCGCCATCACCATTGTTATATTGCTTACCTTCTTCCCCATGAAACGGGCACAAGGTAGAAAAATGTTGTTGGCAGTAGGCGGTTTTGGAGTTTGTATAATTTTGTTTGGATTATCTAAATGGTTCTGGCTGTCGTTCGGCGTGCTGCTTATTTCAGGTATGTTGGATGGCATCAGTGTGGTAGTACGGGGTACAGTAATGCAACTGCTTACACCCGATCCAATGCGAGGAAGAGTGAGCAGTGTGAGTGGCATGTTCATCCTGAGCAGTAATGAATTGGGGCAGTTTGAAAGCGGCCTTGCATCCCGTATTTTGGGTGTCATTCCTTCTGTAGTATTTGGTGGCTTTATGACTTTATCCGTTGTTATTACAACTTGGTTTAAAGCGCCTACACTTCGGAAGTTCGAATATTAATATTCCGTTTTTAAAATATTCATTCCAATCCTTTAACCTTACCCCTGGCCGGTCGCCACTTTTCTCCTGTAATTTTCAACTTCCCAGTTTTCTATAAAATGAATTTGTTCATCTGTCATCGGATGCGGACCGCCAAATGATTTGGAGATTGCTGCAATTTTTATAGCATCTTCAAATACATCAGTTATAATAGCACAATCATTTTCAGAACTACCCAAGGCAACTAAACCGACTCCTTTTATCACAATTACTTTTGGAGCGTAGGCATTTTTTGCCAAAAAACTATCATAAGCAGTTACAAGCCCTTCAATCAGTTTATTTTCGTCTTCTTCATCCATGAAAATATAGTTCGATTTACAATAAACAATCTGGTCCGGAATAAACGGCTTTGAAACATTTTTCAAACCATCTTTTATATAGAAGATATTCTGAATCAAACTCGAGTCAGTAATCTTTACAAATCCTCCACTTTTTTCAGTCAAAACATTTATGATGTTACCAGAAACTTCTGTTTCAAAGGCAAAGCGAGTCTCTGAAATTGGTGATTCAATACTTGAAAGGATATTTCCCTTTATTTTTTCTAAAATATCGGCATAGATATTTTTAATCTCTTCTGTTGTATCTGCACCAACAAAAATTCCATGATTCTGCAACCAAATTACCTGAGGATGTGTGTTGAATTGTTTTCTATATTCTTCAATTTCTTCCTCTATTTTTTTAAACAAAACATAACCAGGGTCGGTGTAAGGGATTAAGAAAGCATTTTTACCAAATAATTCATGCAGTTTCTTTACTACATCATTTGCACACATCAATCCGTTCACTATTGTAGGATGCAGGTGTACAATAAAAGGATAATTAATCACATTATGAATGGAGGTTTCTACAGAAGGTCTTTTCTCTTTTGTAATTGTTGCTTTTGCCAAGTCCTGCTTCACCTGTTCTTCGCGCAAATTGGTATCTTCACTATATTTTTTTTCAGAAATTACTTTCAATTTCTCTCTGTCTAATATCGCCAAGTCACCGACCTGCAAAGTCGCCAATGAAGTACCACTGGCTTTTACCCGGATTTTATTATCATCTTTATAAGATGTATTACCGCCTCCGGCAATAACATAGTTTTTATCTGCACCGTATAATCTGGAAACTGCGGCTAATAATTCAAGTTCATTCATTTTAAATATTTTTTTTCAACACATCCAATGCAAAGTACTGAATAAAATATTTATAAAAAGGAACTGAGGTTCAGAAAATAAAACAATCAAAATTTAGAATTTATTTGTATTTCAATATTAATTTTCCTTTTTTCAGAATTTCAAAAATTCAATGATTATATAAATGAGAAGAAAAAACAAAACGGCAAGGTTACTAAAAAAGAAAATTTTTAAAAATTGGAGGTAACGATCCTTTTTGTAATCAAACCTAAATTCTAACTTATGTTGCATATTTAGTTTATTTAAATGTTTAGTAAGACAATTTTTAACGGTTCAAACAGACCTGTTTCTTTTTTCTGCTTTTCTAACTCAAAGATAGTTTTCACCAAAGCCGGAAACAATTGAATTATTTTATTAAATTTATAACTTAATTAGGTCATATTTTACAGGTATATTATATATTTAATTGATATTCAGATATTTATTAATTATTGAAAAGTAATTTTTTCATTTAACCATGATATTTCAGGAAAGCAAAACAGAGCTCTTTCGACTGATTGAAACGCTTGATGCAGATCAAAAGCGCCTCTATTGCCAAAAATTCGACAATGAAAAAGAACAAGAAAAAACACTCGAGCAAAAATTATTTGATATAATTGAAAGCGCTGGATTTTCTGATGAAGAAGATATTAAAAAACAACTTAAAATCAAGTCCGCTTCACAATACTCCACAGTAAAAAGGAAATTGTTTGAAAATACTTTAAGCATTGCTGTTCAGTGTAAAAACGAAAAAGATAAATTTATTACAATCGAAAAATTGATTTATTTAATCAAAAATCAACTATTTAAAACAGCGACATCCTATATTAAAATACTGAAACAGGATTCTATATCTGAGCAGAATTTTATTTATTATCATTCTGTATTAAAACAGGAATACCGGCTTCTTTTATACAGCGATGATAGAAAATATAAGGAGAAGCTGATACAACAGGAAATACTGATTGAAAAAAGTTTAGAAGACTTTAATACCTTTGAAAAACTTTCCAAACTTTTCAGAAAACTATTGCTGCTGAAAGGAGAAAGCAATAACCGCATAGAGGGCGATGAATTTAAAGGGTTAAAGGAAATAGCCTCAACATTGAAGGAAATTGAAAAGGAAAAAATTCAGCAGCCTGTTCTTAATATCCAATATGATACCAGCCTGGCACTTACCTTCTATTTAGGTATGGGAGAAATTGAGCCAAGCCTTATTCCCTCTATAATTGAGAGCTGGAGTAATCATCAGCATTTGGCTCCTATTTTTCCGTTGTTGTTTTTAGAGAGTGCATCAATTGTTTTTTATATCGACTTCAGGCAAAATAAGACAATATCTGCAGTCCGGCATTTTCAATTCTTTGAGAAAATTTCAGACACTCTTTGTACCGAAGACAAACAAAGATGGAAGATTATTGCTTACAATACTCAGATAAAAATATATCATAAAACCGCAGTTTATGACAAACTGAAGAACTATCTGAAAAGCAATAAAAATACACTTGCACAATCTATGAAATATTTTACAATCAATGAAGTAATGACCTTTTACACCACAGAATGTATCTCCTATTTTGTACTTGAAGATTTTGCGCGAGCCGATGAATTAATGTATCAGTTAAAAGAATTAAATCAATCTAAACTCAGGTTAGATATTTATTATTTCAGTTTAATTTTTCATTTGTTAATAATGTATGAGCTTAAAGACTGGTACAGGCTGTACATCAATATTGATGCGGCTTACCAGCAATTACATAAGATTAAAACACGAAGGCCGTTTGAAAAGGAATTGATGCTCTTTTTAAAAAAGTTTTCCATTCAAAACAACCCTGCTACCTATCCAAAAGTCGTTTTAGACTTTTTAGAAAAAATGGAAGCCTATACGCATGACGCTGTAAAAAAGCAATATTTTCTTTACTTCAATTATTACTTTTGGTTACAAAGTAAAACCGAAAGAATATCTTATATGGGCTTTATGAAGAAAAAGTTTCAGGGAAGTTGATACTGCTTCTTTTCATTTCTTCTAGTCCATTTTTATCATCAATTAATTACCCTTTTACGCAAAACTTCTATCTGTTTGCGTTCTTACTCATTCAATATCGTTTTTGAATAAATATGGTATTCTCCCGGAGCCAGTAATGTTGCAAAACTGACAGGCGTATTACCGCTGCCATATTTTGCATCATACCAGCTACCCGATGTATCAAACGGCACACCCAAATTCTGATTAGTGATATCAAAATTGCCAATGACAACCACAGTTTGGCTTCCGTTGATAAGTCGAATATATTTTATACCGCCACCTAAACTGTACAAAACATTGGTAGCCTGAAAAACAGTATTTTTCTTTTTCAGATTGATAAACTTCGTAAAAGCATTTTTCAATCGCAGCCTGTCAGGGTTTGTATTGTATTCCCAATGAAGCGGCTTCTCTCCCACTCTTCCATTATAGTCAATTGAAACGTCATATCCTAATTCTCCAAACTGCCAGATCATTTTAGGACCGGGAATAGAAAACAGAAACGCCGCTGCGGCTTCTGTTCTTAGTAATGAATTCACTAGGTTTCCTTTAACACCGGTATTGCCATAAGTAAGATTTTTATACATGATTCTTTCTTCATCATGGCTTTCCATATAGGTAACCAAACCATCCATTGTAGAAAATCCATGCTCTTGATAAAAAGCGCCTTTGAAGTTTGACGTAGGCAGCCATCCCATAGCCGCTTCATTGAAATTATAATTCAGATTGTTCCAAAGCATCATCCCTTCTTCTGCCAATACCTTTTCCTCTGAAGCCTCTGCAAAGTGTTCAAGAATTACATAAAAGTTATTGTTGTCAATAGATTTGATATAGTTATTGTAATCTTTCCAGATATTAATGCGGCTTTGATCAAATTGACTCCACAGGTTCATATCCGTGCCGGTATTTTTTTGTGTAAACCCTTTGGACAGGTCAAACCGAAAACCATCAATTCTGTATTCCTGCATCCAGAATTTTACTACATCTTTCACAAATTGCTTAGTGGCCGGACTTTCATGATTAAAATCGGGGCCAAAATTCAAAGGATGTGGACTCACTGCATTATACCAGGGGTTATTGGCTGCCGGGCGATTATTTACATTATCCCAATACAACTGGGCCATCGGCGAGAGGCCGGTAGAATGATTGAGTACCATATCTAAAATAACGGCAATTCCTTTAGAATGACATTCATCAATAAATGCCTGCAACGTCTGTTTACTACCGTAGAATTTATCGGGCGCAAAATAAAAATCAGGGTTATAACCCCAGCTCAAATTCCCTTCAAACTCATTAACGGGTAATAATTCAACCGCATTAACACCCAGATTTTTCAAATAATTAACTGTGTCTTTCAAAGTCGTATAATTATTTGCAGCCATGAAATCCCGAAGCAGCAATTCATATATCACCAAATCATTTTTTGCAGGACAAATAAAGCCTGAATTTTTCCAACCATACACACTTTGATTAGCCTTCATCCAACTGACAATGCCTGTTGTTTTTCCGACAGGGTAAGTTCCAAAGCCTGAATTATTCCCGGCCGGAATAAAAGAATCAAATTGCGGGTCTAAAATTTTTTCACTATAAGGATCTGCAATTTTCATATTACCATCCACCAAAAATTGATAGGTATAATCTTTGTTGGGGTCAAGGTTTTCAATCTGTACCCACCATGTGTTTCCATCAGGTGTTCGCTTCATGATGGATGCATTATCAGGCTGCCAGCCGTTGAAATCCCCTATAATATTGACAAAAGATTTCTGAGGAGCATACAATGCAAAAACAGCAGAAGCCCCACCATTGATAAAGGTTACGCCGGATGGCTTGGCTCCCGAAGGAAGTGGCGCCGTCTGCACAGTTCCGGCTACAAAAAACGAAAATAAATTTTCAGCAGCTCCGTTGTTGGCGCTTACTTTAATGTTTTGCAATCCGTTGGTTGTAGTCACTTTTCCGGTAACTTTTGTAGCACTATTCGCTGTGGCAAATGAAGATCCATTTAACGAGAGGGTCAGATTGGTTGTCTGAGAAGCATAAGCTGTTACATTTATTTCCTGTCCGGCAATATTACTGTTCAACACAGGTTTGGGGTTGAATAATGGTTCCATTTCAGGTTCGGTAAACCGTACATTTAAAGTATTGGAAGGAAAAATTTGTAAAAAAATATCCGACCCGTCTTTATTTCTTCCCGACAGGCTACCATCGACATTTCGAAAAATTATCGCTAATTTCAAAATGGATTCACCCGAAGGAACTCCATAATAACTGTGTGGGTTGATATCAATCGTATATTTTCCGTTGGATTGCCGGGTCATCTTAGCTGTAGAAATATTGGTATTCCAGTCACTTTTAACATATCTCCAATTTGAAGGAGAATTAATACTCAAATTGGTGATTACACCCGTATGGATATACACATCTCCGGTAAATCCTGAAAGACCTCCGTCTCCTTTAGTAGGATCAAATGTGAGCGTAAAATTTTCATCTGCTGAGGGAAACAATTTATTGGTTGTTACCAGCCCCGTCAAAACAGGCGTATCTCCTCCGGGAGGTGTTACAGGTGGCGTAACCGGAGGTTCAACAGTAGGCTTTGGAGGATTTTCCTTTTTACAAAATGACAGGGAAAAACCGATCAATATCAATAATAATGGCAAAAAAATCCTTTTCATAATGTGTATCAAGTACACGAATGTATAATTTTAAGTTGAATTGTGTAATTTATTCTTGTTAAAATTTTTATTACAAAGACTAAAATTATCTCCATTTTATCATTTTATTAAAAAATAGAGAACGATTCATTTACACATAAAAAAGTAATACTTAACATCTTATGGAACAAATTTATCTATTTTTTTTCTTCTCAATTGGTTCACTATATTTAAATATTTCTGTTACCAAAGCACAATCCTAAGCAGATGATATTGTGGGAGAATGGCTGAATGCAGATAAAGACCGAAAAATTCTGTTTACAAAAGCAGGAAACGGAACTTATTATGTCAAAATAAGCTGGCTAAAGAAAGCAAATGACGAGGAATATAAAATGGAAATGGTGGTCATCAAAGGACTGACCTTCAAAAACGGAGAATATAGTGGTGGCCACCATTATTCGCCAAGTAATGGTGGTTGGGTAAAAGCTACTGCCAACCTAAAGGATATAAACACACTGAATGTAACAGGATACAAGTATTTTTTAAGTAAAACCCGTACTTACACGAGAGCCAAATGAGCTTAGTGCAACGCTATTGTTTCCACTTTTGGAATATCTTTTAGTTTAAGTTGAATTTTTTTGTGGTGTGCTTTTTGTTTAAATTCCTGTATTACCTCCAGAACGTCCTGATCAATATATACACTGTCGGAGCCGGAAATTTCCACTTCTGAATTTGGAGGAATTTCATCCAACAATTCTATAATTCTGCCTTTGTTCAAAAAACTAACATTGATGGCAAGATCAATAACATAATGATAATTTTCGCCTCTTTTGCCACGTCTTAATACAAATCCGCCACGATAGGTATGTTTGATAATAAAATAAATGGCATATATCATACCTATCAATACACCAATTAGCAGATCGGTAAAAAGAATGGAGACCAATGTAACAATAAATGGCATAAACTGCTCCCTCCCCTGCCTATACACAGCATAAATCATTTTTGGCTTTGCCAATCCATAACCAGTTTTGATAAGAATGGCAGCCAATACACAGTAAGGAATCATATTTACAATCGGTACTCCAAACAATACGACCAATAGCAACCATAAACCATGCGTAAAAGAAGAAAATTTGGTGCGTGCACCCGCTTCGGCATTGGCCGAGCTTCTTACAATTACTGCTGTAATCGGTAAGCCACCAAATAAACCGCTCAGGAAATTACCGGTTCCCTGTGCAATCATTTCTCTGTTTTGTGGCGTAATACGGTTATAAGGATCAATTTTATCAATCGCTTCCGTACTCAGCAAGGTTTCTAAGCTGGCTACAAAACAGATAATCACACCATTTTTCCAGATTTCCGAATTTTTCCACAAAGCAGAAAATTCGGGGAATTTCACATTAGAAAAAATGCTTTCGGGAATATTTACAAACTGGCTTTTTTGTAATTGAAAAGAAGGAATAAAACGTTCAAAAAGAATAGCCAGCAAAACACCCGCCAATACCACCACAAAAGAAGACGGCAAAAAAGGTATTTTGTTTCTTAGAAATTTATCCCAAACATAAACCACGAAAAATGATACTATTACAAGAAAAATTGCTGCTAAAGAGATTTTGTCATATAGGTCATGAATGTGCTGATAGCTGTGATTTAAAGTAATTATATTAAACAAGGTATTAGAGTAAAAATCAGGCTCATCATAACCAATCAGCAAGGGAATTTGCTTGGAAATTAAAATCACGCCAATGGCGGCCAACATACCTTTAATTACAGCGGATGGTATAAAGTGCGTAAAACCAGCTAATTTAAAAATTCCCACCAATATTTGAAGAATTCCTGCTACCGATACTGACAAAAGAAATATCTCAAAAGCGCCCAACTCAGAAATAGCCGTAGCACAAATTGCGGTAAGACCGGCAGCAGGACCGCTCACACTCAACTGAGATTTGCTGAGAATTGAGACTGCAATTCCACCAATAATTCCAGCAATAATTCCGGAATACACTGGCGCACCAGAAGCCATCGAAATACCCAGACAAAGCGGAAGGGCAACAAAAAACACAGTAATACTGGCCCTGAAGTCGTGCTTGAGAAATGCAAGAGCATAAAACTGCATCTGTCTTTTTGTTAAACTCATAGCGGCTGCAAGGTACACTGTTTTAATTAACAATAAAACAGAAATTTATTTAGACAAATTAATAGTAAGTTAACAGAAATATTTCATTTAAATATTACCTGTTTATCAATATTCTAATAATATTCAGACTTTCAGAAATATTTTTTTCTTATACAGAAAATATAAAAATGCCCATTGAATAAATATGACCGTAGCCGCCAATACTACGGGGCCATATTGTTCCCCAACTAATTGGCCCAGCCACTTGAAAAACGCCTCATTCGTGTATTTCCAACTGATAAACTCACCAACCAGATATATCAAAATAGAATTCATGCCAATAACTTTCAAAGGGAAAGCCCATTTTTGAAAGCCTCGTACATCAACAATATAGTAAAACAATGCTAACAGCAATAGGCTGAAACCACCTGTACATAGTACAAAGGAACTAGTCCATAAATTTTTATTGATCGGAAAATCAAGATTCCATAGAAGCGAAAACACCAATGAAATCATTCCTGCTGCTGTTAGTATAACTGTTTTACGAATAGGAGCATATTTCTCTCCTTTTAAAAAATTACCGGTAAGGATGCCCATTAGCCCTGTTCCTATAGCAGGCACGGTGGCAAGAATTCCTTCAGGGTCGTGGATGGTTTCATATAATTTTCCCGGTAAAAAAAGTCGGTCAAAATAGGAAGTAAAATTTCCTTCCATTGTAAGATTGCCAGCCTGAAAACCGGGTGCCGATGTGAACTTAAGTAATAACCAATAACCTATTAATAAAATTGTAAACCAAATAATCTGGCCCCTTTGTTTAGTGTATAAATAAATAATATTAGCAAACATATAAGCAAGACCTATTCTTCCCAACACACTACCAAACCTAATCTCGAACAATGGCTTAATTTGTAATCCATTATTATAAATAATACCTAACAAAACTAATATTAACCCTCTTTGAATAACATGTTTCAGCAACTGACTTTTTGTACTGCCTTTTTTCAGTCTGTTTTCTATAGAATAAGGAGTAGCCACACCGGCTATAAATAAAAACAAAGGGAATATGAGATCGTAAAAATGAAATCCGTTCCATGCCGGATGATGAAACTGATCGGATAATGCTGTCCAGAAGGGTGTTGGAGATGCTTTCGCCAATTTGTGAAAAAAATTATCGAGTCCAATGATCATCAGCATATCAAAACCACGCATTGCATCTAATGAATAAAGACGCTGAGACAAAGTACCTCCCCTTTTGTTAAAAGATTCATTTGCTATGTTAGGCATTTGTTCTGAAGCCATTGAGAGAATATTTTGATTGTAAGAATTTAATCTATAAAGTTAACACTCTTTACAAATACAACCTTCATTTATTTTTACAAAATATTCGCTTATACATTTATTGACTGGTAGCTATAAACTCTTAACATCTTCTATAAATTTTCTCAGTAGCTCAATATCCTTTATCCCCCGCTCTGTTTCAAATTTACTGTTCAAATCCACTGCATGAAAATTGTCAGCATTTCCTTCATTTACAATATCTTTAATGAGAAAAATATCCCCAGGTCCAATTCCGCCGCTAAGGAAAAATGGTGTTGGATGATCAAACTCTTTAAGACTACTCCAATCAAATTTCAAACCGGTGCCTCCATAGTCTTTGGCTTTTGTGTCAAATAAGAAATGATTTACATTTTGATGATAAGGAAAAACTAATTGGTTCAGGTTTTCATTCCCTGATACTCTGAAAACCTTGGTAACAGGCAGTTTCGTAGATAATATTTCACAATATTCGGGAGATTCATCGCCATGAAGCTGTACCATATCCAATCCGAATGCTTCCGATATTTGAAGAACATTATCAATTTCCTCATTTACAAAAACACCTACTTTAATAATTCTTTTATACTTCTTTAAAATATCAGGAGAAATTTTGTTTGCAATAAATCTTGGTGATTTTTCATAGAAAATTAATCCTGCATAATCAACCCCTGCCTCAGCCAACTCCTGTACCTGAGAGAATTGAGTAATACCACAGACTTTTATTTTTAAGGCTTTCAAATCCTGGATTTTAGTTCTTCAACAAAATTTTTAAAATACAACCCTGTATCTGATTGTTTCATAAAATGCTCTCCAACCAAAAAGCCTTTAAATCCGTTATTACGAAAAATCAGAATATCATCTACAGCATTTATTCCGCTCTCGGCAATTTTAATTTTATCATTAGGAATTTTTTCAGCCATTTTCAAACTTCTTTTAATATCCACTTTGAAAGTTTTTAAATCTCGGTTATTCACTCCTACAATTTTCACTTTGTCACAAATATGTACTAATTCATCTTCGGAGTGCAACTCCAGGATAACTTCCAACCCTAAAGAAGCAGCCATGAAGGACAATTTTTTCACCTGCTCCGGTGTCAGGCAGGCTGCTATTAATAAAATCACATCAGCGCCAAGAGACTTTGCCTCAACAAGCTGATATTCGTCCACCACAAAGTCTTTTCTGAGTATGGGTATATCATTTTCTCGTGCAGTAAGCAAGTCCTGATCGCTACCTCCAAAGAAATCAATATCTGTCAATATACTTAAACAAGCAGCGCCATAACTAGTATATGCATCGGTAATTTTTGCCACGTCAGCATCCTGTTTAATAAATCCCATGGATGGGGATTTTCTTTTAAACTCAGCTATTATACCCAAACCATCTGCGCTATTTAATGAAGCAGATAAAGACCTGACCGGAATTGAAAAATTTGATCTTTTTTCTAATTCCAATATCGAGGTTTGTTTCTTTCTTCTTTCAATCTCCTTTAACTTATGGGCAACAATTATATCTAAAATATTCATGAGGTCAGGATTGCACTGCGATTAATTTTTGTAAACTATCAAAGGCTTTGCCCGATTGAAGGCTTTCTTTTGCCGCCGCAAATGATCCTTCATAAGACCGGTAGCGGCCTGTAACATTCAACGCCGTTGCTGCATTGGCAAGAACAACAGCTTCCTGCTCGCGCGTTCCTTTCCCGATCAATATATTTGTAAAAATTCGTGTGGCATCTTCCACAGATTCGCCACCGGTGATGCTTTCAGGTTTTATTTCCATACCACCCAGCTCAATTGCGGAGAATATTTTTCACCATCTCTTGTAATTATCTTTGTATCACCTGTCAGTGAGATTTCATCATATCCATCCAAAGCATGAATAATAGCAAATCTGTCCGGCGTTTGTTGCATCAGATAATTATATAGCCGTGCCATTTCAAGATTATACACGCCAATAATACTAAATGAAGGCAAAGCAGGATTAACCAATGGACCAAGCATATTAAAAAATGTTCTGATACCCAAATTCTTCCTGATAGCTGCCACATTTTTTAAGGCAGGATGAAACAATGGAGCATGCATGAAACAAATATTGGCCAGTTCCAACTCCTTCAATAATTCCTCATTATTGTTTTTAAACTTATATCCCAGCGCCTGCATCACATTGGAAGCGCCGCTAATAGTAGAAGCGCCATAGTTACCATGTTTGGTTACTTTATGGCCTGTGCCAGCAACAATAAAACAAGATAAAGTAGAAATATTGAAAGTGCTTTTACCATCACCGCCGGTACCCACAATATCAATGGTATTTATTCCTTCAAAATGCACCCGAAAACACAGATCAAGCAATGCATCCTGAAAACCCTGAAGTTCCTGCAATGTAATGCTTCGCATCAGAAACACAGTCATAAATGCTGTAATCTCATGATCATTGTAAATGCCTTTCCCGATATTGACCAGCACTTCTTTAGCGGTCTGCCGGTCGAGTGCTTTGTGTTCAAATAATATACTTAAAATCTTTTTCATTAACTTTCAATTTTTATTATTCATAAAGCCAGTTACGCAGGATTTGCTCACCAAGAGGCGTAAGGATACTTTCCGGATGAAACTGTACACCGCGAACATCAAAATTTTTGTGTCTTAATGCCATTATCATATCATCATTGTCAACAGCAGTAATTTCAAGTTCTTCTGGAAAATTTTCATTACTTACGACCCATGAGTGATACCTGCCGATTTCCAGTCCACCATTAATACCTTTAAAAAGATGATTATCTTGTTTTACAATTCTACAATTAGTAGCCACTCCATGATAAACATTACTGAGATTTATCAATGTACCACCAAATGCTTCGCCAATTGCCTGATGCCCCAGACATACACCGAGAATTGATTTTGTAGCCGCATACTGTTTTATCAGAGGTAATAACAATCCGGCTTCAACCGGAATACCAGGACCGGGCGACAAAATAATTTTGTCATATTTACCAATTTCTTCCAGCGAGATTTTGTCATTTCGGGCAACAGCTACTTTCTGATTTAAAATTTTTTCAACTAATTGCACAAGGTTATATGTAAAAGAATCGTAATTATCGAAAACTAAAAGTTTCATTATTTTTTATTGTAATTTAAAAATTTGTAATTATTGAATATGTTCTGCAGCAATCAAAGCTTTCTTTAATGCACCTAATTTGTTATTTACCTCCTGCAATTCATTTGCAGGGATACTAGCTGCCACTACTCCGGCACCCGCCTGTGAAATCAGTCGGTTATCCTTACTGAGAAATGTGCGAATCATAATGGCCTGATTACAACTGCCATCAAAACCCATAAAACCGACTGCTCCGGCATAATAGCCTCTGGGCGTAGGCTCCAGCGCATTGATCAATTCCATCGCTTTTATCTTAGGAGCTCCGCTCAAAGTCCCTGCAGGGAACGTCTTACCGAAAAGCTCATAAGAACTTACATCATCATTTACATTTCCCGTTACTTCACTCACCAAATGGATAACGTGAGAATAGTAATGTATATCTCTGAAATGACTCACCCTCACCTCAATGCAACCACGGCTCAAATCGTTGCGGGCTAAATCCACCAACATTACATGCTCTGCATTTTCTTTGGGATCGTTTTGCAAACGAATGGTCTGTTGTGCATCAATTTTATCATCGCCACTTCTCCTCACTGTTCCGGCAATAGGATGCACAATCGCTTTACCATCCTCAATGATTAGTTGTGATTCAGGAGACGAACCCAACAATTTATAATCGCCATAATCAAAGAAAAATAAGTAAGGCGAAGGGTTAATATTGCGCAAAGCCCTGTAAACATTAAACTCATCGCCAATAAAACGCTGTTCAAACCGGCGGCTTAGCACAATCTGAAAAACATCTCCTCTGTGACAATGGGCTATTCCCTGCTTTACCATTTTTATATAATCTTCATCAGTCATGTTAGACTCTTCCGCCTTAATAGTTTTAAAAGGATAAACAGGCACATCCTTGCTGCTTATTAATGACACAAGCCCTTCAATATTGCTTTTAATATGGTCAAACTTATTTTCACAAATAAATAATTCGTTTTTAAAATGATTGATTGCAATTACATATTGATATAGCCGGTAGCGCATCAGCGGAATAGCATCTTTTCCGGTCCTAAAGTCGGCAGCAGGAACCGTTTCAAAAAACTGAATGGATTCATAGGATGTATATCCGTACAATCCCTGAGCAAAGCGTGCAATCTTATTATCTGAGCCGTTTACTTCAAACCGGTTTAAGAAATCATTCAGCACTGTAGCTATAGATTGATTACTATCAATTCAATACGCTCTGCAGTCTGCCCCGGGAGTTTTAATTCAACAGAGTCATCTGATATAATTTCCACGCCTGCAATGGCATTGACGGCAATAAATGACCAGCTTTTGTCTGCCGCATGATTATCGGTACTCTCCAGCAAAATGGTATCTCTGAATACATCCCTCAATCTCAAATAGATACCTACCGGAGTGTAAATATCTGCCAGCATAGAGGTTACTTCTGTAGTAATCTTTATCATTTTTGTCTTTGTTTTATCATTAAAAAACCCCGGCTAAACCGGGGTTTGAATATATCTTTATCAACCAGTTGATAATAGCATTACACAACCCCAAAAGAGTTTGTACGCCACCACCAAATAGTATTTAAATTTCCTTTCATCAGCAGCAAATATATAATTCATTTTTTTTCAGACAAAATTTTTTTAATATCGTGTCTTTGATTCCTTTCCTCGCTAATTAAATTTTAAAGTCAAATTAATTGTTCATATACTTTTTAAAAATATAATTGTCTTTTCAACGCAGTCAGTATAATTATCATTATTAAATCCGTGAAAATCCACATATTCATAATATTCATTAGGCGCCTTTAGTTCATTCAGCTTGCCTCTTAGCCACTGACTTTGATAAATCGGGACTACAATATCCAATGTGCCATGAAAAATAATGGTAGGCGGTGAGGTAGCCTGCGCTCTTGAAAACGGACTATTGCTTTTATACAATGCTTCATCCCATTCTTTCCCATTAATATTTTTCATTAGTTCCTTATAATTCAGGGGGAACACAGAGTTATACAACTGCCAATCATTCAAAACAGACGGTCCGAACAGATCCGCCACACACTTTATTCTTCCATCCTGATTCTGAGTGTAAGCATACTGTAGCGCCAGATGCGCCCCTGCACTACCACCTAACAAAGCCACCTTATCGGATACCTGAAATGTTTTTTTATTATTTACCACCAGTTCAATTGCCTTTCTTATATCGCTGAGTATCGTATTGCAAACTACTGTTGAACCATTTGCATAGCGATAATTCATATTTATGATAGCAACCTGTGGCCACTTGGCACGAAAACGATCCACGAGAAAATTCATTTCGTTTTTATCACCCGCCGTCCATCCTCCTCCATGTAGCATTACAATCACACTTGTAATACCGGTTCTGCCTGCAGGTAAATAAATATCCATTTTATTTCTGGCTTCGGGCCCGTAAGACGTATCCTTTATTATTCTTTCGGGTAAATTAGAAGGTTGACCGGAATCCGGAGGTATGGTATTTGTCGGTTTTTCGCAGGAAAAAATAGTAAGGCTGAAAAATAATATTAATAAAAACAAGACCCGCTTATTGATTTCAGTAACAATCTTCATACAGTACTCCATTTTAGATAAAACTTATTTTTAATACTAAGGTACAATAATAATGCCAGCCTTCGCCTTTGACCTTGCTTGTTAATAATGCAGGAAGAAAAAAAATATCGAAAGATTTGTTCATGAGATTGAATTTATGTTGTATATTTGTGATGCCGGTGTACTCCTGCCCGATATGTATTTCGGGATTTGAAGTTACCGGCTTTCTTTTTTTAGTCCAATAAGTATAGCTTCTTTATCTGAGATGCTGTATAATACTTTTTCGCCAATCTTGTTTTCTCGCACCACTAACCAACTTTTTGTATTATCCACTTCTATTTCTAAGATGTGCGAATGAGTTATAAACCCTTTCCTCGTTTCACGAGTTCCCTTGTATTCTGCATTGTTAAGAAATGATTGAAGATTTTCCAAAACAATACGTTTTAAACCAGGCGCATAAAAAGGCTGGTTTGAAAATTCTTCTATACTTCCTCCCGTTAGTTTTATTTGTCCTAAATCGGTATGCTGGAAGAGGGTCTTTCTCAAATTCGTTTTCGCCCATTTCTTTGTATCTTTCGCATTATAATTTACATACTTTTCATCCTTCAACTCTTTTTGCCATTCGCATTTTTCTCTTTCGTTAGCCAGTACTATTTGAGTCAGCACAATGTTGCCGCTCACGTTTAGTTTACTACCGCAATGCTGTGCATAGTAAGGGTGCCCCGGCGGAAAGATAACGCCCTGCTTGCCGGGGTTGTACCGAAACATTGCCAGCTTGTTTTTGCCGTTTTTGTCAAGTTGGGTAGTGGCTTTGTCTGCTTTTGTTTGGGCTTCGGCACTGTTACTTCTGTCGAACCGGCCGGGCAGCACTTCCTGCACGGTACACCGGCAGTTCCATCCGTTGGGTGGGTAGTAGCTGTTCCAGAAGCCGTCTGTAGCCGGTAGTGTGGTGCGGTTGAGCGCAGCGTGGGTTTCGTGTATCTGGCGTAGGTAAAAAATGGCGACTGGCTGCGTATAACTAATGCCCATCTGCGGTATTATATGCACATAGCCGACCCCGACAGCCTGAGTGATGAAGCGTGGGCAATGCGATATAAAGAGTTGGAGTGGATTAGGGATAGTGAACGAAAAGCTAATACGCGTCAATACCTGACTTGATCAACTCTACAATTAAAGAGCAAAATCCTACAGCTAATGCAACGATAACAATAAATCCAAAGATATTCATTTAATCCTGTTATTTACTGATACAAAGTTATGAGTAATAATCTCAATTACAATATAAATTTTGGCGTTCAAAACGAAAACAGGGTTATTGCTGCTGTAAGCAATGTGTCAGCAGGTTTAGTAAATGTAGAGAAGGGCATTTTTAAAGTGGGCATTGTTTTTGGAAAGGTAGTAAATAGTAGAAGTTCCAATATGCGTGGAATACAGATGTCCTCAGCAATGATGAATGGGCAATGCGGTATAATGAACTTCGATCTATGCAGAAGAAAGAATCATCCTGATGATTATAAAGATAATGTAAGCCACTCCCGTCATGGCCCATAACCGTTGGGTGAGTTTGTTGCACTTTGAGTAATTGGTATAAAGGACGAAAGGAATGGCAGCAAAAATAATACTAATTTAGCCCCCAGTCGGAGCAAAAGGAGAAACAGGTAGCCAAAGGCTATTATCAATGGTATAGAAAGTAGTAGGTCGAGCATCGCAAATATTTTAGAGTAAACTCTCAGTTTAAAAGTAAACCTCAGTGCTAATTTACAAAATATTAGCGTAAAACTCTGGCATACTCTAAAAAATAGTTTCCAATAAAATTGCATCTCATTTTTATTAAAATACTCTATATTTGCAGCCCAAATAAGTTGAGGATTGAAGGATTTTGGTAAAAATCTTTTCTCTGAAACGATGGTCCGGTAGCTCAGTTGGATAGAGCAACTGCCTTCTAAGCAGTAGGTCATTGGTTCGAATCCAATCCGGATCACACTTAAAATCAGGCAGTTACAACAAAGTAGCTGCCTTTTTATTTTATGGTTATGGAACATTTATGGAACATCTTCAAAATAAGGCATAAAAAAACCGCCCATTTAGGACGGTTAAAAAAACTACTTTTTGAGTGTCGACTTTATCATTTATTGATAAAGTCAAAGCCTTTCTTTTTGGGTGTTGTGTTTTGGTGAATTATCATTATTTGATAAACCACCACTTTTATATTGATTGCCTCTAAATATAGCATTATCCCTCCCTTTCTTTGTCAATATTTCACGCTTTCTTTGGCCTCAATCTCTGATTTTAGTTTTAATAGATAATCAAAGAAAAACTTCTCTCTGTTCGCTGGTAAAGTCATCTTCATTTGCGATAAAACCTGCTTCGCTGTCAATAGCATTTTTGCAAGTCGCTGGCCGTTGTACCCTCAAACCGTTTAAATTGCTTTTGCTTCGTGTTTGGTTGCCCTGCCATCAATAAGCGCATTTAGTAGCCATCTGTCTAATATTAGCATATTATTTCATTTAAAAGGTCTTTGACTTGCTTATTTGAAAGCTGTGAAACATCAATCGGCGGCGGCTGAATAGTTGCATCCATTTGAACAGCCTGTAACCAGGCAAAGTGTAGGCAAGTAATTTGTTTAGAAATTCAAGTTTATCCTTGCTTTCAAGGTTGTTATATTCTGCCTGGATATTAGGCAAATTATCACTTATAAACTGATTTACGGTGGCTCTAATTGCCTCTGTGGTCTTATTCGCCGTGCCTGCTGGTCTGCCTTGTGGATTGCCTGAATTACCTTTTTTAAATGCCATTGCCTTGTTTTTTATTATTGTTTTCAATGAATTTCACATTTTCAACATTCATTTTTAAAAGTCCATTTGGCGCAACATCGAACACTCCATTTCTGAAATTTTCGTTTGTCCAAAATTGCCTGCTGAAATCATATCCGCCGTCCGTTAAAATCTGGTGAAGCTCTCCCAAAACTTTTTCGGCTTCTTTAGCTTTAGAATAAAATGCCGCCTGCTGTTCGATTTCTGTTCTAATTGTGTTTGTCATTTAATTGAATTTTAATTGTTTACTTTATTTAATTTAATATAATACTTAGTGCCTTTGGTGCATATTGCCGGAATAGGTCAATCGGCAAATCAGTTTCCTTATCAGGAAAGAACGAATAAATCCTATCAATTTGTTTTAGTACAGTTTCGCCGTCATCGCTATTGATTGCAGTTTCCAGATTACATATTGAATTAATCAATCTCCATCTATCATTAACATTATTTGCTGGTAGTGGCTGGCTCCATTCTTTAGGATAATACAGAGGTAAATTAGTAAGGTAGTCGGCAAGGTCATAACCTTGTTTAACTTCACTTTCTGAAACTCTTTTCTGTAAATAATCCGATACCGTAATATCAGAAACATTTATCAAATGTTTTGCCTTTTCTTTCCATAATTCAAAACCATTTAAATCAGGAAATAAAATAACTTTCCTGCCTGCTAAAGGCTGTAATCTTTCGGCTGTCAAACCTTCTTTGCCACCTGTTGCCATCCAAATATATTTTGGTAGAAATACGCTGGCAATGATAGCCGTCTTTTCACTTTCCACGATGGCAATAGGCTTGTTTTCGCTGCCATTTTCGGCGATGAAATGCAACCCGAACAAACATTGAGAAAGGCTAAAATCCTTCAAATTTAAGGCTGTATGCACCCACTGAATAAGTCTGTAAGGTTCTTTTACTCGCTTGCCTGTGGTGGCATCATATTGCATTATTTTACCTGTTCTCACTTTCCCGAAATGGTCAATCTGCCAAAAAACAGTCGCTCCGTTCCAATGCTTTGAACTGCCTATTTTATACCGTTCCTTTAAACTCTCCGTTGCATCAGTACCAAATAAGCTATTTAAGAAAATCAGAAAATTATTACTTGCCTTCAAAGATTTTTCTACTAAATCAGGACTAATACATGATACTTGTTTGGGTTGTGCTTCAAACTTCATGTTATCATTTTTTGCAATTCAGGTAAAACGTCTTGCCGCAACTGTGGCAATATCCACAATTATCAAGCCCTTTGTAAGGAATAAATTTTCCATCTTTGTTTGATTTTCCACATGGACAATGCTTTATCCTGAAACGCTTTTTGTCAAATTCAAGTTTTTGATATTCTTTCATACGTTTTTTATTTGGTGTAACAGGTGTAACAGGTGTAACACTTGTAACAGGGTGTTACAGTTGTTACAGTTGTTACAGTTGTTACAGTTTACTTAATAATCTTTTTGCCTTCATGTGAGAAATACCTAATTCAAAACCAATTTCACGATAACTTTTGCCTTGCTGCTTCAATTCCAAAACTTTAGCGGCAAGTACATTATTATCGTTTTCAGATACAATTTTCAAATGTTCGCTCTCCACGCTATAACCTATAAATTCAAATGCTAAAAAATTATCCGGCTTTGTTATCTGGCATAAAACCACGTTTTCGGTATCAAATAAAATCTCCGTGTTTCTGGCTTTGATTTGCTTTAGATACCTTAAATGCTTATCGCTGTGGCTTTCGCCAATGGCAAAGCAACTATCAGTAAAGTTTATCAGCATCTTACTACCTTGCAGATCGTTTCTGTTTATTGGCTTTGACAAATCCCTCTTCGGAGTGTGTGCAAGTGCAAGAATAGAAAGGTTATATTTCGCTTTCAACGCTTTCAAATGCTTCATTAAAGGCAAAGCATCTTTAGCCTTTTCAGTTTCATTTTTTTAGATAAGTAAGGTTATCTATAATCAAAACCTTTGCCCTGTTTCTTTGATACTTTTCAAGTGAAAATTTAAATAATCTTCAAAGGTGCTGCCGTCTGGAACGGTAGCATCTGGATTAATTTCTATTCTTTGGAAATTGTCATCGAAAACATGGTGCGGTGTAATTAATAGAATATCGGTTTTCAAATTGTTTGTCCGATAGTTCAAAATCGAAATATAGAACTTTCTGTTTTTCGATTCGTTTTTAAAACCGTTTATCGGAAATCCTTTACTTATAGCTTCGCCAATCTGAACTGCTAAAATTGATTTGCCTAAATTGGTGTCGGCAAATAAAATGCAAACCTCGCCTTGAAACCAAAAGGCATCGAATACCATTTTTGGAATTGGTCGTCTGCTTGCTTCTTGCATCCATTTGTTTGCGCTCTTAACCAAAAACAAACCTTTGGCTTCGCATAAATCAGAAATTAATTTGTCCGTTTCTGCTTCAAAATCTTCTAAATCAAAATCAATTAATTCCGTATCTTTGCCATGTGCTAAACTCGAACTTTTGCCACCTTCGCCGGTGGCTTTTTTTTCTGTCATAGGTTATTTTTTACGGATTAATTGAAATATGGTTTGCCGCCTTTTGCTTCGCTTGCTCTATGGTCTGCATCGGTTTACTTAATAACCAATCTTGCAGAACTGCCATGTCGTAAAAGCATTTTTTACCATTAGGTTTTGACACTCCGGGTATAATGCCGGATGCGTTTAATCTATCGAAATAACTTTCTTTATAACCTGTTAAGGATAGTGCATCTTCTTTAGTGCCTACTCTTTTAATAATTGTATCCATTTTTAAAAAATTACTGATTAGAAAATCAGTTGCGCAACTGTTATAACGCTGTAAAAATGCACTTAAAATCAACCTTTATCCAAATGAAAAGAGCGATCTATTAAGTCGCTCATGGTCGCCTGTTACGGCTGTAATGCAATGCTGGTAAGGCTTTCAGGTTTTACATCATAATCGCCTGTTTTATGATTGTATCAATTTCATTGTAGCCGTATTTTTTATTATTAGCCTTTATTGCTATGTTCAGGCTTGCACTTATTTCTGCATAATTACATTTACCATCTTCACGAATTTGTTCAATAAAATAAACAAGCATCTGTTTACTTTCTATCCATGTATTACGGCTTTGCTTTATACCTTTCAGGCCGTCATAGAAACTTTTTACACTTGTTATGTACCCTGCGATTTTTAAGCCTTCACAAATGTTTCTTAGTTTCACGTCATCGAATTTAAAGGGTGTTTCAAAGTGTTTTATCATTTCTATATTAACTGCATTGACTAACATTTTAACGGCTGTATCTTCACTTATTTCGCCTGTTGTGTGCATCTGATGTGCAAGATCAATAACCTTTGCACTTTCGATTGATCCACCTATTGCCGTTATTTCTGCAATGCGTTTTCTTTCTTTATTTTCTGCAAAGTTTTTTATAGCCAAATCCACTATTTTAATAAAATTAACCCCGTCATTATTGCCGTTGAATTCAAACTTTAGTTTCAGATTATTTATTATTTTGCTTGTTTCAATAGGATTTGCATCATAGCATTTTAGAATTAGTTTTATGCTTTCGTTCATAGCTCTATATTTAGTTTATCGGTTGCTTTGCGTTGCATATCTTCAACGGTTTTCACATAACGTGCCGTGTGTTGGGTGCTGGTATGTGCTAATATTCGTGAAATAGTCAGAACATCTTCGCCTGCAATAGCAAGGTTAGTTCCGGCTGAATGTCGTAAATTATGCCATCCCTTTATTTCTTTATTTATTCCGGCTCGTTTTACCCATGCTTTTAATGTTTTATTAGCACCATTCGCACTCCCTAAACAAAATACTTTGTCATCAGGCTTGCTTGGTTCACCAATAACGGCAATAGCTGTTTCATTTAATGATACGGTTACTTCAACCGCCGTTTTTGAACGTGTAACTTTTTTCAACCGTTTGTTATCCAAATCAATATTTACCCATGTTAGCCCCTTTACATCAATCCATGCAAGCCCTGTCATTAAACTGAATATTGCAGCCCTGCGAACTTCATTTGATGCAATAGGTGTTTTTACCAATAATTGAATTTCAGGCATTGTTAAAAAATCCTTCTCAATCGCTTTGCCCTGTGGTTTTTTTTTAAAAAAATCAAAGATGTTATCTTTCATTAACCTGTGTTTATAGGCTTGCCGGATTGCTTTTTTAAACCTGCTATAATAAGAGCTTGCACCTTCCCCGCTGCAAGTATCATTTAACCTGTCTATAAATCCTTCGATTATTGGAACTGTCAGGTTCACAAACGTTAAATTTCTTTTACCAACACTTATCAGGTAATCTTCAAACCTCTTTAGTGCGCCTGCCATATTCCGTTTATCCTTCTTATTATATTTATCTACATACGATTCAAACCAAACTAAAACCTCTGTTTTACGTCCTGCATCAGAAACGAGGCTGTAATTATTCGCCTCTAATTCTGCGGCTCTCGCTACTCTTATGGCTTCGGCTTGCCTCAAAAGTTCCTTGTTAAACTCTCTGGCGGCTGGTGTGGTCGGATTGGATAAGGTCAAATGCTTCAATGTTTCAAAAAACCTTTGTCCATTGTGGTAAATATCAAGCCGTAATCGGATTGTTCCTGTTTTGGGATTCTTATATTTTCGTAATATTACACTCATATAGCTTTTGTTTACTTTCGTTTACAAAGGTAGTATTTTTGGTAATATGGTATGAAATTAATTTATAGTTGTGTGCTAAATTTAATACGTATGTGGAACAAAATTTTGTGCCAAATAAGAAAACGAGAGTAAACGTAAATCGGAGTAATTTTTAAGAATGTAGTATTTACAAGGCTTTCAGGCGATTTTCAGGCATAAAAAAACCGCTAAAAATAGCGGTGTTGTGCCCAGAACAGGAATCGAACCTGCACATCCTTGCGGACACCAGATTTTGAGTCTGGCGCGTCTACCAATTCCGCCATCTGGGCTATGGGGGTGCAATATTACAAAGTTTTAGTGAAATACAGCACTATCTGATGCAAATATTTTTTCGTTAACAGACTTTATTTGCAACAACTTTTTTTTGGCTTGAGAAAATTCAGTATATTTATTAGCAGTTTTTTAATGCGAGCCATAAGAATTTTTTTATAAATACAATTAATTTGCCGAATTGTTTGCTTAAATGATGATACGGATGCTTAAAATAGGATTAATCAAAGAAGGAAAAATCCCTCAGGACAACAGGGTAGCGCTCACTCCGCAACAGTGTAAATGGTTGCTCAAAAAAAGAAATGACATTACAATAATGGTACAACCATCAGCCAAAAGATGCTTCTCGGATGATGAGTACCAAAGAGCCGGTGCAGCCTTGAGTGACGATCTTTCTTCATGCGATGTTTTGCTTGGGATAAAGGAAGTACCCATTGATGATTTGATTGAAAACAAAACCTATCTGTTTTTCTCCCATACCAAAAAGCAACAACTACATAATCGTAAACTTCTGAGAGCAATCATTCAAAAAAATATTACATTAATTGATTATGAATGTCTGGAGCATGATGACGGTCAGCGAATTATAGGCTTTGGTTTTTTTGCCGGCATTGTGGGCGCTCACAACGGGATGATGGCCTATGGCGAAAGAACCGGATTGTACAAATTAGATCGGGTGTACAAACAAAGAAGTTTCAAAGAACTGATTCACACCTACTTTGGTCTTCGGTTGCCTAATGTAAAAATAGCCATTACAGGTAGTGGCCGGGTGGCTCAGGGTTTGCTGGAGATTATGAACCTGATGGGGATACATGAAGTAGAACCTGATGATTATCTGATAAGGCGCTTTGCTTACCCGGTATATACGCAGCTAAAAGGCGTCGAACTTTATATGCACCGAAATACAGTAAAGTATAGCCGAATGCATTTTCATGAAAACCCACAGGAATACGGTTGTAAATTTTTACCCTATACCACTCAAACAGATATATTGTTGAATGGAGTATATTGGGATGAGCGTATCCCTCGTTTATTCGAAAAGGATGATATTCAGGCAGAGGACTTTATTATACAAACAATTGCTGACGTTTCGGATGACAGAGAGGGCTCGGTGCCAATAAATCTTTATAGTCAGACCATAGAAGACCCGATATATGGAATTGACAAAATACTTTTGAAAAAACACCACCTTATCTGAAGAATTCAATTGACATAATGGCGGTAGGCAATCTGCCCAATGAGCTTCCCAGAGATGCCAGCAGGTACTTTGGAGAACAATTGATTAAATTTGTATTGGAAGACCTTGCCGAAGGCGGCTCAGAAATCATTGACCGGGCTACTATTATACTTAATGGGAAACTTAGCGCTCAATTTGAGTATTTAAGAGAATATGCTGAGGGAGAAGAAGAATAAAATTTGTTTTAGTATCTTTTAGATTTTTAGAAAATAGTATGGCATCTGAAACGAAGCCAAAGACGGTTATTATTCAAATTGTGAAATCAACGAATGTTCATATACACCTGTGAAAAAATAATAAACGCCACCGACAGCCAAAAAGATATTTTAGGATAAATATTCACGTCACTGTTCAGATATCCAAAACCATGAAATGCCGCCACCGGCAATAAAACCATTATCCAGTTTTCGTAACCGGCGGTAGGGTTAAAGAAAACAATAATTATGGAAACAAGTATAAAAATCAGAAACAGTGTCCACGCCTTTCTGGCATGTATGAGCATACGATTAGAAAGTGACTGGCTGTAATAAAATCCTGTTAATAAAGGAGTTAGAACCAGAAAGAAAGTTCCTGCCAACCATATTGAAGGAGCTTCCTTATTAAAGCCAACCGGAAGCTGAGGCAAGAGTGTATTTAGGGAATGGTCTGTCAAAAAGAAATAGGATGCCAGAAAATAATAAGGCGTTAAAGGCCCATAATCATCAAAATCCACTCTTTTAACTGAAAAGGCCTGAACAAAACAAGCGCTATAAACATCCATAAAAGAAAGAATAGCGAAGGGAAAAAAGAAGCACAGCGATACCCAATGTTAATCCGCTATTGTAAATACCCCGGTTGTCAACTGTTGGCTATGCGATTTGAACATCTGAACGAAAATGAGCAAAAAGAAAAGTGACGCTATGAGCTGGGATGATAAATAATTAAACTCAGGCAAGAAGGAAGTAATCAGTACAAAAGCCAGACCTGCTAGAAAATTCGACCTTTTCATCAGCCTGTTGGCATTAATAAACTGCGACAGGATAATAGCTTCCAAAATGATAATCAAATAGGCTATCAGTGCATAAACAACAGGGAAGGCATTGCCCAAAGGCTCCAAAAACCTAACTAATTTTTGGTAAAGAATGCCGTCATTGTCGTTTGCAATGATTTTTTCAGCTGCCAGAAAAACCGGTATTTTAAGTAAAGCGCCGATGACAAACAGCATCAGCACATTGCCGGGATTCTTTTTTTTAAATATACCTATCACTTACCTGACCTTTTCAGGCAAAAATAGCCTTATATACTTATTTGAAAAAAATCAGTTTATAATTTAACCTTAGCAAATTGTATATTTTTCTTTGTCAAAACAGGCATAATCACTTCATTATCATTTATTTGTTTTGCATAGCGGGGCATAAACTCGCTATGTTTATCTTTTGCCTGCAATGGATTTTCCTGATAAATACTTCCTGCACCGTTTACAGAAATATTTTCCAAATCGGAAATTTTACCGAATTATTCAATACGACATGTAAATCACTGCCTTTATTTAAAATCAGGTAAGAAATAGTGGCATCTGTATTAGTACTGCTTTGTGATTTCACGATAACATTATCCCATTCTTTATTCCCGTCTTTGTCAAATGCAAACAGGGCAACATTACCGGCGTGAAATCTTTGTGAGCCGCCATATCCATAATCGCCCCACCAGTAGCTACGGTAAAAGAAAGGGGAGTAGTAATAATAAGGCGACCAATAACCAAAGCGTCCCCATCCGTAGCTCCATGGCGACCATCCGCCCCAGCCATACCATCCTCCATAAAAGCCTCCGTAAGGTGCGCCAAAATAGGGAGATCCCCAATAACCCCATCGGTCATACATGCCGCCATAGTTGGTCGCATAAAGCACTTCTGCACCTACAGTGAACCCACCATTATTATTGAGAACAATATTGTTAATGAAATAATCATTATAAGCTGATTTTGATTTTGACTTGCCTTTTCCTTTTCTGAGCATTTCTTCTGTTAAGGAACTGGTCTTTTCGTAGGCAAAGAATTATTTTTCTTATCCCAGGCGTAAGTGTATAATCCAGCAAGATTTCCTTTCTTCTTTTCGGAATAAAAAGATACTAAAAGATATTTATTGTTTGTGTTGTCAATTTTTACTTTAAGGTCATCAAGGTATAAGTTATTGATATTCAATGAATGATCTTCAATTACATCTTTGTTCGAAGGCTTAACCATCAAAGAAGCAGCGCCAATTTCGCCGCTTTTCATACGGGTTGTATTTTACGAAAACCAGGTTGCCGTCATTATCGAGGCTATACCCGGTAAGATAATCGCCATCAGGATTTATTGGGATAGACACCATACCTGAATTGAGCGCTATCAATTGATTATCAAACAGTCGGGTGGCCAGATGGTACAAAGCCCTGTCTTTTCTGTTTATTTTAAACAGCATGATTTTACTGCCATCTGCATTAATGAGGGTATTGTAAATTCTGTTATCAGCCTTATAGGCAATAATGGTTGTATCTAACAGTTTAGGAGCATCCAGAATACGACCGTTGGCCTCTACCTTAGCAGCCTCACAATAGACAATATTTTCCTTTTGAAACTGGTAAATCAGCCATGCGCCACTTCCTGAGGGAAAGAAAGTTACATCCATCAGTTCAGATTTTGAAGGCAAAACGGAAATAGGCACATTTTCAAGCTCACGCATGTTTTCATCATACACACTGATCCAGTGTCTGCCTTTTATTTCCTTGTAAATCAAATAATTACTTGCAGTTTTACCAATAATTTCAAAATTCATGCGCTGCACATCCGCTCTATTGACATCAGCATACATAATTTCGGGCTGCGCAAGTGCATTATTGCACAACGCAAGCATCAAAAAAATAATTGCAAAGGAGTAAAATTTTTTCATAGAAAACCGAATTTGTTGATAAAGTTACATATTGATTTATATATTCATTGAAACAAGCTGAAATTTATAATAGTTTTAGGGTTTTTCGATTCTCATTAAATATTTTTTAGCAAAAACAATAAAATAATAAAATTTGCGTTTTTTTAAAATGTTTTTTTTAAACTTTGTTGGCAGAAAAATTTAAAATACAACTTAAATAAGTGAAAGTATCCACAAACAAAGCTACCGCTGCTGGATTAATAGTTGCACTGGGTATAATTTACGGAGATATTGGTACATCCCCCCTTTATGTGTTCAATGCCATTATTAGCAACAGAGTCATCACAGAAGATTTAATAATAGGTACTTTGTCCTGCATCATTTGGACGCTTACATTACAGACCACATTGAAGTATGTAGTTCTTATTCTAAGGGCAGACAATAAGGGGGAAGGGGGTATTTTTTCTTTATACGCTTTAGTGCGCCGAAGGAGAAAATGGTTGGTAATACCGGCAATGATAGGAGGCGCTGCACTTTTGGCAGATGGAATCATAACGCCCCCAATGACTGTTACCTCAGCCATTGAAGGATTAGGGATCTTGCCCTCTTTGCTTCATATGCCCACCCAAACAGTGGTTACAATTGTATTAATAATCCTTTCATTATTTTTCTTTTTACAGCAATTTGGCACTGCCAATATTGGAAGGATTTTTGGACCAATAATGTTTATCTGGTTCACGATGCTGGCAGTAATTGGTGCCATGCACCTTACAGACGATTTAAGCATTTTCAGAGCGCTAAGCCCGCATTATGCTATACGGTTTTTAGCCACTTATCCTCACGGGTTTTGGCTGCTTGGGGCTGTTTTTTTGTGTTCTACCGGTGCAGAAGCGCTTTATAGTGATCTGGGACATTGCGGAAGAGACAATATAAGAATTTCCTGGCTTTTTGTAAAATTATCATTGATTATCAATTACTTCGGTCAAGGTGCATTTCTTATTTCTCATTTTAATGGTGTTCATGTAACCGAACAGGCAAAACAAACAATGGGAATTAATGCCTTTTTCAGCCTGATGCCAGAATGGTTTATAGTTCCATCGGTAGTAATTGCCACTGCAGCCGCTATTATAGCAAGTCAGGCTATGGTTTCGGGAGCATTTACCCTTATTAACGAAGCCATAAGGCTAAATTTATGGCCTAAATTAAAACTCAGATATCCATCTGAAGCCAGAGGCCAAATTTTTATTCCGGCAATTAATTTGTTAATGTTCATTGGCTGCGCAGGAGTGGTTTTATATTTTCAAAAATCTTCAAGTATGGAAGCAGCCTATGGCCTTGCCATCATCGTAACTATGATTAGCACTACTATGCTTTTTGCCAACTATCTCGTTTTGAAAAGAATCAAACCTATGTGGATTTATATTTTTCTGGGTTCATTCTTTATAATCGAAACCGGTTATCTGGTAGCGCTAATGGAAAAATTTTCTCACGGCGGTTATATGACGCTAATGATAGGCGGTGTTATGTTTATCGTAATGTTTGTTTGGTTTCGTTCACGTAAAATCAAAAACCGTTATGTGGAATTTGTACGCATGGAACATTATATTTCCAAAATACAGGAGTTGAGCAATGACAGGAGTATTGCCAAATGCGCCACACACCTCATCTACCTCACCAGCGCCGATAATCCAAAAGAGATTGAACACAAAATCATTTATTCCATCCTAAACAACAAACCCAAGAGAGCAGATATTTATTGGTTCATTCATGTTGATACTATGGATGCACCCTATACTTCCGAATATAAGGTAGAACACATTATACCCAATGACATTATCAGAATAGACTTCAAACTTGGATTTCGCGTACAACCACGTATCAACCAGATGTTTAAAAAAGTGCTGGAAGATTTGGTAGAGAATAAGGAAGTGAATATCATCAGCCGTTATGAAAGCTTGGCTAGCAATAATATTGTGGGTGATTTTCAGTTTATCGTGTTGGAAAAATACCTGAGTCAGGATAATGAATTGCCATTCTTAGAAAAATTGATTATGAAATTTCATTTTCTTGTTAAGCAAATCGGCCTATCAGAAGAAAAAGGCTTTGGTCTGGATCAGGCCAATGTTACGGTAGAGAAATTTCCTTTGGTGGTTTCGCCTGCCTCTGCGATTAAATTGAGAAGAATTGAATAGGAATAGAGCGTATTATTGACCCCCAAACTGAAAATATTTTACTTACTTATGCAAGCAAAACACTTCAAAGAATTAAGAATTGTTTTCATGGGCACACCCGAATTTGCAGTGGTCAGTTTAGAAGCATTGCTAAAAGCGGGTTGCAATATTGTGGCGGTTGTTACCACACCGGATAAATGGGCAGGACGTGGCATGGAAATGCAACAAAGCGCCGTGAAAAAATTCGCAGTTGCAAATAATTTAAAAGCCCTGCAACCCGAAAAACTTCGCAATCCTGAATTTATAAATGAACTGAAAAATCTTCGGGCCGATTTACAGGTATGCGTAGCTTTCAGAATGTTGCCCGAAGTGGTATGGAACATGCCATCCATGGGTACTATCAATCTGCATGGTTCTTTGCTACCCAAATACAGAGGTGCTGCGCCTATCAACTGGGCTGTCATCAACGGCGAAAAAGAAACCGGAGTAACCACCTTTAAGCTGAAGCATGAAATTGATACCGGAAACATCCTCATTCAAGAAAGTTTTCCAATCAGCGATATAGACACCGCCGGAACCGTTCACGACCGTATGAAAATAATTGGGGCCGATTTGCTTGTAGCCACAGTAAAACAGATAGCCGAAGGCAAGCTGAAAGAAATGCCGCAGCTTATTTCCGACAACGAATCAATTCCTCATGCGCCTAAAATATTTACTGAAACCTGCCATATTGACTTCAATAAGTCTGTGGAAGAGGTGCACAACCTTGTAAGGGGCCTGTCTCCTTATCCGGCGGCCTTTACCTATCTCAACAAAAAAAAGATTAAAATTTTTAAAACAGAAAAGATTTTCCAAATACCTGAAAATAACATCGGAGATTATAAAACCGATGGCAAAACCTTCCTGATGTTTGCCTGCAAAAACGGTTATCTGAATGTAAAAGACTTACAATTAGAAGGGAAAAAAAGAATGAATATTGAAGATTTTCTTCGTGGTTATCGTTTTCAGTAACTTATTGAAACTATAAATTTCTCAGAATCTGAAACGGCCAGTTCAGACACTGCGGCATCGCTGATTCGGATATCCAAACCCTCATTCTGCTTAATGCCTTTCATTTGGCCTAAAACCTTAGCATAGATGATAGCATTATTTTCAGGATTGGTAATCTTTATGATTGTTCCCGGCTTTACCTCATCTATTAAGACATAATACTTGCCATCTCCCCAACCCTTATTAGCCTTAAAAATACCGGAAGTAACTGTCTTTTGGGTATTAGCGCCTTCATGACTTTGACGGGTGTATTGCCCCTTAAAATATCCTTTTCCCCGAAGCTCCTGCACCATTTCGGGTTTGGGTGGCTCAGGCTTAGATAGCGTAACCACTTCTTCCACCTGCTTGGGCTGAGGTTTTTCTACAGCTACTTCAACCGGCTTATGCTCAGTGGGATTTTTCTCTATTGGCTTCTCAGTTGACTCTGCTTTGCCAACCGGCAGCGGCTCTTCATTTAAGAAAACATAACCAATTATGAGTTGCTGCCCTTTGGTTAGCTTATCATTTTGCAATTTGTTCCATGATCGCAGGTTTTTCAGCAGTGCTTTATTAAATTTATTGCTCACCGTCATCAATCCTTCTTTTTCTCCCACTTCGTAATATACTGGTGTGCCTTTTGACGCTGATTGGCTGAGCCGTTCAAAAGGAAGGGGAATTTTCACTATTTCACCCACCAACAAGCTTTTGTTTTTATCAATCTTGCTTGCAGCCGCAATGTCGTCCACCTTTACATCATATATGCGCGACAGGTAGTACAGCCCCTCCTTGGGAGCAGTTTTGTGCTGCACAATAATTCCTTTGGAGTCAGGTATTGCTTTAATTTTTGACTGACCATTAGCCAAAATAAATAATAAAATACATCCTGCCATAAGAAAAAGCCTCTTCATATCTGTTATTTTCTGTTTAATCAGAACGAAATTACAGTAATAATATTTTATGCAAAAGTTAAACTTCATTGATTTCAGGGTAAACGCATCTGGTTTTAAGTCTGAAAACAAGCCAGAAAGCCTGATATCATATTAGAAATAATCGGTTGGTCGTGTTCAAAAACCCGTAGGGATGACATTTCGCCCCTTTGGGGCTCTGTAAAATAGGGTACAATCCTATTCTATTATAAATTTATCCCTCTGGGATTGATGATGATTACCCATTTGTGAATTTAGATGCGTTTGCCCTGCTCAATAACTTCAATCTGAAATATTTTATGTACGTTTGTTTATGATCAATTTCATACCCATATTCCCTTTAGAAATTGTGGTTTATCCGGGCGAACACCTCAATCTTCACATCTTTGAACCCAGATACAAGCAATTGATAAAAGAGTGCTATCAAAACAACAAGCCTTTTGGAATTCCGCTGGAAAATGAAGAGAAAATCAGAGAATTTGGCTGCCTCATCAGCATCAGAGAAATTGTAAAAACATACCCAGATGGCGAAATGGACATTCAAACCACCGGTGAAAGTGTTTTTCGTATTTTGGAAATAATTGACACCGTGCCCGATAAGTTATATTCAGGAGCCATCGTAGATTACCCAGATAATCATTTACAGGGAAAAGCAGACCTAATGAACGCCTTGATAGTAAAAATGAGAGATTTTCACCAAAAAATGGATTTAAGAAAAGATTTTTCGGTAAAAGATGAGGAACTCACCGCTTACGATATAGCGCATGACTCCGGTTTAAGTATTGAGCAGGAATACCAATTACTGCAACTGTTTAATGAAAAACAAAGACAGGAATATTTGAGAAGACATTTTGAAAATCTGTCTGCCTCGCTGCCCGATCTGAAAACAATTCGCGAAAAGATTCAAATGAATGGTCATTTCCGAAGTATAAAAAGTTTTTAGAAACCGTCAAATTATCAAAAAATAATAAAATTCGAAATTTACTATTTCAATTTTTGATTTTTCCCGTACTTTCACGCCATGTCTGTAACTATTTGTTTCGATTTTGGCAATACCCGTAAGAAGGCTGCAATATTTAATGACAAAGAATTGAGCCAGACAATGGTTTTGGAAGATGATGCCATCACAACCGTTCAAAAACTTTTAGATACACATAAACCCGAGAAAACAATACTTTCTTCGGTCATCAATCATCATACCGAAATTGAAACTTTATTAACCGAAAAGACCCGATTTCACCTGCTTAACAGCAAGTCAAAGCTACCTTTCACTACTCCGATAGCTAAACCAGAAACAATTGGAGCCGATCGGCTGGCTATGGCATCGGGCGGCGTAGGGTTTTATCCTGATAAGAATTTGTTAATCATAGGGTTAGGCACGTGCATTACACTTAATTTTGTAAACAAATACAAGGAATGGATGGGAGGCTCCATCTCTCCGGGGCTGGAAATGCGGCTGAAATCGTTACAATATTATACTGCAAAATTGCCTTTAGTAAAGCCAAAAGCCGACGTGCCATTGATTGGTTACGATACAGATACCAACATTTTGAGCGGGGTAATTTTGGGCATGGCGTATGAATTGGATGGTTTTATAGCCGAATATAATACCAAATTTGACAACTTTAACGTGGTATTAACCGGTGGAGACCATCAACATTTGGCATCACACCTGAAAAGCAGGATATTTGCCGACCCTGATTTAATTTTTAAAGGACTTTATGCGATTAGTGAAGTTAATAATGCTTAATAAATCTGAACTGTTTGTAATTCGCCTTGCGGCGGTAATTTTTTGTATAGCAAGTGTACTACCTGCTTCAAAGGCACAGGATAACTCGCCTTACTCCCGATATGGGCTGGGCGACAAAACACCCGCCGGTAATGTAATAAGCAGAAGTATGGGAGGCATTAATGCAGCCCATAATGATTATTACGATGTAAACTACAACAACCCCGCTTCTTATGCTTACTACGAAGCCAATCAGGAGCTAAAATCAAATAAATTAAATTCTGGTCGCGCTATTTTGAATATTGCTGTCAATAACGACAACAGAATTATTGTAGATTCAAAAACCAAAACAAAATTTAATGCCAGCAATCTTTTATTCAGCAATGTGATGCTGGGCATGCCGCTCCGCAAAAACTGGGGTATGGCTTTTGGCATCAGACAACTTCACAATATTGATTATAAGATATTGGATTCCAATAAGATAATGCGTGGCTCCCACAAACTTCCCATCGATAAAGGGCAAACAATGTTTGAAGGCAATGGAGGGCTTTATTTACCTACAATAGGTACCGGCTTCAAATTTAAATTAGCAAAAGCCAGTTTTTAAGTTTTGGGTTTAACGGCGGCTACACCTTTGGTAAAAAGATTATGCTACCCGACGCTCACTGGCAAATGATTCCACTGCCTATAGCAGCGCTTTTCACCAAACCAGTACCACTATGGGAGGCGCTTATTTTGATGCAGGAATGCAATACCACTTTAGGTTAAGTAAAAAAGTTTATATGGGCGTTGGAGCGTATGGTAATGTGAAACAAAAGCTCAACACCAAAAAAGATTATACAACCGGCACCTACATTTATAATGAAAATGTGGGATATCAGCCTATTGATACGGTAGCTTTCAGTAAAAACGTTAAAGGAACTATTGCTTATCCTTCAGGGTTTACAGCAGGGTTTATAATTCAGAAACCACAAGAAACAATTAAAGAGGCAGGATGGCTGGTTGGAATGGATTATACCAGAAACAACTGGGATGACTACAGAGTGGACGGGGTAAAGGACAACCTGATTAAATCGGACTGGCAATTAAAAATGGGAGCCGAGTTTCACCCAATTCGCAAAAACAGCTATTTCAGTAATGTAACTTACAGAGTTGGATTTCATACCGGGCCGGATTATGTTTATCCGAAAAAAGAACTGCCAAGCTATGGACTGAGCTTTGGAATGGGTTTGCCGGTAGCCAATTACAGCCCACAGGCAAAATACCAGCGCACACTCATCAATCTGGCTTTGGAATATGTGAAAAGAGGAAATGATAAAATATATTCTGAAAGAAAATCTGTACAGAATTTCGGTAGGCTTTGCCCTCACCGATTTGTGGTTTGGTAAAAGAAGGTATGACTAATCCCTTGTTTCTCAGTTTGGTAAGTATCAAATATTTTATCTTTACAGTATAAATATTTACACCCGTTTTGAAGAATTCTTTACTATATCTTCTAATAATAACTTTTTATGGAGCTATTTTCACTTCGTGCGAAAACAGTGATGAAGCCATCAAAGCGTTAAATAAAAAGGTAAATATAGTGGATGAGGTAGTAAAGGTAGAAAGCTACCTGAGCCAGGGAGGAAAAACAAGGGCTAAACTTACAGCCCCATTTATGACCAGAACTATGGGAGATACTACCATTACAGAGTTTCCCAAAAATTTACATGTTGATTTTTTCAATGAGATGAGCGAGGTAACCAGTTGGCTCGATTGCAAGTATGGCAAATATCTGGAAAACGTGAACAAGATATATTTGAAAGACAGCATCAGGGTTATAAGCAAGAAGGGTGATACGCTCCTATGCAAAGATCTTTGGTGGGATCAAAATAAGGAATTGTTTTATACTGACCTGGAAGCCATTTACAAATCGCCTTCTATGCCGTTTTATAAAGGCGAAAGCGGAATGGAAGCCACTCAGGACATGAATCGCATTACGTTTAAAAAATCGAGTGGTCGCATTATTACCGATGCAGCTCCTCAATAGAAAGGCTTAATATTTTTGCTATATGTACTTTGGAGAAAAAACTATTTTTATTACCGGCGCCACACGTGGCATTGGTAAGGCCATCGCTTTGAGGCTGGCTAAGGAAGGAGCCAATATTATTATTGTAGCCAAATCGGTTGCTGAAAATGAAAAACTTGGCGGCACTATTTTTTCAGCCGCTGAAGAAATAGAAGCAGCAGGAGGCAAAGCGCACCCTGTGCAATGCGATATCCGCTTTGAAGACCAGATAAAACATGCTGTAGAAGAAGGTATATCAAAATTTGGCGGAATAGATATGGTAATCAATAATGCATCAGCCATATCATTGACCAATACCGAAAAAACCGAGCCCAAACGTTTTGACCTGATGCATGATATCAATGTAAGGGGAACTTTTTTTGTTGTGCAAACCTGTTTGCCTTTTCTGAAAAAAATCTACACACCCACATATTCTTACGCTTTCGCCGCCTGTAAACCTGAATGTAAAATGGCTGGCAGCACACATTCCATATACACTTTCAAAGTATAATATGAGTCTGATGGCAATGGCCTGGGCATCTGAATTTAAGGAATATGGAATTGCTTCAAACGCATTGTGGCCAAAAACCACTATAGATACTGCGGCCGTCAGAAACCTGCTTGGAGGCGAAGCATTGGCAAAAATCAGTCGTAAACCGCAAATATTGGCTGATGCCGCCTATTATATTTTAAGAAAAAACCCTAAAGATTATACAGGGAATTGCCTGATAGATGAAGAGGCGCTAAGGCTGGAAGGAATTATCGATCTGGATCATTATGCCGTCACGAATGGAATCAAACTATATCCTGATCTGTTTCTGGATGAATAACAGTTTTGGAAGCTGGCTCAGAGATTTGTATTTCTTCTTTTGCAGAGGTTTCCGGCTTGCGGCTTTCTACATCCGCAGTAGCGGAATCACTTGCATTCACCTGCGACAGCGCTTCCTGATGCAGATAATCCTTACGTTTCAACTCAAAATTACGACCCAGATACAATCTTCTAACCTGTTCATTTGCAGCCAGCTCTTCGGCTGTGCCGCTTTCAAATATTTTCCCGTCAATCATCAGGTATGCCCTGTCGCAAATCGAGAGCGTTTCATTCACATTGTGGTCTGTAATCAGTATTCCAATGTTTTTATATTTGAGCCTGGCCACAATACTTTGAATGTCTTCTACGGCTATGGGGTCAATACCGGCAAAGGGCTCGTCGAGTAAAATAAATTTAGGATTTACAGCCAATGCCCTTGCTATTTCAGTTCTTCTCCTCTCACCGCCACTGAGCACATCGCCATTACTCTTGCGCACATGTCCCAAACGAAACTCACTGATAAGCGATTCTAATATTTCTTTTTGTTCGGCTTTAGACTTGTCAGTCATCTCCAACACAGCCGCAATATTGTCCTCCACACTCAACTTACGAAATACTGAAGCCTCCTGAGGCAGATAGCCGATACCCATCCGGGCACGTTTATACATCGGCAGCTTGGTAATGTTTTCTTCATTCAAAAACACATCGCCATCATCAGGTTTTATCAATCCTACCACCTGATAAAAAGAAGTGGTTTTACCGGCGCCGTTTGGACCCAGCAATCCCACAATTTCTCCCTGATGAACTTCAAAGGATACATGATCCACAACTGTGCGCTCTCCATAACGCTTCACCAGATTTTTAGTATAAATAGTAATGCTCATTGTTCGCAAAAATAGTAAAAGGCAATCGATTTAATATTTACTGGCAGAGATTTATGATTTTCTTAGTTTTGCAGGTTATGAAAGTTATAGATCACATCAGAGAGGCAAAAGATACCTTAGTTTCACTTGAAATATTGCCACCACTAAAAGGAAAAGGAATTAAAGCCCTGTGGGATCATTTGGATCCGTTAATGGAGTTTAAACCATCTTTTATTAACGTTACCTACCACCGTAGCGAACACGTTTTTAAACAAAACCCTGACGGTAGCTTTAAGAAGGTAGTTATCAGAAAAAGACCGGGCACCGAAAGTATTTGTGCCGCCATCATGAATAAATACAATGTGGACACGGTTCCTCACCTTATTTGTGGAGGTTTTAGTATAAATGAAACCGAAGACGCATTAATCAATTTGCAATATTTGGGCATTGACAACGTATTAGTTTTGAGAGGAGATGCTGCAAAAAATGAAACCGCATTCATACCCAACCCCGAAGGGCATAAGTACGCATCTGAATTGTTGCAGCAGGTAACAAACATGAATAATGGCGCTTATGTAGAGGAAGACCTGAAATCCAAACACAAGACCTCGTTTTGCATCGGAGTGGCAGGCTATCCCGAAAAACATTTTGAAGCGCCCAACATGGAAACAGATTTACAATACCTCAAAAAGAAAGTGGAGGGAGGTGCCGATTACATCGTTACTCAGATGTTTTTTGACAATAATAAATATTACAGCTTTGTAGAAGCATGCAGAAGTATGGGTATTACGGTTCCAATAATACCAGGCCTGAAGCCCATAGCTGTAAAGAGTCAGTTAACCGTTTTGCCTAAAATATTTCATATTGACCTGCCAACCGACTTATCGAAAGAATTGCAAAAATGCAAAACAAATGAAGAAGTAGAAGTGGTGGGGCAAGAATGGATGCTGATGCAGGCAAAAGATTTAAAGAAGAGCGGCGTTCCCGTATTGCACTTCTACACTCTGGGTAATCCGTTGCATGTGGCAAATGTGATAAAACAGCTTTAGATATTTTTGGTTCTATAACCTTGTGTATGGTCTATGGTACTTTTTGCACCATTACCTTTTTTTTCTTGATACAAAAAAGTAACAAAAAAAATCAAGGCTTTGAAAAAAATAGCTAAAAATGATTTCGGTAGTCTAAATCCGTCGAACTCGCGCCGTAGTTGCATTTATTACTAAGACCAAACAGCGCTCAAACAACGACGGCTTTTTAACGACTGCCTTCAATCATTTTTTTAACGCATTTTTTTCAAGGCCATTGTCGCAATGCGCAACAATTCCAAACCCACACTATCCGTCATAGAACCATTTTTTTTAACAAAAGCAAATGGCAATATTTTAAAACCATTTCTTTTTTCTAAAAAAACTCAGCATCCATAATGGTATTAATAACATTGCACCCACCGCAATCCAAAATCCCCATTGATGGCTGGTAAGAGGGATAACATTAAAGTTCATGCCAAAAATGCCGCCTATTACGGTAGCAGGGGCCAATAGGCAGGTAACAATAGCCATTACCTTCATTACCTCATTAAGTTTCAAATTTACATTATTGATGTACAAATCCTGCATACCCATAATCATGTCGCGGTAGTTGTCCACCAGGTCTATAGCCTGCAAACTATGGTCATGCACATCTTTGTAATAACGGGTGTATTCATCGGTAAGCAGGTCATTTTCGCTTTTGATAATATTGGCAATCAAATCTCGAACCGGAAAAATATTTCGTTTCAACACAATAAGTTCCTTGCGCAAAAGATTGATTGTTGCAAGCGCTCGTTTATTAGTTGCGCTTCTTACGATAGTTTCCTCCATATCTTCAATTGCATCGCCTAATTGCTCCATCACTAAAAAATAATGGTCAACAACAGCATCAATCAAAGTGTAATAAAGATAATCCACTTTTTTTGTACGTGTCTTGCTGGTGGGTAAATTGAGTCTTCCGCGAAGCGCCTGAAACACATCTTTTCCTGCATCTTCCTGAAAGGTAATTACAAAATTATTGCCCAACACAAGGCTTATCTGCTCCTGCTCTATACTTTTTGTTTTCGGATTGAAATACATCATGTTCATCAGGCTAAACAATATATCATCAATTTCATCCATCTTCGGACGTTGATTAATGCTGAGGACATCTTCCACCAAAAGAGGATGAATTCCAAACCCTTCACCTATTTTTTCAACATCTACTTTGCGCAAGCCATCTACATTAATCCAAATAATTTTTTCCGAACTTCTTAAAAGTAATACTTCATCCACACTCAGGTTGTTCTTTTCCTCAATTGCATTTTTATCATAAATAAAAGCGCTGATATTCACCCGGGTGGCTTCTTCCCTCACCGGAATAATCGTTGGATTCACTGCCAGTATTTCTCTTGTCCTTTCGGTACCAAAGAGTTCCAACGGATTAAGTATATATCGTAAATATTTTTCGGTTTTCGAATTCATAGCGGAAAGATAATAAAAAGGTATGTTTTCTGCCTTTCTTTTCCATTCTCCATATTTTGCAATTATTGCGTTTCTAACAATTTTGCTGCTTGTATTAAATCTTCAGGAGTGTCAATTGCGATATTTTTATACGTTGTTTCAGCCATATAAATATCTATGCCGTTCTCCAAAACCTTAATTGTTCCAGTTTTTCGGTTTTTTCCAGGTCGGTCTGAGGCCATTGGGTAAAAGCTAATAACACATCTTTTCTAAAGGCATAAACACCCACATGGAGAAAATAATCGGTTGAAAAACTTTCATCACGCTGATAAGGAATTTTGCTTCGGCTGAAATACAATGCTTTGCCAAACCTGTTGGTAACCACTTTTACCATATTTGGATTTTGTGCATCGTCTCTATTCTCAAATTTGCGTTTGAGCGATGCTACCTGCACATCTTCATTGTCAAATAACCTTACCAACTTCTCCAGAGGTTCGTGCCGGATAAACGGCTCATCACCCTGTACATTTACCACCACATCTACATCCAAATCCTGAACGGCTTCGGCAATACGGTCGGTTCCGCTCTCGTGTTGTCTGATGCTCATAATCGCCTTTCCGCCACGACTGATAATTTCATTGAAAATAATATCACTATCTGTTACCACAAATACATCGTCAAACAAGCCGCTGCTTTTTGCAGCATCATAAGTGTGGCAAATAACAGGCTTATCGCCCAATAACTGCATCAGTTTGGCAGGAAACCGGGTGGCAGCATATCTTGCCGGAATTATGGCGAATATTTTCTTTTTCATGCGTCTATTCTATTTATATTGTCAATTGCCTCTTACCCGCCTGACAAGACGGACAGTAAATTTCGAAAAAAAGACAATATTTTATCATATTTTTTCCAATGAATCTATTCTTTCATCTCTCTTTTCAAAAAAGGATGCTTCAACAGGTTTATAAAGTCCTCATCCTTTTCATTGGGATAATGCCTGTCTAGCCCATACCTGAGTTCTGAAACAGGCAATGTACTGAAAGTGCCTAAGAGCCTGTCCCAGATGGAAAACACTGCACCGTAATTGGTATCGGTGTAAGGTTGCTTCCAATGGTGGTGTACCTTGTGCATATTGGGCGAAATCAAAAAATAGCTCAAAAATTTGTCTAAGCTTGAGGGCAGACTGATGTTGGCATGTGTAAATGCAGTGGCCACAACCACTAATGTCTGATATATCATCACCGAATACATTGGTGCGCCGCTTATAAAAATCAAAATCAAAAAGAAAACACCTCTCAACAGGCTATCGCCCGGATGATGGCGTAAACCCGTTGTTACATCTACTTTATTATCACTGTGGTGAATAAGATGATATCGCCACAGATAAGGATTTTTGTGCATCACCCAATGTACTAGCCAACTGCTGAAATCGAGCGCCAGCACACCAATAATAATAGCGCCCCAAACGCCAACCTGAAACCAATACACCAATCCCCAGTTGGCTGCACGGCACCAGTCGGAGAGCAACACAATAAACACTGCCAACCCTGTATGAATGACGAGGTGTATGATTGTGAAACCAAAATTAACCAACGCGTGATTCAACTTCGTTTTTCGATACCTGAGTCCTACCAGTGGAATGGCTCCTTCAAGTATCCAGAAGAATACAAGGCCGCCAACAAGCAGCGCCATGCGCTCGCCTGGACGCTGGTCAAACGTTGAAAAATAGTCAATAAAGCGCTCTAAGGTCATAAATTTTTTATTTTATTCAAATTCGTTTCCACAATCAAGGCAATGGTACATTTTACAAATCGAATCATCAGACCCCGATCCCAAAACTGCATGAGCAATGGCGCTCAACCAGCTTGCATTTTTTTGGGTGGCAGTAATGCACTCAATATTTGATGAGCCACAATCAGGGCAAATACGTTCAGCTGCTGTTTCATTTTCTGTACTGGCAAGTATCTCAATGGCTCGTTCTTTTTGTGCTTCGGCCACCATCAGTTTTATTCCGCCCACTGCATTGGTAATTCCCGGATATATGGAAACCGTATTTTCATCCTTCAGCACACAACTAATATTTGCATCCTCCAACATTCCCATTGCCAGATGCGCATCAATATACGTGTGATATATTCCTACTATTATATATTTCATTTTCGATGCCGATTATTTTATCTGAACTAAATTAAGGGTTTTAAACGAAATTGCCGATGGGTAGAAAAATGGGTTGGTTGATGATTTACTTCCTTAGCTTCAGTTGAACCACATTTTCTATGTGCAGGGTGTGTGGAAACATATCTACCGGTTGCACTTTGGTTACTTCATACTTTTTGTTCAGTAAAGCCAGGTCACGCGCTTGTGTTGCCGGATTGCAACTGACATAAACCACCACAGGAGCAGCAATTTCATTAATTTTTTCAATCAGCACACCATGCATTCCGGCACGGGGCGGATCGGTAATGATAACGTCAGGATGGCCATGTTGCGTAAAGAATTTCTCGGTGCAAATGTCAATCACATCTCCTGCATAAAATTGGGTTTTATTTTGCAAACCATTCAGCATTGCATTTTGTTTCGCATCTTCAATTGCCTCTTCAATCAGCTCCACTCCTATCACCAGCCCTGCTTCCTTACTACAAAATATGCCAATGCTGCCGGTGCCGCAATATAAATCATATAACACTTCTTTCCCTGTAAGTTCCGCAAAATCTCTGGTAACCTGATAGAGGCGTGTTGCCTGCTGAGTATTGGTCTGAAAAAAAGATTTCGGCCCGATTTTAAATTGAAATTCATCTAACTTTTCAATCACATAGCCTTTCCCGTAATATATTTCAGGTTTGAGGTCATAGATGCTGTCATTCTGTTTGGTATTGATGGTGTATAGCAGCGACGTAATATCAGGAAATCTTTGTAAAATAAAATCCAGTAATGCTTCCCTTTTCACCTTATCGTCATGACCAAGCATAATATTAGCCATCCACTCTCCGGTTTCACAAAGTCTGACCAGTAAGGTTCGCAAAAAACCCTGATGGCTTCTTAAATTGTAAAAAGAATAATCGTTTTCTTTTGCAAAATCTTTAATAGCCAGTCGAAGTTCGTTGGTAGGTTCCTTTTGCAAATAACATTTTTGAATATCCACCACCTTGCTCCAAAATCCCCGCGCATGAAATCCGGCTGCCAAATCACTTGTAGCCCCATTCGGTGTATCGGTCGCTTTCAGTTTTACAAACTCATCTTTGGGCACAAAGGCTTCTGTGCCAAAAGTATATTCAATCTTGTTGCGGTAGTATTGGGTAGTAGCTGCACCAATTATAGGTTGAATTTCAGGCAGTTGTACCTTTGCAATTCTTTCAAGATTATCAGCCGCCTGCTTTTGTTTATATTTTAGTTGTTTCTTGTAAGGAAGCATTTGCCACTGACATCCGCCACATACGCCAAAATGGCTGCAAAAAGGTGTTACCCTTTCTTCAGAATAAGAAACATATCTTATCGGGAATCCTTCCGCCCAATCCTTTTTGTTTTTTATCAGTCTGACATCCACCACATCGCCGGGCACAGCCTGTTCTACAAAAATGACCTTACCATCCACCTTTGCCAAAGATTTTCCTTCGGCAGCATAATCCTCTATCAGTATATTTTCAAGAACAATATCCTTTTTCTTTCTTGCCATTGGGCAAAAATAAAAAGATAATGGCAGGAGTTCATTTAAATGTTTTAAGTATTTTTACTCTTACAAATATTAAATATGGAAAATAAAGACAAAGTGCTGACAACCATCAAAAAAGCAGGAAAGCCGGTAAGCGCCGGGCAAGTTGCCGAAATGTCGGGTATTGACAGAAAAGAGGTTGACAAGGCCATGAAAACCTTAAAAGAAAACGCCGACATCATTTCACCTAAAAGATGTTATTGGGAAGCCAGAAAATAAATGAATTCAACAGTTTATCTAAAAAAAATTGAAACCCCCATTGGCGCCATGATTGCCGGCGCTACCGAAGAAGGTATCTGCCTGCTCGAATTTGAAAATCGTAAAATGCTGCCATTAGAACTGAAACAATTATCAAAAGAACTGGGAGCAGCTATTTTGGAAGGCGAAAACCAGCATTTTAAGCAATTAGAGGCGGAGCTCAAGGATTATTTTATGAGTAAACTAAAAAAATTTAAAGTGCCATTGGCGCTAATCGGTTCCGAATTTCAGAAAAAAGTGTGGCGGATGCTGCAAACCATTCCTTATGGCAAAACCAGGTCTTACAAAGAACAGGCTATTGCTATTGGAAATGCAGACGCTGTTCGTGCAGTAGCTCATGCCAACGGCATGAATAAAATTTCTATCATCATTCCCTGCCACAGGGTCATTGGTTCCAATGGACAACTCGTGGGCTATGGTGGCGGGTTGTGGCGAAAAAAATATTTACTGGGCTTGGAGCAAAATAATGGTAAACAATTGAAACTGATAAAATTGGATGGCGAGCGAGATGAAAACTGAAAATGAGGCAGGGGGAATTAGACCAATATTTTTTTTTCACAAAGGGTATAATACTATTAATTGCAGTACAACGGTATGCAATTGCCAACTAATTTATTATGCCTAAGCCCTACATTTTGCTTCTCCCCTCTCCTACTTTTCGCTAAACAAAATGGGCACTTTGGAGACCTCGAACAATTTTATTGCCTTAGTAAAGTTCTTTTTTTCGGCATTAGCATCTTCATTAAATGCAAGAATTCAACCTGAAATTGGATGTGTAACAAATCCAACTGGTCGGTTACCTTAAAATTGGAAATATGCTTTCCACCTTCTTTATTGGTTTTTAAAATCAGGTGTTTATAATACAATTGAATTCATCGCTCAAAAATATTTTTTATAAATTGCGCTCATGAAATTGAATATTTTAGCTATTGGCGTACACCCTGATGATGTGGAACTATGTTGTTCCGGCGCTTTGATTAATGAAATTAAAGCCGGTAAAAAAGTAGGAATCGTGGACCTCACACAAGGCGAGCTTGGAACCCGAGGCACTGTGGAAAGCCGATATGATGAAGCGGCCAATGCTGCACAAATAATGGGCGTGGCAATAAGAGAGAACCTGAAGATGAGAGACGGCTTTTTCAAAAACGATGAAGAACATCAGTTAAAACTAATCAAAGTTATCCGAAAATATAAACCTGAAATTGTGCTGGGCAATGTGATGGCAGACCGCCACCCCGACCACGGCAGGGCCGGTCATCTGATTAATGATTCCTGTTTTCTTTCGGGACTGGCAAAGGTTGAAACTTTTGATGATGAAGGTCTTCAGCAGGAAAAATGGAGGCCTAAATACTTTTTCCAATACCTGCAGGACTGGTATCATGAACCTGAACTTATCATTGATGTGACGGATGCCTTTGACCTGAAGATGCAGGCAATTGATGCCTATAAAACACAGGTACACACCAATGAAAGTGATGCAGACGGACCACAAACTTATATTTCCACTCCCGAGTTTAAAGAGGCCATTATAGCCAGATGCCGCCTCATGGGGAAGCGCATCGGAGTAAAGTACGCGGAAGGCTTCATCAGCAATAAGCACATCGGATTGAAAAATTTTGATGCGCTGATTCTGAATGAAACATAATGAGTCTAATTGAGTCCTACTGTTAATTTACTCCTCCTTTACGGATGGGCTCCTGCATAGGCGGCCAGGGAATAATATTGCCTTTGCTGTCTTTTTCGGTAAGTTTTATCCTTTCCCGTGAAGCTTTTTCAGGATCTTCGCTGGCCATGTATGCCAGGATTGCCGAAACGATGACACTCCGTTTTAAATCGTCAAAAACAATTTTATCATAAGTATCCAGATTGGTATGCCAGGTAAGCGTGCTGTAATCCCAGTTATTGGTTCCCATGTAATAGGCAGGTACTCCTGCAGCTACAAAAGGCCCCTGATCCGATCCTCCGCCAGAGGGTGTTCCGGGGTAGTAAGCCTGAATTTCATTTCTGTACTCATCCGGGATGTCGCGTAGCCATCTTCCCAAATAGTCGTAAGCATGAACAAATCCGGCAGCATTCAAGAAGTTAATTCTTCCGGTTCCCCCATCCTGATTAAAGACTGCCTGTATATTTTTTACAATTTCCGGATGGTCTTCAATAAAGGCTCTCGACCCGTTGATGCCCTGCTCTTCGGCGCCCCAATGCCCCGCTATGATGGTTCGTTTTGGGTTCGGACACCATTTTTTCAACAACCTCATGGCTTCCATCATTGAGATCACTCCTGTACCATTATCGGTTGCTCCTGTACCGCCATCCCACGAATCGAGGTGGGCCGACAATACTACGTACTCATCAGGTTTTCGCTCCCCTTAATACTGGCGATAGTATTGAAGGTGGGTTGTATCCCTGTTTCTTTTGAGTCGGTAAAAATTTTTACCACAGGCTTCTGTCCGGCTTCTACCAGCCGGTAAAGTAATCCATAATCTTCTTGCGAAATATCCACGTGTGGCGCCTTTCTGTTTTTGGTGCCAAAAATTTTATTGGCGCCATTTGCAAAACTCCAATAAGAAGAAATGATTCCTACAGCCCCTGATTTTTCTATAACGCTGTCAATGTTTTTAGCATTAAAACCTGTATTGGTTATTCTTTTTGCCCAAGCCTGAGTCTGTGTAGTACGGGTGGCTTTCATTTTTTCAAAATCTTCTTTTCGGACATATTTTTCCCAGTCATTATCTGTACGCCCGGTAGGCTGTAGCATACTTATCATCACTATTTTACCTTTTACCTGAGGCAGTAATTTTGTAAAACTAATTGAGTCCGCTGCATAGGGAAGAAGTATTATCTCGGCAGAAACACCTTCCTTAGCAGTTTTGGGACTCCATGCCAACTGGGTTCCGTTCAGGCTTTTTGCTCTTGGCGAAATCATTGTAATCTGAGATAGTCCGCGTTCCCATCCGCGCCACTCTCCCCATTGCTGATTTTCGGCTGCTATTCCCCAGCTTTTGTATTTTTCTACTACCCAATCGTGTGCTTTTGTCATTTGAGAAGAACCCACTAATCGAGGGCCGATGCCATCCAACAGTTCACGACCCAATATTTCAAGTTGAGAATGGCTCATCGCATCTTTACAAATATTTTTAATAACTTCATCACTTTGGGCTGAAATTTGCAGACTAAAAAGAAGCACCAGAAAAGCAGCAGTAAATCTTAGCATAATCATCATTTTTATTTATTGGTAAAAAAGAAATATCCTTCCATTTATTGCAAAGTAAATCAACTTTTACTTTATCTTTGACTTTTAATGAAGCTTTCCACCAAACATTTACTCGGTATTAAAGACCTCACCGTTGAGGATGTTAATCTTTTTCTTGATACTGCCGCACAATTTAAAGAAGTATTGCAAAGGCCTGTAAAAAAAGTGCCTTCTCTAAGAGATGTTACCATCGTAAATCTTTTTTTTGAAAATTCGACACGCACCCGCATATCTTTCGAATTGGCTGAAAAAAGACTTTCGGCAGATACAATTAATTTTACAGCCTCAGGGTCTTCGGTATCCAAGGGCGAAACCCTGCTCGATACCGTAAACAATATCCTCTCAATGAAAGTGGATATGGTAGTGATGCGGCATAGCGCCAGTGGTGCACCCCATTTTCTGGCACAGCATATTCCGGCTGCAATCGTGAATGCGGGAGACGGAGTAAACGAACATCCTACACAGGGATTACTTGACGCATTTTCGATAAAGGAAAAAATGGGTACGCTTAAAGGTGTGAAGGTGGCTATCATAGGTGATATTATGCACAGCAGGGTAGCTATGAGTAATATCTATTTACTCAAGAAAATGGGCACCGAGATCACCGTGTGCGGTCCTCCTACGCTCATTCCAAAATATTTAAAAGAAGCATTTGACGTAAATGTAAGCTACAATTTAACACAAACGCTCAACTGGTGCGATGTGGCCAATGTACTGCGCATTCAGCTTGAACGACAAAATCAGGTTTTATTTTCTTCGCTGAGGGAATACAATCTGTCTTATGGCATCAGCCGAAGATTGTTGGAAAGCCTCAACAAGGATATTGTCATCATGCATCCCGGGCCGATAAACAGGGGAGTGGAGCTGGATAGCGATGTGGCTGACAGTGGCCAATCCATCATTTTGCAGCAGGTAGAAAATGGTGTAGCCGTTAGAATGGCGGTTTTATATCTACTTTCTAATAAAAATAACTAAATATTTTAATTTATTGTTTTATCTTGCTGCCCGTTTGACGGATATAGGTTTTAAAAGTATCTTGGAAAATTAAAATTTATTATAACGCCAAAATTAAAAAATCAAGAACTAAAAAGTAGAAAAACTATAGAATGCAGAGAATTTGTCTATTTCCTGGAACATTTGACCCCATCACCCTTGGTCATGAAGATATTATTAACAGGGCTGTTCCTTTATTTGATAAGATTATTGTAGGTATTGGTATTAATACCTCCAAAGGCCCAATGTTTACTCCCGAGCAGCGACTACACTGGATAAATACTATTTACAAAGACAGCCATGTGGTGGAAGGAGCAATTTATGAAGGGTTGACCGTTGATTTTTGCAGAAAAATAGGAGCAAGGTTTATTTTGCGCGGTATCAGGTATGTGAGCGATTTTGAATACGAAAAAACAATTGCCGATGCAAACAGAACCCTTGATAAAAACCTAGAAACTGTTTTTCTGACAGGTGAACCCAAATACACCTCAGTAGCTTCTACTATTGTGAGGGATATTATAAAGAATGGAGGCAATGCCAGTCCTTTTTTATCAGATGTAGTTTTTTCCTCGTTAAAGGATATTGAAATAGCCCACGAAAAATGAAGTTGATCTTATTTAAATTAAGGTTAAAAAATATTGGAAAACTGATTAATATCATAGAGTGATAGTTAACAAAATGATGTAACTTTAAAACCTTCAAAAAATATATCGAATATGGCAACAAAAGCTAAAGCAAAAAAGTATGTGTATTCATTTGGCGGCGGTAAAGCCGATGGAAATGAATCGATGAAAAATCTGTTGGGGGGTAAAGGTGCAAACCTTGCCGAGATGGCCGGTTCACCCGATCCGAAATTACCCGTTCCTCCCGGATTTACAATTACAACCGAAGTTTGTACTTATTATTATGCAAATAAAAGAAAATATCCTGCAGAATTAAAAGGACAGATTGAAAAAGCATTGACACAGGTTGAAAAAATAATGGGTAAAAAATTTGGCGATGTTAAAAACCCACTATTGATGTCCGTTCGTTCCGGTGCACGTAAATCAATGCCCGGCATGATGGATACTGTGCTGAATATCGGTTTGACCGAAAAAACAATTCCAGGGCTAATCGCCTCCACCGGTGATGAAAGATTTGCCTATGATGCATATCGTCGTTTGGTGATGATGTATGCTGATGTGGTAATGGAGAAAGCCGGCGGCCTTGAACCTGCAGAAGGAAAAGGTATCCGTAAAATAATGGATGAGGTATTGGACACAGTGAAAAAGAAAAACGGATATAAAGCAGATACGGACTTGTCGGTAGATGACCTTAAAAATTGGTTGTTGAGTTTAAAGTTCTTATTAAGAAGCACCTTAAACAGGAGTTCCCGAAGATGCCTGGGGCAACTGATGGGTGGTATTGGTGCCGTATTTGCCAGTTGGAATGGTAAGCGTGCCATAGAGTATCGCCGTATTGAAAGAATTCCTGACGAATGGGGAACAGCCGTAAACGCTCAGGCAATGGTATTTGGAAACATGGGTGAAGAAAGTTGCACCGGTGTTGCTTTTACCAGAAACCCGGGTACCGGCGAAAATCATTTTATGGAGAATACCTTGTAAATGCACAGGGTGAAGACGTGGTTGCAGGTATTCGCACACCATCTCCAATCAATGATTATTCCAAAAATGATCATAGCAGAGATCATATCACGCTTCAAAAATTATCGCCAAAGGTTTATAAAGAACTGGATGCCATTCAAAAACGCTTGGAAAAGCACTACCATGATATGCAGGACATCGAGTTTACTGTAGAACAAGGTAAACTTTTCATGTTGCAATGCCGTGTGGGTAAACGAAACGGCACTGCTGCTGTGAAAATGGCAACAGATATGTACAAAGAAAAACTGATTGATGCAACAACTGCTATCCAAAGGGTGAATCCTAATCAGTTGGTTGAATTGCTTTTACCAATGCTTGATCCCAAGGCCGAAGCAGCAAGCAAACCCATTGCTAAGGGATTACCAGCCGGTCCTGGCGGCGCTATGGGACGTGCTATATTCACCTCAGAAGATGCCGCGGCCTGGGCTGCCAAAGGAGAAAAGGTAATTCTTGTTCGTGAAGAAACCTCACCCGAAGATGTGGACGGCATGCACAAAGCTGAAGCTATTCTTACTTCCAAAGGCGGTATGACATCTCATGCTGCATTGGTTGCCCGTGGTTGGGGTAAATGTTGTATTGTGGGATGTAGCGATATCGAAATCAGTGGCAAGAAAGTGGTTTGCAAGGATGGCCATGTTATCAATGAAGGAGATTGGATCACTCTCAACGGCACCAAAGGATTGGTGTATGAAGGTCAATTGGAACTGTCAGATCCTGATTTGGCTAAAAATAAAGCCTATACCGAACTGATGAAGTTGGTTGACAAATTTAAAACCGTAGGCGTTAGAGCTAATGCCGATACTCCTAAAGACGCAGCACAAGCCATTGCCTTTGGCGCGGAGGGTATCGGTCTGTTCCGTACAGAGCACATGTTCTATGGTGAAGGAAGCGACCGCCCATTGTTCCTGCTACGCAAAATGATAATGAGCTCAACCGAGGAGGAAAGAAGAAATGCGCTTGATGAACTGTTTGAGTTTGTAAAGAAAGATATGAAGGCCACAATGGCTGTTATGAAAGGAAAACCTGTTACCATCAGGTTGCTCGACCCGCCTCTTCACGAATTTGTTCCACATGATGCGCATAAACTTGAAGAATTAGGTAAAGCGCTTAAAGTAAGTCAGGAAGTATTGAAAAAACGCATTGACGGGCTTCATGAAAACAATCCGATGTTAGGTCATCGCGGTGTGCGTTTGGGTGTAACCTATCCCGAAATTACAGAAATGCAGATGAGGGCTATTCTGGAAGCCGCAGGAGAATTAAACAAGCTAAAGATTAAAGCGCTTCCGAAATCATGGTTCCTGTAACCTGTGCGGTAGAAGAATTAAACCATCAGAAAGCAATTTTTGACAAAGTATATAAAGAAGTGTGTGCCAAACTGAAAGTGAAGAACATTCCCCACATGTACGGCACCATGATCGAAATTCCAAGAGCTGCTTTGATGGCTAACAAAATGGCCGAAACAGCCGAGTTCTTCAGCTTTGGCACCAACGACCTTACCCAGATGGGGTTTGGCTTCAGCCGCGATGATATAGGCGGATTTTTACCAGATTATGTCGATCAGAAAATTTTGGCAGACGATCCATTCCAAACAATCGATCAGGATGGTATCGGCCAATTGATTCAATATGGGGTGGAAAGAGGTCGTCAAACCAAACCAAACCTGAAAATAGGTATTTGTGGTGAGCATGGCGGCGATCCCGAAAGCGTGAAGTACTGCGTTAGAATTGGTATGAACTATGTTAGTTGTTCGCCATTCCGTGTGCCTATTGCCAGATTGGCTGCTGCCCATGCTGCAGTGGAAGCGCTGGCTGTAGCAAAACCGGTGGCTAAAAAAGCAGCTCCCAAAAAAGCGGCTAAGAAGGCAGCTAAGAAAAAATAATTTTCCCATTCAAACCTAATAAAAAGCTGTTCCGTTTGGAGCAGCTTTTTTGTATGAAGACAGATTGATGCCAAAAAATGGAATCTTTGAAATTGATTATAAAAATATAGGCATCAACTTACTATTTATTCTAAAACAAGCTCTGAATATTTTGCAGTTTGATTTCAGTCATCTGGTTTACAATCCAATCCGCCCTTGACAAGTTCTGGTAATGTCCATTAGGGTTGCTGTAGCCAATACATTTTAGCCCTGCGCTTTTGGCAGACGTTACGCCAAATACCGAATCTTCTATGGCTGCGCAATTCTCGGGCAATAAGTCCAATCTGGTCACAATTTCCTGATAGATATATGGAGCGGGTTTACTGCTAATCACTTCATTGCCCGAAATCCATTTCGAAAAATAGCCCGAAATATTCAATTTGTCAATAAAGGCTTCAATAACATGTGGAGGAGATGATGAAGCCAACCCAATAATTATATCATTAAGTTTGAGTTCTTCCAATAATTCAGTTACACCTTCAATAGTTGAATAATTTCCGTTCATCATGCAATCAATAGTGCTTTCTATCTGCTCCGATATATATTTTTCGGGGGTATTTTTCATATTGAATTCGCTAATAACCACCTTCCACAGATTTTCATTGGTATCACCAATAAATCTGTTCAGATAATTTTCTTCAATATATATTCCGTGTTTGTTTAAAACCTGCACCACAGCGTTAAAATGAATGGGTTCACTGTCAATCAGTACGCCATCCATGTCAAAAATTACAGCTTTCAGCATTATTGATAAATAATTTAAATCAGATGCAAACATAGTGTTTCTGATTGCATTACAGAAACTAACAGATTAAAAATCACATCTGGATTTCGGGTGTGAAAACATAACTCAGGCAAAGTTTTGAAAACTGTTTGATAAAAATATCAAGATCATATTCATTTTTTGTAAAGAAACCTCTGAAACAACTATGGTCCACAATTTTGTGCAACTGGATATGCTGCCTGAAGTCAACCTCGCCTTTGGAGTACCATTTGAAAACCGTTTCCTTTGCCGACCAAATTTGAGTATATTCTTCAAGATGCATTGGATTTAACACTTCCATTTCAGCATCACTGATAAATTTTTGGTGGATGCGTTTTACTTTTTCATCAGGTATTTCAATATCAATACCTACTCTATAATTTTTACTGACAATTGCAGCAGCAAAATCGCCGCAGTGCGAAATAGAAAAATGATATTCCTCATCGGGCAAATAAGGCTTTCGCGTATCTGCAATTTGTACTAAGTGCGAAGGGAAATCGGGGAACAAATATTTTAATAAAAAACGACCTGCCAGATGCTGGAGTCTTTTATGAGGGTGTGTAACGTTGCGGTGAAGCGGCACCTTCTCTCTAAAAAATGCTTCATCTTCTTCAATCAGCCAAATACCTAACTTTGTGGTCGGATTAATATTTTTCAAAAAAAACGGACATTCCTACAGGATATGGTTAATGGGTGCAAGATAATAAGTTTAGGGATGTTGTGTATTTTTTTTGACGTTTGTGGTAAATTTCTTTTTCAAAATATTTTTATGTCATCTTTAAACTGTTTTTAATGAAACCAATTAGCATTTTATTATTAGGTTGTATTCTTACATTGTCTGCTCTGGCGCAGGATAATTACACGCCAACGCCGGAAGTATTGCAGTCCCGAAAGGATTTTCAGGATATGAAATATGGCATGTTTATTCACTGGGGGGCTTCCAGTGTTTTGGGCGATGGTGAATGGGTGATGAATACCAGAAAGATAAGGGTAAATGAATACAAAAGGCTGATTGATTTTTTTAACCCTCAAAAATTTGATGCTAAAAAATGGGTGGCTCTCGCAAAGGCTTCGGGCATGAAGTATATCACCTTTGTATCGCGCCACCACGATAGTTTTAGTAATTGGGACACAAAACAGTCTGACTGGAAAATCACTAAAACACCCTATGGCAAAGATGTGGTGAAGATGCTGGCAGATGAGTGTCATGCACAAGGCATAAAACTGTTTTTGTATTATTCTACCTTAGATTGGTTTAGAAACGACTACCCGCAGGAAACAGGCCGTACCGGCCAGTTTTCCGGCAGGCTGAGTAAAGGAGATTATGCCGGTTATTTAAAGTTTATGAAGGCGCAACTGACCGAACTGCTTACCAACTATGGTGAAATATCCGGAATTTGGTTCGATGGCCACTGGGATCAAACCAATCCTGAAGGACAGGGCGACAGAACTTCGAGAATTGATTGGAAATATGATGAAATTTACAGCCTCATTCATAACTTGCAACCGCAATGTATGATTGGCAACAACCACCATTTGAGTCCTATTTCTGGTGAAGATTTTCAGATGTTTGAAAGAGACTTACCCGGAGAAAACAAAGCAGGATATAGTTTTCAAAAACCATCGGATGTATTACCTCTTGAAACCTGCGAAACGCTCAATGGATCATGGGGATTCAATATTACTGACAGAAGTTATAAAACGCCAAAACAGGTGGTCCACTATCTCATCAATGCTGCAGGCCGAAATGCAAATTTGCTGCTAAACATCGGTCCTATGCCCGATGGAATTATTCAGTCCGAATTTGTGGATACTCTTTTGACTGCGGGAAAATGGTTAGAAAAATTTGGGAACACTATTTATGGAACAAGAGCCGGTTTAATTCCGATACAGCCTTGGGGAGTAGCCACCACAAAAGAAAATACAGTATATCTTCATGTGCTTAACAAACCTGAAAGTAACTTTATTGTGTTTGATAACCCTTCTTTCAAAATAAAAAGCGCCAAAGATTTAGTATCAGGGAATACCATCAAGTTTAAGCAAACCCGTTACCTACTTTCAATTCCTGTAATAGAACTGCAACAGCATGATTATGATGGATATATCATAGAACTACAGCTAAAATAATATTTAAAAACAAAGGGTTGAAGTGTTAAACTTCAACCCTTTGTTAAAAAATTAATTCGAACTAAAAAGGCCATTTTACAAAAGCCTCCATTGCCGCATAGTGCGTAAATCCGAGATCGGCAAAAATATTGGCGGTATTGGCATTTCTTTCTTCTGCTCTCTGCCAAAATTCTCTGGCATCAGTTCCCTGGAAGGGGACACTGTCTTTTTGCGACTGGTGGATAAAGATTCCAAAACGCTTTTTAATTACCTGTGCCGGACTCATCGGGATGGCCATTTCAATATCTTCGATATTCCATTCCTGCCATGCTCCTTTGTACAGCCACATCCAGCAGTCTTTAATCCATTCATCGCCGGCTGCTTTTATCTCTTGCAGCGCTTTTAAAACGACATTGTAGCAAACTAAGTGTGTACCGTGCGGATCGGCAAAATAACCGGCGCAAAATACCTGATGGGGCTTTATCTCGCGCAATAATTCAACGGTTATTTTAACGTCCTTTGCACTCATCGGATTCTTTTCGATAGTTCCAGTTTCGTAGAAAGGCAAATTTTGAAAATGTATATTTTTCTCCTCAATACCTACATAAAGGCAGGTGGCTTTTGCCTCACCTCTTCTAATCAATCCTTTTATTTCCCTGATAGTAGGCGTGTCCACCTGATTTGACTTTTTATTGGCAATATATTTTCTTGCTTGAGCTAATAATTTTTCAGGTTTGTCAGAATCTATTTTGGCTATTTCATTGAACCCTACCGCAAAGTCCATAAAGCGGGTAACAAACTCATCGGTAACAGCAATGTTGCCGGATGTTTGATAACCCACATGCACTTCGTGCCCCTGATCGTGCAGCCTTTGAAATGTACCTCCCATGCTGATAATGTCATCATCAGGGTGTGGAGAGAAGATAATGGTTCTCTTTGGAAATGGAGTAGATCTCTCAGGATGAGTGGGCAGGTCGGCGTTTGGCTTGCCTCCCGGCCAACCGGTGATAATGTCCCTAATCATATAGTAAACCTGTAGGTTCACTTCGGAAGCATCTCCCCTTTCAACCAGCAGTTCTCCCAAACCGTTATTGAAATAATCTTCATTGGTAAGGCTTAGGATTGTCTTTTTCAATTTCAAAGCAGTATGAATTACGGCCTTTTTTATCAGTTGGGGTGTCCAATTTACTTCGCCTGTGAGCCAGGGAGATTTTATTCGGGTAAGTTCTGATGCCGCAGTATCGTCAATTACGAATTTTACATTATCGTGATTTTGAAGAAATGAAGCCGGAACCATTTCAGAATCATCATCTTCTACTGATTTTTTTACTGCATTTGCTTTGGAACCGCCCCATGCCATCAAAACAATTTGTTTAGATTTTAAAATGGTGCTGATGCCCATTGTGATGGCCATTCTGGGCACCTGCGATACATTGGCAAACTCATAAGAATTGGCATATCGCGTGGATGGCGTCAAATTGATTAAGCGTGTTTTTGTATAAATTCCGGAACCGGGTTCATTAAATCCAATGTGGCCGTTGTTGCCAATACCAAGAATCTGAAGATCTATACCTCCTGCTTTTTCAATCGCTTTTTCATATTCAGCCGCATGAGCTTTTATGTTGTCTTTTTCTACTTCTCCACTGGGAATATTAACGTTTTTAGGGTTGATGTCCACATGGGCAAACAGATTGTTATACATAAAGGTATTATAGCTTTGGGGCGCGTCTTTCTTAATCGGATAATATTCATCCAGATTAAAAGTAACAACGTTTTTAAAACTGAGTTTCTCCTCTTTATGCATCCTTATCAATTCGGCATACACCAGTTTGGGACTGGAACCCGTAGCCAACCCCAAAACGCATTTTTGTTTGGCTTTTTGTTTTTGTCGAATTAAATCGGCGATGGTTTTTGCGATTGCAAGAGAACCTGCCTTCATGTCAGGATAGATTTCAACATCTATTTTTTCAAGACTGTCCAGTTGGCTGCTTTTAGATTGATTTTTTTTGGCCATTGTTATTCTATTTAAAGTTAGTTCGAGATAAAGTTATTTATTTTTCTTGTAATAATTTACATCCCACAAGTCATATCTTTTTAATTGGGTTGACAAACGCTTCTGAAAGTCTTTGTAATCCCTTTCGGCAGGCGTTGTCCACAGTACTTCACTCAGTGCAACTGCCCTGGGAAAAAAGCATATATTCCACTTTAAAGGGGGTTTTCATGTATTCTGTCCACAAATTGGCTTGTCAGCCCCAGATGTATTGTTTTTCATCATCTTTTAAGGAAGTAGGAACGATGCTCCAGGAATAGACTTTTTCAATTGGCAGGAACCACCTGTTGTTTGAAATGGTAACCGAATCATCATGTTTTTCCTGCTGGTGGTCGAAATAGGCATATCCATTGGGAGTCATAATTACCCTGTGTTTTTCCTTTGCAGCGGCAATACCTCCTTCTTCACCACGCCAACTCATTACAATTGCATTGGGTGCCAGGCCGCCTTCCAGTATTTCGTCCCAGCCAATCAATGATTTCCCTTTGCCGTTAAGGAATTTTTCCATTCTTTTTATCACATAGCTTTGAAGATAATGTTCAGCCTGATGGTTTTTATCGCTTTTGATTCCCAGCTCTTTTATTCTTTTTTGACAATTTGGACATCTTTGCCAATGTTTTTTTGGACATTCATCAGCGCCTACGTGAAAATATTTTGATGGGAAAAGGGGGATTACTTCGTTTAAAACGTCTTCCAGAAAAGTGAAAGTAGATTCTTTGCCCGCACAAAACACATCGTCAAATACTCCCCAGGTTTGTTGCACTTGTTTACCTTCCCTCGGCCCGCTCCATGCAGTATTTTTATCAATAAAGGTAGATTCGTCTGGGAAACAACTCAGGTAAGGATAGGCGGCAATGGCGGCAGAAGCATGACCCGGCATTTCAATTTCGGGGATTACTTCTATGAATCGTTTTGCAGCATAAGCCACTATATCTTTTACTTCTTCCTGAGTATAAAATCCTCCGGTTTTGATACCGTCGGTTCCGGTTCCTGGATAAGGCCCGATGATGGTGCCATTGCGCCAGCCGCCAACAGAAGTGAGCTTCGGATACTTTTTGATTTCGATTCTCCATCCCTGGTCTTCGGTAAGGTGCCAGTGAAAATAGTTCATCTTGTGAAGCGCTATCAAATCAATATATTTTTTGATAAAACTGATGGGCATGAAATGACGGCCTACATCAAGGTGTAAACCTCTGTAAGTGCGGTCAGGTGCATCATTTACCGTAACTGCCGGAATATTTAATACTTTAGATTTTTGTACAGGAAAAAGTTGAATAAGTGTCTGCACCCCATAGAAGGTTCCGGTATTGGTTTCCCCTGTAATAATGGAGGCTTTTTTATTGCTTATAAGCGAATAACCGTCTTTGGCAGCTGCTTTCTCATTTGTATTGAGAATAATACCTGTACTGCCTGATTTTTTAATTTTTAAGTTAAATCCGTAATAAGCTTTCAGATAATCTCTCAAAAATACTGCTGAAGCCATATTTACAGCGTTTTTTACAACAATCGGCGTTTTTTGATTTATTGTAAAGGAACCTACATTCACTTCAAGCGATTTTGGCTTAGGGATAATATTGATATCCTGAGATTGAACCGAGCTAAATATAAACATCGTTAATAAAAAAGTAAGTTACGCATGACATTGAATTGTTAGTTAAAATTTAAGCAAGCAAGATAATCAATTTTGCCCATTAAAGGAGGCTCCTTTTCGTGCAAACGATTGAATTTTTTGAAAATAAAAAGGTTCTGTTCAGATAACTTAAATTTGCTATTATGTTAAGCAATAAGAATCTGGTAGAAAGCTTTTTCAAAAGTATGCAGAAGGGTGATTTTCGTGCCTTAAATGCATGTTATTCGTATGATATTATTTATAGCGACCCTATTTTCGGGTTATTAAAGGGCGATGATGTAAAAATGATGTGGCAAATGTTGCTGGAGGGCGCTAAGAATATATCGGTAAAAATTCTGGAAATTGAAGATGTTGATGAAGAATATATAACCTGCCGTTACAGCATCAACTATTTTTTTGAACCAACAGGTGGAAACATCAGCAACTTGCCTAAGGCGTTTATGAGAATAAAGGATGAAAAAATTATTGAGCACAGCGATGGCTACAGGCTCAGTACTTTTATAGCCGATACCTATGGGCTAAAGGGGCAGATTCTGGGTTGGTCGGGATTTATGAAAAAAAAGTGTACAGAGGAAATACAGGAATATGCTGACTCAGTTTATTAATATGTTCTAACAGTTCTTCGCAATTTTTTCAGCCAGCCATAAAAATTCGGCAACAAAGTTGTGAATATTATTATAAAAATTTTCATCAATCAGGTTGCCATGAATGTCGAATTTCTGATCGGCTTTTGGCACCAACATTAATTGCGGCGATGCTATGCAAAACATGGCTGCGGATAAAAGAATCATTTGCTGCACACATCTCATGCCTCCCAGCGCACCTGTGGATACTGCCACTAAGCCAACGGGCTTATGCAATTGTTTGGAAAAATGGTCAATTAAGTTTTTCATTGCGGGTGAGTAGCTGCCGTTAAACTCCGGCGAAACCCAAATAAAAGCGTTAGCGCCAAACATTCTTTCTGCAAGAGGCTTAAACTCATCCGGCGTCATTTCTACCGATTTGAACACTGACTGTAATGGCGGTAGTTGAAATTCTCTGCAGTCAATTAATCCTATTTCATGTTTAGTTGTCTCCTTTAACCATTTTTGTAATGCCAGGGCTACCCTTACCGATATACTTTCTTTTCTGGGGCTGCCCGAAATTATTTCAATTCTCATTCAGTTCGATAATTTTATTCTGTAGCAAACATAATAGTATTTTGTTCTGAGACATTATTTTTTTAACTAACATTTTTTCATCATTTATTGAGCCTGCTTATGATTTAAATATTAATTTCGTTATAAATCCTTTTTATGCTAAATAGAAAACGTTTTTTGCAGATAGCTTCTTTGACCGGTGTGTCTTCTGTATTTTTCAATTCGCTGAACGGTCAAAAGATTAAACCCAATCTCAATAATCCTGTAGTAATTTCTACCTGGGATCAGGGTATTGCTGCCAACAAAGGCGCTTGGGAAGTATTGAAAAATGGCGGGTCTGCATTAGATGCTGTTGAAAAAGGAGTGATGGTTACAGAATCTGAACCAAATTGTTGCGTGGGCTTGCAGGCCAATCCGGATAGGGATGGCTTTGTAACGCTCGATGCCAGTATTATGGATCACCAATATAATTGCGGCAGTGTGGGTTTTTTGGAAAGAATAAAACATCCGATATCCGTTGCGCGGCGTGTGATGGAAAAAACGCCGCATGTAATGTTAGTGGGGCAGGGGGCGCAGCAGTTTGCTGCAGCCGAGGGTTTCCCATTGGAACCTGAAGTGCTGTCTGAGGAAGCCCGGAAAGCTTATGACGCTTGGTTAAAAAACTCTCATTATGAACCGCAGATAAACCGGGAAAATATCCAGAATAAAGGACACGGTCCTTTTGCTCCCGCTAAATATGACGATGGTAGCTGGAATCACGATACAATCGGGATGCTGGCAATGGATGCCAAAGGTAACTTAAGTGGTAGCTGCACCACCAGTGGCATGGGTTTCAAAATGCGCGGACGCTTAGGAGACTCGCCCATCATCGGTGCAGGACTGTATGTGGACAATGAAGTGGGCGCTTGTGTGGCCACCGGTCAGGGCGAAGATATTATCAGAGTGGCAGGCTCTCATAGCGTGGTGGAGATGATGCGTCAGGGACACAATCCTGAAACAGCCTGTAGAAAAATTATAGAAAGGATTGTGAAGATAAAGGGAGCAGATGCCAAAAAAATTCAGGTAGCCTTTATCGCCATTAATAAACACGGAGTAATAGGCACTTTTTCCATCCATAAAGGCTTTAGCTATGCACTGAAGAATAAGGCTACCGAAAAATTGGTAAATGCGAAAAGCATTTTCAGGCAATAGGCTGTAGGCTATAAGCAGAAGGCTTTTACATCAATGAAATATTGAAAAATAATTGTAAGTACTTAAATAGAAATCATCAATCATGTTAATCGAAATAGCTACTACCGATTTTGAATCTACCCGGCAGGCTGTGGCCGGCGGTGCCGACAGGATAGAGCTTTGTGCCAATCTGGGCGAGGGTGGCACCACCCAATCCTACGGAGTAATAAAAAACTGCCGCGAAAATTTTGGAGTTAAAGTTTACCCCATCATCCGTGTACGTGGCGGCGATTTTTTATATACAGATGAGGAATACCAATGTATGTATGATGATGCCATGATGTGCAAACAATTGGGTTGCGATGGCGTGGTAATTGGTTTTTTGAAAAAGGACGGAACGATAGATGTGGAGCGTACTGCAAAAATTGTAAAGATGTGTATCCATTGGGCGTAACTTTTCATCGTGCTTTCGACAGGTGTAAGGATCCGTTTGAAGCTTTGGAACAATTGATTGAAGTCGGCTGCGAAAGAATACTCACCAGTGGTCAAATGCGTACTGCACCGGAAGGAGTGTCGTTAATCACACAACTGCAACATCAAGCCAGCAACCGAATCGTGCGATGCCGGGCAGCGGCGTAAGAAGCAATAATATCCGCCAACTGGCAGATGCTACGGGCTGCACCGAGTTTCACACATCCTTGCGTGAATTGGTATTTAGCCAAATGGATTTTATTACGCCTGCCTTTAAAGATGACCCCGAAAACAATCATTACAGCGTAAATGCTGAAAAGGTAAGAGAGTTGAGGCGTTCTTTGGAAAATGGCTGATTAACTTACTGATTCAGCTTTTTGCAGATTTTACTTACGATGGCAGGGCCTTCATAAATAAAACCCGTCCAAACCTGAACTAAGGATGCTCCTGCTTTTAATTTTTCGCGGGCATCCATGGCGGTGAAAATACCCCCCGATGCAATGATAGGAATTTGTCCATTGGCTTTTTCAAAAATATATTTTACAATCGCCGTACTCCTTTCGGTAACCGGCTTTCCACTCAACCCACCTGCACCCATTTTTTCAACCTCCTCAATCGGTGTGGTTAATCCAGCTCTGGAAATAGTAGTATTGGTTGCAATGATGCCATCTAACTTTATTTCGAGCGCCAGTTCTATCACATCATCTAATTGTGCCGGAGTAATGTCGGGTGCTATCTTGAGCAAAACGGGTTTGGCCACCGCCTTAGCATTATTCATCATGGCAAGGTTGAGCAATATTTTTTTCAAAGAATCTTTTTCCTGTAGTTCACGCAGGCCGGGTGTATTGGGGCTGCTCACGTTTACAGCAAAATAATCAACATAAGGATGCAGCTTATTGAAGCAGACAGCATAGTCATTCCAGGCTTCCTCATTGGGAGTAACTTTATTTTTACCAATATTCCCGCCAATAATCATAGGAAGCTTTTTGTTTTGCCGTCCTTCCTTTTCGCGCCAGTTTTTCAACCTTTCGGCAATTACATCAGCGCCTTCATTGTTAAATCCCATGCGGTTAATCAGCGCTTTGTCTTTGGCAGCCTGAAAAGGCGGGGTTTTTCATTGCCCACCTGTGCCAAAGGAGTAACGGTGCCAATTTCTACAAATCCAAAACCCAATGCCTCTAATTCATTCAGATAAGCGGCATTTTTATCAAAACCGGCTCCAAGTCCCAAAGGATTTCTAAAATTCATGTTCAAAAATTTCACCTTAAGGCTCTTGTCTTTGGGCGTTAAGAAAAAGGTCAGAATGTTTTTTCCAAAAGGAATTTTGGCAAGAATTCGTAAATAATTCATTGCAAAATGATGCACTGCCTCCGGGTCGAAGAGAAAAAATATTTTTCGAAATAGCTGATACATATCTGCAAAGATAAAAGAAGTTGAAAACCATTTTGGAAGAAATAAAAGGCTTTATTATATTTGGAGATAAAAGTTGTTTATGCAACTTAAAAAACTTAAAAAATTAATGATGCAGGAAGCCTATATTGTAGCAGGATACAGAACAGCAGTTGCCAAAGCCAAAAGAGGCGGTTTCAGGTTTTATCGCCCTGATGATTTGGCAATAGAAGTAATTAAAGGCTTGATGGCCTCGGTACCCGAACTGGAGCCAAGCCGTATTGACGACGTACTGGTGGGCAATGCCGTACCCGAAGCGGAACAGGGTTTGCAGGTAGGCAGAATTATTGCTGCAAGGGCTTTAGGCATCCAAACTCCCGGAGCCACCGTCAATCGTTATTGTGCTTCGGGCTTAGAAACTATTGCTATTGCCACTGCTAAAATCAGGGCGGGGCAGGCAGATTGTATCATTGCCGGTGGTACCGAGAGCATGAGTTTAGTGCCTTCCTCCGGATGGAAAACGGTTCCTGCATATTCCATTGCAAGCGATGAGCCGGATTATTATCTCAACATGGGGCTTACTGCCGAAGCCGTTTCAAAAGAGTTTAATGTGAGCCGTGAGCAGCAGGATGAATATAGCTATCACTCTCACCAAAAAGCGATTCATGCCATCCAAAACGGCTATTTCAAGGAGGGGATTTTACCTATCAATGTGGAAGAAGTTTATTTGGATGCAAAGAATAAACGACAGGTAAAACAAAATGTGATAGACACAGACGAAGGACCCAGATCAGACACTTCGTTGGAGGCTCTGGCAAAGCTTAGACCTGCATTTGCAGCTAATTGCACTGTCACTGCCGGAAATTCTTCTCAGATGAGTGATGGCGCTGCCTTTGTGATTGTGATGGGCGAAAAATGATGAAAGAACTTGAGTTGAAACCCTTGGGAAGGTTAGTTGCCTGTGCTTCGGCAGGAGTGCATCCGCGCATCATGGGCATTGGCCCTGTGGCTGCTATTCCAAAAGCATTGAGGCAGGCAGATATGGGCCTTAATGAAATAGACCTGATAGAACTGAATGAAGCATTTGCCGCACAAACAATAGCAGTAATCCGCGAAGCCAAATTAAATCCTGATATTGTTAATATTAATGGTGGAGCTATTGCTTTGGGGCATCCGCTTGGTTGTACAGGAGCTAAGTTAACCATTCAGGTTCTCCATGATTTGAACCGATTGAATAAGTGTTACGGATTGGTAACTGCCTGCGTGGGCGGCGGCCAGGGTATTGCAGGCATTATAGAGAAATGTTTTTAAGTAGGAATAATACATTATTCTTAATAATTACTTAATCATGATAGCGCAAGCCCATTCATTTGTTCACATGCTTTTTATAAGCATCATCGCCTTGTTTCCTGTGGTCAATCCTTTTGGCTCTGCATTGATTGTAAGTCCTTATGTCTCACAACTTTCAGAACCTGATAAAAAAGCATCTGTAAAAAAAAATAACAATATATGCTTTTTTTATATGCATTGTCTTTTTGCTGGGTGGTCATTGGATTCTTGAGCTTTTTGGCATATCGGTTCCGGTGATTCAACTGGCTGGTGGTATCATGATTTGCAAAATGGGCTGGAACTCTCTTTCGGCAGGAACAGACAATCCTACCGAAAAAGCTGATGTAAAAGATTATTCAAAAACTAATAGCGGAGAAAATATAAAAGACAGGCTTTTTTATCCGCTTACATTTCCGATAACTACAGGAGCGGGTACCATATCGGTGCTTTTTACTTTAAGCGCCCATAGCTCCAGCGCTGACTGGATCAGCTATTTGATAAATACAATAGCTGTACTAACGGCAATAATAGTGATGTGTATTTTGGTATATATTTTTTATGTAAACACCAAAATCATTATTAACAAACTGGGTAGTAACGGACAGGATATTGCCAACAGGATTATTGCATTCTTAATATTTTTCGTAGGCTTACAAATTGCTGTTACCGGAATAAAAAGCCTTTTCCCAATTGCGACCACACTAAAAGGCATCGCCAATTAATTTATTCAGCTAATCTCGCTATCAGACAGATATAAGAAATGTTCCGGTTTTTAAAGTTTCCTTAAAGATCAGCCATTTTGACTAAACTATTAATAATCATTAGTAGCTTTATGTCCAATTTTAATCCTAAAAACTGATAAATGAAAACGAAAATTTTCACCACCACCCGCGTGTTCGCATTGGGTGTTATTAGCCTTGTAATTGTAGGTTTTAGCTCCTGCGCCCCGGCTTATTATCCTTATGATGACTATTATGGATATTACCCAAATTATTATTACTCCCCCGGCTATTATGGGTATAACTACTATTACCCACGTGTTCGACACAGTGTTTTTGTAAACAGGCGATACGAAACCCGAAGGTATAATGCAAGGCGCAGCAATACGAATCCAAGGGTTTTTAGAAATGACTCCAGGAGCAATATAAGAACTCCACAGCGTAGTGCGCCATCAATAAGAAATGTGGTGCCGCCAAGAGGCAGTGGCAACATAGGCCGTTCAGGTAGAAGCAGCAGTTCTGCAAGAGGAAGATAACAAATATTGCAAAATGGGTTAATTTTCCTTTGATCAATAATATTGGTAACCTGCCGAACCTGTACGAAGTATAGATTTAGCAGACTTTTCTTTGTAATGCTGAAGAAAGTATTGGAAATTTAGAAACCTTTCCCTGCCAATAGGGATTTTTAGCCCAAAAAACAAACCCTTGCCCTGCCTAAAACAGAATATAATCAATTACAATATTGATACAAGTAGAAGGCTTTTTGCATAAGCGAAAAAGAAGGCTTTTATTTTATAAAATACATCATATTGTAATATATTATATGTATTATTTTTCGCACAATTCATAAATAATTATGGAAAAAATGAAAATATTTCGCAAATTTTAAAAATTTATTGTAAATTATTTGGATATTAGTTTTCAAAAACTATACTTTTACATAAAATTAATAAAATGTCATTAAGATTTAAAGCGCTTTCCAATCTTCAAACATCTCTGGAGGATCTTGGAAAAATATCACCACAAACCACCACTTATTTTGGCTCTCATGTATTTAATTTGAAAACGGCGCGGCAGTTTTTGAATGATGAGGCTTATAAAAGTCTGATAGCCTCAGGAAAACCAGCCACAAAATTGAACGTAGTATGGCCAACCAAATAGCCAATGGTATGCGTGCCTGGGCCGAGCAAAAGGAGCTACCCACTTTTCACACTGGTTTCAACCACTTAGCGGAGCCACAGCCGAAAACATGACTCGTTTTTACGCTCAAAGGCGACGGAACTGCCATTGAGCAATTTGATGGGGATGCGCTGATGCAACAAGAGCCGGATGCATCCTCCTTTCCTAACGGCGGGTTGAGGGCTACTTTTGAGGCCAGAGGTTATACTGCATGGGATCCATCTTCACCTCCATTTATTATCGAAATGAACAGAGGGCGTACACTTTGCATCCCTACAATATTCATCGCTTATACCGGCGAGTCGCTCGATTATAAAGCGCCTTTGCTCAAGTCAATTGAAGCGCTGGACAAGGCTGCAGTGGACGTTTGTTATTATTTTGACAGAAATATAGAGAAAGTGACACCCACTCTGGGCTGGGAGCAGGAGTATTTTGTGGTAGATGAAGGCTTGTATTTGGCACGACCCGACCTTCTGATGTGTGGTAGAACACTTTTTGGCCACAACTCTGCCAAAAATCAGCAATTAGACGACCATTATTTTGCCGCTATTCCCGAACGGGTGTATGCATTTATGCGCGATTTTGAAAATGAATGTTATAAATTAGGTATTCCACTTCGCACCCGTCATAATGAAGTAGCACCCGGCCAGTTTGAGTGCGCTCCAATATACGAAGAAGCCAACATTGCAGTGGACCACAATACACTGCTGATGGATACCATGTCGCGCACTGCATTAAAGCATAACCTGAGGGTTTTGCTGCACGAAAAACCTTTTGCAGGAGTAAACGGAAGCGGGAAACACAACAACTGGAGTCTGGCTACTAATACAGGCATCAATTTGCTGGCACCGGGGAGAACGCCTAAAACCAACCTGATGTTTCTTGCGTTTTTTGTAAATACCATCAAAGCGGTACATGACTATGCCGATATTTTAAGGGCTTCCATTGCTTCTGCACAAAATGACCATCGTCTTGGTGCCAATGAAGCGCCACCGGCTATCATGTCGGTATTTATTGGCGAGTATCTTTTCAAGGCATTGAATGATGTTAAGGAACGGGTAAATGAAGGCATGGACGAGCAGGATGAAACTATGCTGAAATTAGACATTCATAAGCGAATACCGGAAGTGCTTTTAGACAATACCGACAGAAACAGAACCTCACCTTTTGCGTTTACAGGTAACAAATTTGAGTTCAGGGCAGTGGGTTCTTCGGCCAATTGTGCCTATCCGATGACCGTACTCAATACGATAATGGCAGAAACGCTGAACAAATTTAAAGAGGAGGTTGATGATCTTATTGAAAAAGGTGAGAAGAAAGAAATTGCCATCATGCATGTAATCAGAGAATATATAGTTGCCAGCGAAAGAGTATTATTTGAAGGGGATGGCTACAGTAAAGCCTGGGAAGAAGAAGCCGAAAAAAGAGGATTACCCAACCAGAAAACAACACCCCGGGCACTGGATGCCATGCTTGCTGATAAAAATATCGACTTATTTGTGAGCAATAAAATTTATACTAAAGCAGAAATTGAAGCAAGGCACGATATCGAGTTGGAGAAGTATATTAAAAAGGTGCAAATTGAAAGCCGCCTGATGGCAGAAATAGCTACCAGTATGATTTTGCCACCTGCTATTCGTTATCAAAACCTTTTGGCTAAAAATATTGCCGGCTTGAAAGGTGCAGGTTTGAGTGAAAGCGCCTATGCCAATCAAAAGCAGATTCTGGACAAAATATCCGAGCATATCAATAATGCCAGTGACTTAGTAGAACAGATGATAGATGCCAGAAAATCGGCCAACAAAATAGAAGGCAACAGAGAAAAAGCCATAGCATACGAAGAAACAATTAAAGAAGCATTTTTCGAAAAAATTCGCCGCCATGCAGATAAACTGGAACTGTTGGTGGATGATAGAGAATGGTATCTCCCCAAGTATCGCGAATTATTGTTTTTGAGATAAGTTTTTTTTAAGGGAAAAAATTTGTAACTTTAAAGTCTGTATTTTATTATGCGGTAATAAAATTCTTATTCAAAAATAATCACAGCATGAAAGGTTTGAGTAGCCTAAAAAAACTCACAAAAATTAATATGGCAATTGTAAAAGTAATTGAAGTAATCCTTCATCTGAAAAAAGTATTGAAGATGCTATTGAATCTGATGTAGCTGAAGTATCAAAAACCGTTCGCAATATAGACTCTGTGTATGTAAAAGACATAAAGGCTCATGTAAAGGATGGCAAAGTGTCCACCTATGGTTGTATCTGCAAGATTTCGTTCAGGGTAGATGCGGTGTGATATTTATTTATGAAGTCAGGGATTAATTAATAGGTTAAACCTGATTAATTAATCCCTGACTTTTTACATAATTCTTTATAGTATTGAAAACAAAATTCTTTGAAATCACCCTTTCAAAAACTTATTAACGGCCTCTTCTTTAAATCTGGCATTTTTGCCGTCCCAGTTTAGGGTTTGTTTTGAAAATAACAAAGATGCTTACACCTGAGTGCCGGCTATTATTCCCTTCCATTTATCGTAACCATTATTTCTCTGAAACTTTCTAATCCTGCTTCAAGGCTTTCAATAATTTCTCCTGCTAAAACATCGGGATCGGGTAGGTTGTCAAGGTCGGCAAGTGATTTATCTTTTATCCAGGTTATGTCAAGCGATGTCTTGTCACGATTGATGATTTCATCATAAGTTAACTTTCTCCAACGTACTTCTGGGTTTGTTTCTGCGTTGTAGGTTTCTTTGCGCTTGTGCCTGTTGTCGGGATTGTAGCAATAAATGAAATCCCGAAGGTCTTCTAATTTTAGCGGATTCTTTTTCAGTGTAAAATGAATGTTGGTTCTGAAATCGTAAATCCAAATGTCCTTTGTCCAGGGTTGTTTTGCAGCAGGTTAGTTATCGAAGAAAAGCACATTTGCTTTTACACCTTGTCTATAAAAAATACCTGTCGGTAAACGTAGGATTGTATGCAGGTCGGTTGTTTCCATTAATTTTTTACGAACTGTTTCACCTGCACCACCTTCAAACAAAACATTGTCTGGCAAAACAACTGCTGCCTGTCCGGTTGATCTGAGCATTGTTCTGATATGCTGAACAAAGTTCAATTGCTTGTTGCTTGATGTTTCCCAAAAGTCTTGGCGGTTGTATGTAAGTTCGTCTGTTTCCTGTTCGCCTTCTTCATTTGTAGCTGTCATGCTGCTTTTTCTACCGAAAGGTGGATTGGCTATCACATAGTCAACTCTTAAACCACTATCTGAAATCAAGGCATCAGCAGGAGAGATAAAGTTTTCACTATCAAAATCTCCGATATTGTGTAAAAACAAATTCATCAAACACATTCTTCTTGTGTTCGGCACTATTTCATTTCCGAAAAAGGTTTCGTGTTTTAAAAAGTGCTTTTGTGTTTTATCTAATTTCTGCTTTGCGATAAAATCATAAACAGCCAAAAAGAAACCGCCTGTTCCGCAAGCAGGGTCAGCAATGGTTTTCATGGGTTCGGGTTGCACACATTCCACCATTGCACGAATTAATGCCCTTGGCGTAAAATATTGACCTGCTCCGCTTTTGGTATCTTCTGCGTTTTTCTCTAAAAGTCCTTCGTAAATGGTTCCTTTTATGTCTGCACCTAGTGTTGCCCATTGCTCTTTATTAATCATGTCAATGATTTTATAAAGCATGGCAGGCTCTTTAATCTGGTTTTGACATTGAACAAAGATTTGCCCCAAAACACCTTTCTGTTTTGAAAGCACATTTAATGTTTTAGAATAATGCTGCTCCAATTCATCACCACGCTTTGAAGTCAGGCTTTCCCAATTGTGTTCTGTTGGGATTGGAAGTTTTCTGCTGTAAGGTGGTTTGCTGAATTCATCAGCCATTTTCAAAAACAGCAAGTAGGTAAGTTGTTCTAAATAGTCGCCATAACCCACACCAATATCTCTTAGCGGATTACAGAAACTCCAAACTTTACTTACTATTGCTGATGTATTTTCGTTGCTCATTTTATTTAAATAGATTTTGGGAATAAATATATATAATCCAAATGTGAGGACGTTCGGTGCAGAACAGTTAAATATTCATTTAATCGGGGTGCATACTGAATGTGATAATCTTCGTGAAGCTTTGTTTTTAAAATCGTTATTGCCTTTTTTACTAAAAGAAAAACCTGATAGTTATACTTTGTAAAGCATGTTGTAAACGAGTTGGAAGAGTTGGAAAATGGAATTTCCAGAACATCCAAAATCAATTCCATTTCAAGGGCTTTATTCCTGCATACTTTGCCAAATTCATTAATCCGTTTATTGCAAGCAGCAAACATATTTGCCAATTGCAATTCTTTAGAATATCCTTTGTAACTCTTTCTGTAAAGCATGTTTAAATCGCTCTTTGCGGTTTCAAATAAATCATGTTCACCATATTCTTTATCAATATAATTAATCAATAAATAATCGTGAAATTGTTTACTTGCTGACGCTGCTTTCAAAACCAATTTTTGCAACTCCCTTTTTTCTAACGATTCAATTTTGTCTTTAATAATAGGGTTTATTTTTGCCATACAATATTTGATTTATCATTGAGGTTTTCAAATTTTTATTATAATGTTTGCTTCCAAATTCTCTATATGATATTTACTATATTTTTACATTATTTATTGCCAAATTATTTTCCTTTATTAGCTTCGTAGGAGCGTAATATTAATAAAAATAATTTATCTACCGCCATTATTATAGCTCCGTAGGAGCGTAATATTTTTAGGATTAACAATCACCGTTTTTTGTATCGCTCCTATGGAGCTATTAGGTTGATTATATTTACCTTGTCTATTAAGTTTACCCACCGCTGGGGCTTCGGTATCATTTGCCTCCTCTTTTATTAACCTTTCGCCCCTACGGGGCTTGCGTATCATTTCCGTTTAGCTCCGTAGGAGCGTAATATCAACAAAACCACCTTTCATCATTCTCGCTTTTTAGCCCCGTAGGAGCGTAATGTCAATAAAACCAACAATCATCATCCTCGCTTTTTAGCTCCGTAGGAGCGTAATATCAACAAAACCACCTATCATCATTCTCGCTTTTTAGCCCCGTAGGAGCGTAATATTAATAGAAATAATTTATTTATCATCACCGGTTAGCTCCGTATGAGCGTAATGTCAATAAAACCAACAATCATCATCCTCGCTTTTTAGCCCCGTAGGAGCGTAATATCAACAAATCCACCTATCATCATTCTCGCTTTTTAGCTCCGTAGGAGCGTAATATCAATAAATCCAACAATAATCATTCTCGCTTTTTAGCTCCGTATGAGCGTAATGTCAATAAAACCAACAATCATCATCCTCGCTTTTTAGCTCCGTATGAGCGTAATGTCAATAAAACCAACAATCATCATCCTCGCTTTTTAGCCCCGTAGGAGCGTAATATTAATAGAAATAATTTATTTATCATCACCGGTTAGCTCCGTATGAGCGTAATGTCAATAAAACCAACAATCATCATCCTCGCTTTTTAGCTCCGTAGGAGCGTAATATCAACAAAACCACCTATCATCATTCTCGCTTTTTAGCCCCGTAGGAGCGTAATATTAATAGAAATAATTTATTTATCATCACCGGTTAGCTCCGTATGAGCGTAATGTCAATAAAACCAACAATCATCATCCTCGCTTTTTAGCTCCGTAGGAGCGTAATATTAATAGAAATAATTTATTTATCATCACCGGTTAGCTCCGTATGAGCGTAATGTCAATAAAACCAACAATCATCATCCTCGCTTTTTAGCTCCGTAGGAGCGTAATATCAACAAAACCACCTATCATCATTCTCGCTTTTTAGCCCCGTAGGAGCGTAATATTAATAGAAATAATTTATTTATCATCACCGGTTAGCTCCGTATGAGCGTAATGTCAATAAAACCAACAATCATCATCCTCGCTTTTTAGCTCCGTAGGAGCGTAATATCAATAGAAATAATTTATTTATCATCACCGGATAGCTCCGTAGGAGCGACACCATAGTCATCAAATATATATTCCGATTTGAAATCAATTTGGTACACATTTAAAAATTCGATATATTCTTCTCTAAACGTTTTCTTTCTGTGATGCTCTTCCTGATTCAAAATATAATTGATCACGATTCGTAATTGAGACTGGCTAACGGTAAATGCACCAAAACCCGTTTGCCATTCAAATTTCCCAATCACATATTTATTATCGTTGATCCATTTGGATGAATTTGCTTTTATGTCTCGCAATAAATCCGAGAGATTGCAATCCGGTTTTAACCCAAGAAGAATATGAATATGATCCGACATGCCATTTATGACCATCAATTTTTGATTTTTGTGGGTAACAATGCCCGTGATGTATTGATACAATGTTTCTTTCCATTTTTTGGAAATGAGATTGCCTCTGCCTTTTACGGCAAATACCACGTGGATGTATAATTGGGTGTATGTATTAGCCATTATTGTTATTTTGTTTCGCTCCTACGCAGCTGTTTGAATATTTTTCTACTTGGGTGCTATTAACCTTTCGCCCCGATGGGGCTTTTGTGTCTTTTGTTTCCTTTTTTCTATTAACCTTTCGCCCCGATGGGGCTTTTGTGTCTTTTGTTTCCTTTTTCTATTAACCTTTCGCCCCGATGGGGCTTCCTTTTCTTTCGCTGCTCTTATTCTCTCCAACAACTTCTCGGCAGGTTCATCATTGGGGTCTTGCGGAACGAGTTTGCCTTCATAAGCTTTTTTGATAATGCTCAACCGCAGGGCTTCTGCCTGTTGCAAACTGCCCTCTATGGTTTCTTCAATTTTATCGCAAACGGAAAGGCGGGATTCGATTTCTTTAACAATTCTATCTTGGTCGTTGTTTTCCATTGGCAGAGGTATATCCATATTAGCAATATCTGTTAGACTTAGATTTGCTCTGGCCACATCAACTACTTTTTCTAAATATTTTTGTTTTGCAACTTCTGCATTTAGAAAATGAGAGAGATATTTATTTGAAATCGACTTTTTTAAGCGAATAATTGCAACGGCTTGATTAATGTTTGAAATTTTGTCAAGGTTGAAAATTGCGGCTCTTCCAATTGAAGCACCAACAAGATTAAATAGGACATCTTCCTTTTGCAAAATTGAACGCTTTTGAATTTTGTTGAACCCTAGACTTAAATACTTGGGATCAGAAACATCTATATAATTTTCACGAACATTTTCACTTGTAACAAAAAGCAATTGGGTTGCATCATTTATGTAGTTAAAGCCTTGCCATTTAGGTGATGCTCCTTTTGTAATTAGATTGCAATGCTCACCTAGTTTTACTTCATTATTAATCGTTACCCAATTTAGTTCGTATTAATTTTCTATGCTGCGTATCTGACGTGGTCTGCATGGAAATATTTTTGCACCTGCTTTTTATTGCTTTTTCTTTCATTCATAAAACCTTCAACGTTGGCGCATTTCAGCTTTATTGATAGGACGCTTTTTGCCGATAACATTAGTCTTTACATCCTGATTCAAATATTCTTGCGCATTCAACTCAGGGCTATAGGGCGGAATGAAAAACACCTCTATTCGATGTTTGCTTTCCTCCAGCCACACCTTCAATTTTTTGTTTTGTGTGCAGGATGACCATCCGTTACATAGAATATCTTTTGTTTACTATAACGAATCATTCGTTGCAAAAAATCAATAAATACATCACCGTTAAACTTCTCTATCAGCATAAACTGTAAATGACCTTTATTGCTGATAGCTGAAATCATATTGAGCGAAAACCGTTGTCCTGTTGATTTCACCACGGGGTTTTGCCTTTAGGCGCATAGCTTCTGCCTGCCTGATGGTCGCTTCGCATACCGGTTTCATCTCCAAAATAAATCGTTCCTTTCTCCTTAGTTGCCCGCTTCTTTATGGCAGGGTATTCCTTCTCCAACCATTGCTTTACCTGCTCGGGTTTCTGTTCAAATGCTTTGCGGATAGGCTTTTGCGGTGTATAGCCCCAGCTTTTAAATATCGACCTACCTGCTTCACGCTTAATACAACGCCATATTTCTGTTCGATAAGCTGTTGTACGGCTGCACGCGTCCATAAACTAAAGGCCAGTTTTAACCGGTCGGGCATCTTATCCTTTATCAACCGTCGAACTTCGGCAGCCTGCTGGCCGGTTATCTTCTTGCCTCCTTTTACGCCACGCTTCTTATTCAAAAGTGAACGCTTGCCTTCTTTTTTGTATTTATTCCATGTTTTATTTACACTCCTTTCTGATACAGAAAATATCTCGGAAGCCTGCTTTTGAGTGCCCCGTTTGTTTTTTAAGTAGCCCACTATCCGAAAGCGAGTCTCTTCCTGAGCATCTTTGTTCTTACGTTTTGTATTAGCCATGGGCAAATATACAAAATATATTTTAAAATAAGAACTAAATTATGTCTTTATTAATAATTAAAGAATTTGTCAACCTTCCTTCAAACGCCCATTTCAAAACTCCTTGTCTATATACCTTCAATTGCTGCTTTGTGGTTTCTAAATACTCAATGCCTTTATCAAGGTCGGTGAGTAGTTGTTCGAGGTTGGCAAGGATGCGGTGTTGCTCGGGAAGGGGGGCGAGGGGAATATTTAAGTCCTTAATAATTCCTTGACTAATGTTGGGTTGTGCACCACCTATACTTTGCTTTATCAAGTTACCACGCTGATACAACAAGAAATAATACAAAAGATGTGCATAAATAGCGTCACTTTCAAAAATGCCACAAACAGCTTGATTAGTCGCAGCAGGCACTCCAAGAAAAGCTAATTTGCCGACAGTTGCCCCATATAAAGCAATTAGTAAAGTTCCCTTAGGAAATACTTTGTATCCCTTCGTCCAACCCCGTCATTGTTGTTTAAAGTTGGCATCATAGTTTTGTGGCAGCAGTTGGTATAGGTTTTGCTTTTTGGCGCTGTTGATTTTTTCGAATACGTGGGTAAGCCAGTGTTCGGGATTGATGTTGTGCAGGCGGCATGTGGCGAACAGGCTATAAAGCATTGCTGCATCCTGTGCCCGCTCGTGGCTTCCGGCAAACAGATAATTTTGCGCCCCAGCGCCACAGGGCGAATAGCGTTCTCAATAAGGTTATTATCGATTTGCAAAATGCCGTCTGTGGTGTACACGCACAATTTCTGCCATCGTGTTAATGTATAAGCAATGGCCTTGCCAAAAGGACTTTTGGGTAATACCTTTTGGTGAGCAACATTTCGGTTAATGTGCTTTGCAAATTGTTTAATACGGGTAGGGCATGTTCATGCCGATGGTTTTTTATTTGCTCCGGCGTAAAGTTTTCATCGCGGCAATAGGATTCTATTTTATATAAATCCTGTATCAGGCTCAAAACCGCATCCGCATTGGCTTTGTCGTAATCTTTGGCTTCGTAAAATTTTCTGCGCGCATGCGCCCAGCAGCAAAAGGGGGTAACGCCTTCTACTTTATCGAAAGTTTCGTAAGCATCGTAGCCATCTGTTTGCAAATAGCCTTTAAACTTGTGCAACATAGCTTTGGGATACAAAGCGCCACGCCCGGGCTGATAATCGAACAACGCTAATTTTCGTTGCGTATCGTAATACACCCAATAGTATCCTGTATGTGTGGTTTGTTTTTTGTCCTTATCCAAACCTTTATCGTGGTTTCATCCACATTCAAATAGTTTGTATTCAAAACCTGCCAGCAATGCAGGTCGTAAACCGGTTCAATCAACCGCATCGCATCTTTTATCCAGCCGCTTACCGTGCTGTGATTGATGTTTACATTTTGACGTTTGAAGATGGCTAACTGGCGATACACAGGCAGATGGTCCACAAACTTGCTTACCAGCAAATGCGTAAGCAATGATGCGCCTGCAACAGATTTCTCAAGCGGCATGGCCGGCAATGAAGCAATGATGCGGCTTGCGTTTAATCCATCATTTGAAGGTTTGATATACTCGGGACGTACATATTGTTTCACAAACAACTCGCCGGGCCGGTACTCCAGCTTTTCGGTAATTTCTTTACCAACGGGATGCAAACCTTTTACATCCTCTTTGGGCATCAGCTCTATTACTTCGCGGCGAAGGCTTTCCGGCAAAGGGTTACGTCCGGGATGCTTTACGGTAAGTTTGGTTTGTTGCTTTTGATATTCTTTTACCAGTGTGGTTTTTACCACGTCTATCTGCCCCAGTTTATCATCAGGGAATAATTCAGGCTGTGAAACGGCGGTTGCATTTGCTGTTACAAACTTCTCTGCCCTGCCGCCAAAGAGCATTTTCTTTAATTCGGCTAATTGCAACTGTAGCGATTGTATCTGTAATCGCAATTCAATATTGTGACTCCTTTCCTGTTCAAAGAGGATTTTGTAGTCTATAAAACTATTGCCGGAAGCGATATGTGAAACTGTTTGCAAGATGTTTACAGGTAGTACAAATATCATGCTAATAATTGCCTGAAATGCAGTATTGACAGGTATTTCAGACAGTATGGCAATAGTGGAATTATTGGCAGGTAAACCTGATTTTTGTCGCACCGTTTTTAAAATTACACCCTGCAAAATAAATTGTAATTGCTGTGAGGTGATGCAAAAATGATCGTTATGGCTGGCGGGAGGTCTTTCAAAAGTGCCCTGCTCCAATCCTTTTTCATAGAGCGCAAAGCCATCGCTATCCCATTGTAGTAATTTTATTTTGTTACCACGCCGGCCAATAAAAATGAATACGTCGCCACCAGCACATCCTGTTGCATCTCGTTGCGCACCAGGCCGCTCAACCCGTAGGCTCCCTTGCGAAAATCAGCAGTGCCGTTGTAATAAAAGTAGCGACAAGCGGAGTTTAGATGCAACATAGCAGCTCTTTTAAAACGGCTATATTAATACTGCCCAACTCAAGCCGCACACCATTAGGGTAGCAGATAGTTGCGGCACTGCCGCGGTGGCTATCGGTGTCACCTGCGTGAAAGTGGGTGTGGTCGCTGCGTTAATAGGCAACCGTTTTTGCCAGTAATAATATTTGGATGCCGCAAGCCGGTGTTCTTTGCAATAAGATACAACCGTTTGGCCGCTTGTGCGGCAGGCTTCAATGTGGGCGTGCATTATACCGGCACGGTCGGAGGTATTGTTAGTTTCCATCCGGCAAAAATCAATAAACTATCTTAGTAAAGCAATACGGGGTTGGACGAAGGGATACAATACTTTTGCACTTGATTCTTTTATTGCTTCATCTGTAATCTTTTCTTCTGTATCAAGAATCAACCCTTTGTCTAATTCTCCTGATTTAACCCAAGGGATATTTCCACCAAAATATTTTGGCACTTTTCGGCTCGGTGTTCCACCGCTTGTTGTAAAGCAGATATCCCCTAACTTGGCAATTGTCCAGCCCTTCGGTAAAGAATCAAATTCAATCATGATTTGTTGGGGTTTTCTGAACGGGTTAAAGAATCGCCTTCCCAATTTTTGGGATTGTTAATGATATATTTTTTTATTCGCAGGTATTCATCCCTGTTTCGGATGATATGGTCATGATAATTGGGTTGAAAAAAATGGTTGTGCCGATTGTATTTGGGTATAACCAATTTGTTATCGTCAATATAATCATCAATTTTAGAATTGACCCCCGATTTGAACCCTGCCATAAACGATGAAATGGATTTGGGTTTGCGAATTAAATGGGGCGGTTGGGGGGAATGTGGATTCGGCTGCGTTTCCGATTTTGGTTGTTGCGGATTTGGTTGTTGCGGATTTGGTTGTTGTAGAGGCGCACGGCCGTGCGCCTCTACAACAACAACAACGTTACCTAAATCATTGGTATTTTTATCATCCATTTTTTGCAAAACCACAATCGCGTGCAAATGGTTGGGCATGATGATATATTCATCCAAAAACAATTCCTGCCTAATTTCAAATGATTTTAACCATTGGGATTGCACAATCTTTCCAAAATCGGATAGTATCATTTGTCCATTTTTTATTTCACCCAAAATACATTCTCTGTTTTGGGTAACCAACGTGATGAAATAATATCCGTTACCTGCATAATCCCACCCTTTTAATCTGTTAGATTCAATTCTGTATTTCCCTGCAAATTTTTCCATTATGCTGCCAGTGCTTCGTTTAGTTCGTTAATAATTTCATCCATCTGCTCTCCAAACAACTGCCACATTTTGCCTTTACCGCCTTCGGCATCAAAGGGCGTATAGTCTAAATCGTCTGCATCTAAATGTATGCTTGTGGCAATATGGTCTTTAATCATTCTCAGCCATTGCATTTGCTCTTCGGTAAATCGGTTGTGTTGTCCTGCATTCTTTTTCAACATCCAGTCACGGAAATTCAAGTCCACTTTGTTTGAATAATCAATCAGCGTTGAATCAATGCCTGAAATTCTGCGAAGCAATGAAACCAATGCAATCAATTCCGATTTTGGACTTCCTGTTGCTTTCTCTAATTGCTCATAAGCCCGCCAAACCTGCATAGGTGCAAGCAATGGTCTTTCAAATTTCAGTTTTTCCAACACTTCCTGAATCATTTTGTAATTCAGTTCACGCCTTCTTACTGGTTGCGAATAGAAAATTTGCAAAGCTGTTATTTCATCTTGATGTTGAGCAATCCATGTTTTAAAGTCAGCAACAAGGTTTTCGGATTTCTCTTTACTATCGGTTGCCCATCCTTTATTCAGTAGCGTGTCAGGATTGGTAATATCAATGGTTTGTTCATGTGCTTTGCGAACATTTTCTATGTATTCTCTTAAATCACTGTTGTGAAATACTTCCGCTGCTTTTTCCTTTAGTTCGTCATGCAATTTGTTGACCGCTTCTTCTTTTGCTGCTGGCGATTTTCCAACCATTTCCATTTCCACTTTGGTTTTCAAATCATCCAACACGTCAGGATTATAGGCTTGCAACAATTCATTTACAACTTGCTTCAGTGTTTTGCCTTCTGCCTTTTCGCTGAATTGTTGCTTTTCCTGTTCTGTAACTTGCTTTTCTAATCTTGTCAAGCGATTTGCCAATGATGAAAACAAATCTTCGTCACGGTTCCCAACGGCAATTGCTCCCAATAAATCTTTTAGCGGAACACCGGGTTTCTTTTCCAGTGGTCGGCTATCGGATTTTAGGCTTTTGGTTACGCCAACAGCATCAATAATTACAAAATGGTCTTTAGTGTATTTTGCGCTTGGCGTTACTTTACGCAGGTCATCAAGGGTAATAATTCTAGTTCCCCTGCCTTTCATTTGCTCGTAGTAGTTTCTGCTTCTTACATCACGCATAAAAAGCAAACACTCCAATGGTTTTACATCTGTTCCTGTGGCAATCATATCTACAGTTACCGCTATTCTTGGTAAATAGTCATTTCGGAATTGTGCTAAAACCGATTTTGGGTCTTCGTCTTTGTTTCTGTATGTAATTTTTTTGCAGAAACTATTTCCTTCTCCAAATTCTTCTCTCACAATGTTGATGATATCGTCAGCATGTGAATCTGTTTTGGCGAAGATTAAAGTTTTCGGTACCTCAAATTCTCCTTTGTCAGTTAAGCGGTCGGGAAACATTTCAGGCAAATGCTCTTTGAAAGTTTTTATAATAAGCCTGATTTGATTCGGGTTTACAATGTCTTTATCGAGTTGATTGGCCGTGTAGTTTTCGTTTTCGTCTTGTAATTCCCAACGTTTTTTTCTTGATAGTTTTTCTCTACGTTCTACATATTCACCTTGCCAAATGGTTCCGCCTTGTTGGGTTATTTGTGTTTCAATTAAGAAAACATCAAAGCCAACATTTACCCCGTCTGCAATGGCTTGTTCATGGGTGTATTCACTTACAATGTTTTGATTGAAATAACCAAAGGTTCTATTATCAGGAGTGGCTGTTAAGCCAATTTGAAAAGCATCATAATATTGAATAACCTGCATCCACAAGTTGTAAATACTTCGGTGGCATTCATCAATTACAATGAAATCGAAAAACTCTATCGGCAATTTCTCACTGTAAACTACTGGCATAGGCTCTTTGGCTTGCCAACGAGATTCATTTGGATTTTCTTCTTCGGCTGCTTCTTCTAATTCAGTTCCTTTCAGAATAGAATAAAGCCTTTGAATAGTGCTGATATAAACATGATTGTCGGTAGGCACAAAGCTTGATTTTAAGCGATGTACGCCATACAATTCAGTAAATTTTCTGTTGTCGTCATTTGGCAGAAAAGACATGAACTCTTGTTCCGCTTGTTCGCCAAGGTTTTTGGTGTCCACCAAAAACAAAATGCGTTTAGTGTTCGTGTACTTCAGCAAACGATAAATAAAAGAAATGGCGGTAAAGGTTTTTCCCGAACCCGTTGCCATTTGAATTAAAGCCTTTGGCTTAAATTCTTTGAAAGAACTTTCCAGTTTTGTGATGGCGTTGATTTGGCAATCTCTCAAACCTTCGGTTTGCAAAACAGGAATGTCCAACAAACTTGCCCGAAGCGATTTTTCGGTTTTCAGCCAATTCCTGAAAGTTTCAGGTCTGTGGAAAGTAAAAACCGGTCTTGAACGTGACTTTGGGTCACGAAAGTCAGTGAACCTTGTTACATCACCTGTGCTTTCATACACGAAAGGCAAGGGGTCGTTGTTTAGATATTTTAATTTGCTTTGAGCATATTGTTCCGATTGCGATTCATGCATTGTTAAGCGGTGTCCTTCTTCTTCTCGTTTTGCTTCAATTACACCAACCGGTTTTTTGTCAATGAATAAAACGTAATCCGTTTCTTTTCCCGTCCTGCGTCAAATAGTAACGAACAACCACACCGATTCCCGCATTCAGGTTTATCTTGTCTTTGTCCTGAATAACCCAGCCGCTCCGCATAAGTGCGGAGTCAATATTATCTCTTGCTATTTGTTCCGGGTCCTGATTCACTTTTACTTAAATATTTACAATTTTTAGTCGGTTAAAATAGGCAAAGTAAGCCTAAATTAAAATGTAATCCACTGTCGTGCATAGTTGCAAGACCGGTTCTTTTGGATTTGCCATTGTTTCGCCTTTAGAACAGTGACAAAGCCAAATGCTCCTCCAAACATTAGGGATAAGCCGACAAAATTTAAATATGTTTCGTGTGGTATGGGAAAATTACACTCAATTGAATCAGAAATAAGTGTCGCTTTGTCCACTGCCTAAATGTTGTATCATTTTAATCTGTACCACCAGTTAAAACGATATAATTCACTGTCATGTTTCCATTATATTGCAATGAATTTAAATTAATGTTAATATTAGTTAAAGCTTTCACCTAACAACAAATTATACCAAACAACTCCCCTACCCTTTCAAATACTTATTAGCCGCCTCTTCTTTAAATCTGGCATTTTTGCCATCCCAGTTTAGGGTTTGACCCGGAAACTGAGCCGCAATCACACCCAGAAGAATCACCTCGGTAAGTTTTGCAGAATAGCTGAAGGGCGCGCTGCATTTGGCTTTGCCCAGACAGGCATCAATAAACTCATGGTAATGCTTATCTCCTTCCACGTCATAACTCACAGTGGGTTTTCCTGCTTCTCCATTCGGGTCAAATTTGGGAATATCTATTGTTTGGTAAGTGCCACTAACAATCAATCTTGGCAACTGCATAAAGTGCGGCAGCAATAAACGTCTGCCATCTTCGCCTATAAACATAGCTCCCTGATCGGGCAATGGGTCTCCCTTTGGTAGTTTTAATTCATCCTGAGGAGCCGGTGCGCCCTTCCCATCGTACCAAACCCATTCCAGCGTATCGGTAGTGTAAGGTGTACCCGGAAAACGTACTGCACATGATTTTTTTTCGGGATGGCCAAATCCATTGGGCTTGCGGCAATCATTTTTTACGGTAAGTGGCACACTTAGTTGTAGTGCATTGTAGGGCGTGTCAAAAATATGTACACCCATATCTCCTAATGTGCCACAGCCATAGTCCACACATTTTCTCCAGTTGCCCGGATGATAATATCCTTTTTTATAGGGTCTTTTTTTGCCTCCGGCTATCCACATATCCCAGTTTAATCCTTCTGGAACGGGATCGGCGCCCTCCGGTGCAGCACCGTCATATCCCCAAACTTTTGGCGACCAGGGCAATTACTTTTTTCACTTTACCAATAATACCGCCTCTGATGAGGATGGAAGCCAGCTTGTAGTCATAAAAAGAATGAACCTGAATACCCATCTGGGTGATCAGTTTTTTTCTGGCAGCCACTGCATCCATCTCGCGAGACTCCGAAATGTAATGGGTTAAGGGGTTTTGGCAATACACATTTTTATTCATATTCATTGCCGCTAATGAAATGGGTGCATGGGTATGGTCAGTGGTGGACACTACTACAGCATCAATCTTTTTGCCCATTTTTTTGAACAACTGACGATAATCCTGAAATACTTTTGCCTTTGGGAATTTATCTTTTATCTTGTCAACTAAGCTGAGTCCCACATCGCAGAGGGCTACTACCTCCACCGCCGAATGGGAGGCCATCGAATGGAGGTCTGATACACCCATCATACCCAGGCCAATCTGTGCTATCCTCACTTTTTTTCCGGCGGCTAATGTAGCTACAGAAGCAGGTAGGAAGAAAGCCATTGAACCGGCGGCAGCTGTTTTTAAAAAATGTCTTCTTTTCATTAAATCGTTTTTAGAATGATTATTGTTTCAGTTAAATTTTTTCGATTTCGGAAAATAATTATCGCAAACAGCCAAAGTTATTCATTATTTATTAAAAGATTTCATTAAAAACCTAAAATCAATAACTGAAATGCAGGTCTTTCAAATCCTGCTAAAAAACCCTTCAATTTGTTAATTTTCCTCATGTTTCGGTGTATTATGGTACATTTGCGGCTAAAATTTCAGGAATGCCTTTTTATCATTTATTTGTTATCTATCTGATACAGGTTTTGTTAGTGTGGTTGCCGTCCTTTGGACTTGCTTCATTATTTAAAAAAGCAGGAGAAGCTTCATGGAAAGCCTATATACCTTTCTATAATACCTGGGTGATGCAACACATTGCTCAAAGACCAAAACATTGGGTATTTTGGCAGTTTATTCCTGTGGTAGGCTGGTTTATTACACCCGGTATTTTTATCGAGTTTGCAAAAGTCTTTTGTCGTTTTTCTTTTTGGATCATACCGCCGCTTCACTCTTTGCTCCTTTCTATTTCCCCTGGCCACAATAATAAAGATGCAAGATTCATCGGTCCCGAAGGCGTGAAAAAACACAGCAAGCCATCCTGGAGAGAGTGGATAGATGCGGCTATTTTTGCTATTATTGCTGCTACGCTGATTAGAACTTTTATATTTGAAGCTTATGTTATTCCTTCCAGTTCGATGGAAAAAACATTGCTCATCAATGATTATCTGTTTGTAAGCAAGTTCAGCTATGGTCCAAGAATTCCGAATACGCCTTTATCTATTCCGTTCATTCATAATTACACGCCATTTGGCAATAAATCATATACCAAATTGTTAGAACTCCCCTACATGCGCTGGTTTGCATCACCCGTAAAACGATACGACTGCGTGGTGTTTAACTTTCCTGACGGGGATACGGTTATTCACGCTCCGGGTTTTGAATCAGCCAATCCTTATTATGACATAAAACGAAGAGCAGCAATGGGTTCTGCAAGCGATCAGGAGGTGATTAATAACCCTGATGTGTATCCGGTGGTAGCGCATCCCGTTGACAAAACAGACAACTATATTAAGCGCTGTATGGGTGTTGCCGGCGATTCTTTAAAAGTAGTTAACGGCATTGTTTTTATCAATAATAAAGAAGCTTACATCCCGCCACACTCGGCAACATTTTATAATTTTACAACCAAAAATAATACCCCGCTGGATGCAGATTACCTGAGAGAAGCAGGCATAAAATTGAATTTGGAAAGTGCAGGCGCAGATTTCTCAGTTTATAATAATAATGTTTATCAGGCTAACCTGACTTTAAGCGAAGTGGAAATTTTGAAGAAATTACCGGTGGTAGATGCCGCCAGTGTTACAAAAGATATTTATCCTGCAGACGGCCTTATAAGCACTGCCATGTTTCCTTATTATGATACGCTGCACAAATGGTCGCCTGATAACTATGGACCTGTTTGGATTCCCAAAAAAAATGTAACCATTACACTCAATGCGGAAAATTTACCCATGTATAAAAGATGTATTGAAAGCTTTGAAAACAATAAATTGGAGATAAGGGCGGCAAAATCTTCATCAATGATAAAGAGACAAATTCCTACACTTTTAAGATGGATTATTACTGGATGATGGGCGACAACCGCCATAAGTCGCAGGACAGCCGTTTTTGGGGGTTTGTTCCCGAAAGCCATATTGTGGGCAAAGCAGCGCTCATCTGGTTCAGTTGGGAAAACGGACCACGCTGGAAACGCCTGTTCAACACTATAAAATAAAACTCATTAACTTTGTATGCCCCTTTCTGCACAGAGAGGGGCATTGTTGTCTAAATTTAAAAATCATGAAGGAACGCAAATTTCAGTTTTCATATAAAATTCTGAAGGATATCGGCGAACTGAACGAAAATGATGCAGCCCTTTTGCAACAGGCACGCAAAGTAACCAAAAAGGCCTATGCGCCTTACTCAAGATTTAATGTAGCCTGTGCGGCAAAACTTGAAAACGGACGAACCGTAATTGGCACCAACCAGGAAAATGCATCTTATCCCGTAGGTATTTGTGCCGAAAGGGCTTTACTGGCAACGGTGGGCACACAATATACTGATGAGCCAATTGAAACCCTGGCCATAACCTACCACGCGCTTGATGGTGAAAGCAACCATCCCATTTCGCCCTGCGGCATGTGCAGGCAGGCATTGACAGAATATGAAAGAAGGACAGGTAAACCTATCCGGCTGATTCTCTCAGGAATGGAAGGAGATATTTATATCGTCAACAGCGCCAAGGACTTGCTGCCATTGGCGTTTAGCAATGAGGATTTAGGGAAAGACGACTAAAATTTCTATTTGGCAGGAGTAATAACAATTTTTCTAAACTCTATCGCCCCGTGGTCTCCCTGAATATAAATGGGTCCCGGTTCGGCTTCTTTGCTGTCCAAAGCGCCGCCTGTAATACCCGGAATCTCCTGATTGCTGATTACGGTTTTACCATTAACCACCACCGTTACCATTCTGCCAATTAAGGTAATATCAAAAGTATTCCACTGATCGGGGCCGTTTGTTACGATTTCGCTGGCGGGTAAAAAGCCATACACGCCGCCGAACAAAACGCTATTTGGATGTGCATCCTTAGGGCTGTCTTCTATCTGCACCTCATAGCGGCCTCTCAGGTAAATGCCACTATTGCTTTTGGGCGGATACCTGAACTCGGCATGAAGTTTGAAATCATTAAATTTTTGAACAGATACTAAATTGGCGCCTGCTCCGGTATTTTTCAATATACCATTTTCCACTTCCCACTTATTATTTCCTTTGGCCAACCATCCGTCCAGGTTTTTACCGTTAAATAAATTTATGGTTTTGCCCCATACAATTTTATTAGTTCTTTTTAATAGTGACGCTCTTTCACCTGTGAAGCTGTATTTTTTGCCGTCCACATCAGTTATCACACCTTTTATAGCATCTTTACCTACAAGTTCTCCATTGAGAACCAAGTCGTTATCACTGTTTTCCCATTGGGCAGGAATAGCAAAATTAAACTTGCCATTCTTGAAATTTACTTTTGAGATGGGTCTAGCACTTCCGCCTGTAGCCACAAAATAGCCCACTAATGTTTTAAAACCTGATAGTTTCACCTCCAGCCACGAGGGAGCATTATTGGCACTTGCATCTAATGTAAGATCCCATCGGCCAATCAAATCACTTGCTTCAAAAACTTTATAATGGTGGTTTGCATTATCACTATTTGTTTCGGATGCTGCGAAACCTGAAACTGAAAAAACGAGTATCAAAGCCAGTAAAAAGAATTTGTTCATAATAAAAATATTTGTATCTCTGTTAAATAAAAAAAATCGTTGCTACCTGAATTTTATTTGCCATTAAGTTCCAGTTTTTTGTCGGCTCTGTTTTCGGCTTTTAATTCAGCGTTTTTGTTGTTCTTTTCGTGTGCGCCCTGCATATTCAGTTTACCGTTGTATTTGCCTCCGGCTTCTATCTCCACTATATCCACATTGATATCGCCGTTTACTTCGCCGGAAGCTTTTAAGTGCAATGCTGCGGCATGAACCGTTCCGTTCAGTTTTCCATAAATTACAATATCGTTTGCCTTTAAATTACCCCTTACAGAAGATTTTTCACCCAGTATTACCCCTTTGGTTACGGTTACATTGCCTTCCACCATTCCGTCAATGCGAATAGCAGTATCGCCCGAAATATCTCCGGTAATTTTAATATCGGCGCCAATAATTGTTGAAATAGGCTGTTGTTCAAGTTCTATGGCAGACTTGTTCTTAAATTTTTTAAACACGTTAGGATTTTTACCTTGTAAAATTATGGTTTTATAACTTTAAAAAGTGCTCCGGATTAATTTTTGTGCCATTTCTTATTATTTCATAGTGCAAATGAGGGCCGGTACTTCTTCCGGTACTACCAATATGACCAATTTTTTCACCGGTTTTTATCTTTTGGCCTTCTCGTACCAATATTCTGGAAAGATGCCCATAAAGTGTTTCAAAGCCATTGGAATGTTCCAAAACGATACAATTGCCATAGCCGCCTTTTACGCCGGCAAAGCTTACCACTCCATCAGCAGTGCTTTTTACAGGTTCCCCTGCATTTCCTCTGAAATCAATTCCGAAATGAGACTCGGTACCCATCCCCGAAAAAGGATTGTGCCTGTAGCCAAAATTGGAAGTTTGTTCGCCATCAGACGGAACACCCATTGGGGTAAACTTCACTTTTTCTTTAATGTTTCCAAGATAGTTTTCATAATAATCAGCCACGAGATTAGCATCTTCAATTTCAAAACCTTCTTCACCGCCAACATCCACTTTTTTCAGCTCGCCCAAACCTCTTTGTTCAAGATATTGATTAATTTCAATAAGGCTGGAATCTATGGAAAGAAATGATTTTTTCAGTCTGTTTACATCTACGGCCTTGGCTACCACTTTGAATTTTTCATCAGCCTTGGCCAATTTCTCTTTATAATACTGATCTGTTCTGGAAAAAACCATCCAGGCAATTATCCCGATAAGAACAATTATTGTTGCTGCAAAACCCAGAAGAAAACTCTTCCAGTTGCGTAACAAAGTTGTTGGAACCTGAACAGGTTTATTTTCTTTGCTATCAGTATTAATAAATATAACTGAAGTCTTTTTTCTCAGCATAAAAATTTGAATAAATTGCAAATCACAGTATTACAAACGTGAAAATTTAAAAAATATTGTATGTAAATGCCTGGATTTTTAAAAAAATTGTAAAAAAGTCTTTTAATCCCAACTCCTTGCCAATTCCACTCCAATTTTACCGTCAAAACCTTCAATAGGCGCGGTAATTTTATATATATTTATTTTAATACTTTTTACCGGAGGATACGTTTTCTTAATTCTTTCTGCTGTTTCAGTTAAAAAAGTCTCCAAAAGCAGGCGTGGCTGCGCCATTTCACTCTTTAGCAGCGAGTAGATTTCTGCATAATTAATAGTCTGAAAAATATCTTTTATTACAACCGATTCATTACCAATAGTTAAGGTACAGTTTACTTCAAACTCATTGCCTATCTTTTTTTCCAGGTCAAAAAGACCGTGAAATGCAAAAAATCTAAGTTTCTCGAGCCGGATAGTGAGCATGAGGATAATGATTATTAAATGCTAAATATTAATAATAACCGGATATCAAATACCTGGTTATATTGAAAATACAATTTAACGAAAGGTATGTTCACTCCGAAAGCTTTGGACTTTTAAAACTAATGAATAATTTGCCTCAGTTTCAGTGATTAAAACTACAATATTTGGGAATTCACTCACTAAATTTGCCCAACTATCCCTTCCAACACAGTTTTTCCCTTGTAGTTGCAGGGCTATCAGGATTAATGAAGCCCTTTTGCTCCCAAATATCTTTCAGCATCTAAGGCAGCCATACAGCCGCTTCCCGCGGCAGTAACCGCCTGACGGTAGGTTTTATCCTGCACATCACCTGCTGCAAAAACACCTTCTACATTAGTCTTTGATGTTCCCGGCGTGGTGATGATATAACCGGTTTCATCCATTTCAAGATAATCTTTAAAAATTTCTGAATTGGGCTGATGGCCAATGGCCACAAAGAAGCCACCTACCGGAATTTCTTCGGTTTCATTGGTTTTTACATTTTTGATTCGCACGCCTGTTACATTTTTCTCTCCCAGTATTTCTTCCGTAACAGAGTCGAAATGAATCCTGATATTAGGACTGTTCAAAACCCTGTCCTGCATAATTTTACTGGCGCGCATCTCGTTTCTGCGAACAATCATGTGTACATTGGTGCAAAGTTTTGACAAATACAAAGCCTCTTCTGCTGCTGTATCGCCCGCACCCACAATGGCTACCTCTCTGCCACGGAAAAAGAATCCGTCGCATACCGCACAGGCGCTCACGCCAAAGCCATTCAGACGATCCTCACTTTCAATTCCCAACCATTTGGCAGATGCTCCGGTAGAAATTATTACAGAATTTGCCTCAATCAGCTTTTCATCATCAATCCAAACCTTATGAGGATGACCCGAAAAATCAACCTTTGTGGCAATACCATAGCGTATATCGGCACCCATTCTTTTTGCCTGAGCTTCAAAATCCATAATAATTTCAGGGCCGGTCTTGCCTTCAGGATACCCTTGGATAATTCTCTACTTCAGTAGTAATGGTCAACTGCCCTCCGGGCTGAATTCCCTGGTATAAAACCGGTTTCAGGTTAGCTCTTGCAGCATATATAGCTGCGGTATATCCTGCAGGACCTGAACCGATTATCAAACACTGTACTTTTTCTGATGATGTATCTGTCATAACATTAAATTTTGAAGAATTGCAAAGGTAAAATTAAAAACTTTAATATTCGGTAACAGTGATAAGTGTTACAATTATTTTTAGCTTTGTTATATAAGGGAGGTAAAATCAGTAGAATGAGGAGGAGTTAAAACTAAGGTTAAGGTTGAGGTTAAGGTTGAGATTGAGATTGAGGTTGAGATGGGAAAAACATTACGCTGATTTTGATTTTGATACTAAACGTATGATAATCAATATAGAAAAAGATAAAATTGCCGGTAAAGCGATAAACAGCATACCTAATCCGGGTGTGTTTTTACCGGTTTTAGGATTATAGTTATAACAGGAGAACAGGTTACTTTGTCCCGGCAAGCGATAAGTTGGAGAAAAAACATTATTTATACTGTTAATCAATAGACCAATATCTTTGCTGTTTCGCAAACCCAACAGTTTTTTGGTAACAAATCCCTGAGAATTGACACCAACCAGAAGCGCATCATGATCAAACTGCAAGGTTTGTTCATACCAAACAGGATTAAAATTTACGGATGAAATAAGACGGGAGATACTATCGGTAACAGCAAATTTCCAGTTGCCTTCATGCTGTAGATTGAAACGGGTAGCCATATTTTCCATATCTTTCACAGAATCGCGCGGATCAAAACTAATAACTAATACATTATATTTTTTATTGCCAATATTTGGTGCAAATTGTAAACTTTCCTTTAATTGAATTATAAGCGGTGCACAAATTCCGGAACATCTTGTAAAAACGAAGGCTACCACCAACGGATTTTGGGCAGCCAACTGATGCATTGAGACATGGTCTCCGCTAATGATTTGTAATGGTGCATTATAAATCACTTCATTAATATTCGTCTCCTGCCAACCTGCGGCAGGCTGGGCTACTGCATCTACAAGGAAGGAGCAGACAAAAATCAGGAACGATGTAAGACCATATTTATGCATCTTTTAAAAATACTCGAAACGAAAAGAAAAATGGCTATCAGATAAACCGTAGCAAATACTGCACCTAAGGTAGCTAATAATTTTGCAGAGGTAAACTCAACCGGGTAACTACTGTATCTTCTGGGAACGGATTCTGCACCTGCCACATAAAAAGCTGCCAGAAAGCCTATTCCGCCCAGTAACAGGAATGAAAGTTTGAGCGAAGAAAGTCTCTCCGGCCCTTTTCTTTTGGAATATTCCACAGAAAACCAATGGAAAAAGCCAAGGCTAAACAATACATTACCCATAGCATTGTAAGAATGAAAGTGAGCGGGCACCCAAAGTGTATTATGCAGTAAAAAGTTATTTGAAATAGTAGCATCAATAACGGCGCCTACTCCACCTATAACCCAGCCCGCTATTCCGATAAAGAACAAAAGATTAGACAATGACCATTTTATTTTGGTACGATAAACCGCCACAATAACACTAAAAACCGTTACTCCGGCTGAAGGTAAACTGGCAAGGTAAGAAGCAAGCTGGCCTACAATTTGCAAACCCTCCGGCTGCACAAAGTCCATATATAAATGGTGGAAAAATGCCAGCAATACAAAAAACAGCGTGAGGTTCCAGGCAATGGCCACATACCAGGTGGTTTTCCACTTTGGTCTGCCACTGATTTCGGGAAACAGTTCGTAAATAATAGCCAACCCCAGATAAAGCATTTCATTGGCAATAGTATGGCCAAAAAAATAGGTAAGGTTTTTAATCAGCAAGGCATCATTTACAAATGCGCCATGTGAATAATACTCAGCAAAAAGAAGCACCAACAAAACCACTGCAGCAATAAGGCAGGCGAGAACTCCCAATAGACTGATCATTGAAATCAATATAAAAGGCGGTGTTTCCACTTCCGGATTCTTATTTCTGAAATGCTGCCATGCAAAAACCTGCGAAATCGAATATTTTTTCAACAATGCGGTCATCAGACTGAGCACCCATACCAGCCATCCCACACCTAATACCGCCAATGCCCATAGGAACATAGGGGTAGCCCATGCGCTCCATGCAATCTTAAACGGCAGCGGATACAGAAATGTCCATCCAGCATGAAAATCGCCAATCAAGGTGGATACCCATAGCATCACAACGCCAATCACCGTCATCACGAGCGCAAAGGTATTTGCCCTATAACTTGTTTTTACATATCGCTCCATGATGAAATTAACACCTGCCATACCTGCTACAAACCAAATCCCAATCATCGTAATACCATGTATCGTCATGTCGGCATAAAAGGTGCCGGGATCCAAATGAACTGCACCACCCTGATTAAGCCGCATAATAATTCCTAAAATGATACTTAACACAAACAACACCAACACAGCAATAATCCAAATAGCCGTATTCTTTTTAATTCCTTTTGCTTCCATGATTTCTTTTATTTAACAGTGAAAGTTGTTTGCATTACCTGATGCGCCATACCGCAATATTCTAAACAATGAACCGTATAGGTACCCGGCTCTTCAAATTTCCAACGTAGTAAATTTACATATCCCGGCATCGCCTGAGTTTGTGCCACAATCTGCTTGGAAGGGCTGTAAATTGCAAATCCATGATTTACGTCTAAACTGGTAACTCTGAACTCAACTAACTGATTAGCAGGAAGTTCAATAGTCATTTCGCCTTCGGGCTTATCGGGGTTAATTGCTTTATAAGACATTGTAAAAAAGAATTGTCCTGCTGCCACATGCACTACTTTTGCCGGCTGCTCTTTTGCAAAAAGATAGTAAGGAGAGCGCGGAATTGTGATAAGTGCAAAAATGCCCAGACAAACAAATAAGATAAGAAGGAACCAGAATCTTTTTTGCAGGGGATTGGCCATACCCTTTAATTCATCATCCGACTTTTTGGATGACAGATACACTATGATAAAAACCAGCGCTATTACAGCAGCCAGTACCAAAAAGAGCAATAAGAGTGCGTATTGCATATATCTGATTTTTAGCTTATTTAATCGTTTGCGGTTTAAGTCGTTTAATAAAACAGGGCAAACCTGCAAAGCCCAGTAGTTTGTTGAATCAGGTGCTTAAAGTTATTACATTTTTTTTTGTGAAACAATAAAATTAATTCTTAGATTCTTTTTAACATTCAAATAAAAAATAATAAATTTGAGGGAGCGATCATGACTTCTCAGCTTTAAACCAATTTTTATGACGGAAAACATCTATTTGAATATTGCCATTGGGTTGATTTTCATCTACCTTATTTATAGCATTTTTGTAACGACCATCGTGGAACTAATTGCTTCTGTTTTGGCTCATCGCCACCGCATGCTGGAGCGGGCGCTGGAGCAAATGCTGGATGGAAAGAGCATCAGCTATTACTGGTGGGATAAGATATTTAATTTTATCAGCTTCCTGTTCTACTATAAGAAATTTAAAAAAGGGAATACAAACATTATTTATAATCCACAAGCAGGTTTTACAAACGGCTTTATGGACAAGCAAAATTTTTTACAACATTCAAACAAACAATTTTCAGCAACAAAAGCCCTGTCCGTAAATACAATTAATTGCACTAAAGAGCCTTACCGTGTCAAACTTAATAAGAAAGCTAAATTATTTGCAGCTTGTTTTACTGAGCATCCTCTATACAGGCGATCAGCAGAACAAACGCTCCTTTACAAAAAACCGGCTTATATCAGCGAAAAGACATTCTCCAACATTTTTATTAATGTGCTTTCTCTGTATTCCTCTGAAAATGTAAAACTTTTTAGCCTAAAAGATAATTTAAATAATAACTCATTTTTTCAGGATTCGGGAATGAATGAAGAGTTAAAACAAATCATACTTCAATTTATCAGCCAATCTGGCAATAGTATGGATGAATTTAAAAAGAGGTTGGAAGAATGGTTTTCCGATACCATGAAAAGGGTAACAGGATGGTATAAAAAACAGGTAGCCAATATTACATTTCTTATTGCTTTTGTTTTTTCTTGCCTGCTAAATGCCGATTCCATTAAAATGGCACACACACTATCCATAAATAAAACGGCAAGAGAAACCTTGGTGAAAATGGCCATAGAAAAGTCAAAAGACACTACCATCATCCATAAAAACAGCCTGAATCTGGCAGATACTACTATCACCATCAGAGGCGCTTCGCATATTCTTGACTCGACCTACAAAGCAGACATAGCAGAAATAAATAAGACATTGGCTATTGGATGGGATTCTGCTATTTTAAACCATAATCTGGACGAGACCGGCTACCTGACAAAAAAAATAAACGAGTCTCCTGCAGCCTTACAAACAGTAAATATTTTCAAAAATGTGTTTTTCAATGGAAAGGTATTTTTGGGTATATTATTTACCACTATTGCCATTTCTATGGGTGCTCCATTTTGGTTCGATCTTTTAAACAGGTTTGTCAATTTCAGAATGGCAGGCAAAAAATCCGAAAATGATAATACCTCCCCTAAATAATATCTTAATATGAAGAATGAAACGTCAGTAAGTCAATATACAGAAGCTGTTTCTCATTTAGTAACCATTCTTAATAAGTTATATCACGAAAATAGCCTTAACTTTTCAGATGTACATGACAATATTGAATGGGATGATGCCAAAAAGAGGGCACTGTTAGAAAAGTATCATATCAATATTAAAGAACACAGGCAATATGCAGACATTGTACAAGAAGGGGGTGGTGTACATGGTATCGCACTTGCCGGCTACACCTATATTTTAGAAAAGATGGGCATTTCTTTTTTAAATTGCGCAGGTACCAGCGCAGGAGCAATAAATACTATGTTGCTGAATTGTGTATATTCCAGACGGGATGCCATTTTGATGGATAAGAATGAAGAATTTATTGACCGGTGTTATGAAACAAGGTCTGAAAAAATTCTGGATTATTTATCTAAAAAAAATTTGAGCGAACTGGTGGACGGTCATATAACCTGGCAGAATCTTATTCTAAAACTATTCTCAAAAAAAGATAAAACTCCGCTAATAGATAAAATTAAGCGAAAGGCAAAAATTGCTGCCTGGAGTTTCATTATTTCCTTTAGCCTACTTATAATTTCTGCAATTGGTGTTGGCGTATCATTAACCGAAAAAGCCGGATGGATGCTATGGGTAAATGGTATCCTAATTACCTCGGTAATTGTTATAGCCCTTTCATTTGGTTTGATAATAATAAATGGCATGTCGCTGCGCTTTCTTTATTTTAACAGTGAAAAAATGGGTATTAACCCTGGCGAAAATTTTAAGCAGTGGATGACAGATGTAATGAATGATAATGGCATCAGGAATGTTTTGGACCTTCAGAACAAAATGCTGAATGAAAACAGGCTGTTGAACCTAAAATATGATGTATTTATCCCGGCGTGGGTAGGGTGTCCAAACCACACAGTATTTTGGAAAGTGACAGAGAAAAATTATCAAATATCACACAGGAAATCTCTGATAAAAGTAAAATCAATTTATTGAACCAAACTGAAGCAAGAGACGAATTCAAAATCAAAGTCGATTCTCCGTCAGATAATCAGGAAGGCAAAGAAAAAATTGAAAATATTTCCCTTAAAAGAATTGATTTCTCCACAGAAAGTAAAGCTTTAAAATACCCAAAAGAAATACAGGCTTCATCAAATTATATTGATTTTAAAGAGTTAAGCAAAGACTTAATTGATAATCAAACAAAGGGAATAGTAGGTTTCCATATTAAAGAAAACGGAGCAATTGGAAAAGACCAGAATTATATTGACGAGCTTCTTAATAAAATCATCAGCGGCACAACCGACTTTAACCAGACTAACTGGAAGGATTTAAAAACGATTAACGACAAAATAATTGATTCCAATTTAAATCCATTAAATAACAATCACAAATTAATAGACCTGTTAGTTACTAAATTTTATTCCTTCACAAAAAAAGTTGTTAATGCCAAAAAGAATAAGTTTACACAACAGCTTGTAGTGGTAGCGGCAGATATTACCAATCAAATTAAAGTCGAATTTCCGGGAATGCACGAATTTTACTGGGGAGATGACTACACCATTTCGCCTGCTGAATACATCAGGGCTTCCATGTCTATCCCGTTTTTTTTCAGTCCGTATAAGGTAACCCTTCCCAACACGCAACTCATCAAAATAAACGAAATCTGGCGAAACAAAATGAACGCCTATAAAAACTTTACCCCTCAAAACAATGAAGTGCTTTTTGTGGACGGAGGAATGTTGTCCAATTTCCCAATAAATGTATTTTATGACAACATCTCCTATTGCATTCCTACCCGTCCAACAATTGGCATAAAACTTGAGTTTGATAGCGATGATTTTTATAAACTGGTTGATAATGAATTTAAGCTTTCCTTATCCATGCTATCTACTATGCGTTTCTTTTATGACAGAGATTTTATGCAAAAGCACAACGATTTTAAGAGAACAGTGCGGAGTGTGGATACAGGAAGTATCAGTTGGCTCAATTTTAACCCGACTGAAAATGAAAAACTGGAATTATTTTACAGAGGCGCACTGACTGCCACTATTTTTCTGGCGGGTGAGAATCTAACAAATGAGCAAAAAATGAATTATTGGAAAAAGCCAAAACAGATTTTGGAATTGAGGACTTTAAAACCGAAGATTTGGTATATCCTGACATTATGTTTAATTGGGAAAATTATAAATTCGAAAGGGCAATGGCCGAAATCTATAAAAACCTTAGCCCCAAACTAAAAGAAAAATCCAGTTTCACCCGTTAATAATGACTTTATGTTTACATTACATTCCGAAAACAATAATCTGCAAATTTATATTGCCAATTTTGATCAGATACTTCTATGGGCAGGCATTTTGCTTTTCCTGACTACAGCCTTAACCGGCAGTTACTTGTGGTCATTCTCCAAAAATTTTTATTACAACAGTGTTGGTTCCAATAAGAATGAAAACCTTCAAAGGAAATTTTCTATTTTGGAAGTTGAACTTCCTTTTAGAAAAACAAATTTTGAAAAAATATTACAAAACTTATCATCCAAAACAAATCAAATCATTATTAAATCCTTAAAAGCCGATTATTTCTTTATGCCGTTTGCTTATGGCACGCTATTATTTTTTTTATGGTATTTTTTGGTAAAATCTAATAATTTGGATTTATTGGGGATTAAATACTTTCTTAACAGAACCCTGAATTTGATCTGGTATTTTCCTCATGGCCTATCTATTGGATGTTTTTGAAAATCAATTTATCGAAAAGCTACTTATCAGGATGGAGGTTCTCAAAAAGGAAAAAGCAATTGGAAAAGAAGAAAAAGAAGAAAAAGAAGCTGCAATAAAAAAAAGTATCGGCATATTTCGTTACAGGATATTGATTGCTTCATGCTTAAAATGGCTGCTGGTTTTTGTTTGTATAATTTTAATTGTAACATGCCTTATTGTTCAACTATTCTTTTGATTGTGATCCCTTTTTAAGAGAATATTTTTTCATTAACATTCATACCAGCTTTTTTTCTTTATCTAAATCTCATTTTAAATAATAGAAACGAAAGGTTTACAATCAGGTCTGATTGTTTTATTCTTTAAGGACAATTATCTGTAAATTTGCAGTTATTAATTTTGTGGCAAAATGATTATTGATTTCAGATCGGATACGGTTACTAAACCAACAACTGCCATGCTCGATGCCATGATGTATGCCGAGTGGGCGATGATGTTTTTGAAGAAGACCCTTCGGTAAATCAACTCCAGAGGCTGGCAGCCGATATGTTTGGAATGGAAGACGCTTTGTTCTGCAGTAGCGGCACTCAAACCAATCAGATTGCCATCAAATGCCACACCCAACCGGGTGATGAAGTTATTTGCGATGCTGATGCACACATTTACCAGTATGAAGCAGGAGGTATTGCCTTTAATGCAGGCTGCTCTGTAAAACTATTACAGGGTAACAGGGGAAGAATTAATGCACAACAGGTATCAGAAGCGATTAATGCCGATGATGTACACAAGCCCCATTCAAGCTTAGTGTGTGTGGAAAACACAAGCAATCGCGGTGGTGGCAGTTGTTATGATTTTGCAGAGTTGGAAAAAATCAGACAGGGTGTAACGACCATCAATTAGCTTTTCATATTGATGGCGCCAGATTGTTTAATGCGATTATTACAAAAGGAGAATCTGCAGTGCAATACGGAAGCCTGTTCGACAGTATTTCAATTTGTCTATCCAAAGTTTAGGTTGCCGGTGGGCAGTCTTTTAGTTGGCAAAAAGATTTCATTAAAAAAGCCAGAAGAATCAGAAAAGTGTTTGGAGGCGGAATGAGGCAGGCAGGTTTTTTGGCAGCAGCCGGCATCTATGCGTTGAACAATAATATTAGAAGATTGAACCATGACCATGCACATGCCGCACTCATCGCCGAAGCGCTCAGTCAAAAATCTTTTGTGAAACAAATACTGCCGGTTGAAACAAATATCATTATTTTTGAAACGAACGGCTGCAACGCGCCTGCTTTAGCTGAAAAATTTAAAGCAGAAAATATATTATGGTATGCCATTGCTCCAAACAGGGTGAGATTAGTGTTGCACTTGAACATTACGGAATCAATGGTAGAAAAAACAATTGAAGCGATTCATAAATTCTAAAAAGACTATAAACGTTTAACCCAATAAATTTAATTTCAGATTATGTTACCAACAGTAAACCCTACAAAAACAAAGGCATGGAAACAGTTACAGAAACATGCTGCACAGATGGAAAATGTTTCAATGAGGCAATTGTTTGCAGAAGACCCCAAACGAGCTGATAAATTGTCGCTGGTAAAAGGAGACATTCATTTTGATTTTGCAAAAAACAGAATTACCTTAGATACGCTTGCATTGCTGATTAATCTGGCAAAGGAAGCAAAAGTAAAAGAAGCAATTTCCGCCATGTTTTCGGGGAAAATGATTAATGAAACCGAAAAAAGATCGGTATTACATATTGCATTGCGCAATTTTGGCAAAATTGCAATCAAAAGTGAAGGAAAAGACGTAATGACGGATGTTAGAAAGGTTCAAAACAAAATGAAAGCCTTTTGCAAATCTATACATGAAGGCAATCACGTTGGTTTTACCGGAAAGAAAATTAAAAGTATTGTTAATATTGGTATTGGCGGCAGCGATTTAGGCCCACTGATGGTTACAGAGGCGTTGAAACCTTATAAAATAAAAGATATCGAGTCATACTTTGTTTCCAATATTGACGGAACGCATATCGTGGAAACACTCAAAAAAGTGAATCCCGAAACCACACTGTTTCTGATTGCTTCAAAAACCTTCACCACTCAGGAAACAATGACCAATGCCCACACGGCAAGAGAATGGTTTCTGAAAAAAGCAAAAGATGAAAAACAAATTGCCAAGCACTTTGTAGCGCTCAGCACCAATGAAACAGAAGTGAAAAAATTTGGAATCGACACAAAGAATATGTTTGAATTCTGGGACTGGGTTGGAGGCCGCTATTCACTTTGGTCAGCTATCGGTCTTTCAATTGCCTTGACAATCGGATATGACAATTTTGAAGAATTATTAAGAGGCGCTTATGATACCGATGAGCATTTCAGAAAAACGCCGTTTGAAAAAAACCTACCGGTAATCATGGCATTGATTGGTTTGTGGTACACCAATTTCTGGGCCGCCGAGAGTGAAGCCATACTTCCTTACGATCAGTATATGCATCGTTTCTCTGCTTACTTTCAGCAGGGCAATATGGAAAGCAATGGCAAAGGCGTAAACCGAAACGGCAGGAAAGTAAATTATGCCACAGGGCCTATCATCTGGGGCGAACCGGGGACTAATGGTCAACATGCTTTTTACCAACTCATTCATCAGGGAACGCCCTTGATTCCCTGCGACTTTATTGCACCGGCGCAAAGTCATAATCCGACAGGCGACCATCATGAAAAACTGTTGAGTAATTTCTTTGCCCAAACAGAAGCATTGATGAACGGTAAAACTCCTGCTGAAGTGAAAGCTGAACTCAAAAAATCGGGGCTGGATAATGCAGCTATCAATAAACTGTTGCCTTTCAAAGTATTTGATGGCAATAAGCCGACCAATTCATTTCTGATTAAAAAGATTACGCCATTCACTTTGGGGCAGTTAATCGCTATGTACGAGCATAAAATTTTTGTTCAGGGTGTCATTTGGAATATTTTCAGCTTTGACCAATGGGGTGTGGAATTGGGTAAGCAATTGGCCAACAAAATTCTCCCTGAACTTAAATCAGATGAAGCGATAACCAGCCACGACAGCAGCACCAATAAGCTGATAAATCTTTACAAAAAAATGAGAAATTAGAAAGGCAACTTCCGGAAAAATAATCTTTTTATTTTTTCAAGTGGATGATTTCGGGTGGTTTGTTCCAGTGAGGAGGTACTTCTTCTGTTGTTAAAACCGGCATGGAAGAAGTAACTCCTCCGAGGAACGGAACTTCATTCAGAAATACCACTTTTTTTATTTTATGAAAACGTATGGAATATGAGCACATCACACAGGGTTCGTGTGTCGTGTACAAAACACAGTCAGACAAATCATTGGTTTGTAATTGACGTACCGCAGTTCTGATCGCCTCTATTTCTGCATGGCAGGTGATATCATTTTTTGTCTTGCCTGCTTCTTCAGCTTCTGCAATTATTTTGTTATCCTTTACAATTAAAGCGCCCACAGGAGGATTGCCTTTGCTGCCTGCCATCAGGCCAAGTTCCTCGCAACGTTGCATCAATTGCCTATCATTTTTCATTTGAATCTTATTAAAAAACACATATCGTCTTAGGGTACAATTACATTTCTGATACCTGCATCAAACTTTTCAAGTGCATCTAACGTCTTATTGATAGCATCTGCATCTAATGGAATAACACGGCTTACAACGTTTGAAACATCCAGCACTTTTTGGGCGGCAAATTCAATCAATGATGGAAGTTCATGCAACAAATGGTCATTGGAGCCAATCAGTTCCAATTCATTGTCCAAAATTTCTTTGCAGGTATCCACGGAAAGTGATTTATCTGTAAGGCCCACTAACACTACTCTTCCCAAAGGGCCAACTGATTGCAGCGCCTGTTTTTGGCTTAGAGGCAAACCAATCAATTCCAATGCCACATCAACGCCTCTGTTGTTTGTTCTATTTTTTATTTCAATTACAGGATCTCCATTCATTGCATTCACAGGAATAGCGCCATGAGCAGCTGCCAGGTCCAGTTTTTCCTGATTAATATCGACCGCAAATACCATTGTTGCACCAAATGCCCTTGCCAACTGCACCGCCGACTGCCCCAGTCCGCCAATACCATAAACAGCCACTTTATCGCCCGGTTTAATTCTGACTTTCATCAGAGCATGAAAAGATGTAGCAGAAGCACACATCAATGTTGAGCTTTGTTCAAATGAATTGATTCCGGCAAGATAATGGCATTACGTCCGTGAACGGCAATATACTCGGCATAACCGCCATTCGTATGATGGCCTATCATTTTTCCATCAGGGCAAAATTGCTCATTACCCGAAGAGCAATGATGGCACCGGCCGCAGGTTATCAGATAATGAAACGCCACGCTGTCCCCCTCCTTTACATTCGTTACTTTGCTGCCGGATTTTTCAACAATTCCTGGCACCTTATGCCCAAATGTAAGCGGTGTAAAACTAACCGGAGAAATACCTGCACGATAATGTGCATCTGAGAGACAAATTCCTGCTGCTTTTACTTTCACAAATACTTCGTAATCAGTAATTTCAGGAACCGATATTTCCTGCATTTCTAAAGGTCAGCCTATACCAACAAAACGTACTGCTTTCATTTACTAAAAAGGTTTTAAAATCATTAAAGCAATTACAATTAAAAAAAAACATTCTCAATCCGCTCGTAAAAAAATAGCTTTTTTGCAAGCTTATAATATTCATCAGGAATGTCTTCACCCGAATGGTTTTTTAATAATCTTTTTATGGGTTTTGATCTGGGTGATAAAATTACCGTACCAAATCCTAATGCAATCAGAAACAAGGTCAGGCTGGATATATACCAACCGGTAAGGAACAGGTAAGGATTAATGGAACCCATCGCTAATCCGGTGAGCAATAACAAAGTTCCTCCGACCATCACAAAAATGTGAAGTCTGTTTCTGATGAGATATGCGTGTCTCAACTCTGTCATATTAGTAGCTCTGGTAACAATGTAAATCATCACAAATCCGAAACTCATTCCTAAAATGGCAGAAAATATATGAATCAATAAAAGAATTTTATACCACACCGCTATCATTTATTAGTTTCAATATCAATCAGTTGTCTATAGTTCTATTCCATATCAGAAGTAAAATAAAACTGTGACTGATGCAATACTTTCAGCTAAAGTATTACAAAATCTTTAATTTTTCGCTGCCTTATCCACAACCATTTCTAAAAGATAAAAAAAATAGCTGCTTCAATTACGAAACAGCTATTCTATTTTAGGATGATAAAATTTTATTTTGCAGAATCGCTTTTATACTTTGCGCTGTCTGCTGCTTTATTTACTTCCGGCTGAAGTTCCTGAACCTTATTTTCGTCTTTCTTTAGTGGATCATAATGCTCTGCAATAGAATCCAGAATATGGCCCATCACTTCATTCAATTGCACCTCACCATCTGCCAACCCCGCATAGTATTGCGGCTTTTCAATCTGCAAATAGCTGTAGTATTTTTTCTGTTGCTCAATGTCCTTTCTTACAGCTTCTGCCACTTTTCTTGCCAATTCCAAATTACCGGTTTTATATATCGCTTCGGTATAAATCAACCCTGTCTGATTGTGAGAGCTTCTGCGGCTTACCATTCCGTAAGGAAGATTAGCAGGGTCAATACCCTTTTCTGCCTTTTCAATCAGTTTATTTGCTTCATCCTTTTTACCTGCATCTGCAAGGTTACCGGCTGCTTCTCCAAAGATGCCACGTATATTCAGTAAGTGCCTTCTGTTTTCTTCGTCAAAATAAGAACCTTTTTTGTTGGCACCTCCAAACTCATATTTTTTAAACAAGTTGTCAAAAATCACTTTGAGGTTATTATCTCCCAATCCTGTGCCGTATCTCACTTCCTTTAAGGCCTGTTCATACACCCAGTTATCTTCAAGTGGTTTTGTTTCAATTGGCACCAGACGATAGGCCAGTCCGTCTTTCCGCAAGAAGTGACCAAAACCCAGCTCACCATAGGGAGCTGTGAAATAAATAGGACGTTTCCACTTATTGGTGGCAATAATATTCAGAATCATCAAATCATTTCTCTGTAATCCGCCTTTTGGAATTTCAAAGTTCAACTGGTCTAACACCACATCATCATCATTCACAGTACCTTTGGAATGAACTAAGCTTTTATCCACAGGAATGGTAAACCTGCGGATAGGGAATGACAACGGCCCTGAATCTCTTCCTGTTTCAGGGTCGGGAACAGGTCTTCCCAATACATCCTTCATTACATCATAAAGCGGATAAAAAGCGTTGGGGTCTATATTTTGGCCGGGCTGAGGTTCAGTTACCCTAATGTATTCCCTGTTGTGTCCTTCTATCTGCTCAGGCGACCATATTACATCCACGCTGTCGGCGTTGTTCACTTTGTATCGCAACTGATTGATATACCAGTCAATACCCAAGAGGCTCTGATTAATCACCCTGATATCAGGACGCACACCTTCCACTTCCTGAGCATACCAGAGCGGATAGGTATCATTATCTCCGAAAGTAAAAATAATGGCATTAGGCGCACAGCTTTCCAGATAATCTTTTGCCAGATCCGGCGCCAGTGTTTTTTGGCTTCTGTCGTGATCATCCCATTCCTGCTGTGCCATCATTACAGGCACTAACAGGCACAACACTCCTGCAGAAACATTAGCCATCAGCACATTATTACCCTTTCCGGCCAATGCTTTGGTTAAATAGGTAACAGCTAAAAATACAACCATAAAAATAATGGCTGCTACGATACCTGGAATGATAATACCACCAAAGGAATTGTTCAAAGTGCTTAAAGCCGTAACCAGGAAGGTGGCCGAAGCGCCATAAATAAGCACCTTTTGGAAGGTTTCCTTATCTGCCTTTTCAATTGCAAACTTCACAAATGCCACTACAGCCAGCCCGATCCAAATAGCAAAAGCGTAAAACGAACCTACATAAGCATAATCACGCTCACGTGGCTGATTGCCCGGCTGATTCAAATACATTACAACCGCCATCCCTGTAAAGAAGAAAAGCAGCCCGGTAACAATAAAGTCCTTTCTGTTTCTAACGTATTGATACACAAATCCAATGATACCCAAAATCAATGGTAAAAGGTAAAGTTTGTTATTAGCCTTGTTGTCCTTAATGCTGTCGGGCATTTTGCTCTGGTCGCCAAGGCGCGCATTATCCAAAACTGAAATTCCAGAAATCCAGTTGCCGTCTCTTTTGTTTCCAAAGCCCTGAATATCGTTTTGCTTACCTGCAAAGTTCCACATAAAGTAGCGTATATACATCCAACTGGTTTGATAGGTTAAAAACCAGTTTAAATTGTCTCCATAGCTTGGCGCTCCATATTTAGTTTGGCCGGAATTGGGGTCTCGGGACTGTTCCAAACCCAGCCAGTCAGCATAAAACTGAGCATGCCCTTGGTCATTGCTGGAATCCCAAATACGGGGAAACAACTGCTTATCACTACTTACATATTTTACCTCACGGTCTCTTCCAATAGGAATATATTTCTTTTCGCCCTGCACATATTTCATCTTGCCAAAGGCATAAGGATTTCCATCTTCGCCAAAATCCACCTCGGCGGCATAATGCGGGCCATAAACCAAAGGAGCGCTTCCGTACTGTTCGCGGCTCAGGTAATATACCAGATTGATTGGATTATCCACATCATTCATGTCAATTGCAGGATTTGCACTACTTCGGATCATGGATGTCAGGTACATGAAATATCCCAGCATCATAAACGCAAAACACCACAACGTCAGCTTTAATACTTTAAGCGCAGCCGGTTTAATAAAATATCCCGCAATGGCTCCTACAACCAAGAGCAAAATAATTTTAAACACTGCGGCTGTAGCAGAAAAAGCAAAAGGTAAAAAGGCTAATGTAAAAAAGGCAGCCGCCCAAATAATAATTTTGTTTTTTGAAACATTTGCTTTGAATGTTAATGCCCAGGCAATAAGCGCTGCTATTAAAATAAAATAAACGGCAAAGCCCGAAAAGAACGGCATACCCAATGTGTTTACAAAAACACATCGAACCATCCTGCCGCTTCCATCGAATACTGAATAATCGCTACCTGCACAATTCCGGTGATGGCACAACCAATCAGGAAGGCAATAATACTGCCTTTAATTGTTGGCTGATACCTGCGATAATAATAAATCATCACAATGGCAGGTATGGTCAGCAGGTTCAGCAGGTGAACACCGATGGATAATCCCATCATGAAAAACAGAAACACAATCCACTTATCGCTTTTTGCTCTGGCCGCTTCATCACTTCCTGCATGCTCATCGGCATGTTCCCACTTGAGCGCTGCCCAAAACACTAATGCTGTAAAGAATGATGATAAAGCATACACCTCGCCTTCAACGGCACTGTACCAAAACGAATCTGAAAAAGTATAAGCAAGCGCTCCCACTGCTCCTGCCGACATTACAGTAAATATTTGCTGTGATGACAAATCTTCACCCACACTCACAAACATTTTACGGGCAAAATGCGTAATCGTCCAAAAAAGGAATAAAATAGTTCCCGCACTGGCCGCAGCGCTCATAAAGTTTACTGCATTGGAAGCCGTCATCGGATCATTTCCAAAAAGAATAATAAAAAATCTCCCTAAAAGGGTAAATATGGGCGCTCTCCCGAGGGTGAGGCATACCCATTTCAGCACAGGACACAAACTCGCCACAGTCCCACAATGAACCACGCGCTTCCCGCGAAAAGGTATAGGTAACCATTGCTATTAAAAACACCACCCATCCTGTGAGATTATTTACTTTTCTGAAATTCATAATAAACAAAGCATTAAATTGATGCTTGCAAAAATAGGGATAAAGCAGGTTTGATAGGAAATTGTTTATGCAGAAGTGGTTAATATATTAATAAAATATACCCAAAATCAATGAAAAATAAAAGGATTTACCGTCTGAAGGGATTGTTGTACCAAACACCGTCAATCTCCTTTACAAAAATTTCTATCTGATGGTCAAATTTGTTTCGGGTATCATATTGTTGTTTCAGGTTATTTCCATAGAGGAAAGCTGCAGCCTGATACATTTTTACATTAAACCAGCCTTTATATTCCTTTAGTATATCGTAGCAATCATTTCCGGTTTGCCGGTTTATCAGCTTCATCAAAATCTCTCCCTGATAGGCTGAAAGATTTTTACCCCGGTCGCTAAAATCGCGCTGATGTCCTTTTCTTTTGCCTGTATGATTGCTTTTCGGGCGCTTCGGTTGCCCATGTTGTCAAGTTGTGTTTTGATATCGTTGATGGTGGTTCCTGCCGCCTTGGCCAGCGGATAGGTTACATATACCGCATTGCGCAACCGTGCCCACTCTGCTTTCACTTTTGCCAGTTCGTAGAGCGACAGGTTAGACAACCAGATATTTTCTTCCTCAATGAAGGGCATCATTTTGAAGTCATTGTAATCTGTACCATACCAGATGGCCTGCACCTTCAAACTGTCATTTGGCCCCCAGTCTTTCATTATTTCGTGCATGGTGGGCTTGGGCGGAATGGGTATGGTATCGGTGTTTTGAGCGCACAATTGACCAGGCGCCAACAATAGCCTTATATTCCAAAAGACCACAATACACATATAATTCAGATAGGTTTTCAATACTGCAAAGGTACTATAGGTTAGATGTCTTTTATAACCCCGAGGATGAAAAAGCCTTTTAAAGAATGTTAAAAATGTACCCTTTATCATAAATCATGAAATAAAGCATACAAAATGAACTAAGCCCGATTTTGACCTTTCAGTTTATTAATACGATGTACCATACTTATGATGGAGCCTATGACCATGATAACGACTCCTGCCCATAAAACATTGATATAAGGGAACTTATATGCTTTTAGGGTTACATAATCCAGTACATTGGATGATTCCTTTACACCGATATCGGCTTTATTCCTTTTCACATCGTTCAACTGTAAAACTAAGCTCTGAGACATGATGGTATCTTGCAATTGATAAAGCATCCTATCCTTATTTTTTATCAGTAAAAGGTCTGAATTATATGAAGGACCATTCAGCTCCTGCACCTTGATGGCGGCAGAGTACCCTGTGTCAGTTTTTTCAAATCCTTCAATGGGCAGATTGTCCTTCCCGGATAATTTTTCTACAATCATATAACCTCGGCTATAATAAATCGTGTCACCGATATTCACTTTATGCGATACAAAATTAGAGGTATCGGTATTTTTCGATTTATCAGGCAATGCCGATACATAAGTAAACACATCATGGTTCCAATAATGCCGTGATGACGGATTTGCCATCAGCCCTTCATTTCCTTTATAGTTTACAAATGCATTCGGCCAAAGGGTAAAGTTTTCATCCTTCGACTTAAAATCTATCTTAAAATAGGTTTGTTGTTTTTTGGGATGTGCCGAGTCACCCAGGTATGTAACCTGATATTTACCCATTGTCATAGGAACTCCCTTTACCAGTGTAAGATTTTCGCCTGTTTTTTCTTTACTTTCTTTACCAAAATTTACATTGATGCCACTGGTATTCAATGACAAAACTACCTTTTTTCCCGAGGAAAGCAGTATGCCCACTACTATCAAACCAAAGCCTAAGTGAGCGATTGATCCGCCTCTTTTCCAGATATTTAATTTTGACCCTGTAAATATATATGCCGCATTAGCAACTACAGCATATACATTAGCCACTAAAGCCAGCCAGATATTGATGAGGAAGCCAAGCCCCTCCTTTTCATAGTTAATTTTTATTACTACTAAAATAAAGGTGGCAATCAAAGCGCTCACCAAAGTAGGAACTGCCAGTTTCTTTATTAAAAAATCTCTGCTGGTGGTTTTATATTTAAAGTACTGTCCAATAGCCGTGAGTATGCCGATAATAATGGCCACCAATACCTGTATCTGATTGTATTTGAATTCGCTATCCTCTCCGGGAGCAGTATTTATATTGAATAGTTTGTTAAATACCGGCAATGAAGTTTGAAAAATGATAATCATTGCTGCCAAAAAGAACACCAATGAACCAATGAACATCCAAAACTCACGCGAAGATGCGCTTTCTTCTTTTTGACTGGCTGGTATTAATTTATTGGTAAGAACAATAAAAGTAATGACACCGGAAAGAATCACATACATCGGGAAACCGGGAATCACATCTGCCAGAAAATAAGTACTTAACGAAAGAATAGCAGTTACTATGGCAATAATGCATCTCTGCTTATTGCTTTTGGCTGCAAAAAACGGAGCCAGCCACACAAAAACGATCATAAACAGAAATAACTGCCCGTTCATACCGATATCGGCAAAAGCATGAACCGACGACTCACCCAAAACACCACTTTTTGTAAGAAAGGTAGAGTAAACAATAAATATAAAGGATAAGGCAAAGAAAAGAAATGTAGAACGCAGGGAATAACCTGTCTTTTTATAAATCAACATGGTATGCAAGCCCGATACCAAAATCATCCAGGGCACTAATGAGGCATTTTCTACCGGATCCCAAGCCCAGTAGCCGCCAAAATTCAGGGATTCGTAAGCCCATTTTGCCCCCATCATGATGCCCAAACCTAATAATGCGATGGCAAATAATGTCCAGGGAATTGCCGATTGAATCCACTCATTAAACTTCTTTGTCCATAAACCTGTCATTGCAAATGCAAAGGGTATCAAAGTAGAAGCAAAGCCGAGGAATAAAATAGGAGGGTGAATGACCATCCAATAGTTTTGCAATAGCGGATTCAGGTCATTTCCATCCTTAATCATTGATAAATAATCAGTTCTGATGGGTTTGGTTACATCAAAATCTATGTGCATGGCGGGCGCCTGGTCAAACATACCCGAGTCTCTGAGCAAAATAAACGGGTTGGAACCTATTTTTACATCAAAAATGTAAACACCGATAATCATGGTTGCCAGGAAAAACTGGGCGAAACTAACGATGGCCATTACCGGCGCTTCCCATTGCTTTTCTCTTTTGATAATGATCAGCCCTAAAACGCAATGCCAGAAGGTCCATAACAGGGTGCTTCCCTCCTGCCCTTCCCAAAAAGCGCTCAATATATATTTAGGCTCCAGCGACAGGCTGCTGTGCTGATAGGCATAGCGATATTCGAACAAATGATGAAACAGAATGTGGAGCAAAGCGGCAAATATGGCAACTACAGAAACGGCATCAATTATAAAAGCGCTTCTTCCTAATTTCAGCCAACTGTTTTTGTCCTGAATGTTTTGGCTGTTTACTGCCTTAAAGTAGGCAAAAGCAGCTACAAGAGATGAAACCAATGAAAGAACTACAAAAAAATGCCCTATCTGTCCCGGAAGAAGATGCTCGCCTGTATAAGTCATCGTGAATTATTGTTTGGATGTAATTGCCTGTTCGATATTATTGTAAGAAGTTTTAGTATCAGTATTACCCGGATGTTTAGAAGCATCCTGGTCTTTATATTTACTTGGGCACTTGGTTTGAATACTCTGACAAACAAATTTGCCGTCTTCATATTTTCCTTTCATAACCAACTTTTCGCTCAGTTCAAAATTCTCGGGTTTGGGATTATGATAGACTACGTTTATTTTTTCGCCCAGACTGTCTATTGCTGTGAAAGTCAAATAGTTAGGATTTTTAAGCGCATCATATTCCAGTGGCTCGGCTTTATCCCATTTTGCCATCAGGTGCACAAATTTACCCGGTTTCGCCTTGGCAGTGGCCACTGTGTCATAAGTAGTGGTTGTTTGCAAAAAACTTACCAACACGGCAATTGCCCCTGCAATAAGTACTAATAAAATTATATGTATCTTTTTCATCTAATTGATTACACCTTTTTGCGAAAGTACATTAAAAACTGCTATCCTTATCAAGTAACAGCATAACAGACTATTTGTTGGAGATTACAGACATATTTTTATTAATCCAAAATAAATAGAAGAATAAGGAAAATCATTGTGAAACTGCAAAAACAAGCCATCTAATTATTGAGAATGAGTGATTTATTTTAGATATTTATGAATATATATTAATAACAATGCCAACAAGATGACGTACTAAATTGGATGTTAGCTCATAAAAAGAATGATATATTTGCTACCGAAAATTAGAATTCAGGTTCAGAAATAGGCTATCACTTAACAAAAATCAACTCTCCTTTAGTAATTTAGCAAAATGGTAACCAAGGAACAAGCTTTACTTAAAATAAAATCGTTGGTGGAGCGGTTTGACGAGCAAAAAGAATTTTACAGACGGGCAGACTACAACGAAACGCAGACTAGAAGGGATTTCATTGATCCGTTTTGGAAAGCGCTCGGTTGGGATATAGACAATGAAAACGGTTATGCAGAAAGTTACCGTGAAGTCATTCACGAAGACCGTGTAAAAGTGGGCGGAGCAACAAAAGCGCCTGATTATTCATTCAGACTTGTTGGTGGTAAACGACTTTTTTTTCTCGAAGCCAAAAAACCAAGCGTTTTAATCAAAGACGACATTGCACCGGCTTACCAGGTTCGCAGATATGGGTGGAGCGCCAAAATGCCGATTTCGGTAATTACAGATTTTGAAGAATTTGCAATTTATGATTGTAATATTAAACCTAAGCCCAATGATATAGCCAGTAACGGGCGAATAAAATATTTTACTTATTCGGAGTATCTAAACGAGTTCGATTTTATTTGGGATACCTTCGCAAAAGAACGAGTGCTCAAAGGTAGTTTCGACAAATACATTACTAACGACAAAAACAAAAAAGGAACTTCGACCGTTGATAACGAGTTTCTGCAATCGCTCGACAAATGGCGTGTGGAACTTGCCGTAAATATTGCTCTTCGTAACAAAAACATTTCCGAAGACGAACTGAATTTTATCGTTCAGCACACGATTGACCGAATCATATTTTTGAGAATTGCCGAAGACCGAAGTGTTGAACCTTACGGAGATTTGCAAACCGACATCAAAAGCGGAGATTTTTACCAAAACCTTTTGTATCGTTTTCATCAAGCCGACCAAAAATATAATTCGGGACTTTTTGATTTTGCGAAAGACAAAATCAGCGACAAAATTTCGATTGATAACAAAGTTATCAAAAACATTATTTCGGAATTGTATTATCCGATTTGTCCTTATGAATTTTCGGTTTTATCGGTTGAAATTTTAGGAAGTGCTTATGAGCAATTTCTCGGAAAACAAATCACACTTTCTAAAAGTGGCAAAGCTACCATTGAAGAAAAGCCCGAAGTAAGAAAAGCAGGTGGCGTTTATTACACACCGCAATACATCGTAGATTACATTGTAAAAAACACGATCGGAAAACTCATTGACGGTTCGACTGGCTCACCACTCACTCCAAAAGAAATAAGCAAACTGAAAATAGCTGATCCTGCCTGTGGCAGTGGCAGTTTCTTGATAGGTGTTTATCAGTTTTTGCTTGATTGGCACAAAGATTTTTACACGCAAAATGGGGCTTCGACAGGCACAGCCGCCGCTATTGCAAAGGGTAGAAAAAACGATGTATTGACGCCAAATGGCGAACTTACAACAGCCGAAAAGAAACGCATTTTGCTCAACAATATTTACGGTGTGGACTTGGACAGCAACGCCGTGGAAGTAACAAAATTGAGTTTGCTTTTAAAATGTATGGAAGGAGAAACCAAAGAAACCATTGAAGCCCAAACCAAATTATTTCACGACCGCATTTTGCCAACGCTTGACAACAACATCAAGAGCGGAAATTCTTTAATTGACCTCGATTATTACGACAATGAACTCAATTTTGGCGAAGAACGAAAGGTAAAGCCTTTTTCCTGGCAAAAAGCATTTCCAGATGTGTTTGAAAGAGATGTGGAAATAGACAAAAGATTGCCATACAAAAAGCAGTATGAAAAGATAAAGAAATTACAATATGATACCGACCAACTTATTGAACAATTAAGAGTAGAAGAACTACAAATTGCTTATGGTAAAAAACGCAATTTCGGATTTGATATAGTCATTGGAAATCCACCGTATGTAAAGGTTTCGGACAAAAAGATTTTTGACTACTTCAACAACAAATTCATTTACCAAGATTATCAACAAGACTTATATTTACTCTTTTTGGAACAATATAAAAATCTGTTAATTACGGGTGGAAAATTGGGCATAATCATTCCAAATACTTGGCTGCAAAGTATTAAGTTTCGCAATATTAGACAGTATTTGGTAAACAACTATTACTGGGAGCGAATTCTACATATCAAAGAACACATCTTTAAAGCGGTTGTGGACACACACATTTTGATTTTTGAGAAAAATAATTACATCAAAAATTACGATGTGCAAATTGACGTTTTAGCGAAAAAGGAAATTGCTCCGCTACATACAATTAATCAAAATCAACTACCTGACAACGGCGATATCATCAACATTTTGGCAAGCGAAGTTGAAAAGAAATTGTTTGAAAAAATAAAAAGCAAATCTACTTTTATTAAAGATGAATGTTTTTCAAACATAGGTGTAAAACCGTTTCAAGTTGGTAAAGGGAAGCCAAAACAAACAAGAGAAACTGTAAATACAAAACCTTTTGTTGTTGAAAATGCCCCAAAACCAAATGGCAAAAATTGGTTGCCTTTGATGCGTGGAAGTTTAATGAACAGATACTCAAATTTTTGGAATAACAACAGTTGGATTGAATATGGCGAATGGCTTGCAGAACCTAAAAAGCCTGAAATTTTTGAAGCAGAAGAAAAAAATTATTGTTCGTCAAACAGGCGACAAAATTGTAGCAACAATTATTGGGAGAAATGTTATTGCAAGAGATAATTTACATATAATTATATCAAACGAAATAAGTCATAAATTCATTTTGGGGTTTCTAAATTCAAGATTAACAGATTTTTATTATCAGCAAATCAATCCCGAACGTGGCGAAGTTTTGGCACAAGTAAAAAAAGGACACATTGAACAGTTACTAATTCCCAAAAACGTTTCAGACAAACAAGAACAAGAAATCATCAAACACGTAGATCAACTTTTACAACTTAACAAGGACAAGCAAAACACAACTTTGCCCAACCAACTTGAAATGATTAACAACAGAATTGAATACGCAGAAAGGAAAATAAACGACTTGGTTTATGTTTTTTTTGTTGGGCTGTTTGGAAGCTGGCTTTTCTGGTTTTTTTTCATGGAGGTACATAAAATCCCCTACCCATAAATATCAGTTCACAGGCACAGTTTGTTTTTCCATTAAATATTTTTCAGGCGGCCCACGTTTGCCAAACACTTCAATCGTTATCATGGTTCCGGTTTTGCAACAGGGGCATTTGCGTAGCAATGTCTTTGCTTTTGCCTCCGGCCTTTTTTACTTTCAATTCACTTTGCAATGCCTGCAGTTTTCCCCGCTTCCGGTGCTGCTCAGGATTCCATAATGGCGGATACGTACAAAACGTAAGGGTAATATGTGCTGCGCAAACCGACGTACAAATTCACGATGGCTTAACCGCATCGTCTTGTTGATACCTTGCTCTCGGTAATCTTTATACGAAAAGGCAACATCAATATCCGTTACCTCCTGTAACCGATGATTGCTGATCGCTACTTTGTGCGTATATCTTCCCAAGTATTCTATCACCTGTCTGGGGCCAGCAAAAGGGCGTTTGGCATACACTACCCAATCTTTGTGAAACAGGCATTCTATAAGCGGCTTGTCTGCCACTCCACGCTCTCTTAACTGCTGCACATATTTTGCCCTAAATACTTTGCTTAAAGCCTTTACCGAAAACAGATATTTATTACTGCGCATTGCTTTTGCCATCGGCCATGCTTATCTATTCCTCCTCCGGGAATGATGCAATGAAGGTGTGGGTGCAAGCTTAGGTTCTGCCCCATGTGTGCAGAATGCTTATCATCCCCAATTGCACTGCGGTGTTGCGGCCAAACTGGCTCACCGTTTGCCATACCGATTTAAATAGTGCATCATATACCAATGCAGGCTGGTGCAATGCCAGAGGGTTTAACTCCTGCGGTAAGGTGAACACCAGATGATAATAAGTGCAAGGCAGTAAGTCTTGTTCTCGTTTTGCTATCCATTCTTCCCTCTTATGTCCCTGACACTTGGGGCAATGCCTGTTTCTGCAACTGTTGTAGCTGATGCTGATATGCCCACATCCATCACAGGCATCTACATGCCCGCCTAATGCCGGTGTGCGGCATAGTTCTATTGCCCTGAGTGTCCTTAGTTGATGGCTGTTCAAGCCTATCTGTTCTCTGTCATTGCCCAGACCCCGGATTACATCGGCTACTTCACAGGCGGGGCGCATCGGGCAAACAGGGTGTCTAAGGGACTAAACATTCTACGGTCATCCAACTGGCAGATGTGCAGGTACTCCATTGTAGTTTCTATATTGGCATGACCCATCAGTTCTTTGAGGGTTACGATGTTCATACCATCTTCCAGCAAATGGCAGGCATAGGTATGCCGCAATGTGTGTACGCATACTTCCTTGACGATCCCTGCATCTTTGGCTATTCGCTTCACTGCCCATTGCACGCCTCGCTGGCTGTAGCGGCCATCAAAGCCCTGGCCTTGTGGATTGCCGCTGCCGGTGAACAACCACCCTACCGGACGTTCAGCGGCTATGTACTTTTTTAATCCTCGTATGAGATGTTCGCTCAGCGGTACCATCCGGTCTTTGCGGCCTTTGCTCTGGCGGATATGCAATAGTTTTCTTTCAAAATCCATATCTGCCAGCCGGATGTTTCTGACTTCCATACAGCGCAGTCCGCATCCATACAACAGTCCGATGAGCATCTTATGTTTGAGCAGTGTAGCGGCATTTAGCATTTGCCATACTTCCTGCTTGCTTAGTACGGTGGGTAGTTTTTTATCCCGTTTGATAGAAGGAAGATGAAGGTGACTATAAGGCAGCCCCTCGCCTTTTGAGCATAAAGCGCAATCCGTAAACGGTGTGTTTGAAATAAGTCTGAGATGGAGTTTTACTGCGTTGCTGCAGTTCGTAGAGATAGTCTTTGATTTGGTCTTCGTCCAATTCCGTTGGCAAGCAGCCAAAGTGCAAGGCCCATGGCTGCTATGTGACGGCTGTAGTTATCAAAGGTGCGTGGACTTCTGCCGAGGATGGAGATGTTGCGTTCAAAACGTTGCGGCAGTTCTGCAAATCCATTAACTTCACCCTTCGGTTGCACTCAGGGCAGGCTTTGGCACGATTGAGATATTTATTATACCTCAGTTCTTCCGGCGATTTTTTTTTGTTGCCATAATAAATTGTATTTTAGTGAATGCTAAATTTACGGATAGTTGCGGAAGGCTACCGTAGGTTTAGTTCAACAAGCAGTTTGGCAAGAATGGGGTTGATGTGCAAGCGGTATATGCTCAAATAGCCAAATAAAATACTAATTCTGCCAACGCAATATTGCTATAAGCCGGGTTATCGGTTTAAAAATCAACAAAGAAAACATAAACAAGAAATGCCGTCATAGATTTCAGTTTATTTATATTTGCACAAATTACTTTGCTATATGGATTTTAATTTTACCGAAGAACAATTGATGATTCAGCAGGCTGCTGGGATTTTGCCCAAAATGAATGTTTACCTGGTGTTATTGAAAGAGACGAAAAGCAGATTTTCCCAAAAGAACAGGTTGAAAAACTGGCTGAACTCGGATTTCTGGGCATGATGGTAAAGCCCGAATATGGCGGAGCAGGCATGGATACGGTGAGCTACGTACTGGCAATGGAGGAAATATCCAAAGTGGATGCCAGCACAGCGGTGGTGATGAGCGTAAACAACAGTTTGGTGTGCTACGGCTTGCAGGAATTTGGCACCGAAGAACAAAAACAAAAATACCTGATGCCATTGGCACAAGGCAAAAAGGATGGTCAGTTATACATCGGAGCCTTTATGCTTAGCGAACCCGAAGCCGGAAGTGACGCCACCCACCAGCGCACCATTGCAGAGGACAAAGGCGACCATTACCTGCTTAATGGCACCAAAAACTGGATTACCAACGGCGGAACCGCCTCTGTGTATTTAGTAATGGCGCAAACGGATGCCTCCAAGGGAAGCAGGGGCATCAATACGCTTATTGTTGAAAAAAACTGGCCGGGAGTAACTGTGGCCAAAAAGGAAAACAAACTGGGCATCAGGAGCAGTGATACACACACTGTAATGTTTACAGATGTAAAAGTGCCCAAAGAAAACAAGATAGGTAATGAGGGATTCGGTTTCAAATTTGCTATGAAAACCTTAGAGGGTGGGCGTATCGGCATAGCCTCTCAGGCATTGGGCATTGCATCAGGCGCTTTTGAAAGAGCAAGAGACTATTCTAAAGTAAGAAAGGCTTTTGGCACCGAAATTATGAATCACCAGGTGATTGCCTTCAAATTAGCCGATATGGCGCTGAAAATTGAAACATCACGCCTGCTTTGCCTCAAAGCGGCCTGGCTCAAGGATACCCATCAGGACTATGCAGTGGCTTCTGCTATGGCAAAATTGCATGCAAGCGAAACAGCAATGTGGACAACCGTTGAAGCAGTACAAGTTCATGGCGGATACGGTTATGTGCGCGAGTATCATGTAGAAAGACTGATGCGCGATGCCAAAATCACTCAGATTTACGAAGGCACCAGCGAAATACAGCGTATCGTAATCAGCCGAAGCATTCTGAAATAATCTGTTTTTTTTCCAAGTCGGCCAGCCTAAATCAGCCGAAGAATAAAACAAAGCGGATACATTGCATTATCTTATCTTTGCGCCTCAAAAAATTTGTAATCAATAATGAATTTTGACCGTAATACCGTTTTAGGGTTTACACTATTGGCAGTACTTTTTTTTCTATACTTTTATTTTAACAGTCAGGAACAGGCTGCTTTTCAAAAGGACAAAGCAATTAAGGATTCTATTGCCAATGCTCTAAAACCAAAAGTTGACTCCGCTACTGCCCGTATTGATTCAATAAGAATTGATTCTCAACAACATGTAACCAAGGCAGGTGAGTTTGTAAATGCCGCCATCGGAAAAGAAGAATTGGTTATCGCCGAAAACAGTGTGTTCAAAATTGCATTTACAAACAAAGGCGGCCAACCTAAATATGTGGAACTGAAAAAGTTCAAAAATTCATTGGACAACCAGTACGTAAAATTAGCGGCCACAAAATTCAACAATCTCAGTTATCAAATAAATACCGGAGAAAACAAAAGTACCGAAACATCCGATTTGTTTTTTTCCAATGGCAAGGTGGAAGCAGGGCCTAATGGATCGCAATTAGTTACATTTCAATTAAATACAGGAGACAGCGCTTTATCAGCATCTGCAATTACACACCAATATATTATCTATCCAGATGATTATAATATTGACCTGAATATCAATCTGGCGCAGCCTGCCAAATTTCTGTCACAGGGCAAAATGAACCTTACCTGGCAGTATGAAGTAGTGCAGCAGGAAAAGGACATGAATTTTGAAAAACAAAATACGCAAATCGGTTATATCGAAGATAATGACTTTGATTATTATACCATTAGCAGAAAAAGCCATGTTTCTTTCAATAAAGATGTAAAATGGATTGGTGTAAGACAGCGGTTTTTTAATGCATATTTATCTGCCAAGAATAATTTTACCGGAGGTGAAATGAATTGGGTACTACCGTCTGACAGTAGCCTCCACAGTATTGTAAAAAGTACAGCCACTATGCAGTTAAAGGTAGGGAGCAACCAAATTCCCTTGAATATATATTATGGACCTGCTGATTATAATATCTTGAAGAAATATGACAATGGTTATAGCAAATTGGTAAATCTGGGGCAGGGTATGTACGCTTTTGTTCGCCCTTTAAACCAGTATGTTATCATCCCGATATTCAATTTCTTCAAAACGCTAAATCTTGGTTTTGGCATTATTATTTTGCTGCTCACCTTCTTTATCAGACTGGTGATTTCGCCATTAACCTACTCCAGCTATCTCAGCGGGTCAAAAATGAAGGTGTTGCGCCCCGAAATTGCACAACTAAAGGCAAAATACGGAGATGACCAGCAGGCAATGAGTATGGAGCAAATGAAACTGTTCAGAGAAGCGGGTGTAAATCCACTGGGCGGGTGCATTCCGGCATTACTGCAAATACCCATCTTTTTTGCGCTCTATAGCTTCTTTAATGCAAGTCTTGACCTGCGCGGCGCAGAATTTTTATGGGCTAATGACCTCTCAGCGTTTGATGATCCTATCAAATTTCGCTTTCATATACCGCTTTTAGGCAGCCACCTGAGTTTATTTACGGTCACAGCTACACTTACCAGTCTTTTGATTACTATTTACGGGATGAGCATGTCGCCCGACCAAAGTAATCCGATGATGAAGTACATGCCGTATATCTTCCCGTTTTTCATGTTATTTTTCTTCAACAACATGCCGTCGGCGCTCACATGGTATTATACGGTATCCAATCTGGTAACGCTGGGACTACAGTTTGTGATTCAGAATTATATTATTGACCATAATAAGATTTTGGCAAAAATTCAGGAAACCCGAAAGAAGCCGAAAGCAAAATCGAAGTGGCAGGAAAGGTTGGAACAAATGCAGTCCACCCAAAAAGATCTTCAGGAAAGACAACAGAAGATAAAAAATAAAAAATAGAAATAGAATCCGGGTGGCAGCCCGTATTTTTTATCTATGGGCTAAAAATTTGGCTTAAAGCAACTTATTGCCTATTTTGAGCCGTCTTAAAAGCGATAAAACAGATAATGAAGAAGATATTTTTAAGTGCGCTAGCCCTATTTGTAATGATTTCGGTAGTTCTTGGCCAAAAAAAACTAACCGAAGCCACCATTTATTATGATATTGTCATCAATACCAACAGCAGTACTCCGGGCGCAGCCGACCTGATGGACGGAGCCACCAATATTGTTTACCTCAAGGGTAACTCCAGCCGGGCAGATATGATTAGTTCACTGGGAACCCAGTCCACCATTATTGACGGAAAAACCAATGGCGCCACCATTTTAAAAGAATACGGCGACCAGAAATATATGATTACCCTCACTCCTGCCGACTGGAAAAATTATAATAAAAAATATGATGGAGTAACCTATACCATTGAAAATGAATTCAAAAAAATAGCAGGTTATAACTGCCAGAAAGCGGTTGGCAAACTTTCTGACGGCACCACTTTTACTGTTTATTTTACAAAAGACCTGGTTCCGGTAAACAATGAGTTTCAATATATTAATAAAAACCTACCCGGACTGGCTATGCAATACGAAGCAGCACAGGGTAAGGCTAAAGTAACATATACAGTATCTAATATTGATTTTTCAATAGTTCCTTTGGCAAAATTTGACCTGCCAAAATCTGGCTACAGGGTGATGACTTATGCCGAAAGTACTCAGGGGAAACAATAGTTTCAGAATATTAATTACAGACCTTATGTTTGCATATTGTTTTAAAAGCACAATGTGCAATTTTTTTTTGGCAGTGTATGACCGATTTTGAATACAAATTATAAAAGAATGAAAAGAATTGGGCTGATTTTGGTTTTAGTAATGATATCTTCGGTTATTTATGCCCAGTTTAGCGCCGGAATAAGAGGCGGAGGCGGATTGGCTACCCTGCATACCAAAGGTTCTGAAACAAAATTTTTCAGGGCAACGCCCGGCTGGCAGGCCGGTATTTTTGCTGCTCAGGGTATAAGCAGAACTTTTCAGTTACAGGCTTCGCTGGATTTAACTTCTAAAGGTTATCGCGATTTTGTCCGCTACGGAAAAATTAAATTTAATGATTACTACAGAGTCAATTATCTTGAACTGACGCCTCAGTTTTTCATAACTCCTCGGGCAGGCAAAGGGAAAATCCTTGCCGGTGTTGGCCTTTCTGTAGGCTACGGACTTGGTGGCAGGTGGAAGCAAAAGAGCTTTATGGATTCGATACCGAGTACTCATGGCAAGCTGATTTTTTGTAAATGCCCTGAAGGATGCCGGCAACGATATTAGTACCGGTGTTTATGGCAAAAAAACCGATATTGGAGCCAATCTGTCCTTAGGCTATCAGTTCAACCATAAAGTATCGGCTTTGATCAACGCCAAAGCAAGCCGTTACAATATTGCACCCAAAAATTTCGGGCAAAAACCGAATTATGATGACAGAAACTATGGAATCAATTTAATTTTACAATACGCTGTCTTTTAGTACCATTGTTGCACAAAAACTGTATTAACCCTTCTTCTTTCAAATGAAGATAAGTAATTGCAATTCAGTAAAGAAGTCGCTATTTTTTCTTCCAAAAATGTTCAATTTCTTCCAAAGTTTTACCTTTGGTTTCAGGAACCATTTTCCACATAAATATTGCCGATAAAATACCCATGATTCCATAAATCCAATAGGCAAACCCGTGATTAAATTTTTCTGTGAGCCACATGCTATCATTTAACATGGGGAAGGTAAGCGATACCACCCAGTTGGCTATCCATTGGGCAGCCACCGCTATTGAAAGTGCGCCGCGAATACTGTTTGGAAAAATTTCGGCCAACAAAACCCAGCAAACCGGTCCCCAGCTCATGGCAAAGGATGCAGTGTATGTAAGCATAAACACTAAAGCCAAAACACCCACTTTGTTAAAATAGAACGTCAGCCCAAGCGCTATCATACTTATCGCCATACCGACAGAACCAATTATCATGAGTGGTTTTCTTCCAAATTTATCTACCGTGAGGATGGCCACTACCGTAAAGAGGAGGTTTACTGCTCCCACAATGATTGTCTGTAGTAAAGAAGAATCCGTAGAAGCGCCCATATTTCTGAAAATATTTCCTGCGTAATATAGCACTACATTGATACCTACAAACTGCTGAAATACCGACAGCATGATTCCAATAAATATAATAAAAAACCCATACGACAACCAGGGTGCATTTATTTCGTGCAAGGTGCCCTTGATTTCTTTCAATATATTAGGCGCAGTTTCTTTGCCTGCTATTTTTTCAAGAACACTCAAAGCTTTTTTATCTTCTCCTTTCATGGCCAGATAGCGAGGTGTTTCGGGCACAAAAAACAAGAGAATTAAAAAAATAATTGCAGGAATAGCCCCTGAAAAGAACATCCACCGCCATCCTGTATGGGTAAGCCATTCCTCATCACCCTGACGGGCAATAAAATAATTCACAAAATAGATTATCAACATCCCAAAAATAATAGCAAACTGGTTAAACGAAACCAATTTGCCTCTTATTTTGGCAGGAGCTATTTCTGCAATATACATTGGGGATATCATTGAGGCAATGCCCACACCTATCCCGCCGACAATGCGGAAAATAACAAATGAATATACATCCAGTGTTCCAAAAATATTAAACGCCTCCGGTTTCCATGCCCCTATGGCAGATACAAGAAATGAAACAGCAGCAATCAGCAGGCCATTTTTTCTTCCTAAAGATTTTGAAATGAACCCAGACAAGGCTCCTCCAATTACACAACCAATCAAAGCGCTGGCAATAACAAATCCTTTTACGGCATCTATGGTGTCCTTAATGGCAGCATTGTCTTGCGGCAAAGGTTTTGCCAAAAAGAAATAAGCCCATACCGCAAGCAAAACAAGTATCAACAACGATACCGATGTTCCCTTCTGCCTGCCCAATAGTTTTAATATTTGCCCGCAAATAATTACTCCCACTACAAACAGCACAATTACCAACATAGCCCTGTACTGGCTAATAACCTGTAAAATGTTTTGCACATAACTGTTATTTTCGGGATCGCCGATATAAAAGCCTACCAATGATTTTTCGGCCCCGTTTACCACCGCCGTATCATATCCAAATAATAAACCGCCCAAGGTGGCTACCAGTGTGAGCGCTACAGTATATACAGGATTCCCTTTGCTATAAGCCGTTGCCGATTGCTTGGAAGAGGTATCAATAAATGCCATAAGTCTTAAAATTGAAATTGTTAAAAATGATGCTTAGTTTCAGGCCGACATCAAAAAATTATTAAATATTGTTGTTAATGATATTTTCCAAGTATTCCTGCCTTCCGCTGATCATTTTTGGTTCACCTTTCTTAATTGCAAATTCTCTCAGGTTTTCAAGCGACAATTTACCTTCTTCAAATTCTTTGCCCTTACCACTATCAAATGAAGCATAACGATCGGTTCTTATTTTTTTGTACTCAGAATTATTGAGAATATTATCTGCCACTATCAGCGCTCTTGCAAAACTGTCCATACCTCCGATGTGGGCATAGAAAAGATCGGACATGTCGGTACTGTTACGTCTGATTTTTGCATCAAAATTGATGCCTCCCCCTGCAAAGCCACCGGCTTCAAGTATTACCAGCATCGCTTCGGTAAGTTCATAAATATTATTGGGAAACTGATCGGTATCCCAGCCATTTTGATAGTCGCCACGATTAGCATCCATGCTGCCCAACATTCCCACATCAGCAGCACACTGCAATTCATGTTGGAAAGTATGACCTGCAAGAGTAGCGTGGTTAACTTCAATGTTGATTTTGAAATCATCCAGCAGGTTATATTGCCTTAAAAATCCAACAACTGTTTCTGTGTCATAATCATATTGGTGCTTACTGGGTTCGCAGGGTTTAGGTTCTATAAAGAATGTTCCTTCAAAACCATTTGCCCTTGCATAATCTTTTGCCATATACAAAAACCTGGCGAGATGTTCCTTCTCTCTTTTCATATTGGTATTCAGCAGGCTCATGTAACCTTCTCTGCCACCCCAGAAAACGTAATTCTCTCCCCCTAAGGCAATGGTGGCATCCAGGGCGGCTTTTACCTGTGCGGCACCGTGAGCCAATACGTGAATATCGGGGTTTGTGGCAGCGCCATTCATATATCGTTTATTAGAAAACAGATTGGCAGTACCCCACAACAACTTTACACCACTTTCTTCTTGTTTTTGTTTCAGGTATTTGGTCATGACTTGCAAACGCTTGTCGTTTTCGGCAATGTCATTTGTGTAGTCCACCACATCCACATCATGAAAACAATAATAAGGTAGCCCTAATTTGGTAATAAATTCAAAAGCGGCATCAGCCTTATCTTTTGCTCTCCTGATAGGATCTTCCTTTTTGTACCAGGGGAACAAATGGGTAGGTTCGCCAAACGGATCAGCGCCACTACCGGTAAAACTGTGCCAGTAGGCACATGCAAAACGAAGCCAGTCTTTCATTTTCTTACCTGCTACAACTTTTTTTCGTCATACCATCTGAAAGCAAGTGGATTGTCAGTTTGTAACCCTTCGTATTTAATTTGTCCGATTCCTTTAAAAAACTCGGTTTTGCCCTTTGTGATAGCCATAATATTAATTTTAAAATTTATTGTATAATAAGATTCTGATGAAATAATAAATAATATTGTTAGATTTTCTCATTCTTTAACTTTTTAAAGATGCTTATGCAGTTCGTGTTTCCATTGCAAGTATAGTTCATCATACAAACCTGCATCCTTTGGTTGTATGTTTCCGGTTGACTTGCGGCTTTTACCTGCTTCCTCTGCACTGAAAACACCGGCGCCAATACCTGCGCCAATTGCTGCGCCATAGCTCCCATCGCCCTCATAGTATTCCACTTCCACATTATTCACATCAGCAAAGCTTTGGGAAAACACATTACTCAAAAACATATTGGCTTTTGCGGCCCTGACAACTTGTGGCTTCATTCCGTTTTCCCTCATGATGTCAAGCCCATAGCGAAACGAAAAAGCAATCCCTTCCTGGACGGCTCTTGCCAAATGAGCAATAGTGTGGAAATTAAAATCGATATTATGTATATGTGCGCCAATTATTTTATTGTTCAACATCCTTTCTGCGCCATTGCCAAATGGCAACGCTTTCAAACCTTCAGCGCCTGGCTTAATTTTTTCTGCAAGGTTATTGAGTTCCTCATAACTCATGTGCCTGCCTGATATGGTTTTAACCCAATGATTAAAAATACCGGTACCATTGATGCAAAGCAAAACGCCAATATTCTTATTGGTGGTAGCATAATTAACATGGGCAAAACTGTTTATCCGCGATTGTGTATCGAAACAAAGCTGGTTAGTAACGCCATAAATAACTCCCGATGTGCCTGCGGTAGTGGCCACTTCTCCAGGTTGCAAAACATTAAGCGCCAAAGCATTGTTTGGCTGGTCACCCGCTTTGTAGGTAACAGGAATACCTTCTTTCAACGATAGCTTTTCTGCAATTTCCTTTTTCAAAGTGCCATGCGAAGAGAATAATGGTTGCACCGGTGGCATCAGTGATTCACTGAACCCATAATAATTTAAAATATCTTTTGAAACTTCATCCTTTTGAAAATCCCAAAGTACGCCTTCGGACAATGCAGAAATACTGGTATTTATCTCGCCGGTAAATTTCATGGCAATAAAATCTCCGGGGAGCATTATTTTATCGGTTTGTGCAAAAACAGAGGGTTCATTTTGCTTAACCCATGCCAGTTTGCTGGCAGTAAAGTTGCCCGGAGAGTTGAGTAAGGTGGACAGGCATTTTTGTTCTCCAATGTTCTCAAAGGCATCATGGCCTATATTCACTGCCCTGCTGTCGCACCATATTATGGAATGGCGCAGTACATTCTGTTCTTTGTCCACCATCACCAAACCGTGCATTTGATAGGCAATGCCAATAGCTGCAATATCCTTTGGGTTGTATTGACCATTGGCATTACATTTTGAAACCGCCTGTTGCACAAAGTGCCACCAATGATCAGGGTCTTGCTCGGCCCATCCGGGATGTGCAGAAATAATTTCAGCTTCCGTTTCGGGATAGCTTGCCGACGCTAAAAGCTTTTGAGACTGCGCATCAATAACAGATGCTTTTACAGAAGACGTGCCCAGATCGAGGCCAAGTAGATACATACAATTTTAATTTAGAATTAAAAATCATCTTAAAATAGCTGAATTAGATTCAGTGCAAATAAACTTTCTCCTCTTTTTGGATCAATAACCTCTTCATGAACATTATTGCATTTCTCATTCAATAATATTTTTCGCACCCAACAGATTGTCAGATATTGCATGGCAATTTTTATTTCAGCACATTTATATCCTTAAAAAAGAGCATTTCAATAACAAGAATACTTTATATTATTCCATATTCCACCCGCAAATTAGCTTGCCCTAATTTTTTAGTTATACAAACAATTGAACAAACCCATCACAAACAACCATTTGCAAACCATTAATGATTATTATAACGTTCAAAAAATTTATCACTTTAGATTTTGGTTCAAAAATAGTTAAAAATGTAATCGATTGCATTTTTTTATATTTTTTTTCAAAAATTATCCTTTCTTCAATTGGGAGTATCAGTTGACTGTGAAACTATTTTAACGAAAAAATAAGTCAAATTTCAGTAAAATATATTTTGGCCTTATAAAATAATCATTAGATTTGCTAATAAATATTGTAATCGATTGCGATGAATACAAAAAAAGATATCACCATTTATGATATTGCCAGAAAGCTGAAGGTTTCTTCTGCTACAGTTAGTCGCGCACTAAACGACAGCGAAAGCACTAATAAAAACACAAAAAAGTTAGTTAAGGATACCGCAAACCAAATGGGATACCGGCATAATACTTTTGCCAGCAGTTTGAGAAATCAAAAAACGAATACTATTGGCGTATTAATGCATGAACTGAACAGTAGTTTTATCACATCTGTTTTAACCGGCATTGAAAAAGTAACAAACGAAACAGGTTACGATATCATCATTGCCCACTCATCCGAATCCTTAAAAAAAGAAATCGCAAACGTGCAAAATCTGTTTCACAAAAGAGTAGATGGCTTAATCGCTTCTTTATCGAATGAAACAAAAAATCTGGATCATTTTCAACCCTTCTTCGATAAAAAATACCTATTGTATTTTATGACAGAGTAGATGAAAACAGCGACACAACCAAAGTAATAATCAATAATTTTAAAGCAGCCTACGAACTTACCAGGCACTTACTGGAACAGGGTTGTAAAAAAATTATATTGGTAACCGGCAGTCTGGACAGAAATGTGTATTCTGAAAGGAGACGAGGCTATCAGGCAGCATTGAAAGATTTTAATATCCCTTACAGAAAAGAATGGGTATTGGTAAAGGATCTCACAAAAAAAATGGGCGAAGAAGCAGCAATGGAAGCGTTGAAAATGAAACCGTTACCCGATGCGGCTTTTATCACGCACGATTTTTCGGCTGCCGCTTTTATGCAGACAGTAAGAAAACACGGAGTAAAAGTGCCTGAGGATATGGCTATTGCCGGCTTCAATAATGACACGTAAGTAAATTTGTGGAGCCTCAATTAACCACAATTGATTACCCCGGCAGGGATATGGGAGAAATTGCGGCCAGGACTTTAGTTAATCATCTAAAAGGGATATCAGACCTTGGTTTGATGAAAACAATAATTATCCGGTCAGAATTAATTGTAAGAGAGTCATCACAAAGAAGGCTGGAACCTAAAGTAAGTTAGTTATGAGAAAGATGTTATTCTCAGCTTTATTAATTCTGCTCCTTCATAATTCAGCTTTTTGCGGGAATGGTTATAATTTATGGCTTCATCATAATAAAATTGAAACCAAAACGCTTTCTAAAAATCATCAACAACAATTTAGAACTTTATGAAGAAAAATAAATTAAATCGTAAATACCATTTTATGCGAGTGAAGGTTATTATCATCTTATTATTGTTTTTAAATGTTGCCAAGGCTCAATATTTCAACAATCCTGTTCTGGCCGGCTTTTATCCAGACCCCAGTATTTGCAAGGCAGGAGACGATTATTATTTGGTAAATTCAACCTTTGCCTATTTCCCCGGATTGCCAATCTTTCATAGTAAAGATTTGTTAAACTGGCAGCAGATAGGCCATGCACTAACCAGGCCGGGGCAGCTAATACTCAATGACGCTGGTGTTTCAGACGGCTTATTTGCACCATCAATAGAGTATAACAACGGATTGTTTTATATAGTATGCACTAATATCAGTGGCATTGACAATTTTGTAATTACCGCAAAAAATCCTGCCGGCCCCTGGAGCAATCCAACCGCATTACCTGCTATTGATGGCATTGATCCTTCACTTTTTTTTGATGATGATGGAAAAACATACATTGTTTATAATAGTATCCCGCCCGAAAATCAACCCTTATATGACGGGCATCGTACTATCAGGTTGCTTGAATTTGACACAGCACGACTTATGACAAAAGAAGAAAATCGTATCATTGTAAACGGAGGAACAGATATTAATAAAAAGCCTGTTTGGATAGAGGGACCTCATCTTTTTAAAAGAAATGGGTGGTATTATCTTATTTGCGCCGAAGGTGGCACCGGATATCATCATTCGGAAGTTGTTTTCAGAGCAAAAACCTTAAACGACAAATTTATCCCCGATAAAAACAATCCTATTTTAACCCAAAGACAATTAGACCCCAATCGCCTCTTTCCCGTAACCTCCACCGGACATGCAGATTTTATTGAGGATGGAGAAGGCAATTGGTGGGCGTTTTTTCTCGGTTGCAGACCCTACAAAGAGGATTTTTACAATACAGGAAGGGAAACCTTTATGGCTCCTGTAAATTGGGAGGATGATTGGCCTGTCATTGACTTGAAAGGCAGTGAGGTGAAATATCAATACCCAATTAAGGCAAAAAGAGATAATCTACTTCAGCAATATAACAATAATTTTAAATTCGTTGATAATTTCCAATCCAAACAATTAAATAACCGATTCGTATTTTTAAGAACACCAACTGAAAAGTGGTATCAGCTTGGTAAAAAGGGACTAACCATTAAACTTCAACCGCAAACTTGTTCCGAAAAACTTAATCCTTCGTTCATAGGGTTCCGCCAATCACATATAAAAGGTACCGCAATTACAGGGTTTCATTTTTCTGCAAAAAACGAAAATGAAAAAACTGGCCTATTGGTTTTTCAAAACGAAATACATTACTATTTTCTTGCCAAATCAATAGAAAACGGCAAACCGGTAATCCAATTATTTAAAGGTAATGAAGGAAGTGGAGCTATGAAAATGCAATTACTTTTTTCTTCAATTCTGGAAAAAGGAAGATACGTCTATTTTAAGGTTGAAGCAGATAATGGTTTATACCGCTTTTTTTATAGTATTGACAGGAGGATTTGGAAGCAGCTAGGAAACGACCTCGATGGCGCTTATTTAAGCACTCATGTAGCCGGAGGCTTTGTAGGAGTGATGTATGCAATGTATGCAACATCCAATGGTAAACAAACAACTAATACTGCCACTTTTAACTTTTTTGAAATTACTAATAATGATGACCCCTACAAATAAATTTTTCGGCTTGAGAGGAATATTCTTAATACTACCAATATGGTTTAATAATAATGTATTTATGGGAACAAGAATTATTTGGATGCTTTTTTACAAATATTTTTTTGGGCTTCCTGCATTCAAATTCATAAACCCAAACAACCTAATAGATCAAAAAGCACTTACAGAAATGATTTTATGGCAGAATATTCGCTTTGGCAGCGCTTTCGGGTTTCATAGCTACAATAAAAAACGAAAATTAAATTACAAATTATTGGTAAGTCTTTTCAAATTTTAATGTTTAAAATAGAGATACTTTTTTGAAAAAATTGTTCCTTTATTAAAGAAATATATCATCCCAAATAAATCTAAAATATTTTCACAATGAAAAAAATCCTTTCGCTAATTTGTATCTTTTATGGAGCTGCTGTAATGTCACAAGACTACAAGTCATTTCCTATGTGGAATTACAACCTGCCTTTTGAACAAAGGGTAAACGATGTGGTAAATAGACTGACCCTCCAGGAAAAAGTAGCGCAATTAATGCATGGCACACCGGCTATTCCCCGACTGGGCATCCCAGCTTATAACTGGTGGAATGAAACCCTGCACGGCGTGGCAAGAACGCCTTTCAATACCACCTCTTATCCTCAAGCCATTGGCATGGCTGCTACTGGGACACGTTATCCATGCGGCTGATGGGCTTTTATTGCGCTGTGGAGGGCAGAGCAGTTCATAACAAAGCGGCTGAACTCCACAAAGAAGGAGATATTTATATGGGGCTTACTTATTGGACACCCAACATCAACATATTCAGGGATCCACGTTGGGGTCGCGGGCAGGAAACCTATGGCGAAGACCCTTACCTGACCGGCTTGCTGGGTCATGCCTTTGTAAAGGGCCTGCAAGGAACAGATAGCAAATATTTGCAGGCGGCAGCCTGTGCCAAACACTTTGCAGTACATAGCGGCCCCGAGCCTTCGCGTCATTCAGATAACTTTAATCCTTCGCCTTATGATTTGTGGGACACTTATTTGCCTGCTTTTCATGAACTGGTAGTAAATGCAAATGTTGCCGGAGTGATGTGTGCCTATAATGCAATAAACAACCAACCCTGCTGCGCAAACAGCGAGTTGATGATTGATATCCTGCGCAAACAATGGAAATTCACCGGCTATGCTACCAGCGATTGCTGGGCTTTGGATGATTTTTTCAGATTTCATAAATCGCACCCCTCAGCATTAGCTTCGGCTGTGGATGCACTGGTTCACACTACAGATGTAGAATGTGGCAATTCTGTGTATTCCACATTGGCAGATGCCGTCAAGCAGGGATTGATTAAAGAATCTGATTTGGATGTTTCGCTGAAAAGATTATTTCTTATCCGTTACAAATTAGGTTTTTTTGATCCTCCGGCAATGGTTCGTTTGGGCCTTACACCGGCCTCAGCCCTGGAAGCGCCAGAACATCGGGCACATGCACTAAAAATGGCCCGGCAATCCATCGTGCTTTTAAAAAACCAATACAATACTTTGCCAATTAGCAAAAACATAAAAAAAATTGCAGTCATAGGACCTAATGCAGACAATGCCATCACCCAATTAGGGAATTACAACGGAGCGCCTTCACGTGTGGTAACAGTACTTGAAGGAATTAAAAACAAGGTAGGGAATAATGTAGAAATTATTTATGAGAAAGCTATAAATTATGCCGATGATTCTGTAATGGTCTATAATGACATAACTGAATTATTTAAAGTAGCGGATACGAAAGGAGTAAGAGTGGCTTTTTATAATAATATGAAATTGGAGGGAACCCCTGCATACACCGGTATCGTGAAGGGTATTGACCACTACAGGTCAGAAGGCCTGCCCGCCTATAATGGCGTAAGCCCTTCAAATTTTTCGGCTCGATTTTCAACTTCATTTCTTGCACCACAATCAAAAGAAATAAATTTTGAAGCGGCAATTGACGGTAATTATCGCATTTATATTAATGATAAAATAATGGTTGACAATTGGAACAAAAGGAATATTGCACCTGAAGAACTTTCACTTAATGTAAAACAAGGCGAAAACTATAGTATTGTAATTGAATATCATCATGGCGAAGGGCCATCCACTATCAAATTTAAAAGCGGCCAAAAGGTAAAAGCCAACTTCAATGCCCTTGCCCAGAAACTCCGAAGTGCAGATGTTATTGTTTTTGCCGGAGGCATCTCGCCACAGCTTGAAGGTGAAGAAATGCCGGTTGCCGTTCCTGGATTTAAGGGCGGAGACAGAACCAGCATTATGCTACCTGCAATACAGACTGAACTGCTAAAAGCCTTGAAAATAACAGGCAAACCGGTGGTGTTTGTAATGATGACAGGCAGCGCATTGGCAATTCCCTGGGAGGATGAAAATATTCCTGCAATTATAAATGCATGGTACGGCGGACAAAGCAGTGGAGAAGCAGTAGCAGATGTATTGTTTGGTGATTATAACCCGGCAGGCAGGTTGCCGGTTACCTTCTATCGCAGCGATAGCGACCTTCCCGATTTTTCTAATTACGACATGGCAAACCGTACTTATCGCTATTTCAAAGGAATGCCTTTGTACCCTTTTGGTTATGGCCTTAGCTACTCCCAATTTAAATACAGTAACTTACAAATTCCGAAGACTGTAAAGAAAGGAAAAAAAATTACTGTTTCGGCAAAGGTTACCAACCTGGGTAAAAGAGATGGCGATGAGGTGGTGCAATTATATATTTCTTATAAAAGCAATTCATTCAAATCACCTGTTCAGGCTTTGAAAGGTTTTGATAGAATATTTCTAAAAGAAGGCGAAACCAAAACGGTTCGGTTTCAGCTTACACCCGAACATTTGTCTGTCATCAATCAGAATGGACAAGCATTTCAGCCAAAAGGGGAAATTGTAATTAGCTTAGGCGGCGGCCAGCCCTATATGCAGAATAAAACCTCAGGTAATATTCTATACGGGAAATTTATTATAAATTAAAAATTGCGAAGTTTCAAGGCATCTTATAAAGGTGCCATTAAATAAAATTAATCTTTTGCATTTTGATCGGATTCCACAAAAATGAATCTGGCAAAAACTTTTTTCACACAGTTAATAAATCAATTTCAGCACATGCAGGCTTTCCATTCGAATTATGCTTAAAGCGCTTCTCAATTCTTCTTGCAGGAACTCCTCCCCATATCTCATTTGGAGGAATGTCTTTATTTACAAAACTACATGCCGCAACTATAGAATTATGACCAATTTTGACACCACATCTCACTACAGAAAATCCTCCAATCAAAACGTTTTTTCCAATAATTATTTTTCCAAAGCGTTGAAAATCCTGAGTAAACTCATGTGTCATTAATTTAGCTTTCCAACCAATAGTAGTATCATCGCCAATTTCGATAGCTTCAGGCAATAGGTAGTCAGGGTATATTTGTACAAAAGCAACTTTTTTTCCAATTTTCATCCTAAAAAATAATCTGTAAAAAGCAGAAATCCAATTCGAACACGGAATAATTTTTGCAAAATTTGCCAATAAAAAATTAATCGGGGCTACCAATACATTCCTCACAGAAGTCCATTGAGACATAACATCCCTGGAATGGTCTCTTGGCAAGTAAAGTACCATTTTATCAGATTTCAAAAAATCCTTAATTTCTTTTCTCATTGTAAAATCATTTTTGGCTTAATAATCAATATTTTCTCAAGAAAAATTACCATAATTAATCAAAAAAGAACATAGCACCTCTTATTTACCTTCAATACACTCAAAGTTAATCAATTTATTAGCTACTCCCAAATTGCAATAAACCGTTAGCCATTTACAAACCAAAAACAGATAGTTTCCAAAGCTAATGCTTCACATTTATTGGATTTGTCTAATTTAAGGCAATTATTATAATAAAATCCCCGAAGAATTAAGGCAAATCTTCGGGGATTTTGTTTTATTGAACAAGAATCAGATCATCCCGTCGTTATTTCTTTTCAGGTCTTAAAATAGCAGTGAAGACATTTTTGCCATTAAACAATTTCTGTGCAGTTTCCTGTACGCCCTTTGGCGTAAGAGCATTGACATACTTTTCATAATTCAAAAATCTGTCCACGTTTTTCTTTTCGAGCTTAGTGCTTAGAATATAATTCAACCAGTACTATTTTGTTTCATGGCTGTCTTGCGAGATTCTAACCATTGTTTTTTCACCTTATTCAGGTTTTCCAATGAAGGGCCTTGTGTTTTTATACTTCCAATTTCATGATCCATTGCTTTCAACAATGTGTCAATCTTATCGGGGCCGGTAGGCAACACAAACATAGCTGTATAGTTTTGATAAGGAATTTTAGAAACAGCCACCTGCGTGCTTCCTCCATAAATACCCTGAATTTTTTCTCTCAATTCTTCAATTATTCTGATATTCAGAATTTCGCTGAGAGCGCTCGCTTTTAAACTTAGGTCATCGCTGAAAGGTATCTCACCTGTTACCATCGAAATTATCATGCTCTTATCCGCCTGACCTTTATATATTTTCAGCGTTTCAACCCCTTTTGTTGGCCTCACTCCCTGATCTTTGTAATTAAATGCCTTCTTAACAGATGGCAGTCCCCGATATATTTTTCAACCAATGGTTTCAGCGTTGCTTCGTCAATACTGCCCACGATTACGAAATTCATACCATAAGCATTTCCGAAACGCTCTTTATAGATTTCCAATACTCTGTGCATATCCACTTTGTCAAAATCTTCCGGACGAGGCACTCCTGGCCTCAAAGGATTGTTTTTATACAACACTTTATAGAGAGTATCAGTAAAAGCAGTTTGAGGATCGGCCATCATAAATGCTAATTGTGCTTTCATTTTTTGCACAAATGATTTAAAAAGTGATTCATCAACACGCGGTGAAGTTGCTTTCAGGTATAAAAGCTGCAGCATCGTCTCCATATCTTTTACACTACTGCTACCCGAAAATCCTTCCTGCGTACCCGAAAAAGACACACCCGCATTTGCGGTTTTACCGGCTAAAGCCTTTTGCAAATCAGTAGGAGAAAAATCGCCATAACCCATTGAACTAACTACGGATATTGCATTTTGGGTATTGTATTTGTCTTTCAAATCATAATTACTGGTGCCGCCATATCTGCGACCTGTCAGCAAAATTTCATCATTTTTGAAATCTGTTTTTTTGATTGTAACCGAAGTCCCATTACTCAAATTCCAGGTTTTGGCGCCTAATTTTGAATCAACAGTTTGTTTTATAATCTTACCGGCTACAGGTTCTTTACTCAACAATTTGGTAGCAACCGCTTTCTCTTCGTGGGCTTTAATGTCTGTTCTGGAGGCCATATCGGTTGCCACTTTAATCAAATCTGCAGCAAGAGGCAGTTCTTTGGCATCGGGCCCCGTTAATGAAACAAAAAAATCAGGTGTTTTTTGCAGCAATTTGGCAATTCCTGCCACATCTTCCAATGTAATTTGCGGAATTAATTCATTATAGTAATTATTTTCAACCTCTATGCCCGGGATAGGTTCATTTGAAAGGAAATTTCTTAAATACTCGTCCACATATCTTGAAGATTCTGTTTTTTCTTTTTCCTTAAATGCCTTCTCCATACTCGCCTTCAGGTTAAGTTTTGCCCTGTCAAGTTCAGGTTGGGTAAATCCAAATCTTTTAGCTCTTTCAATTTCTTCCATCAGTGCGCTTAATCCTTTTTTGGCAGCGCTTGCATCAGAAACAGCAGTGATGGCATTAAACTGGTCGTTACCGCGTGCATAACTTTCAAAATAAGTAGCGCCAAACAGAAATGGCGGATTTTCTTTTTGGGTCAGTTCGCTAAGACGATAATTGAGAAGAGTGGTAAAAATATTCTTAACAATATCATTTTGTACTCGCCAACCGTTGTAGCCTCTACAGACGGAAAAGCGCTATAAGCTAAAGAAATGATGTAGTTGGTTGCTTCTTTGTCTGTTACTACTTTTCCTTCATTGGTTTTATAAGGTGGTACCTGAGCGTAAGTTCTTTCTCTGGCATTGGCAGGGTTTACTAATCCGCTAAAATGTTTTTTTATCATTGCTTCTGCTTTGGCTGGATCAACATCGCCCACTACAATAACTGCCATCAAATCAGGCCGATACCATTCTTTATAAAACCTGCGGATTGCATCAGGTTTGAAACTCTTGATTATCGAATCTAAACCAATCGGCAGTCTGTTGGCATATTTACTTCCGGCAAAAATGTATGGAAACAGTTGGCGGTTCATTCTGTCGTCGGCTCCTTTGCCCAACCTGCTTTCTTCTAAAATGATATTACGTTCTCCTTCAATATCCTCCGTAAGATAGCTAACATTATGCGCCCAGTCTTCCAGCACCTGAAAGCCCTTTTCAAGATTTTCGGGCTTATCTACCGGAATCGGTAACATATACACTGTTTCGTCAAAACTGGTGTAAGCGTTCAAATCGTTACCAAAACCTACTCCAATGCTTTGCAAGAAGCTCACGATTTCATTCTTTTTGAAATTCTTGGTTCCATTGAAAGCCATGTGTTCGGCCATGTGTGCCAGACCTTGCTGGTCATCATCTTCCATAATGGAACCGGTATTCACTACCAGACGCAATTCCACTTTTTGCTCAGGTTTTTTGTTTTCTCTGATGTAATAGGTAAGACCATTTGCAAGTTTCCCAATTTTTACTTTGGGATCAACAGGGATTTTGTCATTCAGCTTTATCTGGGCAAAAAGTGTAACACAACCCAATAAAAAGAATGTAAAAAAGAACCCTTTTAAAAACTGTTTTCTTTGATTCATATACTTTGATTTAAATATTTTGAGTATCTGATTTGTATTTATTGAAAATATTATGCAGTCCGTCTTTTTTGTTTTGAATAAACTGTATGGTTTTAATCTGTTGGCGAATTTATTCATTTAGTCCTTGCACTACAATTACAATTTCGCCTTTAACATTTTTTTGAGAAAAATACTCCGCTACCTCTTTCAGGCTTCCCCGCTTGTTCTCTTCAAACATTTTTGTTAGCTCTCTACTCACCGAGCATAGGCGATCCTCGCCAAAATAGGCCGACAAATCATTTAAGGTTTTTACTAACCGTACCGGCGATTCGTAAAAACCATTGTCCGTCCTTCGGTTTTAAGTCCCTCCAGCAAACTATGCCTACCCTTTTTGAGTGGCAAAAAGCCTTCAAAACAAAAACGATTGGAAGGTAATCCGCTGTTTACCAACGCCGGTACAAAAGCAGTGGCACCGGAAGTGATTCCACTTTTATTCCATTTTTAATACATTCTCTTACCAATAAAAAAGCGGGGTCCGAAATGCCGGGTGTACCGGCATCGGTAATAAGCGCCATATTTTTTGCTGCCAAAAACTGGTCAATCAAATGTTGGAGTATTTTATGCTCATTGTGTTGATGATAAGGCGATAAAGGTGTCCGAATCTGATAATGATTCAGGAGTCTTGCACTGTTTCGGGTATCTTCTGCCAATACCACATCCACCTCCTGCAGCACTTCCAGCGCACGGAGTGTTATATCTTTTAAGTTGCCGATTGGCGTGGGGACAAGGTATAACATGAAATAATACGAATAATAATTTAGTAATTCCTCACCGTTGTATGATTACTTTTTTATTGCCTGCTTTTTAGGATTTAAAATTAAAGATACGATGATGTATGCTACCAGTATAACCGGCACGGCTACCCATTTCAGTAATAACACAGCTATCAAAGCGATTATAACCAAAATGATTTTGTCAATATTATCCTTCAGCGACTTGCTTTTAAACTTTAAGCTAATTAAAGGGATATTGCACACCATCAGCCAACTGATGATGATGATGACAACATATAAAATATATAATGCAGATTCAGGTTCCAGGAAGCCGGTTTTACCCAATTGAATAAGCGGCAGAGAGGCAATTGTAATCCCTGCAGCCGGAGAAGGCAAACCCTTGAAATAATAAGTTTGTTCTTTATCCAAATTAAACTTAGCCAAGCGCCACACTGCTGCGCAAGGAATGAGCAAGGCAGGTATTGCCGGCCAGTTGATAAAACCTGATTGAGCTTCCTGACCCGGGAACGTAAAAGTTTCTATCAGTTTATATATTATCATACCCGGTGCTACACCAAAACTTACGGCATCAGCCAGCGAATCTAACTGAGCGCCCATTTCGGAAGTGGCTTTAAACAGTCGCGCCACAAAACCATCCAGAAAATCAACTACTGCAGAAGCGAAAATAAAAGTACCGGCATAAATCAATGAAATACCCGAAATACCCAAAATATCATTACCATCTGACCTGAAAATAAAAATGATGGCCAGGCACCCGAATACCAGATTGAGTAAGGTAAATAAATTGGGTATTTGCTTTATCATTATTTATTGCTCTCTGTGTAAGAATATTAAACCATCTCTGCCACAATCAAGAAGGGCTAAACAATTAATTATCAATCATTTAGATTATTTCTTCATCAATGCTTCTATATCATCAGCTTCAATCGGCATATTCTTCATCAAATCAATATTGCCGGTTTTGGTAAGCCAGAAATCATTTTCAATACGGATTCCCACTTGCTCTTCTTCCACATAAATGCCCGGTTCCACTGTCAAAAGCATACCTGCCTGAAGCGGTTTTCTAAACGGCCCTAAATCGTGTACATCTACACCTAAATGGTGAGAGATACCATGATACAGGTATTTGCGATAGGCTCTGTTGGCAGGGTCTTCGTTTTTCACATCTGCCTTCGTAATCAGTCCTAACTTAATAAATTCTTTGGTGGCAAAGTCGCCCACTTTTTCATGATAATCTATAATGGTAATACCCGGCTTTAAAATACCGGCAGCATAACGATGTGTTCTCAAACAACTATTGTACAAATCCTTTTGACGCTTAGTGTATTTTCCGCTCACGGGGATAGTACGAGTGCAATCTGCATTATAACCGCCGTATTCGGCGCCAAAATCAATCAATACCAACTCACCTTCTTTACACTCTCCATTGTTTAACACATAGTGAAGGGTACGCGCCCTGTCGCCACTGGCAATAATACTGCCAAAACCCTCACGGGTAGCGCGATTACTCAGGAAAGAATGTACCAATTCGGCTTCAATTTCAAATTCAAATACACCGGGTTTTACAAATTTTGCTAATCTTCTGAAGGTTATGTCCGTAATTTCAATAGCTTTTTAATCACTTCCACTTCTTCAGGCGTTTTGATGGCTCTTAACTCCAACATTATTGGCGCTGCACGCTGGAAATTATGCAGTGGATAGTGCTCTTTCATTTCATTAATGACACGATACTGACGGGTTTCCAATAAAGAGCCTTTTCTGTCGTTTTCGTTGGTGTCCAAATAAATATTTTCGGCAGCATGTGTCCAGGCTTGCAACAATGGCTCCAGAGAATCTACCCACACGATTGTTTTAATGCCGCTTATTTCAGTTGCTTCCTCCATACGAAGGCGTTTGCCATCCCACTTTTCTTTTTGCTCGTTTGGCCTTACCAATACCAATACTTCTTTATATTTTGGGTCTGGATTGTCAGGAAAAAAGATCATCATACTATCTTCCTGCCTAATACCTGATAGCCAAAACAGGTCGCTATTGGGTTTAAACCGATGCAGGGCATCGCCATTTTCGGGCACTTCATCATTTTGAACAAAAATAGCAATCGAGTTTTTTTTCATTTTACTTACAAACCTTTTGCGGTTGTTTATAAAAATCTTAGGATTGAGCGGTAAATATTTCATACAACAAAATTTTAAGGCAATAAAGGTAAGGAAATGGAGTGAGAGAAAGTGAGCCTTTTTTGAATTGAGGATTAGTAATCAAACCTAAAAAATGTGGATTCTTTCATAATTTGAAATGAATATGTTCGGGTTGTACAATGAATCTTTACAAAACTCACTTAACCCTTAATTCTTTTGGTTGAAAAAATACGTTTTTTTGCCAATATTTTATAATTTGTGCAAAATGAAGAAGTTATTTGTCTTAGCCATTTTACTTTCTTTTCAACAATTGTTTGCACAATCCAATCGCCCCAATATCATTTTGTTTATGGTGGATGATATGGGTTGGCAGGATACCTCTGTGCCTTTTTGGAAAGAGGTAACACCACTGAATAAAAATTATCATACGCCCAATATGCAGCGATTGGCTGATGAAGGAATGAAGTTTACCAATGCTTATGCCACACCGGTATGTACTCCCACGAGAGTAAGCCTGCTTACAGGCATGAATGTTGCGCATCATCGGGTAACGCTTTGGACATCGCCGGTACGCGATAATCCTACCGATAGTAAAGATGATCAGTTTGAACTGGTGGATTGGAATTATAATGGCTTGAGCAATATTAGCGGTGTTCCACATACGGTACATGCCACTCCATTTCCTAAGTTACTGAAAGAAGCCGGTTATTTTACAATTCATGTAGGTAAAGCGCATTGGGGTTCCAATGGCACACCTGGAAGCAATCCTTATAACCTTGGTTTTATGGTAAACATAGCTGGAACCGGAGCCGGACATCCTCAGAGCTATTTGGGGCATGAAAATTATGGAAATACGCCCGGCAAGGCCGGTTGGCAGGCCGTGCCAGACTTGCAGCAATATTACGGCACCGATACTTTTCTTACCGAAGCGTTGACCATAGAAGCGCTGAAAACCTTAGAAGAGCCTATAAAAAAGAAGCTGCCTTTTTTCTTAAATCTGTCGCATTATGCCGTGCATGTACCGATAAATGCGGATAGGAGATTTTTTCAGAAATACCTCGATGCTGGACTTGATTCATTGGAGGCGGGGTATGCCACCTGATTGAGGGAATGGATAAAAGTCTGGGAGATGTCATGGATTTTTTTGAAAAGAAAAAAAATAGAAAACAATACGGTCATTATATTTATGAGCGATAATGGCGGCCTCAGTAATCCTAAGGTTAGAAGCGGAACGCCTTTCACTCAAAATGCACCGTTACGTGCCGGCAAGGGTTCTGTATTTGAAGGTGGCGTTAGGGAACCGATGATAGTAAAATGGCCGGGTAATACAAAAAATGGAACAATAGCCAATCAGCCGGTTATTGTTGAAGATTTTTTCCCCACCATTTTGGAAATAGCAGGGTTGAAGAAATATAAAACCTTGCAATCTGTTGACGGAAGGTCTTTTGTTTCTGTGTTGAAAAATAATGCCACCAAATTGCGCGAAAAGGTTTTACTCTGGCATTCTCCCAACAAATGGATTCCAAAGGATGGGCCGGGGATCAATTATTACAGTGCTATCCGCAAGGGAGATTGGAAGTTGATATATAGTTATCGAACAGGGAAAGCAGAATTGTATGACCTGAAAAATGATATTGGGGAAATAAATGACTTGTCAGAAAAGAATCCTCAGCAAATCAAAATCATGTTAAATTTACTCACTGTCGAATTGAAAAAGAACAAAGCCCAATTGCCGGTAAGTAAGGCAACAGGAGAAGTGGTTGCATATCCTAAGTGATTTTTTTATTGAGTAGTATTATTTTTTGATTAATTTGCATATGCTTAGGTGAAAAATAATCTTCAATATTGGATTGATGCAGTAGCCGAAAATGATGATCAAATTGCTTTTAAAAACCTCTTTATTCATTATTTCTCCGGGGTAGTAGCGTATGCCACCTCTATACTATATGATAAACGGCTTGCAGAAGAAGCTGCTTCGGATGTATTTCTTAAAATTTGGACAAACCGAAGAACACTCCCAACAATTAACAATTTTTCCTATTATTTATATACAGCAGTCAAACATGCATCCTTAAATTATTTACAAAGCAAAAAAAACCAGCCCTTTATTAATTTAGAAGAAACAGCCGAGCTTTTTGAAGCGTCCTTGCCAAATCCTGAAACCTCCACCATTCAACATGAAAATTTAAAACAAATCGAAGCCGCCATCAATTCGCTACCGCATAAGTGTCGCATTGTTTTCCGGTTGGTAAAAGAAGATGGGTTGAAATATAAAGAGGCGGCAAAGTTGTTAAATCTTTCTGTAAAAACCATTGAAGCTCACATTTTACTTGCCTATAATCGAATTATTGAATCGCTGGAACAGACCCTCCCGGAGTTTTTGGATGAGTTGCCTCAAAGAAAAATAACAAAATCTTAATTTTTTTATAACAAGACTAAGGGTTTTTGATAATAACGCCTGTCTTTACTTCACAGGGGATTATCCTTCATGAACAAAAAAAGGTTTATAGAGTTATTGGCAAAAAAGGAATCAGGGGAGATAACGCTTCTGGAGCAAATGGAATTTCTGTCAAATATTGAGCAACATTCGCAACATGCCCAACTTATGGAGTCGCTCAAAGCTATTAAGTTGATTTCTAAGAAGGATTCGGCTGAATATTTTGAAAATCAATGGGATATGCTTCAAGAGAAATTGCAAACCAATGAAACCAAAACCGGTGGTAAAACGTATTGGAAACAAAAGACAATATATTTTTTGGCCGCTGCATCAATTTTTGGCGTAATTGTTATTTCTGTTTTATTTTTTAATAATGGATTTGAAAGAAAAATATCGCAACAAAACATATTTTATACCAAGAAAGCATCAAAATCCACACTTGTGCTGCCGGATGGGTCAAAAGTTTGGTTAAATGCCGACACCAAAATCAGTTACGATAAGTCATTTAATAATAAGACAAGAGAAATTGAACTTAATGGCGAAGCATTTTTTGATGTGGTGCACGATGCCGGCCGGCCCTTTATTATTCATACAGAAAAAGCAGATGTAAAAGTGTTGGGGACTGCCTTTAATATAAGAAATTATAAAGACGAAGATTTGTTGGAAACTTCCCTAATCAGAGGAAAAATAGAGGTAATATTATCGGGGAATAAAGAAAATAAAATTGTTTTGAAGCCATCAGAAAAACTTTCTATCACCAAAAATGTGATATCAAAACAAATAAATACTCCGATTGCAGAGATAATCACTCTTTCTCATGTTACGATACAGGATAGCATGGTGGCCGAAACATCCTGGATAAACAATAAAACGGTAATTATAGATAAACCATTGTACGAAATAGCAGCAGAATTAGAAAGGCAGTTCGATATTAAGTCGATCTTTAAATCAGAAACTGCCAAAAACTACCGATATACCATTCATTTGGAAGACAAGAGCCTGGACCAGATAATGGAAATCCTGCAACTGTCAAAAAAAAATAGATTATAAAATCGAAAATAACGAATTGATTATTGAATAAAGATTGTTAACCCCAAAAACTAAAGCGCATGGTGACATAAAAATATTAAACAAAAAGGAGAATACGCCAACATTCTCCCCAGTCAAAAAAGCATCAGTAACATAAATCATTTGATGCAATTTATTAAAAACTTAAAACAAAAGTATGCAAAAAAAGTTTCACAACTATGCGGGCAAAGGAATCTTGCCTGCAAAAAAATTAATGATATATATGAAGATTTCCGCATTATTTCTATTATTGGCTTTGCAGGTTTCGGCCACTAATTATGCACAGGGAAAAATCAATTTGAATGCAACAAATACCACTATTTCTGAAGTATTAAAAGAAATTGAAAGTCAATCATCTTATAGGTTCAATTATAGTAATGATATTTTGCCTGCGCAAAAGTTAATTTCCATAGAGGCAAAAAATGCTGATATCAGCTCAGTGCTTACAAAGGTGTTTGAAGGGCTGCCAGTCAGTTGGAAAATAGTAGAGAAAAATAATATCGTTTTGACTCCCAATTTAATTGAAATTATTCATGGGAAAATTTTAAATGATAAGGGCGAGCCCCTTGAAGGAGCTTCTGTAACAATAAAGGGTTCTTTGGTAGGAGCAGTTTCATTGAATGATGGCACATTTACCATAAATGCAAAACCGGACGATATTTTAATCATTAGCAGAGTTGGTTACGCATCTATAGAGGTTAAAGTAGGTAGCCAAACTATGATCAGTATTGTGCTTTCCAATACTGAAAACAAAATGGATGAGGTGGTAGTTGTTGGTTATGGTGTACAGAAAAAGGTGAATTTGACCGGATCTGTAGCCACTATTACCAATAAAATGGTGGAAGGGCGTCCAATGACAAGTATATCTGCAGGACTTGCAGGTTTACTTCCAGGCGTTTATATTCGTCAGCAAACCGGTTTGCCTGGCGGCGATGGTGCATCAATTCGTGTGAGAGGTGTCGGAACCTTGAATAATGCTTCGCCTATGGTGTTGGTAGATGGTGTTGAGTCATCTATGAACGATATTAATCCTGATGATATTGCCAATATCTCAGTACTTAAAGATGCGGCCAGTGCGGCCATTTATGGGTCAAAAGCTGCAAATGGCGTAATATTAATAACCACCAAAAAAGGCAAAAAGGGAAAGCCTGTAGTTACTCTTTCTACCAATATTGGTCAACAAAAAGCTACCAGGCTTCCTGAATATTTAAGTTCTGCCGACTATGCCACTTTATATAATGAAGCATTGAAATTTGAAGGGAAATCTCTCAAATTTTCTGATGATGATATAAAAAAATTCCGTGACGGGTCTGACCCTTACGGGCATCCAAATACCGACTGGCTGGGTATGCTTTATTCGGGTTCGGGATTTCAAAACATTAATACGGTTTCTATATCTGGAGCAAGCGAGTATGTAAATTATATGACCTCTGTAAATTATATGAACCAGCAAGGGATAATAAAACATACTGGGAAAAACCAATATGGTGGTCGTGCCAATATCACAATTACTCCATCAAAATGGATTGAAACAAGTGCAAATGTATCCTTTACCAGAGAAAACCAGGAACAACCCAATAATGCCTATGTGGGCGGCGGGTTAGACCAAATTATCAGGCAAGTCAATAGGATTGCGCCTTGGATAACCTACAAAAAGCAGGATGGAACCTATGGAACTATATCAGATGGTAATCCGATCGCATGGATAGACCAAGGTGCTCAAATAAATCGTTTGCGAAATTTCTTTTTAGGAATAGGCAGTGTTACTATTAGACCTTTTGCTGGTTTTTCATTGAAAGGTTTAGCTTCTTTAAAAACTTTTACAGAAGATAATAATGAATTAAACAAAGAAATACAATATAATCCCAATAAGTATCACGGTCCCACCAAAATGAATCAGGTAAATACTGCCGACGAAAGGCAGGTGGGTGAAATTATTGCTAATTATATCAAAGACTTTGGGTCGCACAATATAGCTGCTATGGCGGGCTATCACAGTGAATTATATAAATATAAAACAACAAACGCCTATCGTCAAAATTTTCCAAGCAACGACCTAACAGATCTTAATGGCGGCGCTACAGACGGTATGCAGAACGGAGGTTATACAAGAGAACTGGCCATGATATCCTATTTCGGAAGAATCAATTACGCGTTTGCCGGTAAATACCTCCTTGAGTTTAATATTCGCAGAGATGGATCTTCCCGGTTTCAACCCTTGAACAGATGGGGTAATTTCCCTTCCGTTTCAGCCGGTTGGCGTATTAGCCAGGAAACTTTTTTTGAACCAGTCAAAGATTATATTAATGACCTGAAACTTCGTGTGTCTTGGGGTAAATTGGGTAACCAGGATGCACTATCATCCTATTATCCAACTATTCCGGTCTTGAATTTAGGTCAGGATTATCCCTTTAACAGTAAAATCAATTCCGGCGCAGCGGTAGTAAATGCTGCCAATGCCTCTTTATCATGGGAAGCGGCTACCACCAAAGGGGTAGGACTTGACATTAGTTTAATGAGAAAATTAAACCTTACGATTGATTATTACGACAGGCTCACCACGGGTATTATTATGACAATACCTTCACCCGAAACCTTTGCACTGAACAATTTTATTGACAACGTAGGTAAAATGTCTAACAAAGGGGTTGAACTGAATGCTCAATATAATGAAAAATTTGGGGAATTAGAATTTTCATTTGGAGGAAATATTGCTTATAATAAAAATAAAATATTAGAATTAGCTGGTCAGAATGAAATTATTAGCGGATTAAATATTAGAAGAATTGGAGAATCAATTGATGCGTTTTATGGGTACAAAACCGAAGGTATATTTAAAACAGATGCTGAAGCAGCAGCCGTTAATAATAAATTATACAATAGCGGCACATTCAAAGCCGGTGATTTGAAATATGTAGATGCAAATGGCGATGGAGTTGTAGATGCAAAAGACAGGGTAGTTTTAGGAAATTCAGTGCCATCTGTCAACTTTGGATTTAATATCAGCGCATCCTACAAAAATATAGACCTTCTGGCTATTCTCAACGGCACAATGGGTGGTTACGGCTACATGAATTTTGATGCAGTTGGAGGTATTAATGGTGATGCACAAAAGCCGGCAAAACTATGGATGGACAGGTGGACGCCCGAAAATCCTAATGCAACTGTGCCTCGCGTGAGAACGGGCATTAACGGACCAAATATGCCACAGACTAATACACTAAGCTACTGGTTGCGCAGCAGTAATTATCTAAGATTGAAAAATATCCAGTTAGGATACAATTTTGCAAATAATTTCCTAAAAGAAAAAGGGATTAGCAATGCCCGAATTTATGTAAGTTCACAAAACACTTTTACCATAACAAAATTCCTAAAAGGTTGGGACCCCGAAGCGCCAAGTGGCAGGGGAAGCGCTTATCCGGTTGTAATGGTAAATTCTATCGGGTTGAATATTTCTTTCTAACAATTAAAAATATTACATAAATGAAAAAAATTATACTTCTTTTTATTTTTGCAAGCTTAATGGCAGGTTGTAGCAAAAGCTTCTTAGACAGAGGTCCCAAAGATGCCCTGTCTCCTCTCACCTTTTGGAAATCGAAAAAGGATGCTGATTTGGCGCTAACAGGAATTTACAGCGGTTTTGAAGGAGGCAACAATTTACTTTATAAGGATTGCGGGTCGGATAATTCATATAATAATTTTCCTTGGGAAGGTTGGAGACCAATAGGTGATGGTACGGTATCCCCATCCAATCCCGGTAATAGCTATTTTGACTATTCAACAATAATCCGTTGTAACGAATTTTTAGAATCTGCCAAGAATATACCTATTAACAATTTAAATGAATACTTGGCACAGGTTCGCTTTATTAGGGCATATCAATATTATACACTAACTACCAATTATGGTGATGTACCCTTAGTGACAGAAGTGTTTCCGAGCCCCGAGGCATCTAAAGTTCCCAGAGACCCAAAGGAAAAGGTGCAAAGCTTTATTGAAACAGAATTAAAAGCAATTATTCCTATGCTACCTGCTTCATACTCATCCGCTGAATTTGGGAAAGCTACAAAGGGAGCCGCTCAAGCTCTTTTAGCTAGGTTCTACTTATATTATGGAAAATATGCAGAAGCATTGGCCACCGCAAAATCGATTACCGGATACTCGCTATTCCCATCTTATGAAGGTCTATTTAATATTGAAAACGAGCAGAATCCTGAAATAATTTTATCAGTTCAACAAACTCCTGATTTGTATAGTATGGATTTTACCCCGTTTTTGCCCAATAGTGTGGGGGGCTGGTCTTCAGTGGTACCCACTCAGTCGTTAGTAGATGCTTATGAAATAGCAGACGGCACCACAATAACAGAAGCGGAGGCCTTATGTAATTATAACACAAGTAACCCTTATGTAAATAGAGACCCGAGATTACGTGCAACTGTTATATATCCGGGAGCCTTATTCTTTGGTGCAAATACCTACTCCTCAATAGTAGCCGGAAATGAGGATTATTATAATAAGGCGGATAATGCCAGTAAAACGGGTTATAATTATAGAAAGTATATGGGTTCCTTTGACGATAATACCTCCTACTGGAATATGGGTAGCGATATCTATATTTTTCGATACGCTGAAGTATTATTGACAATTGCAGAGGCAAAAACAGAATTAGGGCAAATTGATGATGAATTATATAATGGGATTGATGCAGTTCGACAAAGAGCAGGGATGCCCAAAACAGACAGGATAAAATATAATAACCAAAGTAAATTGCGCGAATTGGTGCGCAGAGAACGAAGAGTAGAATTTGCGGGTGAAGGATTAAGAAGAGATGATATTATACGTTGGAAACTGGCTTCTTCGGTGATGAATGGTCAATTAACAGGTGTAAAGAAAGGTGCTGTTTTAGGTACAACCTATGGCAATGGAGATTATAACGTAAATCTCAGTTTGGATGGTAATGTAATTGAAAATAGAACTTTTGCAGAAAAAAACCAACTACTTCCCATTCCGCAATCTGCATTGGATAAAAACGCTAAACTCACGCAAAATATAGGGTATTAAAACTGAAATATTAACAAAAATTCGAAATTTTAGAAACCGGCTTCCAAGCCGGTTTTTTTGGGGAATGCAAAAACAATTCAGCATACAACGAGCCGCGTATTGGCGATGGGCGGGATTTTTAGCACTGACGCTGATACGAAGAACGAAAATTGAATTTTGCACTTCCGTTGATACGAAGCCGTTCAGCCTGCCTATTGCCAAACCCGTGTTGAACTAAACCTACGGTAGCCTTCCGCAACTATCCGTAAATTTAGCATTCACTAAAATACAATTTATTATGGCAACAAAAAAAAATCGCCGGAAGAACTGAGGTATAATAAATATCTCAATCGTGCCTAAGCCTGCCCTGAGTCAAACCGAAGGGCGAAGTTATGGATTTGCAGAACTGCTTCCAACGTTTTGAACGCAACATCTCCATCCTCAGCAGAAGTCCACGCACCTTTGATAACTACAGCCGTCCATAGCAGCCATGGCCTTGCACTTTGGCTGCCTGCCAACGGAATTGGACGAAGACCAAATCAAAGACTATCTCTACGTACCTGCAGCAACGCAGTAAAACTCCATCTCAGACTTATTTCAAACACACCGTTTACGGATTACGCTTTATGCTCAAAGGTGAGGGGCTGCCCTATAGTCACCTTCATCTTCCGGGTCAGTTATAAATTAAGGGGACTAAGCGAAGAGTTTGTATAATCGACAGTATCCCATAAACTGTGTAAGTTAAAAATATAAGGGTTTAGCTTTTTGTTTAAAAGTTGAACCCTTTTTCAAACATTGTTAAGAACTGATTTAGGATGATGCCCCAATTTTGTATAGCATACCCATTTTTTGTTGCTTCTCTTAAAGCCAAATATACCGATTTTAAGACGGCCCATCTGTAGGGAAGGACATTTTATTTTTGGTGTATTTTCTGATTTTCCATTCAGGTTTTCTATTAGGTTAGTGGTGTAAATGATTTTTCTTATTTCTAAAGGGAACTCAAAAAAACGGTAAGCGCTTCCCAATTATCTTCCCAAGATTTTATGGCGTATGGATATTTGTGGTTCCAGTTATTTTTAAAGTCTTCCAGTGCTGCTTTTGCTGCCTGTTTTGTTGGGGCGTCGTAGATGAGTTTCATGTCTTTTGAAAATGCTTTTTGTCTTTCCAAACCACATATTTTGCCGAGTTGCGTATTTGATGCACCACACAGATTTGAGTTTGTGATTGCGGGAAAACATTATTGATGGTTTGGGTAAACCATTGAGGTTATCGGTAGCTGTAATGAGTATGTCTTCTACACCTCTGGCTTTTAAATCGGTTAAAACGCTAAGCCAAAATGCAGCACTTTCGTTTTTGCCAAGCCACATGCCCAGTACTTCTTTTTTGCCGTCTGTATTGAGCCCTACGGCAAGATAGATGGTTTTGTTAATGACTTTACTGTTTTCTCTTACCTTAAAAACAATACCATCCATCCATACAATTAAATACAGCGGATCTAAGGGCCTGTTTTGCCAGGCAACAATATCGCCGGCTACTGTTTCTGTAATTTTGGAAATGGTTGAAGTAGATACATCAAAGTGATAAACCTCGCGTATTTGTTCTTCAATATCGCTTACACTCATGCCTTTGGCATACAGCGATATGATTACATTTTCTAACCCATCTACCATGCTTTGGCGTTTGGGTATTATCATCGGGTTAAAGGAGGTGTCCCTGTCTCTGGGTACTTGTATTTCACTTTCTCCAAACCGGTTTTAATGCGTTTTGTGCCATAGCCGTTTCTGGCATTTGAAGTACTGCTTTTTTCATGCTTGTCATGTAAGGTGAGCATCTAACTCGCCTTCAAGCATCTTTCAATACCTCGTTTTGGAGCTGAGTCAAAAAGTCAGTTAGCTCTTCTCCGGTTTTAAACTGCTTTAAAAAAGCGTCTGATAGCATTTGTTCTTTGTCCATAAAATTAAACTGTGTTTTTAAAATTAATAAATAAGTCCTACAAAGTTGGGGTACCCCAACTTTGTAGGGCTTACACAGTTTATGTTATACTACCGTATAATCTAAAGAGGAAGAATTTTGTTTCTGCTACTCCTCTGAGATTGGCTCTGAAGAGTTTTATTTTTGAATTGAAAGATTCTGCATTGGCATTAGTATTTCGGTTGATAAGTAACCGCCCGACCAATACCCTATTTTTTATTTGGCGTGTAAGTTTCAGTTTTGCCCAAAGATAAATTTTATGCAAGATAAGACATCAGCGCGCATGCAGAAGCTTGAGATGATAGAAGCCCGGCAGCAAAGCGGACTATCTCAAAGAGCGTTCTGCGAGAAAAAATAATATAACCCACTCCACCTTCTATTATTGGTATCGGGTTTACAAATCGTCCGAGGAAAAGACAGACCTTTTGTTCCGCTCACCATTACCCGTCAGGCTGATGAGTTGATGACACTCACAGGTAGCAATGGCATCCGCCTTCAACTACCCATCAGTAGCGGCGCCGCAGATTTTGTAAAACAATTATTACTTTGTTGAGCATGCTTCAACTCACTGATACCACCAGATATTATTGGTATAACGGAGTAGCTGATATGCGTAAAGGCTTCGACAGCCTCTGTGGTATGGTCAGTCAGTTTATGGGAGCCAACGTGTTGGATGGCGGTGTGTTTATCTTTGTAAACCGAAGGCGCAATCAAATAATACTACTCACCTGGGGAGAGGAGATGGTCTGGCTATCTACCATAAGCGTCTTGAAAAAGGAGTGTATGAACTTCCTCGCCTCTGTGCGGATAATAGCTGCGCCCAAATTGATGCCTTACAATTGCAGTTGATTCTCCGAGTATCGTACTGCAGTCGGTAAAGAAAAAAAGGCGTTTTTCACTCTCTTTTTAGAAATTCCAAAAGTTATACACATTTATTTTTCGTGAGATAAAAAACACGAATGTTATACACGTTTTAAGGTGTGTGTTGTGCGTAAATAAAAGGGTGTTATAACTTGGCAAAACCCTTTGGCAATGCGACTTTTGCATTACCAACCGATGGCTACAATTTTACAAAATATTGACTACAAAGAGCGTTACGAACAGGCGCTTGCTATCATCGAAAGCCAACAGAAAACCATCGGAGTCCCAGCAGTACACCATCGAGTCTCAGCAATTAGAAATACTTCAGTTGAAGCGATACATCTTCGGCAGCCGGCACGAAAGATTTACGGCAGCGGGTCTGCCGACAGGTATGCCCACGCTCTTTGATATACCGGCTATTGCAGAACAAATTATAGAAAGCACTTCTACGGTCAGCTATCAAAAGAAGTCCACTCGGTTGCAGCCCAACCACAAGGGGCGCAATGGCTTCCTGAGTCGCTGCGCAGAGAAGAGCAAATACGCTATCCGGAAGGCGTAGATATGAACAAGGTAAATAAGATAGGGGAAGACATCAGCGAAACGCTGGCTTACAAACCTTGTGAAGTGTATGTAAAGAAGATAATACGTCCCCGATTAATAGATAAAGCTACGGGGCGCATTATGCAGGCGCCGGCGCCGGAACGTAGTTTTGAAAAGAGTAATGCAGATGCCAGTCTGATTGCCCAGATAATCGTAGAGAAGTATGTAGACCATCTGCCGCTGTACCGGCAAATAAAACGCTATGAAAGATTAGGTGTAACACTGAGCGACAGCACTATTGACAGTTGGCTTATCACGGCTGCTACCCTGATAATGCCGCTTTATCAGGCTCACAAAGACCGGTATTGAAAAGCGGCTATATCCACGCTGATGGGACGACTATCCGGGTACAGGATAGCAGTAAGAAAGCCTATCTGAACGGTTCATCCGGGCGGGGCGCCACTCATCAGGGATATTATTGGTCTATCAGAGTCATGAAAAAGTTGGTTCTCTTTGACTACCGGACGGGTCGTTCAAGAGAAGGCCCTCAGAGTATTCTTAAAGACTATCAGGGATATTTACAGACAGACGCCCGCCTGACTGACGCCAGTCGGGCAGGGTTACCAGGCTTATGATGAATTTAATAATCAACCGGGGATTATCCAGGTGAACTGTATGGCCCATGCGCGAAGGAAATTTAATGAAGCGCTGGCAAATGATAAGGGCAGGGCAACATACGCACTGGGTGAAATCCAAAAACTCTATGCTATTGAAAGGTATCTGTCAGAGCATGAAGTTACAGGTGAAGCAAAACGGAAGAATCGTCGGGAACATGCTGTACCTATATTAAAAGAAATGGAATCGTGGCTAAAGCAGGAATATGCAAAAGTGTTACCTGCCAGCGCCATAGGAACAGCTATAGCCTACAGTCTGAAGCGGTGGGATAAACTCAGCCTGTATGCCACCACCGGTATATTGCACATAGATAACAATCCGGTGGAGAATAGTATCAGACCCGTTGCTGTGGGCAGAAAGAATTATCTGTTTGCCGGCAGCCATGCCGCGGCTCAGCGTGCTGCAATGTTTTACAGTTTACTGGCTACCTGTAAATATTATAATGTCAATCCTTACGACTGGTTGCACGACATCCTGAACCGTATTGCCTCCCATCGTATTAACCACATAGAGGAGCTGTTGCCGCAAAACTGGAAAGTTGCCGTTTCTTCCTAACGGAAATTTTTTAAAATCGCAATGAGGGTATTGGTCGGGGGCTTACTTTTAAACAGGAGTTTTGAACCAATATGCTTAAACCTAAAACCCTACGACTTTGTTGTTAATGAAAACAAAGTCCTTGATAAGAATATTGTTTATACAACATTTCTATAAGACAGTCGAGGCGCCATTTAGAATTCAAACTGGAAAATACACCAGAAAAAATCTCATTGTTGTTTACTATCAGCCATAGTTCGAACAAACGAATCGATATCGGCCTTGCCTATTTATTTTTGTTTATTGTCTATGAATTGGCCATATTTTACAGGCAAAAGTTATATTGAATACCACAGCTTTACAAGATAAAAGGTTGGCATATTCCTTTTGGCCTTGCTTTTTTATCTCATAGAATCAAAAATGGATACTGTCGTATTCAATTGTATTAATAAAAAAGCAGGGACTGGCCCTGCTTTAAAAAATAATTTTGAAAAACCTTATAACTCCCAGCCAAGAGCGCTGGCACCCAAAATAGCAGCATCAGACTCTTTCAACTCGGAGAAAATCACTTTTACCTTACCCTTCCAAATAGAAAGCAGATTTTCCTCCATACTTTCTACCACTGGTTTCAAAATCAGGTCGCCGGCCTTTGTAAGTCCGCCAAAAAGAATAATTGCTTCGGGAGCGCTAAAAGCTACAAAATCAGCCATTGCCTCACCCAATATTTTTCCAGTAATATGGAACACATCCTTGGCCAGTTCATCATCCTGCATTGCGGCATCAAACACATCTTTGGAAGAAATATTTTCCAGAGAGAGATTGCGTAAAACACTCGGCCTGTCAGAGTCTTGCAGAAACTCACGCGCTGTGCGTGCCACTCCCGTAGCCGAAGTATAAGTTTCGAGGCACCCTTTGCGGCCGCATCCGCACACTCGCCCTTTTTCTCCTCTTACAATAATAGTATGGCCTAACTCTCCTGCAAAACCATCGTGCCCATATACAATTTTGCCGTCTATTACAATACCACTGCCCACGCCTGTACCAAGGGTAATCATAATAAAATCTTTCATTCCTTTGGCAGCGCCATAGGTCATTTCACCTACTGCTGCGGCATTGGCATCATTTGTTATAGCTGCGGGAACGCCAAAAGATTCAGAAAGCATATTTGCAAAAGGCACCACACCTTTCCACGGCAGGTTTGGAGCAAACTCTATGTTACCTGTATAATAATTCCCATTGGGGCATCCAGCGCCAATCGCTTTTATTTTTTTTATCCCCCCTACCCCATTAATCAGGACATTTAAACCTGATTTTAACTCTTCCATATATCCGTTAATATCTGGATTACTGGTTTTAATTCCTCCTTGCGAAAGAACATTACCGCGTGCATCCACAATACCAAACTTGGTATTGGTGCCCCCCATGTCAATTCCTAACACATATTGTTTGGGCTGTTCTGTTCCACTCATGATTCTATATATTTTAAATTTGATTAAATGAAATTCAATTATCAGATTACATCTTTTGCTTCTTCAGCGGCTGATACATTATCACCTGTGGTCATTACGCCCACAGGTATATCTGTATTCACATTTTTGCTGCCAACCAGCGCATAATACAGAAGATATGCCATACAAACAACAATTACCCAATAGCTGGGGATATAGCCGGCTGAATCAGATACCTGACCTTGAATCCAGGGAACAATACCTCCACCACAAACCATCACCATAAAAATACCGGAGGCCATTTTGATATATTTACCAAGGCCTTCCACCGCCAGGTTAAAAATGCCACCCCACATAATGGAAGTACACAATCCGCACAATACCAAAAGCATCATACTCACCGGTACTGCGGCCATACCAAAGGACAATGAGCCACCTTCTGACTTAAACACCGGCATATTGATAATGGAACTTACGGGATACAAAATTGCAGCTATCACAAACACTAAACCCAATCCTGAAGCAAAGGTCAGCATTGCTTTGCTCGAAACTTTTGCCCCAATAGAAGCTCCCACCAGTCTGCCTATCAACATCAGGAACCAATAGGTGCCTACTACCGAACCTGCAATGGTAGTACCTATTCCCAATCCGCCTTTTTCGGCTGACTGCGTCATAAACAAGTTAATAAAATTAGGAATACCCACTTCTACACCCACATAAATGAAGATACCTACCGCACCCAGAATGAAGTGTCTGAAAGATAAAGCGCTGTGTTTATCTTTAACGCCGCTATTAGCTGCTGTGTCTGCTTCTGCATGTGGCTCAGGAATATGGACAAAATATAAAACGAAAAATACCAACGCAAAAATTCCCATTGCAATTAACAAAGCAGGGCTTGCGTCTTTAATGGTAGGACTGGCTGTATTTCCAATTAAATATCCAACCAAAACAGGAACAATCGTGGCATTTAATGAATTAAAGGTACCACCAATCTGAATCAATTGGTTACCTTTCTTGCCTTCGCCACCAAGAGTGTTCAGCATGGGGTTCACTACAGCATTGAGCATACACATGGAAAAACCTGCAACAAAAGCGCCGGCCAGATAGATAGTAAAGCTTCCGGCAGCACCCGACATATATTGAATGGCTACTCCAACAAAGCCAACAATAATGGCTAACAAAGCAGTTTTCTTATACCCTATTTTTCTTAATAATAACCCTGATGGGATACCCATAAAAGCATAAGCAATAAAATTAGCAAAGGTTCCTAATTGGGACATTGCATCAGAAGCCTTAAACTGATCCTTCATAATAACGCCAAATGGGCCGCCAAGACCAGTTACAAATGAGATCATACCAAAAAGAATGATCATCATAATAATCGGCAAAGTGTAATTTTTGTTTGTTCCTGCTGTAGTAGTCATTTTGTAATTTTTGTGATTAATAAATAGGATTTAAAAAATATTTAAAAGCATATTAGTTTTAACGAATCGTTTGAAACAATCATTACCATAATAATAATTATGAAAGCAAATGTAAAAATTAATGATATAACTTATTCATTTTAATTTAAAAAATAACAATCGTTTGCGCAAGAATCAAAAAATATATGACATTTATCATTTTCAGAAAAAAATTTTTTATAAAAGATTACTTTGTTTTGTGAATATATATTTTAACCTTAATTTTAAGCCGAACTAAAAAAAATTCAAGCTAATGGAAATCATTCATATTTCTGCCGAGTGTTACCCTATGGCAAAAGCGGGGGGTCTTGGCGATGTAGTAGGCGCTTTGCCAAAATACCAAAACAAACTGGGCCATATTGCAAAAGTAGTGATGCCCATGTACCGAACTAAATTCTTATACGAAAACGAATGGGAGTTGGTGCACGAAGGCGGACAAGTGCTCAATTCAAACTGGTTTAAATACAGTGTCATAAAGGAAAAGACCAACAAGCTGGGGTTTGACCTTTATTTAATAGACATAAATAATCTTTTGGACCGGGAAAAGATTTATGGCTATAATGATGATACCGAAAGATTTGTCTCATTTCAGTTGGCGGCTTGCGATTGGCTTAGTCACTGGCAGCACAAACCCGATATTATTCATTGCCACGATCATCAGGCAGGCCTGATTCCTTTTTTTATGAAATATTGCCATGCTTTCAGATATCAGTTGGCAAATGTGCGCACCGTGTTTACAATCCATAACGGTCAATACCAGGGTCAGTTTGGCTGGGATAAATATTATTTCATTCCTGCGTATGATACCTGGAACTGGGGATATCTTGACTGGAACAATACTATTAACCCAATGGCATCTGCCGTGAAATGTGCTTGAAAGTAACAACTGTTAGCCCAAGCTACATGGAAGAGCTTCGGCACAGCGCCAGAGGATTAGAAGCGATTTTTGAATATGAACGGGGAAAATGCAGCGGCATCATCAATGGTATTGACGTAGAGGTGTGGGATCCGGAAACGGATAGTTATCTCATTGAGAGTTTTAATAAAGAAAGCGTTGCCGAAGGCAAACAAAAAAACAAAGAACAGTTAGCAACACAATTTGGGCTCGACCCCCACAAACCACTTATCAGTTTTATAGGCAGGCTTGTTGATGAAAAAAGCAGCCGATATTTTGCCGGAGGCGATCAGTCAGTCCATTTATCAATACGGGGGCAGGGCCAACTTTCTCATACTTGGCTCCGGCGATCCTCCTGTTGAAAGCCAGTTAGCCTCTATGAATGGGCAGTGCAAAGGATATTATAATAGTTATATAGGGTATAGCGAACCATTGAGCCACCTAATATATGCCGGTAGCGACTTTTTATTAATGCCAAGCCGTGTAGAACCTTGCGGACTTAATCAGTTGTATGCCTTGAGGTATGGCACGGTGCCGATGGTAAGAAATATTGGTGGTTTAAAGGACACAGTGGTTGATTTTGGAACCGAAAACGGATATGGAATCAAGATGGAACAATCATCGGTTTGGGATGTAGTATATTCAACCGGAAGAGCCATTGATCTCTTCTACAATCAAAAAGACCGCCTTGATGAAATGCGTAAATATATGATGGATATTGACAATAGCTGGGACACCTCAGCGCAACATTATCTTGATTTATATCAGTCAATACAGTAACTTTAACGATTAATAATTAACATTTTTTATCACATAAACCAACTACCATGTCAATTAATAATGAAATCTTAGCAATTATTCTAGGCGGTGGAGCAGGATCAAGGCTGGCTCCTCTTACCAGTACCAGATCAAAACCGGCTGTACCCATTGCAGGCAAATACAGATTAGTGGATATCCCCATTTCTAACTGTATGAACTCAGGGATTAACCGTATGTTTGTGCTTACCCAGTTCAACTCGGCTTCGCTGAACCGCCACATTAAAAACACGTATAACTTCAGTATTTTCAGCAAAGCGTTTGTTGACATTCTTGCTGCAGAACAAACGCCAGAGAGTTCATTTTGGTTTCAGGGCACTGCAGATGCGGTGAGGCAGAGCCTTCGCCACGTTCAGCCATTTGACAGCGACTACATTCTGATTCTTTCGGGCGACCAACTTTATCAGATGGATTTTGAGCAAATGCTAAAAAAGCACAAAGAGGCGGGTGCCGATTTAACTATTGCTACTATCCCTGTTGCCGAACGCGAAGCTCCTGAATTTGGTATTCTGAAATCGGATGAAAACAGCAGAATTACATCATTTATAGAAAACCTAAAAAGAACTACTTCCCGATTGGGTAAGCGATACCGGAGAAGCCATGCAGCAAAAAGGGCAGAAACTATCTGGCATCTATGGGTATTTATATTTTTAATCGTGACTTGCTTTATGATTTATTGTTTAATATATATCCGGAATCCAAAGATTTTGGAAAGGAAATTATCCCTTCCTCAATAAATAATTATACCGTTGCCAGCTACCAATATGATGGTTACTGGACGGATATCGGAAACATCTATTCTTTCTTTGAAGCCAATCTGGAATTAACCTCCGATATTCCGGAATTCAACTTATTCGACTATAGTCAAACCATTTACACCAGGCCAAGAATGTTGCCTCCATCAAAAGTAAGTGGTTCAACACTTGAAAAAGCCCTTATTTCCGACGGTTGTATCATACATGCCTCACGCATCGAAAACAGCGTAATTGGCGTTAGGTCAAGAATAGGATATGGCACCAATATCACCGGCACCTATATCATGGGGGCTGATTTTTATGAAACTTTGGAAGAAATAAATCAGGCACAGTCAAAAAATATTCCGCTAATAGGTATTGGAGAAAGGTGTAATCTTCGCAATTGTATTATAGATAAAAACTGCAGAATTGGAGATGATGTGCGCCTCAATGTAGGTCCTCATCTGGAACCCACTGATACTGAACTATATACAGTGAAAGATGGAATTATAGTAGTGAAAAAAGGAGCAGTACTGCCCAACGGATTTACTGTTTAATTTATCCATTAATAGAAACCGATGAGATTTCATCGGTTTTTTTTCTACAAAAATTTTAATGTGTACTAAGCACATATTAAATTTTACATTTCATATAAACCCAAAACAACAATGAAAATAATAATTAATTTCGTAATTCTTTTCCTGCCAGTGATTTCCAATTCTCAACGCCTGACGGATTCCTTATTGATTGTATTAGATAAAGCCATTAATGAACGACCAATATATAAGGAAATAAAAAATAGAGAAATGGACAGTATAAACAATGTGCTTCATCAGAACTTAGATAAGAAAAAAGAATATTCCTTGTACAACCAGCTATTTGATGCCTATAAACATTATAATCTCGATTCGGCATTATGGATCGCAAAAAAAGAAATGGCAATTTCAAGAGAAACCAAAGAGTTGCAGCTTGTATATGCTTCTAAAATGAATGTAGCGGAAATGTTAGGGAAAATGGGCATGTATAAGGAAACTTTTGATATAATGGGGCAAATCAATAAAAAGGATTTAGCCATAAACCAATGGGGGTATTATTATCATATTTATCATTCGATATATTCGCTGCTTTATCAAAATGCATTATCTCAAGAAGAAAAAAATTATTATAAAACATTTTTATTTCAATACAAGGATTCTTTAATTCAGATTCTCAATCCGCAATTGCCATCGTACAAATTTTTAGTATGTAATAAATTGATTGATTTGGGCAAATATAATCAGGCACTTAACCTGCTTCATCCTATTTATATAGAAAGCAAAGAAAATAGTGCCGAAGCAAGTGCTATTGCTTATAATCTCGCCGAAGTTTATGAAAAAAAAGGGGACTCCGAAAATCAAAAAAAATACCTTGCCATTGCCTCGTTGTCAGATATAAAAAGAGCCGTTAAAAGTTATATTGCCTTACGAAAGCTGGCTGTTTTATTATACAGAGAAGGGAATGTGGAAAGGGCTTATACTTATATTAAATGCGCCATGGAAGATGCCACTTTTGCCAAAGCCCGGTTTCGGATGATAGAAATATCGGAAGCACTTCCTATAATAGTAGCATCCTACAACAAAGAAATAAAGGAAGAAAAGGACACATTGGCTAAATATTTAATACTCATTTCCCTCCTGTCCTTAATACTAATTGAGAGTATCTTTATCATTTATAAGCAGTTGCAAAAAAACACAAAAGCAGAACGGCTTGTAAAATTTGAAAACGAGGAATTAACAAAAATAAATGAAGAACTCAAGAATTTAAATATCACCCTTTCCGATTCGGATCGGGTAAAAGAAACCTATATAGGGTATGTTTTTGACCTATGTTCATCATACATCAATAAGCTGGAAGTTTTTAGAGTAGAAACCCACAAGCAGTTAAAATCCAAACAAATCAATGAAGCCATTAAAGCCACCAGCAATACGGGATTAGTAACCCACGAATTGAAAGAATTTTTTCTAAACTTTGATGCTGTCTTTTTGCAACTGTATCCAAATTTTATAGATGAATTCAATTCTCTTTTAAGAAAAGAAGAACGCATTACATCAAAAACCGAGGATATTCTCACTCCCGAATTGCGAATATTTGCCCTGTCAAGATTGGGTATTTCTGATAGCAGCAAAATAGCTAATTTTTTACATTTTTCGCCCCAAACAGTCTATAATTATAAATTGAAAATTAAAAATAAACTTTCGGTAACAAAAGAAGAATTTTCTAATAAAATAAAACGAATTGGAAGATAAAATGAAAATAATTTATACTTTCCAAGCCTCAAAAATCTACTTTTAAATAAAAACAAAAAAGGTTTAATTAATTGTTAATCAATATTTTTGAATAACCATTTTTCTACTTTCTATTTTTACTCCTTAATAAAGACCCTTTAGGTAACCCTATCTTTGAAAATAGAATAGAATCCAAATTATTCACTTAAATTTTCACAATTAATTTGCCATGTTTTTATTAAAAAAGGAAAGAGGACTATTTATTTTAATGTGCCTCCTTTGGGGAATATTTATCTTCCCCGATTACGCAAGTGGACAAACAAGCGTTACCATCAAAGGAGCAGTATTGGACAAAGAAACTGCCGCACCCATAATTGGTGCCAGTATAAAATTGAAGGAGCGGGCTTTAGGGACATTTACCGATAATGAAGGGAACTTTCAAATGGTGCTTCCTGCCAACTCTACTATCATTATTTCCTATGTCGGTTATAAAACACAAGAAAAGCAAATTAATAATCAATCAACGATTAATGTTTTTTTAGAAAAAGCAAACGAAAACCTTAGCGAAGTAGTGGTAATAGGATACGGAGGCGTAAAGAAAAAAGACTTAACCGGCTCTGTAACCGTTTTAAAACCCGACGAACTCAACAGAGTAAAAGCCACCACAACCACAGATTTGCTACTGGGCAAAGTTGCCGGCTTGCAGGTTACGCTTGGGTCTGGTTCCCCTGGTTCGAGTGGTACGGTAAGAATCAGGCAGGGAGCATCATTAAACGCTTCAAATGAGCCATTGATTGTTGTGGACGGATTAACCGAAGGCAGCCTTTCGTCAATCAATCCCAATGATATTGAAAGCATCACTATATTGAAAGATGCTTCTGCGTCTGCTATTTATGGTGCAAGAGGAGCCAATGGAATTATCATTGTAAAAACAAAAAGAGGCAATGTGGGTATAAACAATAAGTTTACAACCCCTGAAATAAACATCAGAGGCGACCTTTATATAAACCAACCCTACAAATTGCTTGATGTTTATGGTGCTGATGAATTTAGGACAGAGTATGAAAAAAGGGGATGGAATAGGGCACTTTTGGGCAATGCCAATACCAATTGGCAGGAGGCAATTTCAAGAACCAGTGTAAGTAATATACATTCCATAAGTTTAACCGGCGCTATGCCTTATACTCCTTATCGGTTTTCGGGAGGCTATAATCAGGAGCAGGGAAATGTAATAAACACTAAAAGAGAGGTGGCAACTACAGCACTTACTTTATCACCTAAATTTCTTAAAAACCATTTAAGCGTAGAGGCTACTGTAAGATATACTTATATTTATACTCCCAATAGCGGAAGTTCGTTTTCCTCCGCAGCATTAACAGACCCTACACAACCAATATATTTTGATTATGAGCCGACAACCATAAATGGAGTTGAATATTCAAAAAAAGCATTTGGATACTTTATGTATGGTGCTGATGATAAAGGAAACAGCCCCCAACTGGCATACAACCCCGTAGCGAGTGCCACGCTACCCGACCTAGGTAACAATAAAAGCAATCGGCTGTTGACTAATTTATTATTGAGTTATAAAGTGCATGGCTTTGAAGACCTCACCTTAAATATAGGATACAATGGTAGTTCTTACAATTCCACCAACACCTCAAAAGGCAGAGACAATATGCCGGGAACCTGGTCGGTATCTAATGTAAAATTAGGTAAAGGAGGATTGGGTATCCATTCTAAAAACACTTCTCATAGTTACCGAAATGTAATGGATTATTACCTCAATTATAAGAAAGAGGTAGGAGTACAGCAATTCGATCTAACACTGGGCCACACTTATGAAATGCAGAAATACAGTTCTTGGTATAGCGTAACCAATTACAATGACGGCAGCATGGTATCGGGCAGTATTGAAAACTCTAATGAAGGAGCCGTTTCAATGGCCTCCTGGTTTTCACGATTAAATTACAAGTTATTAAATCGCTTTTTATTTACGGCAACTATGCGTGCAGATGCTTCCTCAAGATTTGCACCAGAAACAAGATGGGGGTATTTTCCCTCAGCAGCTTTTGCCTGGGATATTAATGATGAAAAATTTATGAAGAATATTGACAATATCAATGAATTAAAATTTAGGGTGAGCTATGGTTCCACAGGCCAGCAAAATATTAATAATGATTATGCCTACCAAGCCACCTATTATGCATCAACAGCAAATTTCATGTATCGCGAAGGAGATGAGTTTTATATTACCTACCGCCCTTCTGCTTTTGACAGGTCAATAAAATGGGAAGTAACCCAAACAGCTAATATCGGATTGGATTATGGCTTCTTTAAAAACAGGTTATATGGCTCTGCAGATTATTACAGGCGATACACATCCAACTTGTTGATGAACTCAGTAAAAGTAGCAGCCGGCTCCAACTTTGCCGAATCTATTGATCAAAATATTGGCGAAATGTCAAGCAGAGGATTTGAATTTGCCGTAGGTGGCATCCCCATTAGAAATAAAAACCTAACCTGGAACCTAAATTTCAACTTTGCCTATAATGAATCAAAAATTGAAAAACTAACTGTTTATGATGGATCACCCGAAAAAACCTGGGTAAGAACAGGAAGTACAGGAGCCAGTCGTACTGCACAATTTCATAAAGTGGGCAACACCCCCAATACCTATTATTTAGCCAAACAGGTTTTTGACGAAAATGGAAAACCCATAGAAAAGTTTTACAACCCCAATTACGACCCTAACATAACAGGTTCTCAGGAATTTGTAACCGATGATGCTGCCGATGCAAGCAAATGGGATACCAAAAAAAGTTCGCTTGTACCTAATTATGGCGGGTTTTCAACCTCGGTAAAATACAAATCATGGGACTTTGGTACAAATATGCACTATGCTTTTGGTCAATATGTTTATTGGAACACCATGAGTTCTGGCAGTAATAATTCCTTTTTTGATCCTTGCAACCAGTACCCCACCAATACTTTCAGGGGTTGGGCACCGGAATGGTCTAAAATTCAATACTTTTCTGATTACTGGTTGTTTAAAGGCGATTATCTGAAAATAGATAATATTGTAATAGGCTACACTTTCAACAAAGTAATTAAGCAAAAGAGTTCCTTTCGACTTGGAGCAGGCATCCAAAATGTGGCAACCATAACACATTACCCTGGCGTTGACCCAGAAATGTATAGCGGCATTGACGACTCCAGTACGCCCAAGCAAAGAATGTATATGATTTCACTCAATTTTAAATTTTAGAAGATGAAAAAGTTACTAATATATTCAATATTTATTCTTACCATTATAGTTTTTGGTTCTTCTTGTGAAAAATTAGACCTTCAGCCCACCTCATCCACAGCATTAATGGAAGAACAAGTTTATTCAACCTACCAAGGGTATCATGGTGTATTTTTGAAAATATACAGTGCTATGGCAGTGGCAGGTCAGGGAGGTGCTGGCGGCAATGATGTATCTTGGGATGGAGGGCGCAGTGTATATTTGAGATCCCTATTTTGGGTTCAGGAGGCGACTACAGATTTAATTATTTACCGCACAGGCTCAGGTTACGGAATTCCGTCAACCGTAACCTTAAATTGGACAACAGGAACCGAGTTTCCGCAATATTTATATTATAGAGCCTATATTATTATAGCCTTGTGCAATGAATTCTTGAGAAAAACCGAAAAAAATGTAATGGAAAAATACGGAGTATGGGATTCAGCAAAAAATGAGGTGGAATACTGGCGTGCTGAAGCCCGTTTTATACGAGCCTACCAATATTATCTTCTTTGTGATTTATACGGTGCGGTGGGTTGGGTGGACGATTCTTCTCCCAATGGCACTTATCCTGTGCAAAAAACAAGGAAAGAAATATTTGAATATGTAGAAAAAGAACTTTTGGAAATAGAAAACAAAATGATGCCTTCCAATAAAAAAATATTTGGACGGACAAATCAGGCTTCTGCATGGTTTCTATTATCTAAATTGTATTTAAATGGGCAAATTTATAGTGGGACTTCTTATTTTGACAAAGCATTAACCTATGCCAAAAAAGTAATAACCGATCAAAACTATTCTTTATCGCCACAGTACATAGAGAACTTTTTAAAAGATAATAATACCAGTAAAGAAATTTTGTGGGCCATACCCACCGATACAGATAAAATGCAGGGCGAAGGGGTTACTAATTACCTGTTAAAATTCCCCCTTAGTAATTATATGTTCAATTTTGTGGATTATGGTATTTCTGAAACATGGAGCAGCAATGGCTCGCTAAATACCACTTTTGTTAATAAATTTCTTCCTGAGGATCAGGATTTTGACCCAACCGATCCCTGGTGCGACAAGAAAAAGGACAAAAGGGCATTATTATTGGGAGGCCCAAAAACAGCCACCTACAAGGCCAATGGCTCAGTGGATAAACCGGCATTGGTAAAGGAAAACTGGAAGGAGGGGTCGGCCTTTATTACATCTGTAATTAATTACGGTTACACCATGACAAAATGGAGGAATGTAACCAAAGACAGGGCAAAATCAACGCCTACAAAATATTCCAATATAGCCTTTCCAATGTTTAGAATAGCCGATGCTTACCTGATGGCAGCCGAAGCAATCCTGAGAGGGACCGGCGGAAGCCGAGCAGAAGCATTGTCTTATGTAAATGAAGTCAGAAACCGCGCCTATAATTCAGGCCCCTATTCAAGCACAAGTAATGTGGCAAATGGAGAAATAACCGATTCCCAACTGACCCTACCTTTCCTTCTGGATGAAAGAGCAAGAGAACTATGGACAGAAAACTGGAGAAGAAGCGACCTAATAAGGTTTGGCGTGTTTACCAAAGGGTATAATTGGGAATGGAAAGGAAGACCTACCTCTGGCGAAACAAACCATGTGGGTCAGGATGTGGACGATAAATACAACCTTTATCCCATTCCTCAAAATGATATTCTATACAATCCAAACTTGAATCAAAATCCAAATTATTAATAATAACAATTTATAAAAAATCACAGAACTATTCAATAATTTAATATCAATAATTCAGAAAATGTTCAGAAAAATTATATGTTTTCTTTCGCTACTTTTCCTTTTTAACACAGCCTGGGCTCAAGCTTCCAAGGAGGAAATTTTTGAAAAGATTGAAAAAACAGCAGGCGTTTATTTCGCCTACCCAGAAAATGAAATTGTACTTAAAACAAAAGCTCCTGACGGGTACAAGCCTTTCTATATTAGCCATCTGGGAAGGCATGGTTCCAGATACCTCATTAGCGATGATGAGTACAAAAGTATCATCAATATTTTTGAAGAAGCACAAAAGAAATATAATCTAACTGATTTAGGAAAAAATGTTCTTGGCAGATTGCAACTGGTTTGGAAAGAAGTAGAATTTCGTGGCGGTGATCTTTCGCCTCAGGGAGTTCGGGAACAAAGAGGCATAGCACTAAGGATGTATCAATCCTACCCCGAAGTATTTAAAAAAGATAGCAAAATGGAAGCCTGTGCCACTATGGTGGTTCGTTGCGTATTAAGCATGGATGCCTTTTGTGAACGCTTAAAAGAATTTAATCCATCTTTATCTATTACCCGCAATTCTGGTGCAAAATGGCAACGTTATCTTAACTATCATACCGAAAAGGCAATAGCCTACCGCTCTGCCGAGGATACATGGAAACCGGGGTATAAACAATTTGAAAAAGAACATGTATTTCCAGATAGGCTCATAAAATCCCTATTCACAACAACAAGTATTTTTGACAATAAAACTACCCCCGAAACCATTATGTGGGGTTTATATGGTATAGCAAGCGGTATGCAAAACATAGAAACAAAAGTATCTTTCTATGATATTTTTACAAAACAGGAACTTTTTGATCTTTGGCAATGCCGGAATTACAAACTTTATGTAAATGACGGCAATTATGCAGGAAGCGGTGGCATTATGATGGATAACGCCAAACCATTATTGAAAAATATTATTGAAAACGCAGAATCAATTATCAACAATAATAGCTCCGGAGCAGATTTTCGTTTTGCCCATGATGGCAACATTATACCACTTGCAATGCTTTTACATATTAAAGACAGTTATAACAGTATCAATAGCCCTGCTGATTTTTACAAAACCTGGGCAGATTTTAAAGTAGCACCAATGGCAGGAAACATTCAAATCGTGTTTTTCAGAAAAAAGAAAAGCAAGGATATCCTGGTAAAATTTCTTCAAAATGAAAACGAAGTACTAATCCCCACAATTAAAAGCAATAGGCTCCCCTATTATCATTGGAAAGACGTATTGGCATTTTATAAATCTTTGTTTTAACATAGACAAGTTGAAAACAGAAAGGAGGCTTTCCATTCTTGGAAGGCCTCATCCTTTTGTACTCTTTAAGCCCTGAAATCAATATCCCAAAAGTATTTTAAATTTTAATGTGTTATTAATACACAATACTATAACTTTGCAGTTGAAAATCATAAACGATTGATATGTCTTTAACAACAACTGGCAAGCCCCGCCTTTCAATGGCACAAATCATTAACATGAGCGTTGGTTTTTTTGGAATCCAGTTTGCTTTCGGATTGCAAAACTCAAATACCAGCCGGATTTTTCAAACTCTTGGTGCAGAGATTGAAAAAATCCCTATTCTTTGGATTGCAGCTCCTGTAACCGGACTGACTCTACAACCCATTATGGGCCACATGAGCGACAAGACCTGGGTGGGCAAATTAGGCAGGCGGCGACCCTACTTTATGATAGGCGCTATCTTTGCTGCTTTGGCATTATTGGTTTTTCCAAATGTACATGCCCTTTGGCTGGCGGTTATTATGCTTTGGGTGTTGGATGCCTCCATCAATATCTCCATGGAGCCATTTAGAGCTTTTGTGGGAGATATGCTGCCCGACGAACAACGCACCACCGGCTTCGCCATGCAAAGTTTTTTTATTGGAGTAGGAGCAGTAATCTCCTCCGCATTACCATATATACTTACCGCTGCCGGTGTTTCCAACGATGCAGCACAAGGTATTATTCCTGATTCGGTTCGCATTTCCTATTATATTGGCGCTGTTGTATATATCTTGGCTGTATCATACACTGTTGTAACAACTCAGGAATATTCTAAAGAACAACTGATAGCATTTGGTTCACTGAAAGAAGAAGAAGCTAATGAAATTATTATCAAAACTCCTTTAAAATCTTTTTTTTCCAGTGGCTGGATGTGGTTTCTTGTTGGCGCTGCATTGACCGCAGGATTATATTTTCATAACATAGACAATGAAAAACCATTAGAAAAAGAACTTTATGTAATTACTGGCATTCTCACCCTCTTTGGACTGATGAAGTTATTGGCAGGATGGTTTTACAAAAATGGCTCCAAAAACGGTTTGGTAGAAATTGTGGACGACCTCAATTTCTTGCCGAGTACCATGAGAAAATTAGCATGGGTGCAGTTCTTTACCTGGTTTGCACTATTTGCCATGTGGATTTATTCTACTCCTGCATTGGCGCAACATATTTACAATACCACCGATACTTCTTCTCCCCATTTCAATAATATTGGACTTTGTGTGGGCTTATTATTTGCTGCCTACAACGGTTTTGCAGCAATCCTGGCGCTTGCGCTACCGGCATTGGCTAAAAAATTTACCCGCCCCGGAACCCATTTAATTGCTTTGATTATTGGTGGTTTGGGGCTGATTTCATACTTTTTCTTCACCAACGAAAATTTGCTATTAATCAGTATGGCGGGTATCGGTCTGGCCTGGTCCAGTATTTTATCTATGCCCTATGCCATGCTCACCCAGGCTTTACCTGCGCACAAAATGGGTGTGTATATGGGTATTTTCAATTTCTTTATTGTGATACCTCAGATTCTGGCAGCAACTATTCTGGGTGTTTTGACAAGACTTTTTTTTGGAGGCAATGCTATTTATGCCATTCTTCTGGGCGGAATATCCATGATTATTGCAGCATTTTTAAACCTGAGAATCAAGGAAAAGCATTTATAATATTCTTTTCAAGTCATCGCCAAAGGCAAAGAAATTTTGTGTAATTCTTCAAAATATTAATAATGAAAAAATTATTTTTCTTTTTTACCTTCATCATTTTTGTTATTGTTGTCAACTCACAAAACATCAACCTGTATCCTACTAATTGGTGGGTGGGCATGAAGTGGAACCAAGTACAGATATTGGTGAGGGCAGCCGACCAAAACATATCCAACGAAAAGGTGTCTGTGAATTACCCCGGAATAACTTTAAAGAAGGTTTCAAAATTTGCTAATTCGAATTATCTCGCGCTGGATTTACTAATTGCTGCAAATACCAAACCCGGTATTGCCAAAGTAAAAGTAGGTAATGAAACCATTGATTTCCCTTTGCAAAAAAGAAGAATAGGTAATGGCTCCCAATTTGCCAACGGAGCTACTTCTTCTGACCTCATTTACCTCATCATGCCCGACAGGTTTAGTAATGGCGATCCCTCAAACGACCGAATTGCAGGAATGAGAGACCAATCCTTGAATAGAGATACTGTTTTTAACCGTCATGGCGGCGATTTGAAAGGCATTCAGAGTCATCTGGATTATTTGCATGATCTGGGTGTAACCGCTATCTGGCTGAACCCGGTAATCATCAATGATATGCCCGAAAGAACGGAGCATGGATATGCATTTACCGACCACTACAAAATAGATCCACGTATTGGCGGTGAAAAAGCATATAAAGAGTTAGTTGATGCCGCACATGACAAAGGCATCAAAATGATTCAGGATGCGGTATATAACCATGTGGGAACAGAGCATATTTTTTTTAAAGACCAGCCTGATAGCAGTTGGTTTCATCGCTGGCCGAAATTTACACAAACCAATTATAAGGATCAGGTGATATTTGACCCTTCCTCCTCCAAAATTGATCAAGACATCATGGAGAAAGGCTGGTTTGTACCCTCAATGCCCGATTGGGACCAGAGTAACCCCTTTGTTCAAAATTTTTTGATTCAACATGCCTTATGGACAATGGAGGAATTTGGTATAGACGGATGGCGCATTGATACTTATGCTTATAATGATTTGGAGTTTATGAACAGATGCAATAAAGCATTATATGACGAATATCCAAAAGTGAGCATATTTGGTGAAACCTGGGTGCATGGCGTACCTAATCAAAGCTTTTTTTGTCAGAACAATTACAGCATCCCTTTTAAAAGCAATTTGCAGGCTACCACTGATTTTCAGACTCTTTTTTACGGCATTCAGGCTGCTGTTACCGAACCCTTTGGCTGGACCGAGGGCGTAAACAAATTATACACCACATTAGCTCAGGATTTTGTTTATAAAGACCCGATGAGGCAGGTGATATTTTTGGACAATCATGATCTGAGCCGATTTTACAGCATCGTAAAGGAAGATACCGCAAAGTATAAAACCGCTATTGCCTGGCTATTTACATCGCGCGGAATTCCTCAGCTTTATTATGGAAATGAAATATTGATGGCCGGCACTACCTATCCGAGCGATGGATATGTAAGGCAGGACTTTCCCGGAGGTTGGTCGGGCGACAAATACAATAGGTTTAATAAAGAAGGCAGAACAAATAAGGAAAATGCTGTTTTTGATTATATCAGAAAATTAGCACAATTCCGAAAAAACTCCTCAGCCATAAAAACGGGAAAAATGATGCAGTTCTATCCTATTGACGGGGTGTATGTTTATTTCAGATACGATAAAAATCAAACGATTTTATGTGCAATGAATACCAATGCAAAGCCGGCTACAATAGACCTGGCAAGATTTAAGGAAATCGTACAAAATCACGAAAACGGAAAAGACGTTACCAACGACCGTGTTATTACTTTAAAGGAATCTTTGACATTAAATCCAATGAGCAATCTGATGCTGGAACTACAATAAAATTTGCCAAAGCATCTGATCTATCCAGCTTTTACTGTCACTCCCCCATGATTTAGCTAAATCGCGTACAGCCTTTTGTATTTCAGCTATTGTTTTCTTTTTCCCTTTTGTCGGCGATTTCAAAGCGTTCAAGTCAGGTGGTGCCGCTTTTATTCCGGTTGCTATCCAACTGGCATAAAGCCGGGGTATGGTAACACCCATTATCATTCCCGGCAAACCATGTAAACCCATCGGGCCGCCGCTAATATTTACCTCATCTGTATAATAGGCAAAAACATAAACACTGTCAAACAATATGGTTTGTGCCAACCGACAATTAAATCCCGCAATCACTCGCTGGTCCTCAGGATGAATTTTCCAACTGATATTTTTTAAATCACCCGAAATAAGGGTATATCCATCCAATGATAACAATTTTGTAAAAGTGTTATTTTTATAATCGCTGAACCAAACATTCTCATCTTCATCATTGCCAAAAGAAAAAGTGCGTTTATTACTCCCCTTTCTACTGAACTTATAAAGCGCTTTATTGTCCCCGAACTCCAAATTATAGTAATTAGTACTAAACTGATCAATTCTGTCCTTAAAACGCTCGAACCACTCATTGCCTTCGTTCTGTCTGTGAACATTTACTTTTACCTCGTACTCAATAGAACCGGTATTCAAAAATTGTTGAGCATGGATAAAAGTCGATGCCAAACCCAGTGTTATTAAAAAAATACTTTTCTTCATGGCTAAAATTTTATTTTTCATTTGTTGCTGATGTATTCCCATTATTCATTTTATTGAAGTTCCAGATAAAGCCTAACAAAAAGTGGCGGCGCAGTACCGAATTATAGGTTTCGGTAAAGCTGGAACTGCCAAAGTTCCGGCTATACCCATTTTTCTGATTCAGAATATCATTCGCAGTAAACTTGATGATAAACTGGTCCTTCGCCATTCTCTTTTGCACATCCATATTCCAGAAAATAAAATTATTGTCCGCAGGGAATCGTTTATCTTTTTGCCTGAACTCGCCAAAAACATTATTATTGATTTCAAAATTTTTGGGCAAATAAATGGTGCCGCTAAAGTCAAAACCGGCTGACCAGTATCTGGCATTTGCAATTTTATTTACGGAGGCTTCTGCTATGTTGTAGCCAAAATTAGGATTAAGGCTGATCCTGTATTTCTTTTCCACATCTCTCCCAATATTTACACGAATACTATAACTGCTGTTTTTAGTGTTGTTTTTGAATGAATTGCCTTTGTTATCACCAATAAAGTCCGCAAAGCTACTAAAGTTAATATTGGGGCTGAATCCCAAATCAAGGCTAATTCTTTTGAGGTGCTATGCAAAATAGCCCGCTATTCGATACATAAAAAAATCACGGTCTCTGATGCCAAAATTATTTGCTAAAAATCGTTGGATTTTTCCATTCATATTTTCGGCTTTGGCATTGGTTTGTCCTTCTTTAAAATAGTTGACGATATCATCCTGATGTTTTTCTATCATTTTTCTTACTCCTCTGAAAGCTGCTATTTTTGATTGATTGACTTCATCGCACCAGTTGTAAAGTTCTTGTTCTATTTTGTCCATTGATTTGCCGATGTTTTTTCCTGATACCACAACCTCAGTTTTTGGGTGATCCGGTAGGCTGTTTCTAATATTGGGAAACGGTAAAATAGTTGTTGCATGATTTCAGTTCATCTTCCTCCCATTCATCTTGCATTTTGAAAAGAATATAGCGGCTGCGCTCAATAGTTCAATATAGCGCCAGTGTGTTTGTTGTTCATCCGTATCAGCTTTTACAAGAATTGTTTCCTGATTAATATATTGGGTTTTGAGTTGTTTGCGTACCTGTTGCAGCGCATCTAAGAGATGTTTGATGACATGGAACTTGTCTATCACTAACTGTGTATTGGGAAAAATGTCTTTGCATAGTTTTTTATAGGAAGGACTCATGTCACAGCTGACCGATTTTACTTCCTCTAATACTTGCGACAGGTAGTGTTCCATTACTTGTTTGAGTTCTTCCGGCTTCATGGTTTGTGCCAGTAAAGCTATTTTCCCTGATTGGGCATTGGTCATAATGGTATACATTTTTTTGCCTATTTGCTTTTCATCAATGGTCATGTGGCTGCCAAAATTTTCTGCTTTTGCTATGGGTACCGGCTTTTCTTTTGTTACCTCCCCACTGCTCTTATCTATTACTTGTATCTTTTTTTCTCCCCAGTTTCCGGCTGCAATATCTTTTCGGTAATCGCTTATCTCTTCTTTGTACCAATAATGTACTGTTTTGGGTTTTAGACCAAACATAAAAGCCACGCAACTTATGTTTACAGGGTGTTGCTCTATTCTATATTTTAAAAAGCCCGCCATGTCAGGGGTTAATTTGGCCGAATCCTCGGTAATCACATACTCGTTGCTAAAATGCTCATCTGTACCGGAGCGTTTCCAACGCCTTCGTTTCATTACCAGATAGACCGGCTTAGTGGAAAATCCATGGCTGAGTATCGTTATCGGATTGCAAAAACCATCCAACACTACATCTGAAAACCCTTTAAGATTTGTGGGAATATGCTCCTGCTTTTCCCATAATATAATTTGCCATTCTTTGTGGAGTTCTTTTACCTCCGCAATATCAAAAAAGCCTAATAAATCACGCGGCACCATCATCCGGCTTAATTCAAATAATACATTTGATTCTACTTGTTTTTTCTTTTGTCCCATAACCATAAAGATAATAATAGCACCTCAAAAAAAGAATTAGCCCAAATCAATATTCGCCCTTTTCAACTTTCTGCTGTACCACATAAAAAAGCTGAAATTATTCACTCCGTTTGTATTTACGGTTTGTGTTGTTCTTACGGCATCTTTAATCATGTTTAGTGCTGCAAACGAATTTTGCGTAAATCCTCCATTAATTCCTACCATAACAAACCTTTCTGTAAACATTTTCCAGGATCCATAACTCAGGTCAAATCTGTGTGAGAATGACGGCTTCAGGTCGGATTACCGATATAAATATTCAGTGGGTCGGTATTCACTTTTATAGGTTGCAACTGATCCAGACTGGGAGCTGATGAATTTCCATTATAATTAAACCGAATATTTTCCTGTGGCTTAATGGTATAATTAAAACTGGCTTTTGGATAATAATTAGTAAACGAATAATCCCTTTTAGTATTTAATGTTTTATTCAATTGTTCATAATTGGTAAATGCAGCATTTCCTCCAAATGAGAAATTAATTTTCTTCTTAGTGTATCTGAAACTCAGTCCAGGTGAGTTGGCCAGATCGTTAAACTCATAATCATTGCTCAAGGAGTCAATCCTTTTATCATATCCGGTTGGCGATTTTGCCAATATATCTCTGTTGTTTATCCGCTTATTGTAATTAAACCCATAATTTATCTCCATATAGACATCTTTCATAAGCGGTTCGGTATAAGCGATTCTGGTATTGAAACTATTATTTTCATTATCAATCAGATTACGCTGATCTATAATATTGGCACTATCAACTACGTTATTTTTGAAAAGTCAATTTTTGAATATAGCAATCCGTCGCTATTGCTTTTACTGTTATTAAAGGAAGTATTCACAGAAAAAGTGCGGAACTCTTTTTTAAACTTATGCATCCACAGCAGATTTGCATTATACGCAGATTGATTCATGTCATTATTACTTTTCCTGCTGTTCTTGTTTATCAAATTATTGTTTCTATCATTTATGTTTTCGGCATAATAGTTCGAATTCGATTTCGTAAAATTAAGATTACCGCTTGTAGTCAGTTTTAAGGTGTTCATCGAATCCAGCTTTGACTCAAAAGTAAAGTTAACCGAATGTTTTTGAGAGCTATTGAAATTATCCACTATCGAATTCATGGTCCATGAAGAATCCGGTGTGTAGTTTTTTGAGAATGTTTTTGTATTACCCGGAGCATCTATTCTCGTAAATTTATATCCGGCATTTACCGAATTTTTATTATCTGTTCCAAATTTGGTATTATAATGAAGACCTGCATTGTAATTGGTAGGTTTTTATCTTCTTTTAATTTCAGATTTACAGTGCGGTCTCTCACGCCGTCATCTATACCGGTAAATGTGGCCTGGTCGGTTTTTCGATCATATACCTGCACCTCATGCACCACATCGGCACGCAGATTTTTGGTGGCAATGCCGGGATCGCTGCAAAAAATTCTTCACCATCCACCAATACCTTTTTTACATTCTGTCCCTGTGCAGTAATTTTTCCCGACCGATCCACCTGAAATCCCGGTAGTTTTCTCAACAATTCTTCCACGTTTGCGCCTTCTGCCACTTTAAAACTGTCCGCAGTAAAAACGGTGGTATCCCCTTTCAAGTAAATAGCTCTGTTGCCTTTCACTACCACTTCTTCCAGCATTTTTATCTTTGAAAACAAATGAATAATTCCCAAATTAGAAATTTCGTCTTTAAACACCTTTACGCTATCAATAAAATCGGCAAAATAAGGATGAGTAATCATCAGTAAATATGTCTGTGTGCTATCCGGTGTTTTTATTTCAAAAGCCCCGTCTTTGGCAGCTCTGGTATAGTTTACCAACGTAGAATCATTTTTATTCAAAAGCACGATTACGGAGTTTTGCAAATTTTTATGTTCCGCAGAGTCTGCCAACGTCCCCTTTATTCCTGTGCTTTGTGCCAACAAAAAACAGTTGGCAAGAACAAATAAAAAAGGATTAAAATCAATTTTTTCATTCCGGTTTTCTTTTTAATCAGTTTTTTTGTAATCAAAATCTTTAATTTCATACACAAGCAAAACAATCGTCCACAAATGTATGACCGAAATCTTCAATTACGAATTTGTCGTAATAATATTTTGTTAAATAATGATTAACTTGCCTCATAAAAAAAATGATTATGCCTAATAAATACAAAGAAATTCAGGAAAAATTTACAAGTGAAAATTTTATAGACACCTCCAAGCCGGTTTGGAATTATTCATTACTTACTGACGAGGATATCCGCAACTTTCAAAACGGCACAAACTACAATTTATACGTAAAATTTGGATCTCACTCCATACAGGTCAATGGCGTTTGGGGAATGTATTTCTGCGTGTGGGCTCCCAATGCCACTTTTGTTTTTGTTACCGGAAATTTTAATGATTGGGACAAGGTTTCGCATCCGCTTACACCTCGTTGGGATCGAAGCGGTATCTGGGAAGGGTTTATTCCAAACTTCAATCTTGGCGAATTATACAAATACCACATTGTGGGTTATCAAAACAGGGTTACCGAAAAAGGAGATCCATTTGCAAACTTTTGGGAGCTAAAACCGCTCACCTCCTCTATCACCTGGGATATGCATTACGACTGGGAGGATGATGACTGGATGAAAAACAGAAATAAAAACAATGCGCTAAATGCCCCCTGGAGTATTTATGAAGTACATTTGGGGAGCTGGCAACGCCCGGATGCCTTCAACGAACATAAATACAATACCTACGACCAGATAAGAGAACGCCTGGTGCCCTACGTAAAGGAAATGGGTTTTACCCACGTAGAATTTATGCCGCTTACCGAACATCCTTATGATGGAAGCTGGGGCTATCAGACAACAGGATATTTTGCCACCACATCCAGATTTGGCGATCCACAGGGCCTTATGCGGCTGATTGACGCTTTCCATCAGGAAGGTATTGGCGTTATTCTGGACTGGGTTCCATCTCATTATCCTTACGACTCGCACGGGCTTTATATGTTTGACGGCACCCATACCTACGAATATGCTGACATGCGCAAAGGATTTCACCCCGACTGGAACAGCTATGTTTTTAATTACAAAAGAGGTGAAGTAAAATCTTTCTTAATCAGTAGCGCCCGTTTCTGGTTCGAGCGTTACCATATTGATGGCATAAGGGTAGATGCAGTAAGCTCTATGCTGAAACTGAATTACTCCAGAAAAGAAGGTGAATGGGAGCCCAATGAGCATGGCGGAGACGGCAATCTGGAAGCTATTCACTTCATAAAAGACCTGAATGAAATGATTTATCGCGACTTTCCAGACGTGCAATCCATTGCAGAAGAAGCAACAGACTGGCCAGGCGTGTCAAGGCCCACCTTTAGCGACGGATTAGGGTTTGGCATGAAATGGATGATGGGCTGGATGCATGATACACTGGATTATTTTAAGCGTGATCCGGTTTATCGCAAGTATCATCAGAACGATTTTACATTTAGTATGATGTACTACTATGACGAAAATTTTATGCTGCCCATCAGCCATGATGAGGTAGTGCATGGAAAAAGCCCGCTATTGTTTAAAATGCGGGTGATCTATGGCAAAATTTGCCAATCTCAGGTTATTTTTACTTACATGTGGACACACCTGACGGCAAACTTCTGTTTATGGGAGGCGAATTCGGACAAACTTCCGAATGGAACTATCAATCAGAATTGGATTGGTTTTTACTTAAACACGACAGCCACGCAGGCGCACAAACCTGCCTGAAGGCTTTAAACAAAATTTTGAAAGAAGAACCCGCCATGCACGAAAAGCAATTTATCCAGGGCGGTTTCGAATGGGTGGACCTCAATCACCGTGATGAATGCGTAATTGTTTATAAAAGAAAAGCCGAAAAGCCTGAGGATGATTTACTGATAATTTTGAATATGATGCCTGATGTGCACCACGACTGGGTTATAGAGGTTCATGACAAAGAATATACTCAGGAATTATTCAATTCAGACCTCAAAGAATATGACTGCACGGGGGATGTATTCAATAAAGACATTCGCACAGAGTGTGTTGACAAAGAATCAAAAAAATATAAGATTACCATCAACCTTCCGCCACTCGCCGGATTGATTTTGAAATAGACTTAAAAGCCTGTAGTTTTTGCTACAGGCTTTTTTAATCATCAAATATCTTCATTAAGGCTTACAAACAACTCTTTCAATTCGGTAGCATCACCTGGTTTCATCTTACCACCCAGAATAAGGCGCATTTGCCTACGCTGCATGGCGCCGTCAAAAAGCTTTTTGTCCAATTCGGTTTCAGGTGTAATCTCAGACACTTTTACGGGTTTCATATCACAATCTAACCCCACAAAAGTATAATAGGCCACATTGCTCACATATTTTTTTTGTTCTATTAAATCTTCACCCCAAACCTTCAGATAAATTTCCATTGAGGAATTAAATGCTCTGGTCACTTTTGCTTCTATATGAACCAGATTCCCCAATTTTATCGGGCTCACAAATGCCAAATTATCCACTGAGGCAGTAACCACCCTTTTATTGGAATGTTTTTGAGCAGCCATTCCTGCGGCAATATCCATCCAGTACATCAGCCGACCACCCATCAGATTCCCAAACAGGTTCGTATCGTTGGGCAATACCAACTCGGTCATTATCGTCAAACTATCATCAGGTTTCTTTGTCATTTCTCTGAATTTTTACAAATGTAAAATAACTTGGTTGGTTCAAATGAATATTTTGTGAAGTTAACTTTTCAAACAAATTTGTACCGTAAATTTGCATAAACAATCCATTTCATTTTATGAATAACGATACAGCCATTTCATTCGATAATACCGAGTTTGCTTTTCAATACAAAAGCGACAAAGAACTCAAATTAGCAAATCTTCTTTTTTCCTCAATGGGAATACCACTTTTGGCAAAGATGGGTACCCGTGTAACTCCCTGGGCTATAAAATCAGGCTTACCGATAAAAGACCTGATAAAAAGAACCATTTTCAAGCAATTTTCCGGAGGAGAAACACTGGAAGATACCGCCACGCTTGCCCAACATTTGGGCAAATACAATGTTGGTATTATACTCGATTATGCAGTGGAAGGAGGCGATGAATCCGAAGCAGAATACGATAAAGCGGCAGAACAATTCATCAAAGTAATCCACTATGCTGCTACTCAGCCTAACATTCCATTTATGAGCGTAAAGGTTACGGGGCTTTCAAGAGAATCACTGCTCCAAAAATTGGATGAAAGCATGAAAAATGCAGATGGCAGCCTGATTAAAAGATATGAAAAAGCATTAACACAACTAACCCACGAAGAAAAACAAGAATGGGACAGAGTTAAAGAAAGACTTACACGGATTTGCAAACAGGCTGAAGAAAAAAATGTGGGAATGATGATTGATGCCGAAGAAACCTGGATTACCGACCCAGTGGATGCGCTTGTCACATTAATGATGGATGCTTTCAACAAAGAAAAACCCATCAGTTACAATACTGCCCAAATGTACCGCCACGATAGGCTTCAGTTTGTAAAAGACTGTTATGAAGCAGCAGTAGAAAGAGGATTTATTTTTGCAATCAAACTGGTTAGGGGCGCTTATATGGAGAAGGAGAGATTAAGAGCAGAAGAGCACAACTATCCATCGCCTATTCAGCCCAGCAAAGAAGCTACCGATACTGATTTTAATGAAGCCGTTAAATTCTGCATCAGTCATCTGGACAGAATCGCCGTGAACATTTCATCGCATAATGAAAAGAGCAATCTGATAGCAGTCGAACAACTTCGGGAAAATAATATCCCTTTGAATCATCCTCATGTAAGTTTCAGCCAGTTGTTTGGGATGAGCGATAACATCACCTTCAACTTAGCCAATGCAGGCTGTAATATTTGTAAATATTTACCTTTTGGTCCGGTCAAAGAAGTAATTCCCTACCTTATGCGCAGGGCACAGGAAAATACATCCGTAAAAGGACAAACCGGTCGTGAAATTGGTTTGATTAAAAAAGAAATAAAAAGAAGAGGGTTGTAGCAAAGCCTGATGGCTACCTCCGGCAAATCACGAGTCAAATTAATTCATTTATATTTTATTGTAAAAAAACAATTCAATGATGACAAATAATCTTATAAACTATTGCTTTTCAAAAAAATCCATAGTACTTCTTCTTTTTTTATTCTTTTTTCAAAATGGTTTTACCGCTATTCGATTGCCTAATACAATCTGCAGCAATATGGTGCTTCAGCAAAACAATCATGCAACACTTTGGGGATGGGCCAGCCCTGCCGAAAAAATATTTGTTACTACCTCTTGGAACAACAAAACCGACTCGGTAGCTGCTGATGGCAATGCTCAATGGAAAATAAAAATTCCTACCGGCGCTGCCGGTGGTCCCTATACAATTTCGTTGAAAGGACAAAATACCATCACACTCAAAAATATTCTGTTTGGCGAAGTTTGGATTTGTTCCGGTCAATCAAATATGGAATGGAGCAGCTATCAAAAACTTCAGCAAATAATTGACGAACTGCCGCACAGTGCAAATAATAACATCAGATTGTTTCAGGTGAGCAAATCAACTGCGGCTTTTCCTCAGGACAATATAGAGGGTCAATGGCAGGTATGCGACTCTGAAACACTGAAAGGATTTAGTGCCGTAGGTTATTTTTTTGCAAAGGAATTACAAAAAAAGCTAAATGTTCCTGTTGGAATTATCAACTCAAGTTGGGGCGGCACTCCGGCAGAAACCTGGACTCCTGCCGAAGTAGTGGCATCCAATAACGAGTTTATAAAATCGGCAGAAGAAAAAAAACAAACCCCCTGGTGGCCTGTGTTACCCGGCTATGCCTACAATGCCATGATTTATCCACTGACAAACATCTCAATTGCCGGCGTTATCTGGTATCAGGGAGAAAGTAATACGGCCACTTATTCAAGCTATCAAACTCTTTTTTCATCAATGATAAATAGTTGGAGAACAGCCTGGAAAATTGATTTCCCCTTTTATTTTGTACAGATTGCGCCGTATACCTACGGCAGGAATAATGAAGGAAATTTACTGAGAGAGCAACAAACAAAAACATTATCAACTCCCAAAACAGGAATGATAGTTATTACCGATTTGGTGAGTAATGTAAGGACATTCACCCTACTAATAAGATAGATGTAGCCAAAAGGCTGGCAGTTTATGCCCTGACCGAAACCTATCATTTAGACATGGGTAATTACAAAAGTCCTATGTTCAGCAAGATGGAAGTTAAGAAAGATAAAGCCTATCTTTATTTCGACTATGCGCCAAACGGTTTTATGCTGAATTCGGGCAAGGCTGCCACCGAATTTTTCATAGCCGGCACCGATAAAGAATTTCTTCCGGCTACCGTAAAAATCGAAAAAGACAGGCTTATTGTCAATAATCCTAAAATTAAAGAGCCGGTTGCCGTCCGGTTCTCTTTCAGCAATACGGCTGTATCTAATATTTTCAGCAAAGAAGGTTTGCCAGTTGCTCCGTTCAGGACAGATGACTGGCCGGTAAATACAGAGAAGGTTAATCCTTAATAACTATATAACTCTTTGTCTTTCAACCTAAAGCACAGGAATAAAGTGCTATATTCACCTCCTGTTTATAACTTAAAGACCAAAATTCTAAACAATTATTATCTGTTTTGGTATATTGCAGCCATGCAACAGTATTTACAACTTTTACAACATATTTTAGACAACGGAGTTGAAAAAAGCGACCGTACAGGTACCGGCACTATCAGTACTTTTGGCTACCAGATGCGCTTCGACCTGAGTGAAGGTTTTCCCTTAGTAACCACCAAAAAAGCGCATCTGAGGAGTATTATTTATGAATTGCTGTGGTTTTTGAGAGGTGATACCAATATCAAATACCTTAATGAACACGGCGTATCTATCTGGAACGAATGGGCTGACGAAAATGGCAATCTTGGCGCAGTGTATGGCAAACAATGGCGCAGTTGGGAAGGCAAGGATGGTAAAGCAATAGATCAGATAAGTGATGTGATTGACCAAATCAAAAAGAATCCTGACAGCCGCCGCCTGATCGTGAGCGCCTGGAACGTAGCTGACCTGTCCGAAATGGCCTTGATGCCTTGTCATAATATGTTTCAGTTTTACGTAGCCAACGGAAAATTAAGTTGTCAGCTTTACCAGCGTTCTGCCGATGTTTTTCTGGGGGTTCCTTTTAATATTGCGTCTTATGCCCTCCTTACTATGATGATTGCTCAGGTTTGTAATCTTGAAGCCGGTGAGTTTGTGCATACTTTCGGCGATGTGCACATTTATTCCAATCATCTGGAACAGGTGAAGCTCCAGTTGAGCCGCGAGCCTTATCCGTTGCCAACGATGGAAATCAACAAGGAAGTAAAAAATATATTTGATTTTAAACATGAAGATTTTAAGTTATTAAACTATCAGTCGCACCCTGCAATAAAAGCGGCAGTAGCTGTATAAGGTGTAACGAATTAATTGCTATTTTTACAGATAGTATTCAAACCGTAAACAATAATACACGATAGTTTGAAATTTAATATTCAATTTTTACATTTTAATTCAACATATTACCTTATTAATTTTTATGACCATTTCCTTAGTAGTAGCTATATCAAACAATTATGCCATTGGCAAAGACAATCAGTTGATGTGGTCGTTACCCAATGATATGAAACATTTTAAAAACATCACCTGGGCTTTGCCCGTAGTGATGGGACGAAAAACCTTCGAAGGCCTGAAAAAGCCTTTACCCGGAAGAAAAAACATTGTTCTCAGCACCAAAAACAATCTTACTATTGATGGCGCATTAGTTATCAATTCATTGGCTGATGTTGAGTTTTTAGTTAAAGAAATGAATGTGAAAGAAATGATGGTAATTGGCGGCGGTGAAATATTTGAGCTATATTTTCCAAAAGCCAATAAAATTTATTTGACACGGGTAAATACAGCTATGGAAGGAGATACTTATTTCCGCGAAATTAATGAAAAAGAATGGACACTCACCAGCAAAGTAGAAAATCAGGCTGATGAAAAACATGCCTTCGATTACAGCTTTGAAACCTGGGAGCGGAAATAGGTTGAGGTTAAGATTGAGGCTGAGATTGAGATTGAGATTGAGATTAAGAATGAGGTTGAGAATGAGGCTAAGACTTAGATTGAGATTGAGAAGTGTAGAAAAAGTATATTAATCAAAAATAATAATTAAACAATAAAATTTGAACCTTAAACTTTGAACCTTAAACTTTGAACCTTAAACTTTAATATATGCTTCAGCTTTCGGCTACGGCTAAATGCTATTAGCTATCAGTGATCTGTAATCTGCAATCTAATATCTAAAGTCTTTAGTCTAATATCTAATATCTAAAATCCTAAATCCATCCCATGGTTTATTCTCCCTTACAGGCTGCGGCCAAATATTTTAAGTATTATATTCATGCTGCCAACAGCAAAGGTCATGGCACACATTCCCCTTTTGTCTTTGAGTTTATCACAAAAGTTTTAAACGATTTTAACACTTACGATGCATATCAAAAAGTAGAGCCGCTGAGAAAACAACTCAAAAAAGATAACAGGGAGCTTACCATTCAGGATTTCGGTGCCGGATCTGCTGCTACCGATTCCGATAAACGCACTATTGCTTCAATAGCCAGAAATGCAGCAAAATCCAAAAAATTTGCACAGTTGCTGTTTAGGATTGTAAAATATTATCAGTTTACAAATATTTTGGAATTAGGCACCTCGCTGGGCTTGACAACAGCCTATCTCTCTCTGGCAAATACCGATGGTAAAATCATTACTATCGAAGGTGCAGATGAGGTCGCCGATATTGCGGAGCAAAATTTCAGACAGCTCAATTTGAATAATATCGTACTTGTAAGAGGAAATTTTGACAAAACACTGGCAACGTCTTTACAAAAAATGCCACTGATTGACTTTGCTTTCATTGACGGCAATCATCGCAAGGAGCCTACCGAGCGGTATTTCAATCTGTTATTGCCTCACTTGCATAATGGCAGCATTTTGGTTTTTGACGATATTCACTGGAGCGCCGAAATGGAAGCTGCATGGAAAAACATTGTGGCACACGAATCCGTTACCTGTGATATTGACCTGTTTTATATCGGTATTGTAAGTTTTAAGAAAGAGTTTAAAGAAAAACGGACTTTCAGCGTCAGGTTTTGATAAAATTCACCGGTCAAAATATTTATCATAAAATCATATTTCTTAACTTCGCTTCTTAATGAACATTCTCATTAAGCAAGCAAAGATAATTGACCCCACTTCTCCACACAATGGTCAAACTGCTGATATCCTTATTTCAAAAGGAATTATTTTGCGTATTGGTAAAAATCTCAACATAAAAGCCGAAAAAATCATTGAAGAAAAAGGTCTTCATGTTTCACCGGGTTGGACGGATATTTTTTCGGATTTTGCTGATCCAGGTTATGAGTATCGCGAAACACTGGTAAGCGGCGCCAACGCCGCAGCTAAAGGAGGATATACAGACGTGTGTGTGATTCCCAATACAAAGCCTGTGGCCGACCAGAAAGCAGTAATAGAATACATCGTTCAAAAATCCAAAAACCTGCCTGCTACCATTCATCCCTTGGGAGCCATTTCAAAAAACATTGAAGGAAAAGAACTGGCAGAAATGTACGACATGAAGCTGAGTGGCGCTATTGCCTTTACCGATGGGGTAAAACCTATGCAGTCGGCAGGTGTGTTTGTGAAGGCTTTGCAGTATGTAAAATCATTTGACGGCGTTATCATTCAACTGCCTGACGACAAAAGCATTAATCCAAACGGATTGATGAACGAAGGAATTACTTCTACAAGAATGGGGCTTTTGGGCCGTCCTGAAATAACCGAAGAAATATTTGTGTCCAGAGATATTAAACTCGCCGCCTACGCGGCTTCCAAACTTCACCTTACAGGCATCAGTGTGGGTGCTTCAATAAAATTGATAAAAGAGGCCAAGAAAAAAGGAGACGAAATATCCTGCTCTGTTACGCCTTATCATCTTTTTTTCTGTGATGAAGACCTCATCTCTTACGATACAAACCTGAAGGTAAAAAAATGGACGCTTGCTGAAATGGATATACAATCTCTTAATAAAAACACTCCTTTTATCGGCGTAGAACTTACAGGCAAGCCATTAGGCACTATTCACAACAACAAATTAAATCTCAACTAAATGATAAAACTAACACCCACAATAAAAGGGCTCATCACTGCTGTGGCTATGATAGCAGTGGGCTTAATACTTTATTTTAAGAACGTTTCCCCTACCTCCTCCTTGATGTTTATCGGTTATTTTTTGTACGGGTTAGGAATTGTGTGGGCAATATTTCCTGTTGCGAAACAAAATAGCAGATTATCATTTGGAACGCTATTTAACGCCGGGTTTAAATGCTTTATCGTGGTTACATTATTTATGGCTTTATATACCTTCACTTTTTATAAAGCCAATCCGAAACTCATAGAAGAAAAGGCAGCGCTTACTAAAACCGAACTTTTAAAAACAGAAAAAAATCGCACTCCCACCGAAATTGATACAATGGTAGAAAATGGCAAAAAGAATTTTGCGGTTCTGGCTACTTCGGTTACTATCTTTCAGTATTTGCTGGTTGGGGCCATAGTAACAGCAGCTACGGCAGGAATGTTATCTTTGTCAAATAAAAATTAAAAATGGACCTTTCAATAGTCATACCGCTATTAAATGAAGAAGAATCGCTCCCCGAACTTTCGGCTTGGATTGAAAAAGTGATGCAGGAAAATGATTTTACCTACGAAATTATTTTTGCAGATGATGGTAGCACCGATGATTCATGGCAGGTGATTACACAACTGCGCGCTAAAAACAAAAACGTAAAGGGCATAAAATTTCAGCGAAATTATGGCAAATCTGCTGCACTCAATGAAGCTTTTAAAGCTGCGCAAGGCGATGTGGTTATCACGATGGATGCTGATTTACAAGACAGTCCCAATGAAATTCCAGAGTTATACAAAATGATTGCGGCGGATAAATACGACCTCGTAAGCGGTTGGAAGAAAAAGCGATATGACAATAAACTCACAAAAAATCTGCCTTCAAAGTTTTTTAATGGCGTAACCCGAAAAGTTTCTAAAATCAAATTACATGATTTTAATTGTGGCCTAAAGGCATACAATAAAAAAGTGGTAAAAAGCATTGAAGTATATGGCGAAATGCACCGATATATTCCCGTTCTTGCAAAATGGTCGGGTTTTAAAAAAATTGGCGAAAAAGTAGTAGAACACCGTAAAAGGAAATATGGCATCACCAAATTTGGCTGGAACAGGTTCATAAATGGTTTTCTCGACCTGATGTCCATTACTTTTGTAGGCAAATTTTCAAAAAGGCCGATGCACTTTTTTGGCGTTTGGGGTATTCTCTTTTTTGCAATTGGTATGCTCACATCTTTATACCTGATTGTTTCAAAAATTATTGATTTTGATTATGGCATTACCAATCGCCCCACATTTTATATTTCATTAACAGCCATAATTATTGGTATGCAATTGTTTCTGGCAGGTTATATTGGCGAATTGATTTCACGCAATGCACCCGGTCGCAATTTCTATTTAATTGAAGAAAAAGCAGGAATTAATTAGGAATGTTTGATGAAGTAATTGAAATAGTAAAAAAATGATTGCAAAATAAGTTATCATCAGTTGTAACCTAAAAATCATCTTCACCAATTTGATAAGAAAAAGTTATTAGTAGAAGATTATGCTAAAATTGAAGCCAAGAGAGGTGTTGAATAAAGCCTTTTTAAAAGCGAAACCCAACAGGGCTGAAATTGACGGGTTCAAGGCAAATCTCATTACACTATTAGACAGGATTAACGACTCGGAAAGCGAAGAGTTTCATAAAAACTTGGTCATCGACTTTTTAAAGAAAACCTATTACGATCCCAATTATTTTATAAATACAAAAGGCAGAAACGATCTGGTTATTCATAATGGTAATAGTTCCAAAACTACGGCTGGAGTAATTCTCGAAGCAAAAAAACCAACTAATGGAGCAGAAATGCCGAGTATGGATAACATCAACAAAAAAGCGCTTCATGAACTAGTTTTATATTATCTGCGCGAACGGATTACACAAAAAAATCTTGAAATAAAGCATCTGATAGCCACTAATATTACTGGAGTTTCCTCTTTTTTTCTAATCTGGGAACAAACTGAGTTGGAAGTCATCTGACGAAATGCCAGTTTTTCCCTTGAACTTTATTTCTTCTATTCCCGTTCTCGCCTTTTTAGCAATTCAAAATACCATCGGCCATGAGATATTGGAAAAAAGTAGGCACTCCAAAAAATCGTTTGCTCAATATAAAAATCTTTTGTACTGCTACTTTTAGCTTTAATGACATTCCCATATAGACACTGGTAAAGTAAGCAATAGCATGCACTAAGGCTACGGTATTTCGTATGGCAGTATAGCTTCGCACTCTTACATCTTCCAGATTATAAGACTGTTTGATATAGCGGTAGCATTCATCGCATTTCCGGGTAAGATACACTTCCACTCACATAATAAATCGCTTTTACTTTCTTTTGTATTCACTTCAAGGTTGGTAATGAGTATCATGGGGTGTTGGCCAAATCCTTTGATTACAACCGCATAAAACCACCTCTCAGGATTATTCGGCAATGCTACTTTGGTAATGCCAAATGTAATATGGATGACCGTTTCCTTTCCATCGTCATTTTTGTTATTTGTGCCTGGTGGCAAAGGTTCATATGGCGTTCCAACCGCTCTGCCTGCACACTTATTCGTCCGCCTTTTTTATTGGTCGTGTTTAACCATCTGTTCAGCTTTAGCCGGGTAACAAATTTGAGCCTATTGCCACTAAAGTGATTAATAATATCATCACAATCGCCCATCCGGTCAATCGCCCAAACGCCATGTGTGCCTGTTTTTTCAATAACTTTGGATATCACCTTTTTACTTTTTCGGTACTGCTTACATAGTCTTTTCATTGGAAGAATAGGCTTCACAGTAAACGGGGATTATTTTATTGTGCTCCAGATTGGCTGCCGTAACCTGGCATAAATGATACCCCTGTGCAGCTTCGCCTTCACTGCCATCCCAGATGCCGCACAATTTTTCCATCGCTTTGGCGTAGGGTTTCATAATGTCTCCGGGGTCGATAGAAATTACCATTTCATCGGTTATTTTATCATCGGCTAATCGTATGATTTCCGAATTAATATGGTCGGAAAAATCTTTCTCACTCAAATTGCGACTCAGCCGGTCTTCTGTTTTTATTAAAGCAATGTCTTCATGAAGACTACGCCCGATGTTGGAAAGTTTTACATCACGGCTGGCCTGTATGCCATAAAGCATCTCCCTGAAAAAACGTTTCGTGGTTTTAGAAAATGGTTTTGAAATGATTCCTGAAAATTTACTAAGTTGCGCCTTGAAACGGTTGATAGATAAAGAGTTTGTGTCCATAATCGTATTAAAATGTTTGTTGGAACTGCATTTTACGAAAATGGACACACTTTTTTGAGGAAACTTTTTTCGGACAGTTTGACAGTCTTACCAAAAACCAAACCAAAAAAAAAGGCTTGCACTTCTAAAACGGTGCAAACCTTCACCTGATAAGGACTTTAACCTTTAATTTGCTTATTTTTGAGGAAACTCCAGTAATATTAATGAATGGTTCATATTTGATGCCAGCCTGTTCGACCGGCTTTTTGCCCAGAACAAAGACTTTATAAAACAATTTAACGATTTTGAGCAAGGTCGTTTGACTGACACCAAAACAGATTCTTTCTACAGAGAAATTGCCGGTCCATTTATTGACAATATCACTAAAGAAATTGCGTATGCCCACTTCAACATTCAGGAATATCAAAAACCATTGCGCAATGCCAATAAAACAAACGACAATTCCTTAATTTCCTTATTTAAATTGCTGTCTCCGGAGCATCTTTTAAAACTGCCCTTCGCCAATGACAGCAACAGTCTCGATAAACGTTTTTACAGTGAACTGTTGCATATTATCGGCTTGACAGAAACCAAAGTTGGTAGTAAAAAACTGATCGAACGAAACAAAGCAGGCGAGCGCCACTCCGGAGCCATTTTGGAAGATGTTATTATCCATCTGGATAGTTTAGACAAAATAAACAGGCTTGATAAGCCTTCGCAATACGGCACTACACACGAAGAACGGCTTTTCAATGTGGCGCTTGAACTTTCTATTACCGGATAAACCGTATTTTATTTTGAAATTGCTGGAAGCTCAACTCATCAATTATCATAGATTCGACAAACGCACGACAAGCAGAGGCGACAGATCTTATTCCTTTCTCAATTTTGAAAAAATAAAAAACTACGATGACCTCAACAGTTTGTTTTTTCAGGTTTTGGCACGCAAACACGATGAACGAAATGAAGATGTAAAAACGCTTTTTGAAAAAATTCCTTATCTCAATTCTTCGCTTTTCGAACCGACGGATCTTGAACAGCTTACATTATTCATAAGCAACCTGAAAGACGATAAAACAGCTCCCATTTATTCACAAACCGTGCTGAAAGACAGCCAGGGCAAAAAACGATCTGGCAATATCTTCACACTTCAATATTTGTTTGAGTTTTTAGACGCTTATGATTTTGGTGCCGAAGGCGGTGAAGAAATCAGGGAAAATAATAAAACACTGATCAATGCTTCGGTACTCGGATTGATTTTTGAAAAAATAAACGGCTACAAGGACGGTTCATTTTTCACTCCGGGTTTTATCACCATGTACATGTGTCGCGAAACCATTCGAAAAGCGGTAGTGCAGAAATTTAACGAAACCAAAAACTGGAACTGCACCAGCATAGATGAACTCTATGATAAAATTGAAGACCGCACCGAGGCCAATCAGATTGTAAACAGTATCAAAATTTGTGATCCTGCAGTGGGTTCCGGCCACTTTCTAGTTTCGGCGCTTAATGAAATGATCGCTGTAAAAAACGATTTGAAAATTCTGCAGGATCGGAACGGCATGCGACTGAAAGAATATGAAGCGGAGGTGGTGAATGATGAGCTGATTGTTACAGAAGAAGGAGTTCTTTTCGAATATAATCCATTGAACAAGGAAAGCCAGCGTGTGCAGGATGCCCTATTTCACGAAAAGCAAACCATTATTGAAAACTGTTTGTTTGGCGTGGACATTAATACTAATTCCGTGAAAATTTGTCGTTTGCGGTTGTGGATAGAATTGCTGAAAAATGCCTATTACAAAAACAGCACAGAACTCGAAACACTTCCCAATATTGACATCAACATCAAATGCGGAAATTCTTTAGTAAGTCGTTTTGCAATAGATGCCGACCTCAGGAAAGCCCTGAAAAGCAGTAAGTGGACAATTGACGGTTACCGGATAGCTGTGACACTTACCGAAATGCTGAAAACAAGGAGCAGAAAAGAAAATGGAACGGCTGATAACCGACATAAAATCGGACTTTAGAAGTGAGATATCACGGAATGACCCGAAAATAAAAAAATTAAGCAAACTTTCGGGCGAATTGTTTAATCTTTCTAACCAGGGGCTACTTTTTGAGATGGGGGCAAAGCAAAAAGTCGAATGGAATAAAAAAGTTGAAAAGCTGGCACAGGAAATCCAAAAATCAGAGGTAGAGATAGAAGCGATAAAAGCCAACAAGATATTTGAAAATGCTTTTGAATGGCGATTTGAATTTCCCGAAGTATTGAATAATGACGGTGATTTTGTAGGTTTTGATGTGGTGATTGGAAATCCGCCGTATATAAATTTTGCAAACCTACCAGATACAGAAAGAAAATATTACAACAAGTTTGAATTATACAAGAATAAAACTGATTTGTATGCCTTCTTTGTTGGATTAGGTGCAAAAATTAAAAATCAACAAGGTTTCATTTGCCTTATTATACCTCATACTTGGGTATCAACAACAAGTTTCTTACCTTTACGAAAATTACTTCTTGACCAAATAAATTTAATATCAATTGTTGAACTTGATTTTGGAGTGTTTAAAGATGCCTATGTCAAAACCGTCATCATTCAAACTGACAACAAGCCAAAAAGTAGTATCCGATTGCTTGATGAAAATTTTGTTTTGAAAGTTGAAATTCCAAAAGAAACAATTCAAAAAGACGAAGAATTAAAAATCAATCTGTCTTGGAATCTCATCAAGCACAACATCTATACAAAAATAAAAAAGTATGCAACAAAACTTGGGGAGATAGTTCATTTTTCAAGAGGCATTAAAACAAGTAACGATAATAGATTTTTATTCAAAGAAAACAACGGAAAGGATTATTATAAAGTCATAAGAGGTAGGAATATTAAAGCATACAGAATTGACTATGACAACGAATACATTTGGTATCGTCCAGATTTGATGAAAGAGAAAACAGGGTGCTTACCTCACACAAAGGAATTATTTTTAACACCTGAAAAAATAATTACTCAGCGAGTAAACAGTAGCGGACAACTATTAGCGACTTACGACAATGAGCAGTTTTTTTGTTTAGATACAACAAATGTTTCATCAGAAAATATTGATAAAAAATATGACTTAAAATTTATTGTAGGTGTAATAAATTCAAGGTTGATTAATTGGTGGTTTAATGACGAGTTTAAAAATCCAACTATCAGTGGCTATGAATTACATCAAATACCAATAAAACACAATAAGCAAACAGAGAAAGAAATTTCAAAACTTGTAACCACTCTTTTAGAAAACAATAAAACAGGCAAGGATTATGGAATTCTATTAGCCAAAATTGACAGCCTTGTTTATCAACTTTACGGCTTAACGGAGGAAGAGATTAAAATTGTGGAAGGCAAATAAATCAGCCACGTAGGGGCAACATCCTAATAACACAAAAATCCTAATCAATTATCTTAACCCCGTAGGGGTGGCAATTTACATATCATTTTTTCGCATTACCATGGCGTTAGTATTATGACGGTCTATTATTATGACGCTCCTACGGAGCTATTACTTTGATGCTCCTGACGGAGCTATTATTATGACGCTCCTACGGAGCTTTGATGACGAAAGCTATATTGGTATTAGCCCCGTAGGGGCAACATCTTAATAACACAAACTCTATAAACCCCCACCCAAACCCCGTACGGGTGGCATGTTACACATCATTTTTCTCCGTGTGGTGAATGGTGTTATTATTATGACGCTCTATTATTATATCGCTCCTATGGAGCTATTATTATGACGCTCCTACGGAGCTTTGATGACGAAAGCTATAATGGTATTAGCCCCGTAGGGGCAACATCTTAATAACACAAACTCTATAAACCCCCACCCAAACCCCGTAGGGGTGGCATGTTACACATCATTTTTCTCCGTGTGGTGAATGGTGTTATTATTATGACGCTCTATTATTATATCGCTCCTATGGAGCTATTATTTTATCGCTCCTATGGAGCTATTATTATGACGCTCCTACGGAGCTTTGATGACGAAAGCTATATTGGTATTAGCCCCGTAGAGGCAACATCTTAATAACACAACTCTATAAACTCCTCACCCAAACTCTCAGTGGTATAATAAACAGAAGTATTTATAAAAAAAAGCAGCAAATTTGTAATACAAACCAAATTGCATAATATTAAATTAACGTAACATGCCAAACACATACACACGAATTTATATTCATATCGTATTTCCCGAAAAAGGAAGACAGAACCTGATTCAAAAAAATTGGAAAGACGAATTGTACAAATATATATGTGGTATTGTAACCGAAAAAAACAAAAGGTATATACAATTGGCGGCGTGGCAGACCATATTCATATCCGGGCAAGCATCAAACCCGATATTTCTATTTCTGACCTCGTAAAAAATATTAAGGCAAATTCATCCAAATGGATAAATGAAAAACAATTGCTGCCAGCCAAATTTCAATGGCAAGAAAGATTTGGAGCATTTTCTTATGCACAATCACAGTTGGATACCGCGATTGCACATATCAACAATCAGGAAAAGCATCACCAAAAGAAAACATTTAGGGATGTATATTTGGATTTGTTGCAAAAGTTCAACATTGAATATGATGAAAAATATCTTTTATATGTGTTAGTAATGAAAAAAGTCCCTGATATCGGGGACTTTTTTTATTACTAACCTTTGATTTGCTTCAAAACTAATGTCAATAATAGTTTCAAATGATTTTTGACCCATTTTTGTCCATTAACTCCGTTATTTTGTTATTGAGCTTCAATAAGTTTTATTTCCTCAGAAGTAAGTTCATACAGCTCATAAACTAATTGGTTTATTTTACCTTCTGCATATTCAATCCTGCTTTTTAGCTGGTCTATTTTGCCGGGCAATGTTTCGGTTTGTATGTCTTTGTTGAGTTGCAAGAGTTGGTTAATGTATTTGATGATTTCAGTTTGTTGTGTTTTTGTTTCCATTTTCGGAATAGGAAACTGCAAAATGTCCCGTATCATAATTTGCGGAAAAGTATCATCATCACTTATCTGAAATCTTTTTCTGAAATACCAACCAATAAGTTTAGAATTAAGAATACCTAAAATACTTTTATAAGTATATTTTTTATTTTTCAGTTTTAATACAAAAAGCAATGTGTTACAATAGGAAGTTTCGGGAATATAAGTAGCCAATAGTGTTTTCCCTGTGATTTTTCTAATGAGTATTTTTTCATTCACAAAATTTTCAGGATTGCGTGGTGCTGCAAGCCATTCTCCGTATTTTATCCAATTATTATTTCTCCATAATAATTGATAACGACCTATATGTTTCCCGTCATAAAATGGCTGCCACGATTTATCAACTTTAGTTTCTGATGTGTATGGCTTTTCGTCTCTTATTTTTTCTGTTTGTGCAGGTTTACCTTTACCAACTTCATAAGATTTTATTCCTGAATACATTTCTGCAATATCATTTATAACGCTTTTGCCTAATTCAATTTTGTTTAATAATTCTCTTTCTGAGTTATCAGTTTGAAGATTAAAGGCATTTTGCTCAAACCAATCTTTGCTTTTTGCATAAAATTCTTTTTGTGGGTTTTCAACGGAAGAAATAGTTTGCTTTTTGCCAAAGGTTTTTACCCAAATATTTGCTTTATGATAACTATTTGTAGTTAATCTGCTGTTTCTGTAAGAAGAATAATCGTATCTACTGTTGCTCCCGAAAAACATTTGAAGGCAGCCCAACAATTTCATTTAATTTAGAATTACGAAGCAGCAGCTCTCTTGCAGGCTGCGTAAAACTCAGATTGAGCAATGTATCGGGAATAATAAATCCAAGAATCCCATCTTCTTTGAGCAACTTTAATCCTTGCTCGATAAACATTAAGTAGCTTTCGCCACGCCATACAGAAGTTTGATATCGATTTTTTAAATAATGTATTTCCGAATCGCTGAACAAAGCGCCATAAGGTGGGTTGCCAATTACAATATCAAATCCTCTTCTAATATTTCCATATTTTATTTCTGGTTCGGAAACGATGTATTTATTTAATAAATCATGGGTTTCATCTTTGAGTTTTTTTACTTTTTGAAATTGATTTCTAAAATCTTGATTTGCTGATGCCTTTTTAATGTTAAACACTTCGGGAAATGCTTTTTGCCAGGAGAAGGGCTTTACTTTTCCTTCTTCGCCAAAGTCAAGCTCATTATCATAATAATTCAGGTCAATCAGGCTGTTGCCGCTTTTGATATTGTTATCCAGCGTTGGTAAAATGCGGTCGTGAAAAAGCTTAGATTGTGCTTCGATTGTTTCTTTGGTTTCGCCTTCCATACACTTCAAAAGCAAACTCAGCTTGGTTACTTCCACTGCATTACTATCCAAGTCCACCCCATAAATATTGTTGAGCAATATGCGTTTCTTTTCGGCGGTGGTCAGTTCACCTGTTGGTGTTAACACATCGTTTTTCCTTCCCTTTGCAATAGCGGATGCTGAACCTATAGAAGCCCCGTTGTTATAATAATCTTTGTGCCAATTCAATAAAACTGATACGCACCAATTAAAAAACTACCACTGCCGCAAGCTGGGTCGCAAATTTTTAGTTGGCTTATCTCTTTGGTGTGAGTGGTGAACCTGTCGAACCATCTACTAATTTTCCAACCGTATTTTTTACAATATAATCCACAATATATTGCGGCGTGTAGTAAACGCCGCCGGCTTTTCTTACTTCTGGCTTTTCTTCAATAACGGACTTGCCGCCTTTTGAAAGCGTGATTTGTTTGCCCAGAAACTGCTCATAAGCGCTTCCTAAAATTTCAACGCTTAAAACCGAAAACTCATAAGGACAAACAGGATAATACAGTTCTGTAATGATGCTCTTGACTACTTTGTTATCAATGATTATTTTTTCGCTGATTTTGTCATTCCTGAAATCAAACAAGCCCGAATTGTATTTTTGGTCGGCAAAGTGAAACCGTTCCAGAAGGTTTTGGTAATAATTACCGAGTTTAACAGTATCCTGCAATTCTCCGTATCGCTCGGCGCTTCTGTCTTCGGCAATGCGGAGAAAAATAATGCGGTCAATGATGTGCTGAACAACAAAATTGAGATCTTCCTCATTTACGTGTTTATTGCGCAAGGCAATATTTAAGGCAAGTTCAACACGCCATTTGTCGAGCGATTGCAAAAACTCGGCATCAACGGTTGTGGTTCCTTTTTTGTTTTTATCGGAAGTAATGTATTTATCAAAACTTCCTTTAAGAACCCGTTCTTTGGAAAAGGTGTCCCAAATAAAATCGAACTCTTTTACATAATCAGTAAAAGTCAGGTATTTTATACGTCCGTTGCTGGCTTTGTCGGTAGGCTTGGGTTTTGTGGTACAATCGTAAATAGCAAATTCTTCAAAATCGGTAATCAACGAAATGGGCATTTTGGCGCTCCAGCCATATCTGCGAACCTGATAAGCCGGAGCTATTTCATCTTTAATTATTACGTTCGGTTTTTTGGCTTCCAGAAAAAAGAGACGTTTGCCGCCTACTAATCTGAAAGAATAATCGGGCGCTTTGGTGGCACCGCCCACTTTTACACGGTCTTCGTGAATAACTTCGCGGTAACTTTCGGCATATCCGTTTTCATTATCAATATCCCAACCAAGCGCTTTCCAAAACGGGTCAATGAAATCGCGTCTTGTTTGCGTTTCGTTGTATTCTGATTTTACATAAAATTCCTTTTGCTCTTCAAATCGTTCAACCAATGATTTGATCTTTTCAAGTGCCGCTTGCTTTTGCATTCGTTATTCGATTTAAGGTGGCGCATGTTTTCGATCGTTATATTTCAAAATTATGATAATCAACTGACCTTTAGTATTGCCTCCAATAGCCAAATATAACAAAAAAAGCAATCCGAAGATTGCCTTTGAGGAGTGGAGGATATCGGAGTCGAACTGACGACCTCTTGCATGCCATGCAAGCGCTTCTGCTCCAATTGAGCTAATCCCCGACAGGGATGCAAAAGTAGGTGATTGCGCTATTTTTACCAAACCAAGATAAATTTTTTCGCATAAAACCATCCAAATGATAAATGTAGCAGCACAATATAGTCTTCTACTGACCATAACTGGAGAAATATGGATTTTATCTTTAGCCTCTTATTTTTCCGGCTAATGAATAAAGGCTTCTTGCCAAAACAGAATGGTCTTTCTTGGCCGGCACCGGCTCGGACCGCACTTTGTCTGCTGCTGTCCTAAGTTTTCCGGCTACTTTATTCCCCGTATTTGAAACGATTTCGGAGGCGGACTGTAACAATCCGGGCTTTTCATCGGGCAAAACATCCTGTAATTCTGTATTGCGAATTGAATCAGCCACCTGATGTATTCCCGAAGTAATTTTATCATTCAACTGTGGCGCTAACAATGCTGATATTTTTTTTACTACCAGAGGTAAAATGAGCCTTGGCAGCCATCCTGCATTTTTTAAAATCACCTTATGAAGTAAAAAGTTTGTAGCATTAGTTACTCCATAGCTCACCAGAGGGCTGGCTGTTCCTGCCGAAAAAAAGTTCACCGGCTTTTCTTGAAATCCCGGTAAAAGGGTTCAACTCATCCTTGATTCCATCAATGGAGCCGCTGATATTTGCCTTGCTATATTTGATACTGGCCCTTAAACGGTCTTTTTCGACCATCAAATCTTCATAAGAGCTAATTTTTGTCTTAATCTCTGTCATAAATATTTCTGATTATTATATTACGAATCCAGGGTTGAATCACTTTGCCCTTTAACGCAACAATGATAATTAAAACCAATAATAAAAAACCTGCCACTATAAAAAATCCAAGCATGGGGCTTTCCAACCTTTGTCCAATCCAATAACTGGCTCCGAAACCGGCAAAAAGGAAAACAAAAATCCCAGAGCGCAAATTATGGCATTGATAACAAAGGAGGAGCCCAACTTACTGCCTTTGCTTACTGCATTAACAACCGTAAGGTCATAATAATTTTGGGCAATCTCCTCCATATTGTCCATCACATTTTCCACATGATTTTTTATTTCAAACATAATTTTGAATTTATATTTACAAAATAAAGAAAATCCGGCTAAATACCTACAATTGTATCTTTAACCGGATTTTTTTAATAGTGCGCAACGAGTAATTCGCTGCCAGAATACTATTATTTATTAATTCACAAACTCATCTTTCAATTCAGAGATATGGCCTTCGGCTTTCCCTCTCAATTTGTCCATACGATGTTTTGCTTCCTTTGCTGCCTTGTGCGAGAAATCGGATAGCGTTTCTTTTCCTGAAGCAATGACACTTCCCAAAGAATCTGCCCAGTCGTTTGTAGTATTTTTTATCTTTTTTCTTGTTTTTTTACCTTCTTCGGTATAAAACAACAGACCAATTGCCGCTCCGGCAGCTGCAGCGCCAAGAATTCCAAGGAGGATTTTGTCTCGATTTTTCATAAATTCAAGTTTTTAATATGTGATTAAATAGTTTTTAAAACTTCCCTAAATATACAAATTAAAAACCATACCAAAAAATAAAAATCTGACAAAATAAAATGCTAAAAATCAATGTTTAATCTCCCAGCTTTTCCACTTCTTTGTTCAGCCACCTCTTTACGGCTGCCGTAGTAACCGATTTTGGCCTTTCGAGCGGCATATTTAGTGCCCTGTCCCAGCACAGGCTTGACAGCACGCCCAATGCGCGGCTCACAGCAAAAAGAACGGTATAATATTCATGCTCCACCATTCCATAGTGCATCAACAATGCGCCGCTATGCGCATCCACATTTGGCCAGGGATTCTTTATTTTGCCCAATGATTGTAAAATGGGTGGCACGGTTTCGTAAATTCGCCAAATAATATTTACAAATGGATCATCCGGCATGTGTTTTTTGCCAAAATCCATCTGCACCGCAAAACGGGGGTCTGTTTGCCTCAACACGGCGTGTCCGTATCCGGGAACTACTTTACCTGAGGCCAGTGTTTTCTTAACATACTCAGCAATTTGGTCCGATGAAGGTTCTTTGGTATTCAGGTGTTCCTGCATATCGTATATCCACTTAATTACCTCCTGATTGGCCAGTCCGTGCAAAGGGCCTGCCAGTCCGTTCATACCGGAGGCATAACTCAGATAAGGATCGCTCAATGCTGAACCCACCAAATGGGTGGTATGCGCAGACACGTTTCCTCCTTCATGGTCGGCATTAATAACCATATATAACCTCATTAATTCCTTAAACTCCTCATCATCATAACCAAGCATGTGGGCAAAGTTTCCTGCCCAATCGAGCAACCCATCGGGCTGAATGGCGCGGCCATGCTTATATTTTCTTCTGTAAACATAGGCTGCAATATGCGGAATTCGGGCAATCAGGTCCAATGCATCTTCAAAAGTAGCTTCCCAGTATTCGCTTTTAGGCAAATCGCCTGCTGCGTATCTATTTGCAAAATGACTTTCTCCCTGCAAGGCCATCACACCCACCACAAACATAGTCATCGGATGAGTTTCTTTGGGCAAGGCCCGCATCGTGTCAAAAACATACAAAGGTATGTGACTGCGACGTTGCAACACCGAGCTCAAATGCTCCACATCGTCAGCAGTGGGCATTTCACCGGTAAGCATCAGATAAACCAACCCTGCCGGAAGTGGTTCAGACCCGCCTTTGACCTTTGGTAATTTGTCGCGTAGTTCATGTATTGTTTTGCGCCTGAATTCTATTCCCTCCTGAGAGTCCAACAAGGAGGTTTCGGTTACAAGGGCCGTTATTCCTCTCATCCCCTGATAAATTTGAGCCAGTTTGGTTTGCTCAATCACAGTTTCTCCATGCTCTTTAATAATCTCTTTAATTTCCAAGGCAAGTATATCAGCCTGCTCCTTAAATCTCCTTTTTAGTAAATCCATATTATTTTCTTCAATTTTTTATGGTGTATGAATGTGCTAAAGATAATTAATGATGGGTTTTTCAACAAATTATCAAAGAATTATTTATTTGAACTCAAATTTCCCATTTTCTGGAGGTTGTTTTTCAGTACTTAAACCCATTTTCTCTTAACATTAACAGGGTTGTTTTTCCAATTACTGGATTTAGGAGATAGTTTTGACCAATGGGTACGAAATTAATTTTAATAATTAATGCATAACTGTTAAACATTATTATTTAGCTTCAATTTTATAAACAACGGGATTTTCCAAAACAATAAATTTAATCAAATGAAAAAATTAGCAATGCTTTTGGTGCCATTATTACCCTAATGTCCTTGAATGCCCAAATCAACAAAGGAGCCAATTTGTTAGGTGGAACAATTAACTTTTATAGTACTCAAGGCGGCTCTGGTACTGAAACGGCCAATTCCAATCGCGTTTTCAATTTTGTTCCGGTCTATGGTAAGGCAATTAAAGATAATTTTATTATTGGCGGTCAAATAATATTAGGGAAAACCACTTCAAAACAACAACTTGCAAACAATGGGGTTAATAAATCGACAATCAATTCATTAGGTCTTGGAGGCTTTACGAGAGGATACCGCAATCTTGGTAATTCGGGTTTTTATGTTTTTTTGGAAAACAATCTTTCATTTTCATACGCAGAAAATAAGTTTACATCAAATGCAGGTGGCAGCGCTACAAATAATAAAGCCTACAGAATTTCATATTCTTTATATCCCGGCATTTCCTATGCTCTTCATCCCAAATGGCAAATTGAAACTGGATTAAGCAATCTGGTTTATGCAATATATGACCATCCCAACTCTACGACAAAAACCAGTAGTTTCAATGCAGGAATAGGTATAGGAAATATATCTTCATTTTCGGTAGGTGCCAAATATATTTTAGGGAATTAGGATGCCATTTTTCAACTTATCCTATTTTTAACTTTTGTAATCTTCATCTTTAGAAATCAATGAGTTGTATGAAAAATTGCAGTGGTTTAATGAAAAATTGAAAGGATTAATTCCTCAGGACAATCGACCACTGTTATTCTTTCCATCGGGTTTTCGTACAAAAAGCCCTGTTCCTGCATCATCGCAAAGTGATCGAGCAGATGGTTGTAGAATCCATCGGTGTTCAATATGAAAATATCCTTATCGTGAATATTGAGATTGTTCCAGGTAATCATTTCAAAAAACTCATCAAGCGTGCCATATCCGCCCGGTAAAATGATGGCAGCATCGCAGAGTTCATACATTTTCTTTTTGCGAGTGTGCATATCTTCTACTACCAATAACTCTGTAAGCCCTCTGTGCGACCTTTCTCTTTTGTCCAATATCTGCGGAATCACACCTGTTACACAGCCTCCCTCCTGCAAAGCAGCATTGGCCAGCAAACCCATCAACCCTACATTGCCGCCACCATATACAATTTTTATATTCCTTTGAGCAATCAGCTTACCTACCAGAACAGCCTGATCAGAAAAACGGCCATTTCCCCCTGATTGCGACCCACAAAACACCGCTATTGCATTTATCATCATAGTTTTTTCTTTATTCATTGCAAAAGGAAAGTATTTTTTGCTACTTTTAAAAAATTTTTTAACGATTTACTTATTTTACCAAAAAAATATAACATGTCTGCAGGATTTTTATTTTCGGTTGTTATTGCTTATTTCATACTTCTATTAGTTGTTGCTCTTAAAACCAGTAAGGGAAGTGATAACGAGTCTTTTTTTATCGGCAACCGTAAAAGCAACTGGATGCTGGTGGCCTTTGGAATGATTGGCACTTCGCTCAGTGGCGTTACTTTTGTAAGTGTGCCCGGAGCCGTGGGGATGAATTCTTTTGCATACATGCAAATTGTTTTTGGCTATTTTATAGGCTATCTGCTGATAGCTTTTGTATTGCTGCCGTTGTACTATCGCTTGAAACTTACCTCTATATATAGTTATTTGAAAACCCGTATGGGTATGATGAGCTACAAGACCGGCGCCTGGTTTTTTATTATTTCCAGATTGCTGGGCGCCACGGCAAGGCTGTATCTGGTAGTAGTTATTTTGCAAACCACTATTCTTGATAGTTTTGGCATTCCGTTTTGGGTGTCAACCATATTTATTTTAATAATGATTATCCTTTACACCTTTGAAGGAGGCGTAAAAACTATTGTATGGACAGACACCCTGCAAACCACAGGAATGCTTACCGGCCTCATTGCCGGTATCATTTTTATACTGCACAATATGGGTATCAGCGTAACCGAGAGCTTAGATATGCTTCGAAGCCAGCAACTTTCCAGAGTGTTTCATACTGATATGAATTCTACCCTTTTCTGGCCCAAACAAATTCTGGCGGGGATGTTTATCACGCTATCAATGACCGGACTCGACCAGGAAATGATGCAAAAAAGCATATCGGTTACCAACTTGCGCGACTCCAAAAAGAATATGGTTTCCCTGGCTTTCATCATGTTGGTAGTAATTGGCTTGTTTTTGTATATGGGCGGCCTTCTTTACCTGTATGGCCAAACTGTGGGCGGAACATTTACAGAGGTTGTAAATAACGGCGTACCTGCAAAAACATTCCTGCTGGATGGTAAAAACGTAATGGGAGACTCCATTTTTCCGCAGCTCGCCGTGCATCACATGCCTCATGCGCTTTCCATTATATTTATTATTGCGCTCATTTCTGCGCTCTTCCCCAGTGCAGATGGCGCTATGACGGCGCTTACCTCTTCATTTTGTATTGATATTGCCGGCATTAACCGAAATCCGACAATGACTGATAAAGAAAAGAAACGATTTCGGCAGCGGGTGCATTTAACCTTTGCCTTTTTGTTTCTTTTGTTTGTAATGGTTTTTTACTGGATTGGCAGTAGCAGCATTATTGATGTTATCCTAAAAATAGCAGGCTATACCTACGGTCCGCTTCTTGGACTCTTTGCCTTTGGCATTTTTGTAAAAAGAAGGCCCGTGGACAAACTGGTTCCAATCATTTGCTTTGCTGCACCCATTATCAGCTTCGTAATAGATGAAGGTGTGAACAAACTGAACTGGTTAGGTGGATATAAAATTGGTTTAGAATTGATAATTATTAATGCATCGCTGGCATTTATTGGCCTATTCTTCATTTCGAAGCGGGTGGAGGCTCATGAACTGGAACAGGATAGTGTTCTTTAAATAACAGATTGCTGATTGCAGATTACTGATTACAAATTGATTTTTAAGGTTTTAGAGAAAATACTTTTTACGGATGATGGACTTTGAACGATTATCGCAGTTTGCAAACGAATTTACTACAAAAGAGGATGCTTTGTTGGCGGAGGTTAATGAATACACCCATCAGCATCATACAGAACCTCACATGCTGAGTGGCCATGTGCAAGGGCAGCTATTGCGAATGATAAGCTTTATGATAAAACCAAGTCGAATTTTGGAGATTGGCACCTTCACCGGCTATAGCGCATTGTGCCTTGCCGAAGGTCCTCACTGATGACGGCGTTTTACATACAATAGAAAGACGTGAAGAAACATCTGCCATTGCAGACAATTTTTTCAAAAAATCTGCGTTATATTCAAAAATAAAATTACACACCGGTAAAGCGTTGGAGGTGATACCATCATTGCAGGAAGAATGGGACCTGGTGTTCATAGATGCTGACAAACAAGGTTATATAGATTATTTTGAAATGATTTTACCATCAGTAAAGGAAAAAGGCTTTATCTTAGTGGATAATATTTTTTTTCATGGCAAGGCTTTGGAAGAAGAACCAAAAGGGAAAAGCGCAAAAGCAATAAAGGCCTTCAATGAATTCATTAGACAACAGACTGATATTGAAAAAGTTATACTTACCATAAGAGACGGGTTATATTTATTGCGAAAACTGTAATTACAAAGAAAGATGATAAAAAAACTTACCGCAAACATTCTTTTATTATTGATAACTGTTATTTCTTACGGCCAAAAGGCTGAGGTTATTGAAAATTATATAAAAACCTACCGTACCATTGCCATTGAGGAAATGCAACGAACAGGTGTGCCGGCGGCTATCAAACTGGCTCAGGGCATACATGAAACAATGGCAGGACAAAGTGAATTGGTGCTAAAATCAAATAACCATTTCGGTATTAAATGCAAGGAAGGATATAATGGTCCTTATGTACTTCATGATGATGACCGCCCCAAAGAGAGGTTTATGATGTATGAAGATGCCATGCAGTCTTACAAAGACCATTCCGATTTTCTGAAAAATCGCTCTCGTTATGCTTCGCTGTTTCAACTGGATCCTACAGATTTCAGAGGATGGGCAATGGGTTTGAAAAGGGCCGGTTATGCTACCAATCCAAAATATCCGCAACTTCTTATTGGCCTGATAGAAAAATACAACCTGCAGGAATATACCATGATAGGGCTTGGTCAAACACAAATGCCTGATGAAATAAAGGAACATTTAGCAGTGCAAAAACAGACAATTGAACCTGAAATTGTTCCCGAACCGGCACCCATATATCCAACGGGAGAATTTAAAATCAATAATACCAGAGTGATTTTTGTAAAAAAAGGCACTGCACTACCGGAAATTGCAAGTCAGTTCAATATGACGAAAAACCGATTATTTGACTTCAATGATTTTCCCTTTACATCAGATATTGCTCCAAAAGATATGCTGGTATTTTTACAACCTAAAAGAACAATGGGTGAAAATATATTTCATGAGGTAAAACCGGGCGAAAATATCTACGATATAGCACAGTCAGAAGGCATCAGGCTTGAATCTCTTTTGAAATATAACAATCTTTCAAAATTTACATTACCTGCAATTGGCTCTAAATTATCTTTGCAGGAAACCAATAATTTCAACATTACCGGATTTAATTAATAGTATTTTTATGGCCAACATCAAAGTAAATGACAATGACTTTGAAATCTATCTTACCGAAGACCAACTACAAAAAAGAATCAAAGAGCTGGCCGAACAAATAAATGCTGACTATCAGGGAAAGAAAGTATATTTCATTGCCATCCTAAATGGCTCATTCATGTTTGCCGCCGATATTTTTAAGCATCTAACCATTGACAGCGAAATATGCTTCATAAAATTAGTATCTTACAAAGGCATGAAATCAACCGGCTCTGTAGCCACCACTATCGGGCTGGATGAAGACCTGCATCAGAAGCACGTAATCATTTTGGAAGACATTATTGATACCGGTAAAACAATGCACTATTTTTTGCCAAAACTTATTCACCAGCAACCACTTTCTTTAAAAATTGCTTCTTTACTGCACAAAGCCGAAATGACACAGTACGATATCCCAATTGATTATGTGGGCTTTGTTATCCCCAATAAATTTGTGGTTGGCTACGGCCTCGATTATGATGGCCTTGGCCGTAACTATAAGGATATTTATCAGGTGGTGTAAAGTTGATGCTTGCCGTAAATCATAATCAGATTTATAGCTTAGTTTCTATCTTTATTTATTCGTCTTAATGTAAATGGAATCTGCTAAAATAGTAATGCCATTACCTTTATCATAAGCAATAACTTTTCCATCCTTAGTCGTAATTTCAATGACTCCGTTTGCAGCCAAATCACCATATTTTGATGTAGCGCTTTTGTCTTTCAAAACAAATATGGATTCAATGTCATCGGGAGATATTTTTGACAATTCATCCTTAGACGATAATCTGTTATCAATTACATATAAAGGATTTTCATGGCTCGGCGTACCCCTTAACCTTATACTAATTTCGGGTTTGAGCGTTTTTGAATTTGATGCATCTATACTATAAGAAGACGCCCCATTTACTAATTTTAATCTGATTTCAATTACTCCATTTTTACCTGCTTCACCATATTTGTTGGTGGCATATTTGTCCTTTAATACTGAAATGGATTCAATGTCCTCGGGGGAAATTTTTGACACTTCATCTGAAGATACAACCTTTTCATTCAATACAAATAAAGGCCTCCCCTTCAATCCCCTGATTTTTAAATCGTCAATAATATTTTGGTTTTTTGATGATGTACCCTCCTTATTATAATCCGGTTGCGAATTAACTGATTTTAATCTGATTTCAATTACTCCATCTTTACCTTTTTCACCATATTTATCGGTGGCATATTTGTCTTTATATACTGAAATCTCCTTAATCTGATCTGGCGCTATTTTTGACATTTCTTCTTCAGATATAATTTCATTATCAACAACTATTAAAGGTCTTTCATTTGCCCTTGGCTTATCTACCCTACGACCATCTTCATTTCTGATTTTTATTTCAACAGGGGCAGATTGGCCTTTATTATTCACGGGTTTGTTTACAGCGCCGGGAGGTATTGTGTCCTTATTCAATATCAATGCAGTAGGAACCATATCTTGAAGATTGGTCATCATTTTTTCTTTCACTTCTCTTCTAAAAGCCAGCAGGAGCACGGCAATAACCGGTAGCAGGAATAAAAATTTGGCTAAATGAATTTTTGCGCTTTTTATTGTATTCATCATAATGATTCTGTTTTTTAAGGATGAAAAATTAAAGTGATTGGTGAAAGCAAATTGGCGGTTGCCCATTACTTTCAATAAAAGGTATTGGTATTCCGATTTGTCATATCCGTGTTGCAAAACTTTATCATCTGCTATAAACTCCAGGTTTTGTTTAATAGCCTTTCTTAACAACCATACAAAAGGATTCATCCAGTTGATGATACAAAGAAGCTCGCACCAGATTATATCAAGCGTGTGTTTTTGTTTGATATGAACAAATTCATGCCTGATGATTTCCTGAAGTTCTTCATCAGTGTGCTTTTCTTTGTTTATAAATATGGCATTGCCAAAGGAAAATGGCGCAATATCTGCATCTAATTGATATATTTTAGTTAGCTCGCCGGAAATCAATCTGGCGCTATTTTTCATTTTTTTAAATGAATAAAATTTGAATAAAAATTTCATCAATAATAATAACGAACCGGTGAAAAAAAGCATCAAAGCCAAATCCCACAAACCCACAGTCTGAAAAAAACTCTTTTCGACAGTTAAGTGATCCACTCCCAAAGATGGAATCCATGTAAGTAAATTTGTTTTATCAAATTCTTTTCTTTTAAGTTCGGGCATGATGTTTATCAACGGTATAATAAAACTAAACGCAGTATATCCCAGCAGGTACCACCGGTTAAAGTTATAAAAAGTGAGTCTGCGTAAAAATAAAGCATAAAAAATATATACAACCGCCAGAGCCAGGCTGAGTTTGGCAATATAATCTATAACTATTGGCATTTATTCTTTTTTGACATATAACAATATCATGGTTGTTAACCTTTTGGAATCAGGCCACCATCTTCATTTCTTTACTTAAAAAACTATCCCTTCTTCTTTCCGCTTTCAATCATTTTTACGATTTCCTTCAATTCTGTCGCTGACAGTTTTTCCTGCTTTACAAAAAAACTAACCAGATCCTTGTACGAATTGCTGAAATAGTCTTTTACTAAGTTGCCCATAAATTTTTTCATATACTCCTGCTCAGAAATGAGCGGCTTATACACATAAACATTTCCAAAGAGCCGACCAGAGATATATCCCTTTTTCCCAAGGTTTTTAACCGTTGATGCAATTGTTGTATAAGGTCCCGGCTTATCCATTTCCTGCATAAACGCTTTTATATGCCCCTCGCCCACCTTCCAGATGGCTTGCATTACGGCTTCTTCCTGTACTGTTAACTTAATCATATCTTACGATTTTAAAACAAAATTACGATGTTTCCGTAATTTTCCAAATATTTTTTTCTTTTTACAAAATATTGGCATTTGTTTGCAACTAATTTTGTATTATTCGCAGTCTATCAGTGAATTTATTTTAATAAACTTTTATGAAACGATTTTTTTTATTGTTAGCATCTGTTCTGTTTACCCAAGTAATTTTTGCTCAAAATGAGGTACCTCAATATCTGCAAACAAAGACATTGCCTCCGGTAAGGCTGATATTACCCGATAGTTCAGGTTGGGAGATAAAGGCAAAGAGAGATAAAAAGAAACCGATGATGATTATTTTTTTCAGTCCTGAATGTGATCACTGCCAGCACGAAACCGAAGAATTTGTGAAAAACATAGACAAGCTGAAACATATTCAAATTGTAATGGCTACCACCTACCCGCTTAAAGACATGAGAGGTTTTATTAAAAATTATAACCTTGGAATTCATCCCAATATAGTTGTTGGCAGAGACTATGCCTATATTTTGCCGGTTTACTTTAATATCAAAAACCTTCCTTACCATGCTTTTTACAACAAAGCAGGGAAATTGATTGGAGGATTTGAAGGAAATATGACGATAGAAAAAATCTTACAGGTACTCCCCAAATAATAGCACTCAGGGTTATTGAAAATAATATTTTACCATGTCAAAAATCATATTTTTTGCATGATTTTCTGTGTTACTTTGCCATAACAAACGAAGTTATATGGAAAAGCATTTATACGTTTCTGCCGAGGAGGCGTTATCATTAATTCAAAGTAATCAACGGGTATTTTTTCATGGAAGCGCAGCCACACCCTTGTATTTAATAAATGAATTAGCTAAACAGAAAGACAGGTTGAGAAATGTGGAAATTGTATCTATCACCCTACAGGGAGATATTGAAATTACAAAACCGGAATACCGGAATGCTTTTTACATAAACAGCCTCTTTGTTTCTACGCCAATACGTGAGGCGGTAAATAGTGGCAGGGCAGATTATATACCGGTATTTTTGAGTGATATACCCGAATTGTTTGAAGGAGATATACTATCCTTAGATGTGGCAGTAGTTAAAGTATCGCCTCCGGATAAACACGGCTATTGTTCGCTGGGCACATCTGTTGATATTGCCCGAACTGCTGTTGACAATGCAAAACTTGTGATAGGTGAAGTAAATCCACAAATGCCCCGCACACATGGCGACAGTATGATTCATGTAAAGCGGTTTACTAAACTGGTGTGGCACGATGAAAAACTGTCCGAAACAGATTATGCATCAAAAACTACTGAAGATGAAATGATAATTGGCAGGTATATTGCCGATCTTATTGAAGACAGAAGCACTTTGCAAATGGGCATAGGAACTATTCCCGATGCGGTGTTTAAAAGCCTTGCCAACCATAAGAATCTGGGGATACACTCGGAGATGATCAGTGATGGAATTATTCAGTTATATCTGGACGATGTAGTGAATAATAAATACAAAAAAATTCACCCTAACAAAACGGTTACTTCCTTTGCCGTCGGTACCGAAAAATTATACAAGGTTATTGATGACAATCCTTCTTTTGCTTTTTTGGATATTGATTATGTAAACAATCCGCATGTAATCATGCGCAATGACCGCGTAGTGGCCATAAACAGTGCGATAGAAGTGGATATTACCGGACAGATATGTGCCGACAGTATTGGCACCTATCATTACAGTGGCATTGGTGGGCAAATGGACTTCATGTACGGCGCATCATTAAGCAAAGGCGGCAAACCCATTACCGCCATAACCAGCCGCACCAGAAAAGGTTTGCCACGAATTGTACCTGTACTGAAACCGGGAGCAGGAGTGGTAACCACCAGAGGCCATGCACTATGTGGTAACCGAGTACGGAGTAGCCTACTTGCACGGGAAAAATATGAGGCAGCGTGCAAAAGCGCTTATCCATATTTCTCATCCTGATGACAGAGAGGCGCTCGAAAAATCCTGCTTTGAAAGATTCAAACTTTTTAGTTGTTACTGGTGAAATGTATAAAAATAGTTAGCAGTATAATTCCACAGAAAAATTAGCACAACAACCAAAAGTTTTGAAAAATAAAAATCTGTGCGTAGTTTTTTTAAAAGCAGAAATAAAAACAGATTATTTAAGCCCAACCCTACAACTGAAATAATAATAAATTTTAAATATTGAGGTCCGATAGGCGCTTCAAAATCATTAAATGTCCAATATCGATTCAACAGATAATTACTGGTTACTGCTAATGAAAATCCTATGGAATTTGCAAGGTATTTATTAAGCTTTATCTCTTCCTTCCCTATCCAAGTAGCAGAAAAATCAACTGCAACACCAGACAAGCCAACCAATGCATACTTAATGATTTTAAAACTCAGATAATCGTTCATTCGAAACAAAATTATCATTTATCATCATACTTACTGATTAATTATTTTGAAACCACCCTGAAATGTAAAAATATAGTAAATAACAATGGTCAATAATAAATATTTCGGTTCAATAAAACCTGTTTTGCTATATTTACGTCTTTCAAATTACAGAAAGGATTTTGAAAGTAATGAACAGAAAAGAATTTATTTCTTCTTCGGCTTTGGTTTTAGTCGGCACTGGTTTACCTTCTGCAAACATCATTGCATCAAAAAATGAGTTTCAGAAAATATTGACTCCGCCTTATCTGAAAACCGGAGATATGATAGGTATCACCTCTCCGGCAGGATATATTTTAAGAGAAGACATCATACCCTCAGCCGCACTCATGCAGCAATGGGGGTTCAAAATAAGGGTCGGCTACACCATTGGTAAACGAGATTATACATACGGCGGCACAGACGAAGAAAGGCTAAACGACTTTCAAATGATGCTGGACGACCCACAGATAAAAGCCATCATGTGTGCCAGAGGCGGATATGGTTTCGTGAGAATTATTGACAAACTGAACTGGAAAAAGTTTAAAGCAAACCCCAAATGGATTATTGGCTTTAGTGATATTACTGTACTTCACTCACACTTGCTGATGAAGGTAGGTGTAGCTTCCATTCATTCAAAAATGTGCAATAGTTTTCCGAAAGTGTGGGCAGAGGCAATGCCTGAACAGAAAGATACCATCGAATCAATACGAAAAGCACTAACGGGAGAGAGGATGGAATATAATGCAGATTTTAATAATTTTAATCGCATCGGCACGGCAAAAGGCATATTGGTTGGCGGGAATCTCAAAACGCTTGAAAGCCTTTCCTGCTCTGCATCAGACATTAATACCGATGGCAAGATTTTGTTTGTGGAAGATACAGGAGAATATTTGTACAGCATTGACAGGATGTTCTGGAATCTGAAAAGGTCAGGCAAACTTGACAAACTTGCAGGGTTAGTAGTTGGCGGAATAAAAAACAAACAAGATGACCCAGGTGAATATTTTGGAAAAACAATATACGAAATAACAGCAGAAAAAATTAAGGAATACAACTATCCCGTCTGTTTTGATTTTCCTGTAGGTCATCAGATTAATAATTTTGCCTTAAAATGTGGCGTTATGCACCTCCTTTCTGTTTCAGACACGGGAACCACCTTAACAGAAACATAAATCTTACAAATTAATTCTGATTAGGTAATTATACAACAACTCAATAATTTTAAACCTTAATACCTAAATAATGATTATACAAACTCCACCTTACCTGAATCCGGGAGATACAATCGGAATAACATGCCCGGCCGGTTACATGGATTATGAAAAAGCAGCGGAGTGTATAAGAGTACTGCAGGAAGAGTGGGGCTATAATGTGAAGGTGGGCAAAACACTGGGAAGTACCTCAAAAACCTATTTTTCAGGGACAGATGAAGAAAGACTAAATGAACTTCAGAAAATGATGGATGATAGTGAAGTGAAAGCCATCCTTTTTGCCAGAGGCGGCTACGGCATGGGAAGAATAATTGACGATCTCAGTTTTAAAATATTTAAGAAAAAACCAAAATGGGTAATTGGGTTCAGCGATATAACTGTATTTCACAATCATCTTTATTCCAAATACTATATTTCTTCTCTTCATGCACCAATGGCGGCTGCCTTTAACGATGCAGGTTATATCAACAAATATATTCAATCATTAAAAGATGCTTTGGAAGGGAATTGGGCTAAATATAGTTGCGACCCGCATCCTTACAACAAAAGCGGGGAGGCCGTCGGTGAGCTGGTAGGAGGAAATCTGGCGCTATTTGTACACACCATTGGCACAACATCAGAAGTAAAAACAAAAGGCAGAATTCTATTTTTGGAGGACGTGGGCGAACAAAAATACAATCTGGACAGAATGATGTATCAGCTTAAACGCAGTGGTAAATTAGACAAATTGGCAGGCTTGATATTTGGCCATTTCAGCGATATGCAGGACACTGAAAGACCTTTTGGCAAGGAAGTGGATGATATCTTAAAAGATTTGGTAAAAGAATATGATTATCCGATATGCCATAATTTTCCTGTAAGCCACGAAAAAGAAAATTTTGCTTTAAAAATTGGAGTAGGTTACAAACTTAAAGTAACAAATAAAAAGGTAACACTAGAAGAATAAAAAGTGAAGTATTTTTCACTTAGCACTAAGGCAATATCCTATACTGAAATCATACTCAATACAAATCAGCAAGTGTTACCTATCCTCTTCATTCAGGAGGTTAGTTTGTTTTCTAATTTTTTATCATTTCCCAGTATAAAGTACTTTGTCGGGAATAAATTCTTCTCTTATAAACCGACTTGACCATCCGACTTCTAAAATTTCACCCATATAATCTTCAAAATAAATCAACTCAATCTCGTGTAAGCCAGGCTCCAATGCTATTTTTCCTTCTTTACGTTGAGCGCTGTGAGAACCATCATTATCCACCACTACTATCCCATCTATTGATAATTTAGACCCATCATCAGAATACGTATAAAAACGATACACTGCCTTCTCCGGAATTTCTATAAGTCCTTTAAACACAAGGGCAAATGAATCCCTTGATTTGGCAGGCAGTAATGAAAAATTATTGACTACTCCTTCTTTAATAAGTTTTCCCTTAGTAAATATATCGTTAATTTTTTTTAATCGTCCACCTTCATAATAGGTAAGTGAAAGCCCTGATATTTTATTTTTAACATCAGACCTGGCAGGCATGTAAATCATTGTTTCTTCATCATCAGCAGAAAAACCAGCGGGGAAATAATATGCAAACTCTACCCCTTTTCTGGTACGAATCCAAGTATCAAATTGAAATTTACCTTCATATAAATTAATAATCCGACTTCCTCTTTCCAATACCCCATAAGCATCTATCCCTGATGTTCTGCCAAATGCCAAAGCAATATCATGTTCAATGCCAATATAGTCATTGTTATGGTCGTGGCCAACAAAAACACCCATTACATCCGCTTTTTCAATAAAAGAGCTAAATAGTCCTGAGTTTATTTCAGAAGCAGCGACACCTTCCTTTTTTATTCCTACAGTGGTCCCTTTCCCTACAATATTATTATACTCAAGCAAAGGAATATGGAAAAAGGCCAGTGCAGGTAGAGGTTGGTTATTATTTTTCTTTGAAAACGCCTCGCTCGTTTTTCGATACCAGTCTATTTGATCAAAATGAATCCAATCGTAGTGGCCGTATTTATGAGCTGATGGTTTGTTATGAGAATCTAAGCAATAAAGCAATGCTGCTGATTCCATTCGTTTAGAACCCATAATTGGCAAAACATAGTTTCCAACACCAGATATTTCTGATCCCTTCTCCCCAACAAAAACGGAAGATTTATGATTACATCAAAATCTCCTGCCTTGTCAAATCCGTTTCTGCATCATGATTTCCTAATACAACCGCCTAGGGTATTTTTGCCTTTTCAAATATTTTTCCCAAAGCCCTCCAGCCATCTTTTGTGGGTGGCGCTGTAACAATATCACCGGTTAATACTGCCAAGTCAGGTTTTTCTACTTGCAAAACATAATTTATAACTTCTGTCGTTTTAATACAATTAGGCGACTTGTTATCCCAATGTACATCAGTAAATTGAGCTATTTTAAATTGGCCCTCTTTATTAAATTGAAGGGTAATGTTCTTTTGACCATAAGTAAAATAGGCCGTTAACAAAAAGGCCGCGACTAAAAGCAGGTTTCTTTTCATGTGTAAATATTTATAATTTCAATAATTTTTTCATTTTGTGAAATATTTCAGTGTTTTTATATATGCCCATAAACTCCTTCGAACCAGGTCCGTAGGCAAAGACAGGAAGCATAATGGGAGTATGATCATCTGTTACATAATAGCCTGTAATCAACCCCTTCTCGCGATCACCATCAATGAGGGTTAAACCGCCAGTTTCATGGTCGGCGGTAACCACCACCAAAGTTTCGCCATTACTATCGGCAAACTTTAACGCCTCAGCAATTGCCATATCAAAACTTAGCATTTCTACAATCGAACCCGGTAATGAGTTTGAGTGACCCGCATAATCAATTTTGGCTCCTTCTACCATCAGAAAGAAACCTTTGTCATTTGCTTTTTGCAGTTTATCTATACTCATTTTAGTTATTCGTGCCAGCAGGTCAAGGGTTCCTTGGGTGGCGGCCAAATCCATACGGCCATCTGCGCAAATTACCTTATGATCATCCTTATTTAATTCTTCAAAATCATCGGTTAGCCGATATATTTTTTTTAATTTAGCTAAATACTCATTTTTATCTTTCCTTTCTGTAAATACACCCATTCCACCACCTGCAAGCAGTGTCAGCTTGCCATCGAGCAGGTAATTTGTAAGTTGGTCGGTATAGTCTCTATCTGTGGCATGGCCATAAAAAGCCGCAGGAGTTGCATCAGCAAGGTTTCCTAAGGTAATAACGCCGCAAGCAAGTCCCTTGTCAAAAGCGTAATCCGTTAAGGAAGGCGTAGCTTTTCCATCGGCAGCCATACTGATATGGCGGTTAAAGGTTGGTTCGCCGGTCGCCATTGCACTGCCCCCCGCACCAGAATCGGTTGTATAGGCATCTGCAGGACTGTTCATTTGAATACCGATATTTTTAAAATTGAAAAGTGTTAAACCTTTATTTACGGTTTCGGCTGCATTTATTTGCGCCAGGCCCATGCCATCTCCAATAAGAAAAATAACGTTTTTCACTTTTGTATTTGCAGCATTGTTCAGATAGGTCGGCTGATACACTTCCACACTCTTTGTCAGTTGTATTTTTTCCCTGTCAAACCCTTTGAAACCAGACGTTGTTTTATCCAATCTATCAGTAGTAGTCAATCCATGAGAATGGTTTGGGTCTTTCGATATTTTATAGTTTTTGTCTTCAAAATTCTTAAAAAAATCTATACATTTTTCTACTTTATCGGTATTGATAATATCTACTCCCATCGAATGTAAAGTATTCCAGGCGGTAACACCATCAGGCGCTCCCAAAAACGAATGGGCTTCCCCAAAGAATGTACCTTTTGGATTGCATTTGTAACCTTTAATTTTTGATCAGCAGTTAGTGTCCCCTTTCCGTTCCATTTGGCATACTCAAAAAATGGAGGACTTATTAAAGCCACTCTCGATAACTGTTCGGGAGTATATTCTGTATTGATTTGCCCGTCAAAAGAAATAAATTTTGGGTATTGGGCAAAATTGCCCGGCTTAGGCACATTGCCTGTAATCACTACACGAACTGCATTGGGATTAGCAATAGGATCAAAAACCTTTGGATAATGCTTAAGTAATGCTACCACTTTGGAAAGCGTGGGTTCGGCAGATGATTTAAGCTCAATCATCAATTGCAAAATATTATCACTTCCCTTCCAGGCTTTTCCGCCATGCTGCTCAAAAAGCCTGACAAGCGGCATCACATACATATCTTTAAAGGTGGCGCTCTTTGTTAAATCTTTACGATCGTGACCTACTAACAGCTTTCCATCAGCCGTTAAATAAACATCAGCTTCAATTGAAAACACTTCCTGAGCATACGCCTGATAGAATGGAACACGTTGGCGATAATCGTTGTGAGAATGTACTAAAACGCGCTGCTGCGCTATGGCGTACAAACCCAAAAAAATAAACGCCAAAGTTGCCAAAACCGGTTTTGAATAAGCTATTTTCATAATCATTTATATTTCTATCTTACAAATAAATTTTCCTTAGGAATGGGGGCATACTGTTTATCGATAACACGCTTCCATGCCCAGCTCAACTCCTCCCCTTCATAATCCTCAAAATACATCAACTTATACGGATGAAAACCCTTTTTTAAAGCTATGCGACCGGTAGCAGTGATGGCTGCATGAGAACCATCATTGTCCACCACTTTTGTATTATTAATATATAATACACTTCCATCATCTGATTTGGTCATAAATTCATAAACACCATCCTGCGGTATAAAAATATATCCCGAAAAAACAAAGCCAAAATGATCCGTCTGTTTAGCTCCTTTAATTGTAGGTTCCGCTATTATTCCACTTGCCTTTACATTTGATTTTTCAATTTGGCTAACACTACTAAAGTTCCCTTCATAATACTTGAAGTTGGTTCCGTTTTCGGTTTTGGGGTTTGTTTCACCTTTCACCATATTAGCTTTTGAAGCCTGAATGGAGAATATACGGCTTGGTTGGTAGCCTTTCTTAAATGCAATGGCCTGTATCAAATGTGAACCCTGAATACTAAAGGGCGCCTGATATAAACTACTAGTAGTATCAGGTGTACTTCCGTCAAGCGTGTAATAAATTACAGCCCCCGCTGTGGCAGAACCTAATTCAACACTCGTTTCACCCATAAATAAATTCAAATCTCCATGATTATATGGAATGGATGCTTTTTGTCCGATTGTTAACGAGTAGGGAAGCGCATCTACTTGTGTACCTCTATTTGTATTTGGAGAAGGTGATAATGAAAACGAGAGCTCGCCTCCTTCCATTATTTGATTATAGGTAATATAATTATTATTGATTTCTTTGCCGTTTAAAACTACTTTATCAATATAAATATTATCTTTTGGATTGATGGCTTTTATTAACAGTGTTTTGCCATTTGCCAGATTGATATTTATCTTCTCAAACAAAGGAGTGGTAAGAACAAATTGATTAGAACCGGGACACACCTCATAAATACCCAGACTACTGAGGATATACCAGGCCGACATTTGGCCACAATCCTCATTGCCGCTAATGCCTTCGGGCGTGGGATGATAGAGTTCTTTTAATATACGTCGGGTAAGCTCCTGAGTTTTCCATGGCTGACCTACATAATTATACAAATAAGCCATGTGATGACTAGGTTCGTTGCCATGAGCATATTGGCCTATCAAACCTGTAATATCAACCATTTCGCCCTGAATATCAGAAGCAACAATAAACAGACTGTCCAATTGTTTTACAAATTCATCGCTGCCGCCAAATAATTGCTCCATTCCATTTACGTCATGTGGCACAAAGAAACGGTATTGCCAGGCGGTTGCCTCGGTATATGCCCTACCCGGTTCAAAGGGATTGAAAGGATTATCCCAGTTTCCATCCAATCGTTTCCCTCTGAAAAATTTTGAAAACCCGTCAAACACATTAATATAAGACAAAGCTTTTTGCCGGTATTTTTCAAAATCTGCCTGCCTTCCCATTTCCTTTGCCATTTGCGAAATGCACCAATCGTCATAAGCATACTCAATACGCAGGATACAGATTCTCTTTTTATATTAGAGGGTATATAACCCAATCGAGTATAATAATCAGATCCTTTTTTATTAATATCAGACGATACCTTCATAGCCTGCAAAGCCTTTTCTGTATCAAAGCCTCTTATGCCTTTTAGGTAAGCATCTGCAATTATCGACACTGCATGGTAGCCAATCATGGTACCGGTTTCACCTGCCGAAAGTGGCCATATAGGTAACTCACCCGTATCATCATACATAAGAAGAAGGGAGTTAATCATTTGATTTACCAAAGACGTATCTACAATTGTCTGCAGTGGATTCCATGCCCGAAAAGTATCCCAAATTGAAAAAGCGGAATAATATTTTTTCCCACTCGGCAGTTGAACTGTTTTCATATTATGCCGGCGATATTCACCATTGCTATCGCTCATTAGGTTTGGCATTAACTTGGTGTGATATACGGCAGTATAAAAATTTTTCTTATCGTCCTCGCTTCCACCCTCTACCGTTATTTGTGAAAGCGCTTCAACCCATTTTTGCTTAGCCTGATGATGAACAGAATCAAAATTAAATTCTCCCTTTTCAGCCTCAAGATTTAATAGTGCATTTTCCCTGCTTACTGCCGACAAACCTACCTGAATAACTAAAGGCGTAGCATCTGATTTTCCAAATTTTATAAAAAATTGTTGATTGCTACTGATCGGCACATCACTACCCTTTAATACTTTACCATTATTTATATGCTGAACGCTGTTAAACTTTTTTGAAAAGCGGGCTACAAAAAAAACATACTGGTTAGGTGTCCACCCTTGAGTGCGACGCATACCGGAGATCTCATTCTCACCGGTTTGCATAATTTCAAGCGAATCAATACTTTCCTCTGCCAAAAGATGATGCATGTCGATTATCAGATTTGCATCCTTTGTCTTTTCAAAAGTATATCTGTGCATTCCTGTGTGAGCAGTGGCAGTTAATTCAGCTTTTATTCCTTCCTGCTTAAAATTTACAGAATAATATCCTGGAGATGCCATTTCATCTTTATGAGAAAAAAGTAAATAGTCAAAAATATATCCATCAGATGTGGGCTTAAACTCCTTGGTGGTTGGATGAAAAAGAATATCTCCCAAATCGGCTACGCCGGTACCACTCAGGTGAGTGTGGGAAAAACCGATAATAGCAGAATCGCTGTAATGATAGCCCGAACAAGCATCCCAGTTTCCAAAGCGAGTATCAGGACTCAACTGCACGGCACCAAAAGGTATTGTTGCACCTGGGAACGTGTGGCCATGAGAACCTGTTCCTATCAAAGGATCAACATAATCAATTGGGGCCTTATCTTTTTTTGAGCAGGAAAAAAGTAAAAGAATAAAAAAAAATATCAATAACCTTTGTTGCATTATTATTAATGAATTATTAAGACAATATGTAATTAACCGAATTCACGGCATTTACTTTATCAACCTGCTTTGCTCATCAGATTTTGTTTTCGCCGGTTTTTATCTGAATAACCTGCTGACTGCCTGACCACCTGAGTTTTAAGGTGAACTCAATATTGGAATGAATGACAATAGAAGGTTTTTCATTAATATTTTTCTATTATTGCACCTGAAGGAAATCAAACCGTTTTTACCAAAAGGATACTGCTCAATCCCATGCTCATCTGTTAATCTAACATCCCAACCTATTGTTTTATCAACTAAATTTGCCTGAATACCAAAAATTATTTCAAACAAAACAGAAATAGGCACCAGTCCTGTCCATCCAATAAAATCTGGTCTTGCCAGAAAACCGGGTTCGGTTTTTTCGGGAGCATAGTACTCCCAAAATGTGCCTGTATTTTTATACACTTCCAACACTTGCTCATGATGTTTCATGGCTAATTCAAAAGCCAATGAATCAAACCCTTTGTTTTTTAGCCCCGTCAATACCATATAATTTGTAGGTGCCCACACTCCTCCCTGCCAATATCGGCCATCTGCCTGGTACTTGGGATGATTAGCCGGCATTGAAGATATAGGGTGATGCCTGAAAAATGTTTCTTTGTCTTTTAAGTGTTTTACAAAATCTTCTAATTCTTTCTTTTCCAATACATCTGTCCACAAAGCCCAAAAAGCGCCAATTGACTTCAACGTTCCTTTGGTGCCATCCGAATACCTGTCATATAAAAATGAAGATTTTGCATCCCACATCTTTTCTTTAATATACCTTTTTAGAAATTTCACATCATCTTCAATGTCCTCAATCTCTTGCCATCGCTCTGTCAGAAAACCAAAGTCAACCAAAATTTTCCCAATAAATAATTGTTGCAGACAGGTATCAATCCAGGTCATGTGCCCATTTGAAAAAATAGGGTTATACTGGGCTTGCAGCCGTGGCTGGTTATCCATACCTGTGCCCCAGCCACTACTCCAATAGGACCCATCCTGCCAGGTATGATTGAGTTTCAGCCATTGATAGTAAGCACAAAGTACAGGAAAGATTTTATGTATTCTGTCCAAATCACCATACTGCTTAAAAAAGACAAATTCGCTCCATGGGATAAGGTTTGGGCCGGTACTTGTGGGGTCGTACCTGTGAAAGCAGTCCTCACCTGTGTCACCCCATATTTCTCTGCAAATAAATCCGTCAGGATGTTGCTTGGCATAAAAGTTATCCAAAGTATGTTGAAAAGGATATGCTCTGAAACCATACCTTGCAAACATGGTGATGAAGGTAGAGTCCCACATAAAAATATTGCCGTTATATGCAGTATCAATGTATGAACTAATAAAACCATTCTTTTCATCGGGATCTTTGATATTCCCGAAAGCGATCTCCCATGCTTTCCAATACATGTCTATCGCCTGGTTATTTCCTTTCCAAAATGGTTGCGGCAATAATCCCTTTGCCTTATCGAAGCCGGGAGAGGCTATAATTTTTCGTGATGCGTTTCTAAACTCATTTTCCGTAACGAATACATTTTTTATATAGGTGTTTTTGTATGGAGGACATCCATGCTCAGGCGAAATTGATTTAGGCGAGCCGGTATTTTCACCATAACCTTTTGATATCGGCAATGCAGATGAAGCAGCCAACAACCCTGAATTTCGTAAAAATTTCTTCTGGATGACATAGTTTCAATTTAAGTTCAAATAACTTTATAAAAAGCAAAATACCGGCGGCAATATAACCACCGGTACAATTAAAAACAACTTATTACTTTGTTGCATTATAAACCTGAGCAACATCTGCTCCAGACAAAGCATAATTATAAAAATTGACAGAGGCATATTTGGCGCCAAGTTTAGGATCATAAGCGCCAGTACCATCCTGATTGATTTTTACACTTTTTCCATTGTCAATATCCACAGGCACCATAGCGGCAGAAGCAACCTTGATGCCATCAATATAAATCACTGCCTCACTGGTTCGGTTGAAGGTTACTGTAACAAAATGCCAGTCGGTGCCTTTAATAGAAACACTTGTCTGTTTGAAATCAGTTTTGGTACCTTCGCCATTTCCGGCCACCACTCTTATACCTCCGCCAGGTAAGCAATTAACCAGCCTTTATTGTTGGAGCTGCCCCAATCGAGTGTTCCCATCATTCCTGGGTCATCGGTGCTTTCGTTGGACTGAAACCAGAAGCTTACCGAAAAATTGCTGTTATTGCCAAATTTTAGCAGATTTGAATTTTCTACATCGAGGTAAGATATGACGCCCGGCTTAAAGGTTGCTACAATTCCCCTTTTTGCATCGTCACTAAAACTGCCGATATTATAATCTGTTGTTTTAAGCTCTACCGTACTTCCATCTTGTTTTTTTAAATTCACTATTGAGGGCACATCACTGATTACATCAAAATTGTAGGTTTTCATTGACGGATAGTCGAATCCGTCTTTCCCATCATCATTAAAATATACATTAAATGCCAAAGATGCCCTCTGCCCCAGTGGAATATTCAAATCATTAACAGCGATATTGTATGCAGCCGTCTTCCCATTTACGTTAAGAGTGGTGAACACTTTACCAACATTCAAATTCACTACATCTATTTTATTGATATCGAAATTAGATGTCAGATCAATCTTTACCTGCTCTCCTTTGCGATAATAATCTTTATTTGTATTAACCACAGTGCCCGTTCTTGGGCTGGTGTGGAGCATTGTAAATTCGAGACCTTTCAATCTCCCGTCGGGCTTATATTCTACTTCTTTCTTACACGAAGTAATAATGGCCAAAACACTCAAAAAAAAGAATAATATAAAATTTTTCATTTTAAACACTTTTGATTAAAGGTTAATATCCAATATTTTGTTTCAGATTCTTGCTCTTTGCAATTTCAACATTTGGAATAGCAAATACGTGATTTTAGCAGGATCAAAGTTTCTTGCAGGCCATACCTCAATGATATCTAAAGATGCAATACTATTTCCAGACAAATTCACTTTGTATCCATGCAAGGGTTTAGAATATGCTGCTTTGGCATCGCCCCACCGTACTAAATCCAAGTGGCGGAATACACCAAATTCCAAGGCAAACTCACATCGGCGTTCATTTTTCAAATCTTCTTTACCTGCATTTGACTTGGGCGCTAAACCAGCACGAACTCTCACCTGATTGAGGAGCTGATCTCCGTTTTGCCCTTGCCAGATTAAAGCCTCAGCTTTCATCAACAACACATCTGAATATCTTACAATTGGAATATTTAAATCTGTTGTTCCATTATCGCTACTAGGATTAACAGTTTTGCCCACACAGTCTGCATCCTTAAATGGTTCCAAGTATTTTCTGAAGGTAAATGCTGATGGGCTTGACACCGAAGATGGGTTGACAGCCCAAATAATTTGGCGGCCAATAAATTGAGCTGTATCCCCTGGAGCCAGAATAGTTGCCTTCCGGCGTGTATCACCCGGTGCATACGCATTATACAATTCCAACGTGGGTTGAAAATATCCCCATGTATTGTAGTAACCAAAACCTCCATTTTGGAAAATCACACCCGGCAGTTTAGACCCGTCTATTTCAGTACTCGTTACGCTCATGATGTATTCTTTGCTCCAATTATTTTCTATCTTAAATACATCCGCATATTTAGACAAAAGGGCATGCTTTCCCGAATTGATAACCAGGTTGGTATATTCAACGACCTTAGCATAATATGAATTATCATATTGAGCGGCATACAAAGCGGCTCTTGCCATTAAGGACCATGCAGCCGTCTTATGCATGAGGCCTCTTTCATTTTCGGGTATTTCATCAAACCAAGGCAATAAGTCAGATGCTTTCTGCAGGTCATCAATGATCATTTTATAATTATCCAAAACGGAAGGCGGTCTTGGAACGTCTATTGAATCCAATGTCGTTTTTTCGGTAACGATTGGAATTCCACCATTTGGCCCATTATCGCCATACCAGGGCGCTAACCACAAATAGGCAAACCCACGAAAAAAGTAAGCGTGGCCCAACACCTTATTTTTAACTGCCTCGGATAACTTAGTAGCCTTTGGCGCTTGTTTTAATAAATTGTTGGCGTAATTGATTGTCTGATACATTTGTGGCCAGTTGTCCCGCACATCACGCGTATTAGACCCATTATCTATAAAGTTTTTATGTTTTGAGCTTCGGCTTGTGTACGCCCTGTAATTATGTTATCGCTACAAGTTTCAAACCACATAAAGCCCCTTCCCATTGTGCCCTCTCTATATTGCCAGTAATATAGTGCATAAATAGCCTGCGTTGCCTGTCCATCAGTCATGTTGGACAATTCGACAGGCTGACCATAAGGTTCAAATTCGAGAAATTTTTTACAAGATGGCAATGTAAATAAGATAATTACAAATACTAAAAAAATATATTTCTTGTTCATATTAATAAGTTTTAAAAAGTAAGATTAATACCTGCGCTATACATTTTTGCTACAGGGAATCGGCCTCCGTCAACTCCCTGATTTCCTACCTCAGGGTCAAATGCTGAATAGCTTGTAAACGTCACCAAATTTTCACCATTCATAAATAATCGAATCTTGGTTTTGGCAAGGAATGTTCCTTGTATCAAACGCTGTGGAAATTCATAAGAAAGATTCAATGACTTAAGCCTTAAAAATCTCCTTTTTCCAAAAAATAATCAGGGACTTTTGAGAAGTTGCCATTAGGGTCTTCTACAATCGCCAAACGAGGAATATCGGAATTAGAATTATAGTTGTATGAGTTTAATACATCTGTGCTCATGTTCCAACCTTTTGAACCGGTGTAGGTCATTGCTTTTACACCATTGAAAATTTTACCCCGATACACCCATGAGGGTAACATTAAGATTAATATTTTTCCAACCAGCGCCCAAATTCATTCCATAGGTATAATTGGGCATATCATAAGCGCCCATATATTTACGATCGCCATCATTTATGATACCATTATTATCAGCATCTATAAATTTAAGATCGCCCGGCTTGGCATTAGGTTGTATTTTCTTGACTGCGTTTGTTTTTGGATCAGTCCATGTGTAATTGTCTATTTCCTGCTGATTTCTGAAAAGGCCTGCGCTTTCTATCAAAAAGTAAGAAAACCAAGGCTGGCCTACAGTTGAACGCAAAGGCTTCATAGAATTAACATCATTATTGTGAGAAATAAAAGCATTTACTCCTATATCCTTAACTGTGTTATTAAAATGTGCAATATTGGCCCCAATGTTCAAATTAAAATCTCCAAATTGCTTTACATAATTTACCGATGCTTCCCAGCCCTTGTTTTTTCAACACGGCCGATATTAAACTCAGGGGCAGATGCCACACCTGCCACCAAGCTACAGGCATTGACTCTATCAGATCCTTTGTTTGTTTATTCAAGAGATCGAATGTAAAGTTGAGACTATTTTCAAGGAAGCTGATATCTGCTCCGATATTGGTTTGCTCGGTACGCTCCCATCTTAAATTAGGGTTAGGTATGGTCGGTTGGTAAATACCATACCCCTGCACCTGCCCGTTTGACCCCAGAAAAACTGGCCAACCGGTAACCTGATATGGAGGCGCATAAATAAATCTTCGTACTGAATTTATATTACCTACCTGCCCCCAGCTCGCTCTAAGTTTTAAAAAACTAATCAGATTTTGGTTATTCATGAACTCTTCTGAAGATATTTTCCATGATCCTGATACCGCAGGAAAAATATCCCAATTTTTATCTGGGTTTAATTTGGATGAAGCATCACGGCGAAGACTCGCAGAGATAAAATATCTGTCATCAAAAGAGTAAGAAGCCCGTCCAACTGCAGAAACAGTGGCCTCATCCCATATTTCTTCGTAGGGTTTTGTTGTCCAGTTGGTTCCATTTGGAAAAATGGTACTGTGTTCGCTTTCAAAATCAAAACCACTCATTTCAGTTTGTTCATATCTATAGTTCCTTTTATTCATGGTAAAGGCGCCCATTAAGGACACGCTGTGAACCTGATTAAATAGTTTCTGATAATTTAAGATATTCTCAAAATTCCAGGTTTTAAATAACGAATTGGAAATCACTCTGTAATTCTGATCAATTGTTCTTCCGGGCTCCAAGAATTTCATTTGGAAAGATTCACCTCTTAAACTAGTTACATCATAAGCAAAATTTGACTTAAATGTCAAACCAGGCATTAAATTAAAATTAATCGCTGAAGCCGAAAAATTCGGTTTTGAGGTTATTTTGCCCTTACCTTTTCAAGCATCGCTACCGGATTTCTCAAATCGGCTTCTACACTAAAACCCTGTGCCAGTGCCCAACGCGGCACTGTGCCGCCATAAAGCACATTTCCTCCATCATCGTATTCATACACAGTAGAATACCTAGGATAGGCCATTGCTCCGAATATGGTACCTGTGTGGCCATCACCAATACCGCTTTTCCCATTGGAGTAGTCATATACAAGATTCTGAGAAACAGATAACCACTTGTTAAGTTGAAGATCAGTTCCTAATCTGGTTGTTAATTTTTCACCATAAGTAGTTATTAATGTTCCTTCGGTTTTGTCATAACTGACAGAAGCAAGACTTTTAACATCTTTTGAACCTCCCCGAATTGTTAGATCATAGTGATTAACCTTTCCTGTTCTAAAGATTGCATCTAACCAATCAGTACGTGTTACATTGCCGTACGGAAATAAAACAGGGTTATATGCTTTAGGCACAGTTTTACCTGCAGCATCAGACGCATCCTTCCATACCTTATTAAACTCCTCTGCAGTTAACACCTTTGGTAATCGCCATGCTTTCTGGCGACCTTCCCATGCGCTGAAATCTACTGTTACTTTCCCTTGCTTCGCCTGTTTGGTAGTGATTAAAATCACCCCTCCCGAACCGGCTAATGCTCCATAAATTGCTGCCGAAGATGCATCTTTTAATACTGTTACAGTTTCTACGTCTGAGCCATTAAAAGGAGCGCCCGGAACACCATCCACCACATACAGAACGGCATCGCCATTCTTGTTTCCTTTGCCCCTGATTTGAATAGTGGCACCTTGAGTAGGGTCTCCTGTTTGAGTAATATTTACCCCGGGTACCTGGCCTTGTAAAATATTACCAATCGATGTGGACCTGCCCTGAAAGTTATCTCCTACTTTTATAGTTGTAACAGCTCCCTGCAAATCTCTTTTTCGGCTGGAACCATAACCGATAGTAACTACTTCATCCATGCCTACTACATCATTTTCAAGAACGACGGTTATCGGTCCATCGCCTGCGATTTCCACTTCTTTGGTTTTTTTTCCCACATAGCTGAAAACCAAAATGGAGGTTTTTGCGGGTAAGGTTATTGAAAAGTTACCGCTATTGTCTGTTGAAGTACTCATTTGAGTACCTTTGGCAGCAACCGTAACTCCGGCAAGTGGCTGGGCATCGGAATTCATCACACTACCCTTCACCAATTTTTGTGCATTAACCTGCATGGATATTATCATCAGCAGGAAGAACGAAATACTTGCAATTCGCATAAGATTGATAAATTTTGATTAATAAATATTTGGGAACAGAAAAGTTTGAAAATCAAGGAAGGCGGAACTTTTTTGTTTTTAAAAATAATTGGTTTTTCGTTACTTTACAGATCACCTTTTACAATATTTTCTATTTCCATAGAATAAGGTAGAATGGCGACTATTTATTCGTTACCCAAATTGCGTATATTAAACCTCATTTTGCGCAAGAATATAGGTTTATTTGAAACATAACATTGCGGTAATAATTAGCTCACAATTTCTTAATATGTCTTTTTCTATATTCGGTGGGAGTGCAACCTTTTATCTGCTTAAACTGCCTTGAAATATTGTTGCTCAAATTGATTCCGGTTTCAAAGGCTATTTCATTAATCGACTTATCGGTTTCAAGAAGCCTTTCTGCAAATTTTTGCATCCTTAAGGATAATACATATTGATATATTCCCTTCCCAGTAGTGTCCTTAAATCTTTTTTCAAGGGATCGCCGACATAAGGGAACTTCCTTCATTACATTGGTTACACTTAGGTCAATTTCAATATTTTGATGAATAAATTTCAGGGCTTTTACAATGTATTGGTCATTTGCCGAAATTATATCAGTAGATTGTCGGGTAACAATATGAGTGGGTTTCACCAATATATCTTGAGGCTCTTTTACCCTATTTTGTATCATTATATCCATTAATCTGGCAGCTTCGTAGCCCCCTTTTTCAGTATCCAGATTAATACTCGAAATAGGTGGGTCTGACAAACTACAGGTCATTTCGTCATTGTCAACTCCCAAAACGGCCACCTCTTCAGGAATAGAAATACCTGCCTGATTGCAGGCTTCGGTAATATGCTGCGCTTTGTCATCATCACATGTCATTATGGCTACTGGTTTTGGCAACGACTTCAACCATTCACTCAATTCAGACGGTTTGTAGTACCAAAGCCCTCCTCCGGGCATCTGTGTTTGGTCAAAATTATAGACGACAAATCCTTTTGCATTCGCATGCCGTTCAAACCCTTCAAGCCTTTCTCTAGACCATACTATATTAGTATAGCCATAAAAAGCAAAATTTTTAAACCCTTTTTGCAAAAAATATTCTGCCCCCATTTTCCCTGCTTCGTGATAACCTCCTGTGATATTGGGTATTTCGGTAAATCTTTCTTTAAAATCTACTCCTATCAGATGCAATCCTGCTTTTAGTGCAACCTACCCCATATTGTTGTACAACTGTCCAATAACACCTGGGCACCCCATTCTTTTGCAAATTTTATTATCCCCTTCATTTTAGGGTTTCTCTGTAAAATAGGGGCATTCGACAAAAAAGCCAAGGGCCTTTTTCTTTGGAATACCTTACAATACCTTTTAACAGACTTCGCCCATATTGTTCCGAATTATCAATCAATAATATTATTTTATTCATATCTTGGCATTAGAACGAAATTTTGCGAATATAGTCATTTAATATTCCAGTATAATCAGGTTAATTTATTAACATGATGTATAAGTTATTTTTATAGAATGTGTTTGTTTGTGCAATCCTTTCTCCTAATAGAAAAAATAACTCTCAGGTATATACATTGACTAAAAAAATATTCATATCATAAATAGGATAGCTGTTTTCATTTATGCAAACTAAAGATACGTTACCTCTTTTCTTTAATAATTGCACTTTTTAAAAATTGCAAAACAGTGCTATCTGAAACTGCCAAACTACCCACCCTGCTGTATCTGGCAATATTAATACCTACCAGATTATTATTTAAATCAATAACCGGACTACCGCAATCTGAAGGTTTTAAAGCCAGGCTATGAATAAAAACACCCTTCAAACCATCTTCTTTCACTACGCCCGTCAGAAAATTGTTCTGCTATATGGTTTTTTCCTAGAAAGGGACGCTGTTGCAGGGTTATTGTTAGTGTGTCCCGAATGATGTTCTTAATTCGTACCACGCGAATAGTATCCCCCGGCTTTTTTGAATGAATTTCTTTTATAAAATCTTCGGGTGTTTTAATTTGTTTATTATCAATACTATTTATTACATCTCCCAATCCTAAACCATTTTTGTCTGCGGGAGAATTAGGCTGAATGGATACCACCGTATTACTATCATTTTTTAATTTTAATTTCATACCCAGAAATGCAGAATAATAATAAGCAGGAATATCAAAAGGAGATGTTCCCAAAATGCTAAACAGACCTTCTCCATTGGGTTTTGCAGTAATCAAAAGCGTTCCCTGCAAATATTTTTTTCTTTCCCCATAATGAATATCTTTTAAAAGAAGACCTTTATTGATATTCTTATCAATCCTCAATAAAGCCAGATCGATACTGTCATCACAATAAATTATTTTTGCAGGATATTTTTTATTGTTCAGCCATACTTGCGGATGCTTACCTATTTCAGAATTTTGCTAATTATATAGGATGCTCTTTCAGAAGACGCTTTTTTTACTTGAAAACCTTGCACATTTATCAAAGTGCCCGATATCGTTTTATTGTCACCGGTTATTTTCACACAATACCGGTTCAGTTTTTTTTGATAGTCGATGATTTGTTTTTCCAATTCAGTTTTAGAAAAAACATTTTTAACCGCCACCGGGTTTTTCACGGCATTGAAATCCGCATCGGGAAGCTTAATATAACTCTGCGGCTTATTTAATGCCAACCAAAAAATCCTGAAAACATCTACCGGCACATCATAATTTTCTTTCAAATTAAGTCCGATATAACTTCTTGTTCCTATCACCCTGCCATCCATATCAAACAATGGGCCGCCACTATCGCCCGGCTCCATAATACAGGAATTGACAATAATATTAGTACGAACATCTTCCTCCAGATTTGTCAATACTTTTTCGATAAACCCAAGGCGGGCCACTCTCTTATTACTAAAACTGCCAGGATACGCAAGACTAAAACATGGTTCTCCTTCTTTTAACACTGAAGAATAACCCATCTCGGCAAAAGGATAAACTCCGGGTTCAGTAATTTTTAATAGCCCTGCATCTAATTTCCCTATTATCCCCAGACCGGCCGCAGGCACTTTTCTGCCATCGTCAAAAATAATTTCATACTTTGCATTGGGCATCGTCATGTGGCCGGCTGTCATTATAATGCCATCCACACTTACACAAACGCCACTTGCACTTACCCCATTCGGGTTACCACCAAATGGCTCACGTGGTTATCTGCACACATGCTGGCGAAACTATAGCCACAACCTGCTGAAGTTGTTGATTAAAAGATTCTAAACCAGATGATACTGCCAAATTGTCTTTTTCAGCATCATTGGATTTAGCTGGTGACTGGCCATATACAAGCTGTGAATAAAAAAACATAGAGCCACAGCAGATACGAAAATCTCATTTATAATTTTTAAATGGAATCAAATATCTTCCTGATTTCAACAGAACCGGGGCGAGGTGCCTTATAAATCATCAATTTTCCTTCTGAATTGAATAGAAAAAAATGTGGAATACCCTGCATGTTCATCAATTTCTCAAAACCAGAGCTACCTACTTCAAGCTGGTGCCCCGAAAGGTTCAATTCATCCATTTTTTTCTTCCAGGCACCCTTGTCTTCATCTACCGAAATACTCAGAAAGACAATGTTTTTGCTTCCATAGTCCTTTTCCAATTCTTTAAGATAAGGAATTTCTTTAATGCAGGGGATACACCATGACGCCCACATATCTATATAAATATATTTTCCTCTGAAATCCGCAATAGGAACATATCTGCCTTCTGCATCTTTAAATATCACATCAGGCATAGAAGCACCCTCACGGGTGAATCGCAGGTTGGTAAAATCTTCCACCAACTGCTGTCTGATTTCAATATTCGGAACAACCCGTGTAAGCTCCTTAAACTGTTGCAACTTGTTTTCAAAATCATCCTCAGTACTGAAGCGGGCAGAACGCATATAGCTTTGTAACTCCTTTGAACAGAACATCGTTTTCACTGCATCATTACTGAAAAGCTGATTTACGAGGTCCATACTGTGTCTGATATATTCGTCCGATTTTTTATTTTTTGATACATCAGAAGTGTCAATGATTTCAAAATAATTTTTCAGGCTTGAAAAAGTATCGTATAGCAATAATGCTTCCGGCTGATTGAATATTTTGACCGGAGATTTTGAAAATTGATATGCATTGCCGGGTAATTTTTTATCTGTGCCTTTGGCATAATATCGCTGCACCGTCATCAGATTTTGAATATAGTCATTTAATGCCCATGCATCCAAATAGCTCTTTACTCTTTGCTCCTTCAGATTGAATTTAGACAAAAGGTTATCAACAAAATCAAAAATTCGTGACAAATAGAATGCAGCGCTATCCGCAGCAGGCATATTAAAAAATAACTGCTTTTGATTTTGAAAGTGAAAATTACTAAACAAAATCAACGCTTTATTATTACCACTTAAGCTACCTTTTCCAACAGAGAGATAGGCTGTATCGTTATAATGAAGATTTAAGTTTTCTTTACTTCCGGGCTTGATGTATAAAGGGAAATTAATAGCCAGCTGCTTATTCCTGGCTTTAGGAATAATTGTAAAATTTAAAAACTCCGGATTTTTCAGATTGATTTTAAAAACAAATTTTCCGTCTTTTGACAGTGGTTTATAAATGCTGTTTTCATTATCATTTTTCCTCTCCCGAAAACTCAGTACCGCCTCGTATTGGTCATCCAGATTAATACTGCCTGATATTATAGTATTCGGTTTTTTGAGCTTTGCAAAAGCGTTCATTTGAAAACCATAAACGAAAACAATAAGCAATAAAAGAAAATAGTTACTTCTCATATAAATTTTCCTCCGCAAATATTTTAAAAATAAATTTGAATTAATCAAAAAATAAGTTAAAAAAATAATCCCGAACATTTTCGGGATTATCAGTTCTTTTTTATTTTTTCTTATAAAACAGTTTGACAGGTTTGTCGGATACTCCGGTATATTTTTTTATCAGACTTCCGTTATCCATATTAAAAACATATACGTTCCCCTTTAACCCTGAAGCAGCAGGATTATATACGCCCACATACAACAAAGAACCATCAACACTTTGCTCCACAGAAGTAATAGTTCCTTCATCTACAGTTGCAAAAGGTGTCGTAGGCATACTGGTACCTGTATAAAACCAGGAATACAACTTATTGCCTGAGGCATAAATCAATTTTTAAAGGCAGCGTTTACTACAATTGGCGAAGATGGATTTAAATCCGGATCACCTCCAATTACATTCAATACCGCCTGCTCTTTTATATCCAGTAGTTTTGTAGAATTGTTTTGAATGTATTGAGAGAAAACTGTCTTTGTGTAAACAGCAGGCGTTGTTCTGCTTTTGGTAATGACATAAATAGCTGATGCATCATAAAAGAAATCTACCAAATCCTGATTCTGAAATGCCTGAAGCGAATTGGTAGTATAGTATGATGAATATTGCAGCATCTGAGATGTAGCCGGATTCCAGTAATAGTTGAAGCAGTCATTCAGGTTATATCCAAAACCTGTTTTCATCATTACGGTTTGTGAGTATTTGGCATTAGACAATATCAGGTTTTCCAATAATGCCAAGTTGTAAATTTTTCCGCCTTCGCAAAGAATAACAGCTGTTCTGAACCCTGCATCCGGAACATTCATAGCCACCGGCTTGAAATCAGGATAATCAGCAGCAGAAATAGTTGCCTCCAATTCGAATGTTTTTGCATTCAGATAATAAATCTTACCCTCGCCACTGCTGGAGATAAATACCTGATTTAATCTTTTCGCAATATCAGTTGGGTTCTTACCTATTTTATTACCTGGATTATTCAACGTAAAAACATTATTGACAAATGACTCCACCTTTCCGGCAGCAATTTCAGCAGGTGAATATTTACGCATAAAAGCTAAAGAACCATCACCTTGTTCGTTTTGCCCCAAAACCATCAGACCTTCTTCGTAAGGAGAGTTGACGTTTAAAGTAAAATTTTTAAATGCACTCCCATCTTCATTACTCACTTTCAGTCTGATAAAGTACTTTCCCAACTTGGAACAAGGAAAAACTAATTTTTTATCGGTCGAAAACACTTCATAATTCACCTGCCACTCGTAAGTCATGGCTTTATCTGCGCCATCCTGAGTGATAACAGGATCAATAGTTAATGGCTCATTTTTCTCCATGTTTATTTCGGCACCTGTAATATTTGGGAACGAAATATCAAGCTCTGTAATCTGATTGTTTCCAATTGAAGTATTGTCTTTATAGCAAGACAATAATAAGAGAGGCAATATTCCTACAAAAAAATATTTTATAATTAGATTCATTTTATTATCATTTTTTTAGTAACCGCTTGGTCTGGGAATTTTTACACCGAGTCCGGGGTTTTCTTCCATGAAATATTTGTATAAAGGAATTAAAACATACTTATTCATTGTATTCTGGTAGTCGTAAGGCCATCCAAAATCCACATGTTCCAGATCGGGGCCATAAAGGCTTACCATTGTTTTATAGGTTTCCGGCGCCTTTTGTTCCAATGCCCTAAACAGTTCGATAAACTTTACATAAGTAAGTGGATTCCATACCCCCAGATAACTATTTGGCCAGGTAGGTTTACCTTGCCAGTCTTTCCATTTCGGAGGCTCTACCCTGTTGTTAAAACCACAATTACTTCCTGAAGTGGTTTATTTACAGGCGTAAATCCATTTTTTCAACCAATTTGAAGCGAATGGAATAATCATTATTTCCAAGACTACCCCTGTTGATCAAAACCGGAATATAACCCCAATAGAATCTTTCGATATAGCCAGATTACCATCAATCGTATATTGTGTTCCTTAAACCGCAGTTGTTTTATCAGTTATAATTTCTGCGCCGAAAACTCTGTCAGAAGCAGTAGGAACTCCCATGATTCTAACCGGCACTTTCAATAAAAATTTGTTCACTTCCAAAGGAGTAACACTAAAGGAATAATTGATACTGTCTGCTTCAAAATAAATTCCTGTAAAACGTTGGTCAAATGTATCAGCCACATCTTTTTCAGGAAGCTAAAAAAGCTGCCGGTAACAAAGAATTGCAATTAATTTAATAATATTCTTTTTCATAAATTCCAGTTTTTTAGTTTCTGTAATCAAATTCAATTTTAGGAATCGGCACTACATAAATAGCCTTACTTGCCGGAATAACCTTCATTAAAGGGTCAGTAATGTTTAAATTTAACCTTTTCATATTGAAAAATGTTTGACCCTCTCCAATAAATTCTTTATACCTGTCATCAGTAATCAAATTGACAGTAAGAGGTACAGCAGGAACTCTGTCTTTGAGCGCTACCAAACCTCTTGATAAAATTACTGCGTCAAAATAATTTCTCGCTCTTTCAGGATTAGTTGTTAGCAATGCCTCAGAAGCGATATAATACATTTCAGGAAGACGAATCATGTTGATACCTTTAATCCTGTCAGCAGGTCTCAGGTATTCCTGATCGTTAACCTGAAAGGGATCTACCAATTTTGAAAATCTAAGCTTATCAGTCTGACTAACCGGAAGTTTGAAAAACGCATCCCAACGATAATCATGCCCCCCCTGAATATCATTATAAATATTGGAGATATTGGATCTGTTATCATAAGAATAGAATGAAGTTTGCAGCCAAAATCTATCTTTTACAGTCGAAAAATATTTATTTGAATACAAACCGAAAACTGATTCTTTCGGAGCTATCATTCCTTTGCTGATTCCATTGCTGATTTCGGTTTTATCCTGTAATTTAAACCTACCTGAATTGATCACCTTTTCTGCATACAAAGCTGCATTTACATTATCGCCTTTTGATAAATATATACGAGCCAGCGTAGCCTGCACCGCATACAGATTAAAGTGGGTTTCTCTTGCTCTCAGAAAAGGAGTGGGAAGGATTGCTTTTTGGAAATGTAAAATATTGTTCATCATCTTTCAGCAATGTCTCTGCTTCTAAAAGGTCATTAATAATATAATTATAAACCGTATCCAATCTTGAAAACTTAGGCGCTTTCAATGCAAAATCGGTAGAATAAGGAATACCGGAGGCAGTAGGATTCAGTTGAATATTTTCACAAAACAATCTTACCAGATCAAAATGAAGAAAAGCCCTCAAACCCAGCGCTTCGCCTTTATAAAGATTGTAATGCTCAAGATTCTGAGGTGAGAAACGCTCTAAGTTTTTAAGCACATTATTTGCATAAGCGATACTTGAATAAGATTTGCTCCAAACGTCTTGAAATAAAGATTCAACTGATGAAAAACCATAATTGTAAGCACCCAGGTTTACGGCATTGTTGTTTCCTGGACAAACAAAATATTGTGCCAATACCTCAGTTGCATTATGCGAAAGGTTTTCGCCATACAGCGACCTGCTGTTCATGGAACCATAAACGCCAAACAGCGCTGCTTCAAATCCATTGGCATCTGTCAATAACTGCTTTTCGGGCAGTTCGCCTTCGGGCCTCACATCCAAAAATTTATTACAGGATGTAGTCAAAAATAATACAGCAACACTCAATATTATAACCACTTTTGTACTCAAAAGCGTATTGAGGTTACTTATATTTTTAATAATATTCATACTTCTCATACGATGATTTTAAAAAATAATATTAAGGTTTAGATCAAATCCACGACTGAACAAATAGTCAGTTCCTCTCTCTATCTGCACGGTTGACAGTCTGAAGATATCGTTCATGCTCACGCCTACCGATGCTTTGTTGGCCCTGATTTTCTTCAACCATTGTTGCCCCAGTTCATAAGAAAGATTGAATCTGGAAAGAGTGAGTGTGTTTTCTTTTTGCACAAAGCGTGTTGTTTGATAGGGGAACGACTGATCTGCAATATTGCGATATAAGGCAATATCGCCGGGTTTTTTCCATCTGCTTTCAAACACTCTGTAATCTGCATTAAACATCGGATTTGATCCTTCCACTTTGGAAGCCAAAGTAGTATTGTAAATATATTGATCATAAAAGAATCTGAAATAAGTAGCTGCTGTAAATCTTCTGTAAGAAAGCACAGAGTAGAAGGTGCCTAAAACCTTTGGTTGAAGATCACCTACCACTACTTTATCTGCAGGATCAAACACAAATGTTCTGTCGCCATTCAATTTGATAAACACTTCTTTACCGGTTGCAGGGTCTATACCTGCAGAACGTACTACTTTCAATGCTGTAGTTGACTCACCTTCCTGAAACTGAGGCAAAGGAGACAAAGTGTTCAACGCATTATTTCTGTCATTGATAGCCTGCAAAGCATTACTTATTCTAAGAATTTTATTCCTATTATGAGTAATTATGGTTCCCAATTGCCAGTTCCACTCTTTTCCCTGAATTACGTAGCCATCCAATTTGATTTCAATACCCTTGTTTTCAATTTCACCAAGGTTATCTTTTCCGATGGTAGCGCCGGCAGAAGGCGGAATGGTTTTATCAATAACCAGATCGGTTGTTTTTCTTAAATAAACATCGGCCGAAAGATTAATTCTGCGTTTCAGAATACTGATATCAGCGCCGGCATTATAGTTCATGGTGCGCTCCCATCTCAAATCGGGATTACCGATAGTAATTGGAATAGCGCCAATGCCGTTGAGATAATTAAGGTCAATATTATAACGATAGGTTGTCAATGCCTGATAAGGGGCAAAACTTACTTTACCTGTATAACCGGTACTCACCCGAAGTTTGAAAATATCTAACCAGTCATTTTTCAGAAATTCTTCATTGTGTAAATTCCATCCCAAACCTGCAGACCAGAAATGGCTGTAACGGTTATTGGCTCCAAACTTAGAAGACCCCGAAATTTGATACACCCCATCGAAATAATAACGATTACGGAAAAGATAGTTAAGGTTCAGGAATCCTGCCACATCAGCATTCAGGTCCTGAGAACCTCCCCGGAGCGCCTCCAATAGGATAAGATGATGCGAAATTGATAGATCTTAAAGCATCAGCATAAAAGCCAATACCGGAGAAACTGCTGTATCGGTTATTGGTATGATTCAGATTTCCTCCCAAATTAGCCGTAAGCAGGCTTTGTTTTGGTAATGCTTCATTATAGGTTAATACCACATTTCCCGAATAAGTAAGTACATTGTTATTTGTCATGCTTAATGAACCTCTTTGAGATAAATCTGTAATATTTTTAAATGCCCCTGATAATGGAGAAGTGTACATTTCAGTATATCCACCATTCAATATAAAGTTAATGTGCGAAGTCAACGAAAAACGTCCCGACATTCTCCAGCGCATATCAAAATCATTACTCAGGTTTTGAGTCATGGCTTTGCTGAAAGAGCCGAGGCTTGCTTCATACAACGGGTTATTCATATCCCATGACAAGGTTTTTCTAAACTGTCCAAAATCATCATAAACCCTGTCATAAGGATTCATTTTTGTGTAGGATGAAAAACTTCCATACGGTGAATACTGAATGGCCGTGCGCGAAAGATTGGTACGGTTAGTAAATGTGAAACCACTTGGAGTATTGTATTCCAGTGCAAACCCTAATCCATAACGCTTACGGAAGTCGCCTTTCATCACACCTTCCACATTGCCAAAACGGGCATTCAGTTCATACCGGGCATTCCCGGCACCCCCGGCCAAACGAATTGAATGGTCATTACTAATACCAATTCTGGATGGCTTCGACATCCAGTCAGTATTTACACCCCGGTTTATGTCCATAAACCTCACATTGTACAAAGAATCCAATGATTGCTGGCGCAAATGATCGGTGGAGGTATATAATCCGGCTAATCTTTCATATTCCAATTTATCCTTTGGTTCTAATAAATTGTACCCGCTAAAATCGGGGAACTGCATACTACCCACAAAATTGTAGATTACTTTCATCTTTCCGGTAGTCAGTTTATTTCTTTCAATAACAATAACACCATTTGCAGCTCTGGCACCGTATAAGGCAGCAGCCGAAGCATCTTTAAGTATGGTTATAGTTGCTATCTCATTGATATCCATATCATAAAGCTCGCGCACGCTAATAATGGTACCGTCTCTTACTATTAATGGTTGGTTCACCGTCTGGTCGTTATTAGCAAAAGAAGTAACACCACGTACCAAGATGTCGGGTATGGCATTTGGGTTAGACCCAAGACTGTTGTTTTCTGTAACAGTAAGACCCGGAGTAAGCATAGCTAATGCTTCAAACACATTGGTAGGCGCCACCGATTTCAATTGCTCACCTGTAAAGGTCAATGCCGAACCTGTATAACTGGCTTTATTTTTCTTGAAGAAACCGGTAACCACAATGTCGTCGGTTGTAACGGGTATTGACTCCATAGTAATGTTAATCACTTCTCTGCCATTTACCGGCTCTGATTTTACCAGCATACCTACATGGGAGAAAAACAGTAATGCAGAACTTCCCACTCCATTGAGGAAATAATTTCCCAGGGCATCCGTCATGGTACCCTTATTTTGGTCTCTCACCATCACAGAAACACCCTGCATCGGGGCACCGGTGTTATCAGATACTTTACCGCTAATATTTATAAGGGTATCGGCAGATTTTGCAGAAGGAGTATTCTGAAGTACCAATCCTTCATTAGCAGCTAAAGCAGGATCACTTAAAACCAGTAGTAAAAAGAGTACTAAAATGGAAAAACTTCCTTTTTTTGGTTTTTGAAAGTTTTCAAACTTTCTTAATCGGGCCCGAAGATTGTTAATTAAATACATTTTTTTCATTAATCTTCTTTAAGTATTTATATAAAAATTATAAAAAGGCTGCTAAAGTACATCTTTCGTATAAAGAAAGACTGAGCAATCGTTTGTTCAAAATAATTATGTGCTACATATAAAACTAAAATACTATTTGTCGTTGATGCTTTAAAAATTATTAATGAACTAAAAAAGAATAAAAATCAAAAAGGGCAGTCGAAACAGACTACCCTCTTAAAAATTCGGAATCCGAATCTGATGTTTTCACACTTCGCTTATTTTGATAGGTTTTTGATAAATACTACTTTATAAATACCGTTGGTTCAAAATGAATGGTAGATTTTGCAGAGTTAGAAATCAAACATGCCACTTCCGATTTCTGAAGTATCCGCCCTGCCCGTTCTACATCTTTTTCATGCGCAATCTCAAGTACGGGTTTCAGCCAAACATCCGTCATCATGTATATATTTTCAACCATCCCGAGTTTTCCCTGCGCTTTGCAGCTAAACTTTGTAAATTCAAGTTTAGAATTTTCGGCCACAGCCAAAAAAGTAGTCATGAAACAACTTAATATACTTGCCGTGTATAAATGCTCAGGACTCCAGATGCCTTCAATTCCTTTCGGAAAGGGAGGTGGTGTAACCACTTCTATCTTATCATTCAATTCCGGCGATTGCATAACGCCTTTTCTATCAGATACCCACTCAAGGCTTACATTGTAAATATGCTCGCTCATATATTTTGGTCTTTTTTTCTTAATACTCTTTGATTTGCTGTTCCCTTTATTATATTAATTACATTTTTTATATTTGTTTCCTTTTGCACAACAACCATTTGCACCTGATGTTGTCTGAAAAATTCTGACACTTTTGATCCAAACCTACCAGCCACAGCCATGTTTATACCATTTCTTATCAGCATTTCGGCAGCATCGCATCCGGCCCTATCTTTTTCATACCTAACAATATTTTCCACAAAAGCATAATTATCCTTTTCACTGTCATAAATACAGAACCAATCTGTTCTACCGAAGTGCCTATCCACCTCGGATTTCAAATGATTTTCTTTTGCGGCAATAGCAATTTTCATTTTTATTGAATATTTAAAGCTGTTTTACAAAATGGGCAATGCGTACCCGAGTTCTCAGTAATGGTAAACGAAATTCCACATCCCTCACACTCATACCATTTGGCGATACGTGCATTGCCCTGTTCAAAACAAATTTCACACCCTTCTACTAATGCACGGGCAATTTTTCGTCTTGCACTTTCATAAATTCTTGTAAGCGTAGGTCTCGATACATTCATAATGCAGGCAGCCTCTAATTGCGAAAGCAGCTCATAATCACAAAGATTAATAGCTTCATATTCCTCAAAAGACAGTGTAACCGATTCACTATGCTCTTTTTGTTGGCAACCCAAGGGAGCGAATCCAGTGAAATGCGGTGCCATTTGTATATATCTTGTTTTCTTCTGCCTGCCCATGAATCAATTCTTTTCACAAAGATAATTATTTTGAACATAAGTTCATAATAAATTTTTACTTTTGCATTTTAATCAAAAAAACATTTACACCAGTTAACGCAATAATAAATAGCAATAAATCAGATTTGAGCATTTTATTAAATAAAACAAAGAGGTTCTATGAAGGATAGTGTGGGTTTGGAATTGTTGCGCATTGCGACAATGGCCTTGAAAAAAAGGCGTTAAAAAAATGATTGAAGGTAGTCGTTAAAAAGCCGTCGTTGTTTGAGCGCCATTCGGTCTTCGTAATAAATGCAACAACGACGCAAGTTCGGTTTAGACTGCCGAAATCATTTTTAGCAATTTTTTTTTAGCCTTGATTTTTTTGTTACCTTTTTTTTTCAAGACAAAAAGTTAAACAACAAAAAGAACCATAGTCCATACAAAACGTCATAGAACCAACAAAGATCATCAGAAACTTATAATATTAAAGAAATGGAACCAATTACAACATCTATAGAGACAAGGCAGTGTAAAACAATTTTCCCCAACACCTGGAATGCTAATGAAACATTATTTGGAGGTGAAGCCCTAAAATGGATGGATGAAGTAGCTTTCATCACTGCCACAAGGTTCACCAGACAAAAAATGTTTACAGTCAAAATCAGTGAGATACTATTCAAAAAACCGGCATACAAAGTTTCATTTGTTGAGGTAATAGGTAAAGTTGTAGCGGTAAGCTCTTCCAGAATCAAAGTCAGGGTTGAAATATTTGTTGAAGATATGTATGCAGAAGAATCAGTTGAAAAGGCAGTGGAAGGGCATTTTGTCTTTGCCGCTTTGGATGAAAAACGAAAACCGCAAAGAATACAATTCAGGGAAAATATTTTAATCTAACGAATTTGTATTTGCAAAAAAAAGATAATATATTTATCGATATACATTGTTCAGAATTTTTTTCAGAGATTCCATTCAACGCATCTGTATTTTATCCACTTTAGCTTATCAAACAAATTGAAAAAACTCTCCTTTCAGAGAGTTTTTTGTAGCGGAGATGGGAGTTGAACCCATGACCTCAGGGTTATGAATCCTGCGCTCTAACCGCCTGAGCTACCCCGCCATTTGTATTTCCTGTTTCAGAATTTATTCCGCCGATGGTTTACACCTTTTCGGCGGGCAGCAAAAATAAAGATTCCATACCTAAAAAGAAAATCATTTTTGCCTTTTTGCAAAATTACTTTGCTTGGCACAAAATATCTTCCATATAAATGGCCTGATGACTTTCAGAATATGCACATTTTCCAATTTTTATAACCAGTACCTGAGGAGATTGATGTCTGATACCGTAAGATTCTGCTATTTTATTGGAAATCAATCTGTAATTAATCAAATCAAGATAATAAAAATCAACATCGGCAGGAACTTCGGTCTTTGCCAGCCTATTTTTTATCATTCCGCTAATAGAGCATCTGGTACTGTGCTTAAAAATGATTTGTGGTCGTGAAAAAGAATCAATATTGATTTTCACCAATTGCGCCAAATTTTCTAATGTGATCCAGGCCACAGTTAACTATTTTTTTTATTATCCCATATTATGAAAAACCTTCTGCACGTCTTCGTCTTGTTCCAGCCTTTCAATCAATTTACTTACATCTTCTGCCTGTTCATCGGTAACAGGTACTGTTGTAGAAGGAATCCATTCCACTTCGGCGCGGATAGGTGTAATATTTCCTTCTTCCAGCGCTTTTTGCATATTTCCAAAATCAGTAAACCCTACCCTAACTACCAAAATATCCTTACCATTTTCATCGCTACTTTCTCCAAGCGCTTCAAGTCCTGAATCAATCAGTTCCAATTCCAGCTCCTCAGCATTCATTCCTTCGGGATTTAGTTCAAAAACACCCATTTTATTAAACTGAAAAGCAACACTGCCGCTATTTCCCAAAGCGCCACCTCCTTTGTTAAAATGATTTTTTACGTTTGCCACCGTTCTCACATGATTATCTGTTGCAGTTTCTACCAGTATTGCCACACCATGAGGGGCATATCCTTCGTACAATATTTCATCATAGTTTTCCATCTCTTTGCCCTGAGCGCGTTTGATGGCAGCTTCTACCCTGTCTTTGGGCATATTTACACTCTTAGCATTTTGCATGCAGCGACGTAAAGCAGAATTAGTGTGTGCATCGGGTCCACCGGCCTTTACAGCAATAGCAATTTCTTTACCAATTCTTGTAAACTGCTTGGCCATCCTATCGTAACGGGCAAACATGGTTGCTTTTCTTACTTCAAATATTCTTCCCATAAATTGTATTTGTAAATTTCAGGTAGCAAAATTAAGCTTTCCGATTATCATATTGAAAAAGAGGCGCAAATATATTAGCGTTCTGTTATCAGAGTTTGCTTTATAAACGAGTGATTAGAAACAAAAAAGCCTCGATTAAAAAAATCGAGGCTTCAATAAGAATGGCAGCTACCTACTCTCCCGCATTTTGGCGCAGTACCATCGGCCATAAGGGGCTTAACTTCTCTGTTCGGTATGGGAAGAGGTGAACACCCTTGGTAAAACCACCATAAAAAGTTTAATTAACAATTTAAAATTGATAATTACAATAAATTAACATATTGGAAAAGTTAGAAGAGAAACAAAACAAAAAAATTAAAGCGTACGGGCAATTAGTACTACTCGGCTTTGATGTTACCACCTTTACACCTGTAGCCTATCAACGTAATCGTCTCTTACGGCCCTTAAAAGTAAACTCATCTGGAAGAGGGCTTCACGCTTAGATGCTTTCAGCGTTTATCCTTGCCATACATAGCTACTCTGCATTGCACCTGGCGGCACAACAGATACACCAGCGGTATGTACGACCCGGTCCTCTCGTACTAAGGTCATGTCTTCTCAATTTACTAACGCCCACCACAGATAGGGACCGAACTGTCTTGCGACGTTCTGAACCCAGTTCACGTGCCACTTTAATCGGCGAACAGCCGAACCCTTAGGGACCTTCTCCAGCCCCAGGATGTGACGAACCGACATCGAGGTGCCAAACCTCCCCGTCGATATGAGCTCTTGGGGAGATCAGCCTGTTATCCCAGAGTACCTTTATCCTTTGAGCGACGGCCCCTTCCATACAGAACCGCCGGATCACTTTAGCCGACTTTCGTCCCTGCTCGGCTCGTTTGCCTCACAGTCAAGCTCCCTTATACTAATGCGCTCTACGTACGATTACCAACCGTACTGAGGGGAACCTTTGCAAGCCTCCGTTACTCTTTGGGAGGCGACCACCCTGATCAAACTACCCACCATGCACTGTGTCCGCCAACGGCGGATTAGATTCTAAACCAAAGAAGGTTGGTATTTCAACGACCGCTCCACCCTACCTGGCGGCAAGGCTTCGAAGCGTCCCAACTATGCTACACATCCGTAATTCAAAATCAATGCAAAGTTGTAGTGAAGGTTCACGGGGTCTTTCCGTCCGTGGCGGGTAACCGGCATCTTCACCGATACTACAATTTCACCGGGCTCGTGGAGGGAGACAGCGTTCAACTCATTATACCATTCGTGCAGGTCGGAACTTACCCGACAAGGAATTTCGCTACCTTAGGACCGTTATAGTTACGGCCGCCGTTTACTGGGGCTTCAGTCAGAAGCTTTGTCCCACATTGCTGCGGAACGAACATCCTTCCTTAACCTTCCAGCACCGGGCAGGTGTCAGGCTCTATACGTCATCTTTCGATTTTGCAGGGCCCTATGTTTTTGTTAAACAGTTGGTCGAACCATTTTACTGAGGCCGCATTGCTGCGGCATGCTTTATCCCGAAGTTACAGCATCAATTTGCCTAGTTCCTTCTCCACGGCTCACCCGAGCGCCTTAGAATACTCATCCCGTCTACCTGTGTCGGTTTGCGGTACCGGATGCTATACTCGCTTTTCTTGGAAGAACTTTCAGTGCTCCGCCTCACCCGAAGGATCCGCTCAGCTAATCCGTCAGCTTAGGCACCTAGCATTCTCCGTCACTTTTATTGTATAGCATGCGCAGGAATATTAACCTGCTTTCCATCGTCTACGCCTTTCGGGTTTGACTAAGGACCGGGCTAACCCTGATCCGATTAACGTTGATCAGGAACCCTTAGACTTTCGGCGATAAGGTTTTTCACCTTATTTATCGTTACTTATGCCTACATTTTCTTTTGAAATCGCTCCAGCAATGGTCGCCCATCACCTTCGGCGCAGATTTCAATGCTCCCCTACCGAACATTCGCCTAAACGAATGATCATAGAGCTTCGGTTCATAGTTTAATACCCGATTATTTTCCGCGCAGAGTCTCTCGACCAGTGAGCTGTTACGCACTCTTTAAATGAATTGCTGCTTCCAAGCAAACATCCTGGCTGTTATAGAAACTCTACATCGTTTGACTAACTTAACTATGTATTGGGGACCTTAGCTGCTATTCTGGGTTATTTCCCTCTCGGCCATGGACCTTAGCGCCCACAGCCTCACTCCCGGAGATATCTGATAGCATTCCGGAGTTTGTCAGGGTTTGGTAGGCGGTGAAGCCCCTAGCCCAATCAGTAGCTCTACCTCTAGTACACTTCATAATCCGAGGCTGTTCCTAAAAACATTTCGGGGAGAACGAGCTATCTCTCAGTTTGATTGGCCTTTCACCCCTATCCACAGGTCATCGCAAGACTTTTCAACGTCAACGCGTTCGGTCCTCCAGTGTGTGTTACCACACCTTCAACCTGCCCATGGATAGATCACAAAGTTTCGCGTCTACCCCCACTGACTAAGCGCCCTATTCGGACTCGCTTTCGCTACGGCTCCGTTATTTGAAACTTAACCTCGCCAGTGAGGAGTAACTCGTAGGCTCATTATGCAAAAGGCACGCCGTCATCCGCCGAGGCGGACTCCGACCGCTTGTAGGCGTACGGTTTCAGGTACTATTTCACTCCCTTATTCAGGGTACTTTTCACCTTTCCCTTACGGTACTGGTTCACTATCGGTGTCTGAGGAGTATTTAGCCTTACCAGATGGTGCTGGCAGATTCAAGCAGGATTCCTCCGGTCCCGCCCTACTCAGGATACTACGCGTCCTCATCAATTTACGCTTACGGGGCTATCACCCTCTATGGCTTAATTTTCCAAAAAATTCAACTTGATGATGATTTCTAAATGTAGTCCTACAACCCCGATGCGGCACGCCGCACCGGTTTAGGCTCTTCCCTGTTCGCTCGCCACTACTTAGGGAATCATTAGTTATTTTCTTTTCCTCCGGGTACTTAGATGTTTCAGTTCTCCGGGTTGGCTTCCACCTCACGGCGGATGATACGTCTTCAACGTACCGGGTTGTCCCATTCGGAAATCCAGGGATGTAATACTCGTGTGCAGTTCCCCCTGGCTTATCGCAGCTTACCACGTCCTTCGTCGCCTCTCAGACCCAAGGCATTCACCATACGCCCTTAATTGCTTTAAAAAATTTAAAAATTAGAAACTATATTATTATTTTAGTTACTGTTGTAGTTTGTTACCCGACCACATTTCGTAAGACCGACCAAAAAATGGTGATATTATAAAATTGTGATCAGATCTGTTAGGTACTCTCCTAACAGTTATTTTCCAATATGTCAAAGAACTTTATATAACTTCAGACATTGAGCCATCCGTTATAACTGTTGATGTTCAGATTACGAATCTGCAGACCAAATGTCACATCAAATATTTTAAGAACTATCGCCTACAGCTACGCGCTATGGCTACTTTTGTGGAGGATATCGGAGTCGAACCGATGACCCCCTGCGTGCAAGGCAGGTGCTCTAAGCCAACTGAGCTAATCCCCCGGGTTAGCTCATAGCTAAAAGCTTATAGCTAAAAGCCTTTTTTCTGTAGACCCGACCAGATTTGAACTGGTGACCCCTACATTATCAGTGTAGTGCTCTAACCAGGCTGAGCTACGGATCTGTGAAAGTAGCCCCCAATCTCTATCGGTGGGTTTACATTAACTTATTTAAAAGAACTTGATTCAATTTAAAAATTGAAAGTGAAGGAAACAATAGCAACGGTAAGTGTTGCTCTAAAAAGGAGGTATTCCAGCCGCACCTTCCGATACGGCTACCTTGTTACGACTTAGCCCCAATTACCAGTTTTACCCTAGGCAGCTCCTTACGGTTACCGACTTCAGGTACACCCGGCTTTCATGGCTTGACGGGCGGTGTGTGCAAGGTCCGGGAACGTATTCACCGTATCATTGCTGATATACGATTACTAGCGATTCCAGCTTCATGCAGTCGAGTTGCAGACTGCAATCTGAACTGAGAGAAGTTTTTTGGGATTAGCTTCACATCGCTGGGTTGGGACCCTTTGTACTCCCCATTGTAGCACGTGTGTAGCCCTGGGCATAAAGGCAATGATGACTTGACATCATCCCCTCCTTCCTCGCGTCTTACGACGGCAGTTTCACTCAGAGTTCCCAGCGTTACCTGATGGCAACTAGTGATGGGGGGTTGCGCTCGTTGCGGGACTTAACCCAACACCTCACGGCATGGTGACGACAGCCATGCAGCACCTTACTGGCGGTGTATTGCTACAAAGATGGCTTTCACCATCGGTCTCCCAGCATTCTGCCCCAGGTAAGGTTCCTCGCGTATCATCGAATTAAACCACATGCTCCACCGCTTGTGCGGCCCGCCAATTCCTTTGAGTTTCAATCTTGCGATCGTACTTCCCAGGTGGGATACTTAATGCTTTCGCTCAGACACACACAGTGTATCGCGTATGTCGAGTATCCATAGTTTAGGGCGTGGACTACCAGGGTATCTAATCCTGTTTGATCCCCACGCTTTCGAGCCTCAGTGTCAATATATGCGTAGCCAGCTGCCTTCGCAATTGGTGTTCCATGTCATATCTAAGCATTTCACCGCTACATGACATATTCCGCTGACCTCCACAATATTCAAGACTAATAGTATCAACGGCAATTTCCGAGTTAAGCTCGGAGATTTCACCACTGACTTATCAGCCCACCTACGCTCCCTTTAAACCCAGTGAATCCGGATAACGCTTGCACCCTCCGTATTACCGCGGCTGCTGGCACGGAGTTAGCCGGTGCTTATTCATATGGTACCGTCAGACGACTTAGAAAAGCCTTTTTTCGTCCCATATAAAAGTTTACAATCCAGAGGACCTTCATCCTCCACGCGGCATGGCTGGTTCAGACTTTCGTCCATTGACCAATATTCCTTACTGCTGCCTCCCGTAGGAGTCGGGCCCGTGTCTCAGTGCCCGTGTGACTGATCATGCTCTCACACCAGTTAATGATCGTAGGCTTGGTGGGCCGTTACCCCGCCAACTACCTAATCATACGCACACCCGTCTTCTAGCGTGTTGCCACTATAATGTCCAAAAGATGCCTCTCAAACATATTACGGAGTATTAGTCCAAGTTTCCCTGGGTTATGCTCCACTAAAAGGGAGGTTGTGTACGTGTTCCTCACCCGTTTGCCGGTCTAGGCGTCGGTATTACTACTAACGCTTGCCCCACGACTTGCATGTATTAAGCCTGCCGCTAGCGTTCATCCTGAGCCAGGATCAAACTCTCCGTTGTAAATGAGTTTTGATACTGACATTTTAAAATTCTCAAGAGAAAATTAACGTGTCAAATCGAATTTATTTCGCTTTGACTTACCTTCGTTTTCGCCTTTCGGCGAATTGAATTGTGCTATTGCTTCCAAACTTTCAAAGAACTTTTCAGAGCGTAATATGTAACTACCAACCCTGAATGTGCTGATATTTGCGGACTTGAACCACCTGCTGCGCCTTAAACGCTATATCAAATTTTTATACTTTTTTTGAAGAACTTTTTGCACTTTACCTGTAGTGCCGTTTCCGATTTGGGATTGCAAAGGTAAAACCTTTTTTTCAATTCACCAAATTTATTTTTAAATCTTTTTTCTTAGAACTACCACTCTTTTAAAAGCGGATTGCAAAGATACGATTTAATTTTTAAACCAGCTAATTTTTGGGAAATTATTTTAAAAAATAATTTGCTGATATTGTTTTGTGTAATAAGCGGATTTCGGTAAGAACACCGGAATCATTATGTGTGTGTAATGGTATGACCGAAAGCAATTATAAATAGTTGTATCAGCCATATTTTATATTCAATTTTTATCAGAGAACTAACCGCTTTTCGCAAACGGAGTGCAAAGATGAAGTTTATTTGAAAGCGGCAAATCTTTTTTTGATTATTTTAAAACATTTTCCCCTTTATCGGCTGAATTGCACGTCCATAGCGGCTTTCAACCAAAAATTTATTTTTGCAGTTCAAAATCTAATACCCCTCTTCTACCCCATTGCAGGGTCAGATATACTATCCTTGCCGTTTTCCACCCTACCTGCATATTTTCTTAAAAACGTACTACTGCTCTTGTCATGTACAGAGAAATCATACCAGCCTTTGTTCTTTTCCGTATTTAAAGAAACCAAAATTTTACCTCTGGAAGGTAATTTTCTGATAATATCCTTCTGACAGTAAGCATTGTCTTTTATAATTATATGCTTTTCAGCGCCGGAGTTATTAGATATTTCCAATACAATGTTCCTTTTTCCTTTAGCCAGGTCTGCCCCATACCTACAATTAATATATAAACCATTGTCATTGATTTGCCCTCTTAATTCTCTGAAAAAGCCATTTGGCCCAAATAGCGCAAAATGATACATATTATTATTATGTAGAGATAAGGGTATATCATATTGCAACTTCTCTCCCGCTGCTACCCCAAACGACCAGTTATGGCCTGGCGATTGAGTATTTCCATAAGGTAAATAGGAATATACCGAAAACGGACTCCCGCCGGCACGATCTTCAAATAATAACTTGCCGGCCTCAAACACGAACTCCATCTTACTGTTTTTGACATTCCCATCAGCATAAAGGCCTCTAAGGCA
>JADJGB010000003.1 GCA_016708305.1 Sphingobacteriales bacterium
AAGCGCCCGACCAAAAATACAGGCGATTGGGTGTGGTACCGGTAAGTGAAGAACAAAAGTGTTGATCGCAAACTGTAAAAGCATCTGCAAAAGCATAGTTAAAAGGCAGATCCTCCCGATTATAAAAACCAAGGGTCATCGGCTCGCCTTCAAAACCTTTATAACCGGTCTTCTTTGCAAATAGCCAATTATCATACAACCCGCCATTGCGGGCATCCACCTGATCTTTCCAGGCATGAGGCAAACCGCCCATCCAGGTAATTTTTGTGTTTTGCATATCAAGCCTGAAAGGAAGGTAAGACCGTCCCTTTTCATCGGTCTGTAGCCATACAGGATTCCCGTTTGGTAATTTCAAAATATTTCTGTCATTAAAGCCTCTAACCCCTCTCAACGCACCATAACAATGGTCGAAAGAACGGTTCTCCTGCATCAGCAACACAATATGCTCGGCATCTTTGTAGGTTGATCCTTTAGCGGGATTAATAGATGCCGCTTTTAAAATAGAAGCAGGAAGGCCGGATAAAATACCTGCACCACCAGCCAGCAAACCTGTATTTTTTATAAAATCTCTTCTTGAAAAATTTATGGACATATACTCTTTTTTCGTTTTTAAAGAAGTTCAACAATTTGTGAATAAACCTTACAGTCAATAAACTTTTGTGCAAAGCGCAATCGTGATTACTTTTGCAATATGACAAATCTATCAGTAAATATAAATAAAATTGCAACATTGCGCAACTCCAGAGGCGGCAAAAATCCGGATCTGGTGAAAGCGGCAATTGATGTGCAAAGATTTGGCGCAGACGGTGTAACGGTTCATCCGCGACCCGATGAGCGCCATATCCGTTATCAGGATGTAAGAGATATTAAAAAAATCATAACCACAGAATTCAATATCGAAGGCAATTGTACCGAAGACAAGTTTGTACAATTAGTATTGGAAACCAAACCTGACCAGGTAACAATAGTTCCCGATGCACTTGGGCAACTAACCTCTGACCACGGTTGGGATACCATTAAAAATCAAAAATACCTGCAGGATATCATTAAAATATTTAAATATGGTGGCATCAGGGTATCCATTTTTGTAGATCCTGATGAAAAAATGGTAGAAGGTGCTGCCAATACAGGTACCGACCGTATTGAGAGTTATACCGAAGGCTTTGCAAGAAACCACCATCAAAATAAGGAAGAAGCAGTAGCTCCATACATCAAAGCAGCGATAAAAGCCAAAGAATTGGGTCTTGGATTAAATGCGGGCCATGATCTGGATTTACAAAACCTTCAGTTTTTCAGAAAGCAAATACCCTGGTTGGATGAAGTAAGTATCGGCCATGCCTTAATTTGTGATGCCATCTATCTGGGATTAGAAAATACGATACAATTATACAAAAGACAACTTGCAGAATAGTTTTCATTTTATTAACAAACCTTTTATTCTATTTCTTCGTCAATTCTTTGACAAATGAAGAAAATGAGAACGTTTTTTATTACCATACTGTTTTTAGGAGGTTTTATAGCAACCAAAGCTCAATCGGTAGAGAGTATCCATTTCAATTTATATACAGACAGTTTAAAAAAGGCACACATAATTATATTAATATAGATGGCAAAATGAGCGATGGAACATGGCGGCCATTGACCAATAAGGAGTTAAAATTCTCTTCAGATTATGGAAGTTTTGAAGGAAACAGTCTTGTACTTCCCGAAAATCCTACTGTTAAAAAAATAAATGTTACGGTTTCTCTGAAATCGAATCCTCAAAAAACCAAAGAAATCACCATCTGGATTAAACAAAAACCCGATCCCGATTTGCCAAAGTTTGATTCGGATATTTCTCAGAAGATAAAAAGAGGTCTCTTTTTCTGAAAAAATCGGGTTAATTTATATCCCGTGCGCCTTTAAATTCTGATCCTTCTTTCCAGGCAGGCCATTTGTTGCTCATTGCTAATTTGCGGCCAATCATGAAATAAAGTTTCAGGTCTTCGGCAGCGCCTTCAAAAGTCCAGACAGGATTGTATTCGTCTGTAGGTTTATGATAGGTACTGCCACCGTACTGGCCCATTCTGCCATTACTTCATTTTGTTTTTTCACAACATCGCTTCCGCTTCCAGCTACTAATGCGGGTACGCCTGCTTTTACAAAATTGAAATGATCTGAGCGAAAAAACCCGCCGCCTGTATCGTAACCACCTTTTCTTATATAACGCCCCAAAAGAGGTGCCATCTCAGCTACATCATCCTCCAGATCATTTTGCCCGGCACCACCAATGTAGATATCTCTGGTTCTTTCATTTACATTCAATACATCCATATTGATATTGGCAACTGTTTTTCTCAAAGGGTAAATCGGGTTTTCGGCATAATATTTTGAGCCCAGTAATCCCCTGCTCTTCGGCTGTTACAGCCGAAAGACAATAGTCCGCTCAGGTTTTATTTTCAACTTTTTAAAATTTCTGGCCAGTTCCAGTAATCCTGCAATTCCTGTTGCATTGTCTAAGGCACCATTGTAAATAGAATCGCCTCTTTCGTCGGGAATACCGATTCCCAAATGATCCCAGTGAGCTGTATAAATAATAACTTCATTCGGACGTTTGGTTCCTATGATTTTCCCGATTACATTCCGAGAAGTGCTGTAATGGGTAGAAACACTTGCCTTTAAAGAAAATTTCAGTCCCATATCCAAAGGTTTAAAGGCTCTTTCATTAGCGCTTACAATCAATGAAGTGTCTTTCCCTGCTGCTGCCAGAATCTTTTTCGCTGCATCTGCCGACACCCAACCAGCCAGGTCAATATGCGGCTTAGGAATATTTCTTTCGTCCAGATAAAGGTCATCACCATTATTGGAAGTCTGCACCACACTAAAAGGATAAGAAGCAGCAGCCGTATTGTGAATCACAAAGCAGGCTTTGGCGCCTTGCCTTGCAGCCTCTTCAAATTTGTAGGTCCACCTGCCATAATAGGTCATAGCTTTGCCTTTAAAAATTGTAGTATCTTCAGTACCATAGCCCGGATCGTTTACCAACACTAAAACAATTTTATTTTTTACATCAATGTTGGCATAATCGTTCCAGTTGTACTCAGGCGCTACCACTCCATAACCTGCGAAAACAACTTCGTCATTCAGGTCAACTTCAGGCTTGGGGGTTTGGGCAAGCAGCACAAAGTCCTGCAAGTATTTCAGGTCAAATTTTTGGTTAGCCGATGAAACAGTCAGGTCAGTAGTATGTGTGATTTTCGTTTCCATCATTGGCACTGCCTGAAAATAACTTTTGCCGTTTCCGGGTTGTAATCCTATTTTTTGAAACTGGGTTTTCAGGTACTTCAAGGAACGTGTTTCGCCCAGAGAAAAAGGTTTTCTTCCCTGATAATAATCGGAAGAAAATTCTTTAGTATCCTTTTTAAGTTCTCAATACTGATATTGGGAATAACGGCTTTGTACTGCGCCATACTTAATGAAGTAAAAAATATGGCAAAAACAAAAATGAATACTCTCATGCAAAATGCCTTTTAGATTTCATAAAATTAACAAAAAGAAAACGTAGTGAAATTTTTCGACTCCAAATCTGCAATTATTTTTTAATTTTTCAAAATAATTGAATTCATTTCCCAATATTTTAATTCAATCCTGTTGTTCCTTCTTTCCACATCTGCCATGCGCCGTGAAGGATCAATCTCTGCTATACAAATGTCCATCAACTTCTGCGAAGTTTCTATGGTATATGTTCTGCTTGTCCAAAACCAGGGGGCATACACTTTCCTGACCCCGTCTTTATTTTCAGTAGGCTTAGTATGAAACATTAAATCAAGAGGTATGTAATGCATCTCTTTACTTCCATCTTTGAATGTGAGCTGAAAGTCAATAGGCATTGGCATCAGGCCATCATTTCTCAATCTTATTTTCGTTGTATTATTTTCTTCCCAAAGGCTGTCAATAGCATAGTCTATTGTGCGTGTGGACTCCGTCCAATAGTATTGATACCAGTCTAATTTGGAGCCGCTCACTTTTTCTGCCGCCCTGATAAAATCATCAGGGGTCGGATGCCTAAAAGACCATTTTCTGTAATACTCCAACAATATTAAATTTCTTACTGCTGCTCCTACAATATAACCCAACTGCTCCAGAAAGATGGCACCTTTGAGTAACTGGCCATGCTTATAAGCCAAATTCGTATTAAAGAAATTGGAAGGAGTGTTAAGCGGCTCTTCAAATCCGGATTTCACAACATTAAAATAACCGGTGTATTCAGGAGTTTGAACCGAATCCAACTTATTTGTAAGAAAAGCCTTTGCCAAGTTATCAGCATAACTGGTAAAACCTTCGTCCATCCATGAATAACGATTTTCATTGCTGGCCAATATTCCGTAGTACCAGTTGTGCATCAACTCATGCAACCAAGCTCCCGGTCCGGCCAGTAATGTAGCCATCGGATACTCCATACCTCCATCACCTCCGGCAATGAAAGAAAATTGTTTGTAAGGATAGACACCGAATTTATTTTCAATAAAAGGAAAGACTTTTTCGGCATTTACCATAATTTCCTCCCATTTATCTGCCGGATACTTGCCGGTCGTTTTGTATAACAGATGAATCGTCAGATCTTTTCGGATTTTTTTTGATTGATGCACAAACTCAGGATCAGCCGCCCACATAAAATCATGCACATTGGGAGCAAAAAACCTCCATGTTAATTTGTCGCCTGCCGAGCGTATTACTTTGGTACCGGGCAATTCATATCCATAACCTATTTGCTGTGGATTGGTAAGATAGCCGGTTCCTCCCAAGATATAATTCCTATCGATAGTGATATTTACATTAAAATCTCCAAAATTGCCATAGAACTCACGTCCTACATAGGGTTGCGGATTCCAGCCATTTTTGTCATACACACAAATTTTAGGATACCACTGGCTCATTGAATAATGTACTTTAGTGTCCGGATTATCCCGTCCTGCCCTTCTGATGACCAATGGAACCTGAGTTTCAAAATCCATATCGAAAATCGCTTTTTGTTTTGGCAAAATGGGTTTGCTTAATGTAACTAACATCACTGTTTCCTGTATTACAAATTTTTGAGGGACACCATTCATCTTTAATGAACCAATTTTTTGATACCCTATTTCGTCTTGTTTTAGATTAGCAATTCGATCTTTAACTCGTGGATCCCAGTCTTCTTCTTTACCAATCTCTATTTGGCCCTGCCTACGACTTCTTTCATCCATCATACTACCCGGCTGAAAAGCATTCCAGTACAGTTGATAAAATACTCTGTGTAATGTATCTGTAGAATTATTGGTGTATTCCAGAATCTGTTTTCCGGTAAAACGGTTGGTATTTACTTCCATATCTATATCCATGCGATATTTTACATGCTGCTGCCAATAGCCGTTTTGCGCATTAACTGTATTAATCAATAATGCAGAAAAAAATACTATTAAAAATCTAAAACACATCTTGTTGCAACTTTTGTTTTGTTCGATTGATTATTAAAAATATAACCCTCTTAAAAAGGGTTTAAACATAAGACAATTTTTGATTTTACACATAGTGTGCATAAAAAATTAACAGATATTATTTAAAATATTAATAAAATTGTGAAATACAATACTCATGCTGAATCAAATAAAACAATGGAGAAAATATTCGGGGGAGTATCTGGAACTCTACATTGAGGAAGAAGTAAAGTTTGCGATTCTCCGCGAAAAAGATTTGGGACACCAATTGAAAGTGTGCATTGGTACCGACAGCCAGGTGAAAGGGGTCGAAACGGAATTTGCTACTGTCATAGTCTTTTAAGAAAAGGAACGGAGGTTTCATGTACATGAACAATGAGGTATCGCGCGAAAAATGACCATTACTCAACGCATGATGAACGAGGTGGCCAAAAGTGTGGAAATAGCCCATTTACTCAGCGAGATGTTATCAGTGTACAAGGTAGATATGGAAGTACATGTGGACATCAACACCCAGCCATGTTTTAAAAGCCATGCTGCGCTAAAGGATGCCATAGGATATATAACAGGTATGGGTTTTGTTTTCAAAGCAAAACCTGATGCGTTTGCAAGTACTTGTTGCGCCAACAAGCTGGTTCAATAAATGCTAAATATTTTCATTTGCCTTATGAGGCGCAAATAAAAACACTCGCCTTGATATTGCATCAATCTACCTCAATTACACAAAAACACTTGTTAAAATATAAAATCTTTCATCATTGCAATATACATTTGTGCAAAGGAATATTTACAAATTTTTATGAAAATAGCATTAGCACAACAGAATTATCATATTGGCAATTTTGAATTCAATGTTCAAAAGATCATTGAGGCAGTTGAAAGGGCTAAACAAGCCGGGGTAGATCTAATTATCTTTTCGGAGTTAAGTGTATGTGGTTATTTTCCAAAAGATTTTTTGGAATTTGATGATTTTATAAATAGCTGTTATGATGCGGTTGACCAAATCAAAGAGCATACGGATGAAATTGGGGTATTAATCGGATCGCCAAGAAGAAACCCAAAACAGGAGGGCAAAGACTTGTTTAATGCAGCATTGCTATTATATCAGAAAGAGATTAAAGGAATCGTCAATAAATCGTTGTTGCCGACCTATGATGTGTTTGATGAATACCGGTATTTTGAGCCGGCATACTATTGGAATGTTTTGAAATTTAAAGGCAAAGGGTTAGCAATTACCATTTGTGAAGATATCTGGAATATGGGCGAAAATCCATTGTATCGAATCACACCGATGGAGGAGTTGATTAAACAACAACCTGACTTAATGATCAACCTTTCTGCATCCCCATATAATTACGCACAGGACATCGTGCGAAATAGTATAGTTAAAGCGCACACGTTAAAGTATCAATTGCCTATGATTTATTGCAATGCTGTAGGCGCTCAAACGGATATTATTTTCGATGGCGGTAGCTTAGTTTATGACAGTTGCGGCTATAAGATCTTTGAAGCAAAATATTTTGAAGAAGATTTCTATATCGTTGATACAAACGATTTAACTGAACCAGAGAATTGCCCATCCGCATCTGAATCTGAGGTTTATTTCTCGGCATCAGAAGTGGGAAATGACAAAAACGTTATTGAGTACTTAACAGAAGAAAAGAATATCTCTGAAATTTATAATGCTCTGATTCTTGGAATCAAAGATTATTTTTCAAAGATGGGTTTTACAAAAGCCATTCTGGGTTCATCCGGAGGAATAGATAGCGCTGTAGCACTGGTTTTGGCAGTTCATGCCTTGGGCAAAGAAAATGTAAGAGCTGTATTAATGCCATCACAATACTCCACCGAACATTCGGTGACGGATGCAAAGCAATTGAGCATCTATCTTGACAATCCTTATGACATCATTCCCATTAAAAATATCTTTGAGGCTTTTACAACAGAATTAAAGCCCGTTTTTAAAGACCTGCCATTTAGTGTAGCTGAAGAGAACATTCAAAGTCGCTGCAGGGGGAATCTCTTAATGGCCATTTCAAATAAACTCGGATATATTTTACTAAATACTTCAAACAAAAGTGAACTGGCAACCGGCTATGGCACATTGTATGGCGATATGGCCGGAGGTTTATCTGTATTAGGTGATTTATACAAAACACAGATTTACGCTTTAGCAAATTATATTAATCGAGAGAGAAATCATACCCAGCCATATCATCACTAAACCTCCATCTGCAGAGTTAAGACCAGGACAAAAAGACAGCGACAGCCTGCCGGATTACTCTATTTTGGATACAATATTATTTGAATACATTGAGCACAGATTGGGGCCAAAAGAATTAATCGCAAAAGGCAATGACGAAAAATTAGTGGCAAGAATTTTGCGTTTAGTAAATACAAATGAATATAAAAGAAATCAATTTTGCCCCATCCTCAGAGTAAGCTATAAAGCATTTGGCTTGGGCCGCAGGATGCCGATAGTGGGAAAATATTTAAGTTAAAGAATTGAAATTGAAACACACTAAAGAAATTCAAAAATCTATTAATCAGTATTAACCGAATATGACAAATTCAATTTCCATAAAAACAGCAGAAGATATTAAGGAATTAAACGGCAGAGTAGAAACGGCAAGTGAATTTATTGACAAGCTCAGGCAGGAAGTGAGTCATATCATCATCGGGCAAAGCCACATGTTGGACAGATTATTAATCGGGCTGTTGAGTAATGGTCACGTGCTGCTTGAAGGTGTGCCCGGTTTGGCTAAAACATTGACTATAAAATCGCTGGCAACAGCTATCAGAGCCAATTTCAACAGAATACAATTTACTCCCGATTTGCTGCCTGCAGACGTTATCGGTACGCTCATTTACAATCAGCAACAAAATGAATTTGTCGTTCGCAAAGGGCCTGTTTTTGCTAACTTTATACTTGCAGATGAAATAAACAGGGCACCGGCAAAAGTACAATCAGCTTTATTAGAAGCCATGCAGGAAAAGCAGGTTACCATTGGCGATCAAACATATAAATTGGAAGAACCCTTTCTGGTATTGGCCACACAAAACCCATTAGAACAAGAAGGCACTTACCCACTGCCAGAGGCTCAAACCGACCGCTTCATAATGAAAGTTATTGTAAATTATCCTGACATTGAGGAGGAAAGGCTGATTTTAAGATCCAATGTGGAGGCAATGGCGCTACCTGCAATTAATCCGGTTGTAAGCCTGCAGGAAGTAATTGAAGCAAAAAATTTGGCAAGACAAATTTATCTTGATGAAAAGGTAGAGAAATATATCCTTGACATAGTATTTGCAAGCCGTTTTCCTGAAAGATTTGGCCTTGATACACTTAAACCTTTGATTTCCTATGGCGCTTCGCCCAGAGGCAGTATCAACCTGGCCCTTGCAGGCAAGGCAAATGCATTCTTAAACAAAAGAAGCTTTGTAACTCCTGAAGACATCAGAAACATCGCCTTTGATGTGTTGCGTCATCGCATCGGACTTACATACGAAGCAGAAGCAGAAGAAGTGAATACAGAAAAGATTATTGAAGAAATATTGAAACGGGTAAATGTTCCTTAAAAACATTTTGTAAACAAATGATTCAATTCTAAAAGATTTTAACTCCCTTGCATAACAAACAGGAAATATTAAAAAAAGTGCATGCGCTTGAAATAAAAAGCAAAAAGCTTGCCCGTGAACTCTTTACCGGAGAGTACCATAGCGCTTTTAAAGGCAGAGGAATGTCGTTTAAGGAAGTGAGAGAATATGCACCGGGTGATGACATCAGATTTATTGACTGGAATGTATCTGCAAGATTTGGGCATCCATTTAGTAAGCTATTTGAGGAAGAACGTGAACTGACAGTAATGCTATTGATTGATATCAGTAACAGTTCTTTATTTGGTACTGTACATGGTCGCAAACGAGACACGGCCACTGAACTGGCTGCCGTTCTTGCTTTTTCGGCAGTGGCCAATAATGATAAAGTGGGCGCTATCTTTTATACTGATAAAATTGAATTATTTATACCCCCCAAAAAAGGCAGGCAGCATGCTTTATACATTATCAGGGAAATGATTGCACTTGAACCAAAAGGAAAAAGTACCCAAATAAGCACTGCGCTCAAATACTTTAATAACATTTTGAAAAGAGCAAGTATCGCTTTTGTATTGAGTGATTTCTTAGATGCCGATTTTGAAAACGCATTGCGCATTGCAGGCAAAAAACACGATCTGATTGGCATAAAAATATATGATAAAACAGATATGCAATTGCCGGATGCCGGTCTTCTTCAGGTAAAAGACTCGGAAACCGGAAACGAAAAATGGATCAATTCAGGTAGTCCGTATATTCGAAAGAAATATGAAGATGTCTTTTTTGAGAAAACAAATGAAGTTGTTTTAATGTTTAAAAAAGCCGGCTGTGATCTACTGCATTTAAAGACAGGTGATAATTACGTGAAAGTGCTTCAAAAGTTTTTTAGAAGCAGATCGAAATAAAAAGCAATTATCGATGGTGAATAAATAAAAATGGCGCTTAAAAATAATTTTTCTACATATCCTTTTTTGATTTTTTAACTTTATTAAGTCAGTTCGTATTTTCCCAAAATACTACTATCAACGCCTATACCGACAAAAGTAAAATTTTGTTGGGTGAACCTTTGTTACTTACGATAGAAGTCAGATCCACTCAAGACGCAAATATCGAACCGATAAAACTTGACAGTATTCCTCATTTTGAATTTTTGAAAAAAGACAGTATCATAAAATCAAATGAAAACGGAATTTTTGTTCTCAGGCAATTATATCGGATTACAAGTTTTGACTCCGGCAAATGGGTAATTCCACCCATTCCATTAAGGCCCAATGTAAAAACGCCCAGCATTTTGGTTGAAGTAGGCTATACAGATTCTTTTGACCCTACTAAACCCTATCATGATGTACAAGATATTAAAGATGTACCTTTTGTGATGCAACCTCAATATGAAAAATGGTGGTATCCCGTAGCATTATTATTAATCATTCTCACTATAGTCGTTCACTGGCTTACCGGACCCAAAAAAGAAAAGACAAAGATTCCGAAACCTACCGAAGCGCCTTTTGATAAAGCACGAAGACGACTTAGGCAACTGAAAAATAGCGCGAGTATAACCGGCGAATATCAAGAACTTATAGAAATTTTCAGAACTTATATTAAAGAAAAGACGGGGATCGAGTCGTTGCATCAAACTTCAAATAATCTTATTTTAAAACTTGATGTTGTTTTTTCAGACAAATCAAAATATAAAAATATTTCAAAAATTTTGCATCTCGCTGACTTCGTAAAATTTGCAAAATATCAACCTGATAAAGAAGAATTGGGTTCTGCAAAAAAAATTATTGAAGACGCTGTTCAACATATTGAAAATAAATACGAAAAGCCATTTATTAATAATAATTCAGAAAATATTGAAAGAACAAAACATAAATGATGTGAACCAATGATTTATGATTGGTTTCAAAATATCAAATTTCTTTGGCCTGAAAATTTTATTTTTCTGGCAATCATTCCTTTTTTGATTTGGGATCATTTCTCAAAAGGCAATTTAAGGCAAGGAACATTCTTATTGTCTGACACTTCGCAAATTAAGCATATCGGCTTCAAAACCTATTTTCGTCATCTGCCTTTTATTTTAAGGTTGATTGCCATTACCTGCCTGATTATGGCGCTGGCAAGACCTCAACATATTACGAAAAACAGCAGAAGTATTGGAGAAGGAATTGACATCGTTTTGTGCTTAGATGTAAGTGGCAGTATGGCAGCCAGAGACATTCATCCCAATAGATTGCAGGCGGCTAAAGATGTGGCGATTGAATTTGTAAAAAACCGTCCTGTTGACAGAATTGGATTGGTTGTCTTTTCTGGTGAGAGTTTTACAAAATGCCCCATAACACCCGATAAGAAAACTGTAATAGAACAAATCAAATCGCTTGAAATAAGGGATGGCGGATATCTGGAACGAGGCACGCTCATTGGAGAAGGACTTGCCATGTCGGTAAACCGTATTTCAAAAGGGAGCGCCAAAAGTCGTGTCGTTATTTTACTGACTGATGGAAAAGAAGAAGCGCCGGCGACCAGAATCATTGACCCCAACTCAGCCATTGAAATTGCAAAGGCAAACAACGTGAAAGTTTATGCTATTGGCATGGGTGGCGGCCTCGAAGATACCGGAGAACAATTAGTGCCGGGAGGTGGCTTAGTGAGAGATTATATTGACGAAGAACTTTTACAAAAAATAGAAAAAGAAACCGGTGGAAAATATTACAGAGCAACAGACAAGGCAAGTTTGCAGGCAGTATATGCCGACATTGATAAACTAGAAAAAAATAAAGTAGAAATAATTAATTATAAGGATACAAAAGAAGTATTCACCCCACTGGTACTGGCTGCTTTAGGATGGTTATTTTTGGAAGTTTTGCTTCGATTTACTATTTTCAAAAAATTTCCATAGATGGGTAGTATATATTTAATAATTTTAACGATAGAATTTATTGAAGATGAAAAAATATTTTGACGTGAGATTTTTTTGGGTTTTTTGTTTTTTAATTTCATTATCTTATTCACAAGCACAGGGTATTGCTAATAAAATAGAAAACTATGCAGTAAAATACAGTCCAGAAAGAGCATATATTCATTATGACAAACATACCTATACTCCCGTGAAATGATTTGGTTTAAAGCATATCTCCTCAATGAGTTACTGCCGTCGGAAGAAAGCAAAACATTTTATGTGGACTGGATAAACGACAATGGAATTATTTTGCAACACACTGTGGTGCCATTAATTAATGCCACGGCAAGGGGGCAATTTGAAATACCTGCAGGTTACAAAGGGAAAGACATATCGGTAAGAGCTTATACAAGATGGATGCTTAATTTTGATTCGAATTTTGTATATTTCAAAACAATACCAATTTTAAATAAAGATTCCACGAAAGCTCCTCAGAAAATAATAATTCAACCTGCTATTGATTTTTTCCCCGAAGGAGGCGATCTGATTGCAGGAATTAATTCAAAAGTAGCTTTTAAGGCTACCGACCAATGGGGAAGACCGGTAAAAATAAAAGGAATAGTATTGGACGGAGCAGGTAAAAAGATAGATAGTTTAAAAGTAATACATGATGGAATGGGATATTTTTTTATCACTCCACAAACCGGTGTAAAATATAAAGCAAAATGGCTTGATGAAAAAAAGGTGGAGCGAACCACAGAGATACCGGAAGTTAAACCCGAAGGAGCTGCCTTGCAGGTAAAAGTACTGCCTGAAAGCAGAAATTTCAACATCTCTTTATCACAGGGTTTGGCTCATAAGTTAGATACTGTACATATTGTAGGAACTATGTTTCAGCATCTCGTTTTTATGTTGTCAAAACCGACAAACACTAAAGAAATTGGCGGCATTTTACCTATTCATAATTTACCTTATGGGATACTCACTATCACTGTTTTTGACAAAGACTGGAGGCCGCTATCAGAACGCATAACTTACATTAATAATAATGCACAATATACGGTAACGCCGGAGTTTGAAGTAGAACGTTGGGGCCTTAGTTACAGAGCAAGAGATGAAGTAAAGATCAGGGTGCCCGATTCACTTGCCTCAAATTTATCAATAGCTGTTACAGATTTGGCTATAGGTGTGGATAGCAGCGAAAATATTTATTCAAGGTTGATGCTAACGAGTGAATTGAAGGGGAGAGTATATAATCCTGCTTACTATTTTTCAGACAGATCGGAGAAAACTCAACAAAATCTTGACCTTGTGATGCTTACCAACGGATGGCGAAGGTTTAATTGGGAAGCCATCGTTTCAGGAAAGATACCACCACCTGTTTACACGCGCGACTCTACTTATATGTCGCTTTCAGGTAAATTGATGGGCGTAATGCCTGCTCAGATTGGCAATGGCGCTACCATAGTGGTAATGATGAAACAAAAAAATACAGAAGGAAATATGTTTTTGATGCCGGTTGACCGAAATGGTGTTTTTAATGACCCTTCAATCGTAATTTTTGATACGGCTCAGGTTTATTATCAAATTCAGGATAAATCTTTGAAAGAAACCTCTGTACAATTTATGCCTTATAAATTAAGAACCCCGGTAGTAGGAAAAAATTGGGGAGAGATAATATTTCCAGATACTACCGGCAGCGCTTATCATAAAGACAGATCGGGTGAAGCGTTTGCCAATTCTGAAAAATTGAAATATAAAGAATTGGAAGCGGTGATTGTTTCTGCCAAAGGAAAATCAAAAACTCAGTTGATGGATGAAAAATACACCTCCGGTATGTTTGGCGGCGATGGAATACAATTTGACTTATTGAACGACCCTTTTTCAGCCAGTACGCTCGATATTTTCACCTATTTGCAGGGTAAGGTAGCTGGACTACAAATCACCGGGCAAGGGCAAAATGCAACACTCAACTGGCGGGGAGGAGCACCTCAGTTTTACATAGATGAGATGCCAGCCGATATTAACTTTGTTTCCTCCATCAACGTCAATGATGTGGCTTATATTAAGGCAGTCAGGGCTCGGTTTATGGGTGGGTTTAACGGCGCTAATGGCGCAATTGCCATTTATACAAGAAGAGGAGACGACATCAGAATGGAGTCGGGCAAGGGCCTACCTGGCAGCAAAGTGGAGGGCTATACCGTAATACGCGAGTTTTTTTCACCAAAATATTACAGTAGAGAAGTAGCTCCAGGAGCAGAAAGAGATGTGCGTACCACTATTTACTGGAATCCAAATGTTTTGATAGACCCCAAAAAAAAGGAAGTAGTTTTATCTTTTTACAATAATGATGTTACCGATGCCTTCAGGGTTATTATTGAGGGAATGACATCCGATGGCCGCCTAATTCATTATATGACAACGATGGAGTGAAAGACCAGGAATAAGAATAAAATTTTAGTACATTTATTTAAAAACCTGCGTAACCGGTCTGCCTATCCACACCTGTGGTTGCTTTATATTAAAAATATAGGCAATAGTGGAGGCAATGTCGAACTGCATCATGCTTTCATTGATAACATAACCTTTTTTAATATTTTTTCCGGTAATGATAAAAGGGCTTTCCATCTCCAGCATGGTTTTGCCACCATGTCCTTTATTGATGCCGCCATGATCGGATGAAAAAATGATGATGGTATTGTCATACATACCGCTTTCCTTCAAACCTTTTACTATTTTACCGATATAACCATCCAGTTCATGCAATTTTTGATAATATTCAGGTGTATTGTGACCGATGCTGTGACCCACATGATCCGGATTATCAAATACGATGGCAGACAGAGTGGGTTTCTTTTCTTTAAGATATTTAATGGCCATTTCAGTAAGCAGGGTTGAATTTTTCTCGCTTTCTATTGCCTGAGCATGGTAATTAACCGATAGTGTGTCCACCAAATATTTTATACCATCCCATTCATACATCACACCCATTTCTGCTGTAGGTACTGCCTCACGAAGTAATGAAAAAACGGTAGGAAATATTCCATGTTTGTTGAGTTCGCGCGATGGAAGCTCCGGCGTTTTTGATCCCCACTCGGTATATCCGTGCAATTCGGGACCTGCCCCCATAAACATGGATGCCCAGTTTGCAGCGCTGGAAGATGGCAATACACTTCTTTTCTTCAATGTATATGCACCATTATTCATCAGCTCTTTCAGAACAGGCATATCTGCCTTTTCCATACTGTAAGACCCCCAGCCATCAAGTCCAATCAGCACAACGTGTTGCGCCTTCCAGTTCTTACTTATATTCTTATTAATTGATTTTTGTCCAAAACTGTTTGTAATGCAAATGGAAACTAACAGCATTACTCCAAAAAATTTCTTACTCATTATTTTCTTTTTTATAAATTTTATCGCTTCATTATTGTTTTAGTTCAAACACAGCCAATACTGCCTTATGGTCTGTAGGCCAAACTCCGATTGGTTTTAGAAATATATCCTTTGTAATTTCTTCTACTCGTTTACCGTAGGCAATTGACTTCGAGGGACCTACAATTTTTGCAGAAACAGGCTTCAGTTTTTTATCAGGCAAATAATAGATAAAATCAATTCTTTCGCGTTCATCTGCCTCCGGCGCCCATGTGAGTTTTGAAATTTCTTTCAATTGATTATCAGATGGGAATGTAAACCCTGGTGTGTAATCGGGTCAGGAAATATCACCCTGTACACATCTTTATATCCGGCCTTTTCGAGCATTACCGAAACATCCCAGGGAACAACAGCGCCACGATGATCCCATAGATTTTTGGTTGCCTCTGTCCAATCCAAATGAGACGGTTCGTTGAAATCACCACCCAAAAAAATCAGCCTACCGGCTTTTTTATCCTTTTCGGCTTCTGCAATGAACAAGGCAATAGCATCATCGCGCACAGACAGTCTATTTAGATACAGAATAGAATCTACAATAGTAACAGGCTCTCTTTTCTTCCAGGTGCTGCCATCGTAACCCAGCACATCATAGTAGGCACAATTTCTATAATCCAAATGGCAGGTATAAATGGCAATTTCTCTTTTTTTTATTTTTGCAATTGCTTTATAAACGCTTCCCCTGTCATTTTCTAAGGGGAAAACTGTAATACTGTCCATCAATGGATAGCGGCTCAACAGACCCGAATCGTTCGAAAAAAAAGAATAATAGATTTCCCCGCGCTTTTTTAAGGCTTCTGTAATCCTGTCACAAAATTGGGTGTTTTTGTAATTTCTCACCTCGCTCAACATCACAAAATCGGCATCGCTACGTACAATTTCATCCACTATTGCTTCAAAGCCTCCATCCACCATAGTGCCTTCCTGCCAAATATTAAATTGGAGCACTTTCATGGTTTTTGTTTTTCCCCAAACAATGCTTGTAAATAACAATAAAAAAACAAAGAATAATGTTTTCAGAATTTTTTTCATATCCAGCAAACCTTCCAAATAATGATTTATAATAAAAGGCAATCGCTTCTAATCTGATTATTATCATAGATTGAAATCAGACAGGCGTTTTATTTTTTCAAAATATATCCATAAAAAACCCTGAAACCGATAAATTTCAGGGTATAATCTTTTTAATATCTTGATTAATAACTACTTAGCCGGAGTTGGCGCAGGAACCGGTGCCGCAAACGGAGCGGCAGGCCGGGCTGGTTGTTGTTGAACCGGCATAGTGCCTACATCCTGTAATCTTCCTTTTGGCTGAGTACTTTTTCCTCCGGAAATAAAGAAAGTAGCCAACAGGCTTAACACACCAATAATAGCTGCAAAAATCCAGGTACCTCTTTCCATCACATCATTGGTTTGTTTAACACCCATAAACTGACTGCTTACGCCGGCAAAAGTACCGGTCAAACCACCACCTTTTGGATTTTGAATCAATACAATAAATCCTAAAATAACGGCTGCAATAATTATCAAAATTACAAACAATAATATCATAACATTTTTTTTAAATAATCCATTTTGGCTGCAAAATAAGCGCTTTTAGCGGGATTTAGCAAACTTAATTTTTGAAATACTTCAATTGCCTTCGAAATTTCTTTTTGTTTTACCCACACCTGAGCCATTGCTTCGGTAATGGCATTTTCGCCACTAACAGATTTTTCGGCCATATTTACTACTTTCCTATCAACTTTCAGTGTATAAGTGGCATAAGCCTCAGCCTCTGGTAGGCGGCGCATCTGTTTCAGCCAGGCTGTAAAGCTCATGAGTTGCTTGCCAAAACGGTCATTACCCCTTTGCTCCTCACATAGCTTTATACCTTGAGAGGCAAAATAATCTAGGGTGTAATAAGGGGTAAAAGTAAGCTCGTTAATTGCCGGGTCAATAGGTTCAATCTTTAATTGAGGAATTTTTACCTCTTCCTTTTCCGAAATTTCTGCTGTAGAATCAATGACTTTTTCTTTCTCAATCACTTGCAAGTCCTCAACCTGATCCTCTATTTTTTCCTCGGATTTTTTTGTTTCTGCATGAGGAACGGCTGGCTTAATAGTAAACAAATAATTGATTAACAGTGGGTTATCAAAATACAATAATGTCTTTTGCCACTGATCTTCATAATCCGGGCTGCCGGTTTCTTTTAGTTTTTGAGCAAATAATATTTGTGCCGATGAAGAATAAGGATACCGGTCGCAAAGACTTTTGACATCCTCCAGACTGCAATCGCTGAAACTCTTCGATAAAAAAGAATTGGCTATATCATTAAGCAGATGTTGCATATCGGTTACCAATTAGAAAATATTCGGTTGAAAATATCATCAGACAAATCCCTCAACATTTCCGATTCAAGGCTTTTTTTCGGCTTGTTGCAAAGACATACTGCCTGCATATTCAAAATTTCTTGATACGGCTTGCGGCTGACCTCGCTTTCCGGATTTTTTATCATCTACAACCACATTGATATTTACAGTCAGTTTATTTCTATTGGCCTGCTGATTAGAAACGCCAGCAGTACTAAAGGAATAACCGGTTATTGTAGCTTCAATATCCCAATCGGCATTCTCGCTGTTGGTTTGCTTCAGCCGAGTATTGCTTACAATCTTTTGACGAAGTTTTTCGGTCAATGCAGGTGCCAGGGTAGGATTTACATAAGGTGCTTTATTTTCAATATACTTAACTCTTACTACTTTAATACTATCGGGGATACTAACATCTTTCAATTTATATACCCCACACCCCGATTCGGCAATAGTAAAAAATAAAGCTATTACGATAATACCGATAAAAAATAACGGTTTATAAATCTTCGATATCATATTCTTTTAGTTTTCTGTACAAAGTTCGTTCACTTATGCCTAAATCTAATGCGGCATCTCTTCTTTTTCCTTTATGTTTTTTAAGCGCTTTGAGGATGAGTTCCTTTTCCTTTTCAATGATATTCAGCACTTCTTCCACTTCCTCATGTTCCTGAAATTCATTTTCATGAATAACAGGTGTATGATTGGCAACTACAGGTGGCGAAATTGGGATATGAGCCGGTTGAACCATCGGCTGAAAAGTTTCGGGCGTAGTTTGTATTTGTCCTATGTTATCAATCAATTCAGCATGTTCGGTGGCGAGTGAAGGGTTTTGGAGTACTTCGAGAAACAATCGCTTTAGTTCGTTTACATCCTTTTTCATATCAAAAAAGCTTGTACAATAATCCTCTTTCATTCTGAAACTCATGTTGTTCCTGCGGTGAAATCACCATTGGCAACCGGTTGTTAGAATAAGGCTGTAAAAAACGGCCCAACTCTTTGGCGCTTATCGTTTTATTTTCGGATAATACGGAGACCTGTTCGGCAATATTTTTTAATTCACGTACATTGCCCGGCCAGGGATAGGAAATTAATAGCGATTTTGCCTCCTCGTCTAATTGTACTGAGACAGTTTTATATTTGTGCGCAAAATCAGACGCAAATTTTCTAAACAAGAGTACAATATCATCTTTCCGGCTGGCTAATGATGGCACACGAATGGGCACGGTACTCAAACGATAGTACAAATCTTCGCGGAACTTATTTTGCTGTACCAATTGCAGCAAATCTTTATTGGTAGCTGCCACTACCCGTACATCGGTTTTTTGCACTTTACTCGAACCCACGCGAATGTATTCTCCGGCTTCAAGCACTCTTAGCAATCTGGCCTGTGTGCCCAAAGGAAGCTCTCCAATTTCGTCCAGAAAAATAGTACCGCCATTTACAGTTTCAAAATAACCCTTTCGGGCATCCACTGCGCCTGTAAAAGACCCCTTTTCATGTCCAAACAGCTCAGAATCAATGGTTCCTTCAGGTATAGCGCCGCAGTTGACAGCAATAAAAGGATTGTGTTTGCGCGAGGATAAAGTGTGTATAATGGAAGAAAAGGCCTCTTTACCCACCCCACTGTCACCTATTATCAACACTGTCAAATCGGTGTTGGCCACCTGAACCGCTACCTGAAGGGCAAAGTTCAGCTCTGGCGAATTACCAATTATTCCAAAACGATTTTTTATTGATTGTAAATCCATTATTTAATTACTTTTTACTAACTCTTGTAAGACCACCATTTCTCCAAATAAAGTAGCCTGAGTGCAATCATTAATTTTTACCAGCACATAATCACCCTTTTTAACATCATGATTTTTCTTAGGGAAAATGACCACCTGATTCTGGGAGTTTCTGCCTACCCAATCTTCACTGCTTCTTTTACTGTCGCCATCAATCAGTACTTTGAAGGTTTTACCGATATCTTTTTGATAACTGGTTAATGAGAGTACATTTTGCTTTTCGATAATTTCCTGAAGCCTTCTTTTTTTCACTTCCAATGGTACATCATCGGCATAGCGACGCTCGGCCAGCGTACCCGGTCTCACGCTGTAAATAAACATATAACTCATATCATATTTGCTATAGTCCATTACACTTAGCGTATCCTGATGGTCATTTTCATCCTCAGAGCAAAAACCGGCAATAATATCGGAGGTAATACTGCAATCGGGCAAAATTTCTCTGATGCGGTCTATTTTGTTCATATACCACTCTCTGGTATAAGTTCTGTTCATCAGTTGCAAAACACGGGTAGAACCACTCTGCACCGGAAGATGTATGCACTTGCAAATATTTTCGTAAGCTGCCATAATGTACAACACTTCATCCGTAATATCTTTGGGATGAGAGGTAGAAAAGCGAACTCTCAATTCAGGTGATATTTTAGCCACCATTTCCAACAATTTGGCAAAATTAACAGCTCTGTCAGTACTGTTGCTATCCGGATTATAATAATAAGAATCTACGTTTTGTCCTAAAAGCGTAACTTCCCTATATCCGTTTTCAAATAGTTCGGTACATTCTCTGGTGATGCTTTCATGGTCTCGGCTTCTTTCTCTGCCCCGCGTGAAAGGTACCACGCAGAAAGTACACATATTATTACAACCTCTGGTGATGCTTACAAAAGCTCCTACACCGTTGCTGTTAAGTCGCACGGGTGAAATATCGGCGTAAGTTTCCTCCCTACTCAGCAGTACGTTTACACTCCTTTGACCGCCACTTGCTTCCTCTACCAATCCGGGTAAACTTCGATACGCATCCGGACCTACCACAATATCCACTAATTTCTCTTCTTCCAGAAATTTGGATTTCAACCTTTCGGCCATACAGCCCAAAACACCAACCAGTGTGCCCGGCCTGGTATTCTTTATCTTTCTAAATTCTGTCAGCCTTTTTCTTACGGTTTGTTCAGCCTTTTCTCTTACAGAACAGGTATTGATGAAAATCAAATCTGCCTCTTCCACATTTCTGGTAGATCCAAAACCCTCTTTGTTCAAGATGGCAGCCACTACCTCGCTATCTGCAAAATTCATTTGACAACCGTAGCTTTCTATGTAGATTTTTTTTTCATATTTATTAGCATCTAAGGAAAAAGGAGCAAAACTTTCACCCTGCCTTGATTCATCGTGTATTTTTTTTATAGGAATGTCAAACATTTTTGTTTTCTTGATTTATAAAATTGAGGAGCGAAGATACAGAAATATATTATTTATATGACAGTATAGCAGTACAAGATTTGTTAAAACAGAATTTCTGACTACCCGATAATTATTTAATAATCAGACAATCAATTGTTTAGGTGGAAAATGAACAATCAGAATAAAAATCTCGACATTCAAATCCAGAAAATAAATTTCTTAGATTTTTGCATTAAAACAAGCAGGTTATTTTTTAATGGTTTTTGCAATGGCGCTGCTCACCAATTTCTCCATTATAAAATACGCTTCAATAGTGGGATGAACACCATCAGCGGCATATTTCTCCGGCAAACCATTTCGCTCGTCCCTTAAAGCAGCATGAAAGTCAACATAAATGATTTTATTAGCAATGGCATAGGTTTTAATCAATTTATTCAACTTTATAATTTCATCAGCAGGTTTAAGTTCTTTTCTCCAGCCAAATTCATACGCCGGTAAAACTGAACATAAAATCACTTTTATTTTATGGGCTTTAGCCAGTTCGCACATCGAAATTATATTCTGCATCACGTTAGGCAAAGAAATATAACCGTTGTTTTGAGCAATATCATTTGTCCCAACCAAAATTACCACGGCTTTTGGCTTCAGGTTAATGACATCCTGCCTGAATCGAACCAGCATTTGCGATGAAACCTGACCGCTAATTCCTCTCCCTATATAATTATTGTTTACAAAAAAATCGGGATGCCTGGAAGCCCATCCTTCCGTAATAGAATTACCAATGAAAACAACTCCGTTTCTTTGAGCCGTTTTGTTGACCTCCTCATATTTTGAAAAATTTGCCCAATCATTACTTTTTTGGCCAAAACCGCAATTAAAAATCATTATTGCCAATACGGAAAACAATATTTTATTCATTTTTACCTGTTTTCAATTTTTTCAACCTTTTTCCTTTCCCCATCCCCATTTCAAAAAGGCCGGCATTGCCCTGCCCCATGTAGGCACATCGTGTCGTCCGTCTTCAATTTCGAGATAGGCAATGTCTTCAAATCCACAACCTTTATTGATTATTTCGTGAATGGTATCGTAAGTATCTTCGATAGCATCAATGATCCCGTTATTGTTTCTATCCTCCGCCTCATCTAATTTTCCACACTGGAAGAAAAACGTCAAACCGGCAGGCAGTTTCCCATTTCTGATTTGCTGCTGCATGATGCGGTGCTCATGATCCCGATATGTATCATCATCCTCATCCTTGCTCCGCCACCAAAGCGAACCTGAGAACACACCAACCTTTGAAAAAATATCGGGATGGTTCCAAACAATGTCTAAAGCGCTCAAACCACCCAAAGAAAAACCTGCAAAGGCTCCTTCGGTAAATTTTTTTACCTTAAATTTATTATATGTAAAGGGTAAAAGTTCCTTCACTATAAATTCAGTGTACAACCCTGCTTTGGCGCCACGCCTCACATAATCTTTTTCAGCAGCGACTCCATACTCCATTTTGCGTTCTTCATTAGCGCTTATGGCCACACAAAGCAATGGCTTCAGTTTTTTTTCAAAACAAAGTTTATTTAACATACCCGTAAAATTCATTGCAGGCATGTCCTGACCATCATTGATCAATAGCAAACTCATTTCGGCAGTTATTTCAAACTGTGTAGGAACAAAAAAATCGATCTTTATATCCCTTTTTAAAAAAGCAGAAAACAAAGTAACTGTATCCGCCTTTACACAAGCGTTGATAATCAATTCCATCCTGCCAAAATTACATAAATGGTTTTTTTGAACGAAAATATTTTCAATATTCAATAAAATTCAACATTTTTTGGTTTATGTCAAATAAAAAAATATATTTGGTTGAGAATTATAAACCAATTTAAATCATCAACAAAATTTTTTAGAAATGAAAAAATAGGCATACTGCATGGAAAAGAAAGGTCTTTCCCCGAAGCATTTGTAAACCGGGTGAACAGCAAAAACGTAGAAGGAATTGTGGCCGAACCGGTTAAGATAGACAAAGCGCTTCAGGGACAACCAAGCGGTTATGCTCTGATAATTGACCGAATTTCACAAGATGTTCCCTTTTACAGAACATGGCTTAAGAATGCAGCGCTCACCGGCACTGCTGTGGTAAACAATCCGTTTTGGTGGAGCGCTGACGACAAGTATTTCAACAACTGTCTGATGACGAAAATTGGCGTTCATGTTCCTCAAACAGCTATTCTTCCCTCAAACGCCATGCCCGATGATACTTCCGGCGATTCATTTAGCAATCTGGCTTATCCCTGATTGGGATGGTATTTTGCCGAAATAGGATTTCCCGCTTATATGAAGCCATTCGCCGGCGGCGGATGGAAAAATGTGTATCGCCTAAACGACAAAGAAGAATTTTATGAAAAGCATAATGAAACAGGGCAACTCGTAATGTTGCTACAGGAAGAAATTGTTTTTGAAGAATATTATCGCTGCTATGGAATTGGTGGAAAATATGTAAGAATCATGTCTTACGAGCCCAGAAATCCTCATCATTTAAGGTATCAGGCAGATTTTGCGCCTTCGGCTGAAAAAATACAGGAAATGACAGATATTGTATTAAAAATAAATGATTATTTGGGCTATGATTTTAATACTGTAGAGTTAGCATATCGAAACGGAGTGCCTTATGCAATAGATTTCTGCAATCCTGCCCCCGATGCTGACATTAAAAGTGTGGGACAGGAAAATTTTGACTGGGTGGTAGAAACAGCCGCCAATTTTGCTATTGAAAGGGCATTAGCTAATCAGGAAGGAGTGGATAATCTTACATGGGGAAAATATGTAAAGCAAAGCGCGAACAAACAAGATCTGATTTAGTAAAATTCATTTCCAAAATGTAATTGCCCCAATTCAGATTTTGTAACATTTATCGTTGAAAATAATTATAGAAAAACAATGGACATCAATTATAAGAGCTTCACCTTAGGTGTAGAAGAAGAATACATGGTGCTTGACCCGAAAACTTTTGAGCTGAAAAGTCATGAGCAAAAGATTGTGCAGGAAGGGCAAAAGATTATTAAAGACAAGGTAAAGGCCGAAATGCACCAGGCAGTAGTTGAAGTAGGTACCGACATTTGCCAGGATGTGGATGAAGCCTATAATGATGTGGCGATACTGCGAAAAACCATTTATGACATCGCTGATGGGCAGGGGCTTACCATAGGCGCTTCGGGCACCCACCCTTTCAGCCTTTGGCAAAGCCAGTTGATTACAGACCATGTAAGATATAATGAAATCATCGACGGACTGGAGGATGCGGCCAGAAGGTATCTGATTTTTGGCCTCCACGTTCATGTTGGGATGGAAAGCCGCGAAATTGCCAATCATATTGCCAATTCAACAAGGTATTTTCTTCCCCATATTTATGCGCTAAGTACCAATTCGCCATTTTGGGAAGGAAGGCTGACGGGATATAAATCATACCGTACCAAAGTGTTTGATAAATTTCCACGCACCGGCATTCCTGATGCTTTTGGGAGCATTGAAGACTACGACAACTATGTGAAAATGCTCATAAAGACCAATTGTATTGATAATGCAAAGAAAATATGGTGGGATTTAAGAGTTCACCCGTTTTTCAATACTGTTGAATTCAGGATTTGCGATATCCCCATGACAGTAGATGAAACGATTGCATTGGCGGCGCTGTTTCAGGCAGTTTGTGCCAGAATCTACATGCTTCGAAACAAAAATCTGAATTTCATTCAATACTCACGAGCCTTGGGTGAATGAAAATAAATGGCGTGCCAGCCGGTACGGCATTGATGGACACTTAATTGATTTTGGAAAACAGGAAGAAGTAAATACCAGAGCATTGATTTTTGAATTGCTTGAGTTTATTGATCCGGTAGTAAACCATTTGGGAAGCAGGCACCGCCTCGATCATGTGCTTAAAATTTTGGAAAATGGCACAGGGGCAGATCGTCAACTCAAAGTGTATGAAAAACCGGAGAAGTGAAACAAGTAGTTAAGCAAGTCAATGATAACTTTTTACCAGAGTGATAAACTGTGTTTATTTATTGCGTTTATCTAACAGCCTGAATTACTTTTGAACTAATCGTTTTTCCTTTAGAATCAGTAGCAGTGATTTTTACAAACAATTTACCATTATATGTTTTAATACTTTCTCCACCATTGTTTTTCTTCGAGCAATTTACAAACCCAAAAAGAATTATACAAAAGCAGATCAACCATCTGCTTTTTTTATTTTGAACCAAAGCCAAGCTCAAAAAAAGGAAACCCCATACCGGAAATAGAGCCAAAAATCCGGCATTGGAAAGGTTGTAGTCAAAAGAATAATTTGTCAAATCGTTAGCATTACCGCCTGTGGCCAGCGTATTTACACTGCCCACTTCAGAAAAATTACCGCCGTCAGGTGAAATGGATATGCTGAACCTTACATTGTTTCTTTCCTTAATGGTAGCCCAACTAACATGCAGTTTGTTACCCTGAATGGTTGCATTTATTTCTCCAAAACTCAACGGAAGAAAAGCCGGATAATAATTACTCGCAAGGTCTTCGCAATAACTAATTTCATTTTTAGTTTCGGGAGTTGTATAAAATATCGCTTGGGGCACAATATCATCTCCATCAGGCCTGAAAACAAACAACATATTTGCAACACCCGATTTGTAACCACCGGTCACATTGGTAAAAGACATTTTATCTACACTTATCAGCAATTGACCATCGCTGCCAAAAGCGATGCCTTCTGCATTGTAAGTTTGAAAATCAATAAAGCTACCGCCAAAATATTTCGGGTCATATTTGATTGGTTTACCGGCCGCTTCGCTGATTTGCCAAAGCTTAGATAACACTATGTCACCGCCTTGTGCAATACCCATCAAAGCCTTCGTATTTATGAAATAAATATATTGATAACCTGTAAGACCATCCAACACCAAAGCATAAAGATTACCAAAAAAGTCGAAAACAAGATCTTTCACTTCTATTGTGATTAGGTCTGTTTTTAATATATAAGGTTTTGATTGTAAGACGGTAGCGCCGCCTGATGAATTGGTTTTAAATGTGGTAACATAATTTTTACCATCAATCACCGAAAAAGCTGTTACCCATGCAACATCATTTTTATCAATAGCCATACCTCTTACTCTTGCATCTGAACCATTGCCCCCATTCAGGCTGATATTGCTCAGTGCGCGATTAGCTGAAAAAAAAAAAGAAGTATGGTTATAGGTTTCATAATGATATTATTGGATAGTTCTATTTCAAAATAAGTTTATTTACAAAAGAATTACATTAGCTCTCATGCACAAATTTAAAATAAAAAACATGTCTGAATAAATATTTTTGCCGGAAGCCATTCACCCTTAACCTCACATTCATAATGTTTTTTTTTATTCAAATATTTGCCTAATTTTATTGAACTAAAATAAATATTTGCAATGACAACACATAATGATGACCATATAATCGTAATAAGGACTTTTAATGATTTGGGAAAAGCCACATCGGCTAAAGAAAGACTGGATGAAGCAGGTATTAACGCAATTATTGACGATATGGATGTTATGGGGCTTACGCCTACCGCCGGTATTGACATAAAAATATTTGCTGCTGATGCTGAAAAAGCAGATGAGATATTGAAAGAATTAGATTAATATCGAAAATTTTCCATTTCACTCTCATCCAACGTTTGAGCAGCTTGGAAGGCGGTACTTTTAAGCACTAATTTTCAACCGAAGGCGAAACCTTAAAATTAAGAAGAAACTTTAATTCAAAGTCGTTTCCTGACGCTTTTGCCAAACGAGCTGTTGGGTTGCAGGTGTTGATCTGTCCGTTTTTTATATTTTTTTGAAGCGTTGGGAAATTCTTAAACCAGTTTTTCTACATTGGCTTTACAAGTTCTTTGGCAAAGTTTGGTTTTGTGCGGTTGGCTTGTGCGACTTTAACAAATGCGGAGCATTCACGAACACCAATAAAAGACAGTATCCCATAAACTGTGTAAGTTAAAAATATAAGGGTTTAGCTTTTTGTTTAAAGTTGAACCCTTTTTTCAAACATTGTTAAGAACTGATTTAGGATGATGCCCCAATTTTGTATAGGCATACTCCATTTTTTTGTTGCTTCTCTTAAAGCCAAATATACCGATTTTAAGACGGCTTCATCTGTAGGGGAAGGACATTTTATTTTTGGTGTATTTTCTGATTTTTCCATTCAGGTTTTCTATTAGGTTAGTGGTGTAAATGATTTTTCTTATTTCTAAAGGGAACTCAAAAAAAACGGTAAGCGCTTCCCAATTATCTTCCCAAGATTTTATGGCGTATGGATATTTGTGGTTCCAGTTATTTTTAAAGTCTTCCAGTGCTGCTTTTGCTGCCTGTTTTGTTGGGGCGTCGTAGATGAGTTTCATGTCTTTTGAAAATGCTTTTTTGTCTTTCCAAACCACATATTTTGCCGAGTTGCGTATTTGATGCACCACACAGATTTGAGTTTGTGATTGCGGGAAAACATTATTGATGGTTTGGGTAAAACCATTGAGGTTATCGGTAGCTGTAATGAGTATGTCTTCTACACCTCTGGCTTTTAAATCGGTTAAAACGCTAAGCCAAAATGCAGCACTTTCGTTTTTGCCAAGCCACATGCCCAGTACTTCTTTTTTGCCGTCTGTATTGAGCCCTACGGCAAGATAGATGGTTTTGTTAATGACTTTACTGTTTTCTCTTACCTTAAAAACAATACCATCCATCCATACAATTAAATACAGCGGATCTAAGGGCCTGTTTTGCCAGGCAACAATATCGCCGGCTACTGTTTCTGTAATTCTGGAAATGGTTGAAGTAGATACATCAAAGTGATAAACCTCGCGTATTTGTTCTTCAATATCGCTTACACTCATGCCTTTGGCATACAGCGATACGATTACATTTTCTAACCCATCTACCATGCTTTGGCGTTTGGGTATTATCATCGGGTTAAAGGAGGCGTCCCTGTCTCTGGGTACTTGTATTTCACTTTCTCCAAAACCGGTTTTAATGCGTTTTGTGCCATAGCCGTTTCTGGCATTTGAAGTACTGCTTTTTCATGCTTGTCGTAACCAAGGTGAGCATCTAACTCGCCTTCAAGCATCTTTTCAATACCTCGTTTTTGGAGCCTGAGTCAAAAAGTCAGTTAGCTCTTCTCCGGTTTTAAACTGCTTTAAAAAGCGTCTGATAGCATTTGTTCTTTGTCCATAAAATTAAACTGTGTTTTTAAAATTAATAAATAAGTCCTACAAAGTTGGGGTACCCCAACTTTGTAGGACTTACACAGTTTATGTTATACTACCCAATAAAATAAATAATAAACAACGTGAGTAATTGCTTGCAAATAGCGTTGGCGTTATTGTGGCTTCATCTATGGCGTTATTGGCGTTATTATGGCGTTATTGTTCCTGTCAAATAAAAATAAGAACCTGCTCCCTTTGTTTCAGAACTGTTAAATACTTGTTTTTCAACTAAATCAGAAAGTTCTCTTGATGCTGTTCGTTCACTAATTGTATTCAATGATTGATACTCCTTATTCGTAATCTTGCCTTTCTCTTTCACATATTCAACCGCTTTTAATTGTCGTTCGTTCAATCCAAGCTTGGTAAGTTGTTCTTTTGTCAAGTTGTTTTTGAAAAGCGTTACAAAAAAACCACCATCTTGTTCGATAAGTTCGGGTTCTGGAAGTCCAGCTTGTAGGCAAGTTTCAATAATTTTTACCGTTCCACTTCCCCAAGCATCAATCAAACCACCTTTGAAACAAACTCCCGCAATAATCGGGTTTCGTGGGTTTGATGAATGTGGTCGTTTTAGCGATTCCAAACTAATCCCTGTCGGCAAACCTCCGTCATTCCAAATATTCATTTTGTCATCATAAACACGAATTTGAATAGGAGCTCCCATATAATTACGATGTACCAATGCGTTCAGTAACACTTCTCGCATTGCTTCTCGTGGATATTCGCCTGTTTCTATTCGATATAACCCCTCAAAATGAATTTTTTGTTTCAGATAATCATTGTTGAGTTTGTTGGTTACGTTTCGTAAGAGCGTAAACAAATTACCTTCTTCTACATCGTGAAATAAAATATTGTTGCCTTCCCAACGACCAATTTTCACAAAAGTGGTTGGGTAAAAACGTTCGGGATTTTTCCCGAACAAGACCAATGCCCCACGCTTTAACTGACCTTTTCGGTAAGCAATAGTTTTCAAAAATATGTTGAGTTGTCAAACCAACAACATCAGGCAAACGTCCCTTTTCTTCCGACATTTTTAAGAAAGCCGAAAACGTATTTTCGTCAATATCGTCAAACGTTGCTCGTGGTTCAATTACATCGTCCCACGTTTTACCCGATTTACGAAGTAAAAATTCGTTAAGTGAATTGCCTGTCAATTCCTGTTTCGTACTTCCGCTACGGTAATAATATCTTCCACGCAAAGAAACAGGAACAGTATAAGGAAGCGTAACAATTTCAATAAACTGGTTTCCGTTTTCTTCGTGCAAATTCACTTCAACAGTTATTCCCATTGCATTACGGACTTTATTGGGTATGTCGCCCATTAGCTTTTTGCTGTCGTCAATTCCGACAACATTTCCGTTATCATCTTTGCCAATGAAAATAACTCCACCTTGTGCGTTTGCAAAACCACATACCCATTTCAGGTAGTCATCGTGCCAACTTTGTTTATATTCTATGTTTTGTTGTTCGGGCATAATTTATTCGACCACAAAATTACTTTTAAAAAATCCATATTCTTTGCTCACAACCAATTTTCTGTCAAGGTATAAATTAGAAAGCTCGCAAGTTGTTTCGGGTGTCAATGTGCAGGAATGACAAGCAGCTAAATTGAGTTGTCCAACGCCTTGTCCTTCCGATTCAATACAAATCGGGTCAGAAGAACAATCTGTTGCTCTATAAATTGCACTATTGATTATATTATTCAGGTTTTCTTGATCGTTACATAAATTTGAAAGACCGCCTAAATAACCGTCTGTTCCGTCAAAAGCGGAAATTAAAAATCCGTGCATTGTTTCACTAACAAACAACCTTTCCGATAGGGAAGATGCAGGATAACCACACACATATTCCAATTCACGCATTAGCAAATGCGAAAGTGTATGAATTAAAACTTTCCTTGGTGTTAATGATTTTGCAATAATTTGGTGCGATTTCCAATCTGCATTTTCTGCGTTTGATTTTATCTTTTCTGTTCGTTCAATTACTTCTTGCTGTTGTTCCCATTGTTTTAATTTCTGTTCATCTAAAACAAACAAAATTCCTTCGCCATAACTTTCTAATGCAGGTAAAGTTTTGGTATCAAAGTTATTTTTAGAAACAGATTGTCGTTGAACTGTGTATTCGTAATCGGTTGAATTTTGCAAAATTGAATCTATGTCAATCGGTTCGTTTCGGGTAAACGAAGTTTGTACGGTTGTCCGTTTCAGTTTATCAATCTTGACCAATTTGGAAAAACCGTGTATTTGTTCACTACAATCAATTACCTGAAACTTAATTTGCTTGTTATCGGGTTGCTCTTTTTCTAAAAAGTATTTGTATTCCGTTTCTCTGTAAATATTGTCGGGAATATATTTAATGTCACCTGTTTCCAAATATTGTTCAATAAGTTCCTTGTCAATTTTTTTCTGAATACTTACCAATTGAACAATTTGTTCGGTTGTAAATTGACCGCTTTCCACCATATTGTCAATGTCAATTCTGATTTCCGTAGAAAGTGGATTTTGCATTTCGGGAATGTACAAGCTACCCAATGAATTAGCATAATAAACGCTGTTACTTCTTTTGAGTTTTACGCTTGTTTTTGCTTTACATTCTTCTTCGTGAAATTTGCCGTTATCGGGTTTTAGCCAATATTTTTTCCCCAGGCAAGGTTGCTCAAAATTGAAAATACCTTTCAAATTGGCTTTTTTCTTACAGTTTTTACATTCCACCCAAATACCCGAAAGTTCTGTGTTTTCACGGCTTATTTTGTAAATCAAATCTTGACTTTCACAACATTTTTTTGAAAAATCTAATTGAGGTCCGCTTGACTTTTCATTTATGTTTTCGTTTTCTTCATCATTTTGTTGACTTCTGTCTGTGGCTAAACGATTATTCCAAAATTCCCAAGGTAAATCGTGAATATGCCCGTTACTGCAGGTCATTACAAAACGAATCTGTTCCAAATGATTTTCCTTACAATCTTTATTACTGCATTTTGGCGGATTGAAAAAGTCTATCTTTTTTCCCGAAGCCGCCCAACGTTTTTTCCATTCATTATAATTTGCAAAACGATTGCAATGTGTACAATTAAGCCATTTCGGAAAATAACTTGCTTTTGGTCTTACGTTATGTAAAAACGAATCTCTGTCGGTTGGAATTGCAACCAAATGTTTCAAATTCGGAAAACGATTTTTTAATCGCTGTAATAAACGGTCGTCTTTATGATGTAATGAGCTAATTTTTCGTTTAAATCTCCATAACCCCATTCATCAAAGGTTTCTATGATTATGGAATTATCGGTTGTTTCAATCAATGAACCCACACCGCCATAATTTGAAATATGTTTGCTTCTTCCGTGTTTTATTTTATCGTTTGGCATAGGTTCTAATATTGTTTGATTAAAATTTCAGCACTTGGTTCTACACTTCTCATTGATTGCATTGCTGTTAATGTATCATCGTCATTTTTCTTTTCTTGCATTGGCACAATCAAGGATTCTTTCGGGTGGTCTTTCCAAAAATATTTCAAATCTTTTTGTGCTTCAATTTTGTATTTCCAATCTCTCAAAATGTTATCTAATTTTTTTGTTATCAATTGAATGTCGTTTTGGGCGAATTGATGATTTTGAAAAAGTGTGATTAAATTACCTCGCAATTCATTTTTTACGTTATCATCAATTAAAGCATTTGCTGTTTCATTTGCTGTATATTTTGTTGTGTGTCTAAAATATGCCAATACAAGTGGAAACAACATCTTATCCAAAGCGTTTTCTGCAAATGGCGTTACACTTAACGGCTCTACTTGTTTATAGAAAGTTTTATGAAACTGAACAAAATCTTCATAGTATGATAAATCACGGCTGTTGAATGGATCGTAAAGTGTAATGACCAATCCTTCATTTTTCCTCGCAACGCGGCTACTTGCTTGAATATATTCGGCTGTGTTTGGTGGCATTCCGTTCATTATCATTACGCCCAATCTACCAACATCAAGACCAACGCTAATCATATTAGTGGCTAAAACTAAATCAATTGCATTCCGGTTTTCTATGTTACCTGTGAATTGAGCATCTAATTTGTCTAAGTTCCTTTTAATCTTCTCGTTAGGAATTCGGCTTGTCAACTCCAAACTTTTTTGTGCTAAATAGTAATGATTAAGATTGTTTGGATAGCTATTATTTAAAAATCTAACTTGTATTTGTTCAACTATTCGTTTTAATTCCGAATTAATTTTGTTTGAGAAGCGACCGATTTCTTTCAAACTTTTAAAATACGAAAGTATTGTCCAAAAACTATCCGCTTCTTTTTTGGCTGTTGCATTTTTCCAAATTTCTAATCTTGCAAAAAGTAATGAAGCCAAAAGTTGCAAGTTGGTTACAACGGTTGTTTTTCCTGTCGGTAAAATTCCGATGTATTTACGTTTGCTTTCTTCAATAACTTTTGAGAAAAATGTATCGTCTGCATTGGTTGCATATTGCGGAAAAACTCTTGCTTCTCGTCCGTACAAACCTTGAATTTGTTTGTCCACATTTTTTACGGTTGCTGTTGAAGCAATGATTTTCGGATTGTCGCAAAGTTTCAACAAAGCGTTTTCAAACAAGCCAACTAAACTTCCCAAAGTTCCATTCAATAGGTGTAATTCGTCTTGAATAATCAATTCGGGTTTTCTGTTTGTTCCATTATTGAAAAATGTTGTTGCTTCGCCTTTCCAAGCAAGCATTGCAAATTTATCTACCGTTGCAAAAAGTATAGTTGGCGGTTTTTTGTAAATATCTTCATCAATCAAAACAACAGGCAAACCGCCTTTGGTTTCTGAAAAATGACAGGCTTTGTTTAAGCAATAGCTTTGCAAATTTGTTTTCCCAACTCTGTGTCCGATTTGTAAAACCTTGTCGTTTTGGTTTAATTTAGAAATAATTTTTGTGTTGCACCATTGACAATTGGATAACTGAAAAGGATTAACAACATAGTTGTCGCCTTTGTTTAATTTTTCTTGTGCCTTTTTTAATTTGTCCGATGCTTCTTTTAGTGTATTTGGAATGGTTTGATTTCCTACCCAAAAACCGATAGAAACAGGTTTGTCTCCTAAATCTTTATGATGATTTCTGATAAACTCACAAGCCAAAATCATTTTTGAAGCTCGTTCAAACTGCTGTGCAGAAAGTAAACGTAAAGTGTAACGAATGATGATGTTTACTCCGTCATAACTGTCGGAATAATTTATTCTTCGCCAAAAAATCAAGAAAGCCGAAACCGCCAAATACGCTTCTGTTTTACCACCACCTGTTGGGAAATACAACAAATCAATCAACTCTTTTTCTGTGCTGTTTTCATCTACAAATGAAGCCAAACATTGCAGAATAAAAGCCAACTGAAATGGTCGCCATTCGGGTATTCTGTTTGACGGAAAATCTAAATTTGCGTAATCATCAAAATTGTGTTGCATCATTTCGTTTCGTTCCCAAACTTCAAAACCTTCTTTTTTCTTGCTGAAATGTTGTGCGGTTTGGAACATTTGCAAATAAATTGCTGTGTTTGCCAACTGAAACGCACGCAACGCATTTTCGTTTTCTGAAAGCAATTTTATTCCGTTGCTAATTCGGCTATAAATCTGCTCACATTTTGCAATGTTTTTCAATCCTAATTCATTTTCGTTTGCCGATTTTCGTTCTTCTTCAATCCAATTTTTATATGCTTCGGCAACTTGATTTAAGTTTGAAATAATGCTCGTTCTATCCGAGTTATAAACAGACAGTTTTTTGATATTCAGAATGTCGCCTTTGATTTTGTCGGTTTCTGAACTTTGACCTTTTACATCGTATTCGGGTAAAAATGTTGATTGTATCCATTGCGGTGTATTGGGCGATTGTGCATTTTCCCAAGTACAAGCTGTGTTGTGTCCAATTCCAAAAGCCAATTTATCACGATAAAGATAGTCCAACATTCTATCTTCATCGGTTTTATAAAGATGTGCTTTGTAATCTCGGAACGGTAATAATTTCTCACTTTCAATTCTAATTTCTGTTTGAAAACAAGCCAATTGATTTACCCTTTCTTTTGAAAGTGAAAATTTGTCTTTTGCAATCAACGATTTATTTTCTATAACCGCTTTGATATAGTATTTATCTACATAATCTGTATAAAGTTTCAAATGAAAGACAAGATTTTCTTTCATCTCTTTATTCCAATTTTCAGTATTTACGTTTGCTTGTTCTGATAACTTTAATTCAATATGCTGATTTTCGGCAGAAAGAATATCCGCAATATTTATTTCGAATTCAATTTTGTTGTCGTTGCGTTTGTATTTATCCTTGAAAAATAGCTTTGAAATAGTTTTGTATAAAGCGTGGTCATAAGAAGTTGCTTTTGCAAATGCTCTTAATCCATCTTGAAATGCTTGGTATTCAGCGGTTGTTTTTCCGTCTTTGGTACGTTGTAATTTTTTGGTTTGAGAAAGTGTTTTGTTTTCTTCATCAAAACTTACAATCCCATTCAAACCGTGTTCTGCCAATAAATTTACGCCTTCGCCACCATAAGGAATTTTGATTTCTTCGGGCTTTGCTTTGATATAATTTCCAAAACGAATAATTGTTTTAAATTCATCGCAAGTATTATCAACGGCAAACGTAATTCCAAAATGTGAGGGAAAAAATGTGTTTGATGTGTATTTAGGCTGTGTATCGGTTTTATCAGTTTCGTCATCGTCTTCTTCAAAAACTTCTTTTGGTTTGTTTTCTTCTTCAACCGCATCAGCACTTAAATCAGTTATATCGTCAGCATCTTCATCTTTCATTTCCAACTCGCCATTATCACTTGCATTTGGTTGTAACTGTTTTGGAAACAAAATGCCTGAAAATAACGTTGCAAAGGTTTCCCCTCAATAATTTCATCGCTGCAATCTTCTTTCCAAATGAAACGGTCAGACCCTGGTCCGATAATTTCTTTTCGGACACGCTCAATAACTATATCTCTATTTTCTTTTACGCTCATAATTCAATTTGTTCTAAAATGTTTTCTTCTAATGCTTCAACATTTTCGCTGATAATTTCTTTGCTGATAACGGTGTGTATCGGCATATTTTTTTCAATGAAAGTTCGTAAAGTTGTTGTATCTAAATTTCTTTTCAATAAAATTTCTCCAACTTTTTGTTCTTTCAAAAACAAACGCAATTCTTGTTTTAAACCTCTGCCAAGTACAATCATTGTACTGTTGTATGTTGTTTTTGATTTTAAAATTGGTTTTAGAATGGTGTCAAGCTCGCTATCGGATTTATTTTGATAGTACAATTTGAAAATTGCTCTTAAATCATTTTTGTACATCGGAAATTTTCTCAAACTCCTTTCTCCTCCATAGGTATCAAGCGTGGCTTGTATTACTCGAAGACCTTTTTCTTTTAGTTTTTGGTAGAGTATATCGTTGCCATACTTTTTCCTTAATTCTCCAATAATTTGTTTCCAAAATTTAGAATGTTCTTCAACTGTTCCAAAAATATCGGGTTCGGTCTCGACTGCGACTTGATACAAGTTTTCGGCTAATTGAACTTTTGGATAAATTCTGACTTTATCGCCAACTTTTATTTTGTACGATTTCATTAAATCGCCTTTATCGGTAAAAACAGTGTCGCTACTTTCCAAAAATAACTCTGTAATATCTGATTTTACTTTGTAAATCAGTTTTTCCTCGATTTCATTCAGTAATAAATCACTTTCGTTTTTATAACCGTCATACGCTCTGCCACTCATTTCATCTAATCGGGAAACGATACCGTTAATCGTAGAACTAATGTCGGTAACATTATCTCGCACTTCTTTGTATTCAATTCCACAAATAGTCAAACGGTCTTCTGACTTTATTTCTGCTTCAATTAGTTTTTTTCTTTGGTCAAGAAATTTGTGATACAAATTCTTTTCCTGCTTGTAAACTACCAATCTAACTTCGTTATTCAGATTATAGAGATAATCAAAATCTTTTTGTCCGTTGAACGAATGAAAAACCAAAATTTTGTTTTGAGTGTTTGCTCTTTTCAAAGCGGAAAAAGAAATAATCTCTACTTTTCTGTTTCTGATTTGTTTGATTGCAAAGTCTAAATCATTGTTGTCAAAAACAGCAATAATTCTTTTATTAGTTTCAATTTTCAAAAAGTCAAATAATGCTTTTTGTTTTGGTAAATTTTCTTTGATGTAATCAAGTATTGAAAGTAGTTCTGCTTTCGGATTGTTGCCATTTAAGTATTCAAGAGAATATCCCCCTGCATTTTCCAATGCGTTTTCCAATTCTTTGTTTATGTTAACTCGTTCAATTAGATTTTCAATCGTTTCTTGTTGAATTGCGTTTAGTGCTATTCTCAAAATATTTCCGTATGACTTTAATTCAACACCAAATTCAGAATGTAAATACGCAATTTTTTCATCAAGTTTATTGATGAGTTCGTCTATTTCATTGCTTGGTATGTTTCGAAAGTTAATCATAAGGCGTTCACAATTTCAATTTCTTCTTTGAACCAATTCCAACAAGGGATTGATTCACTCTTTATTAATTTATTTAATTCACTATTTGAAAGGATAATTAAGTTAAAACCAAATCGGTTTTTGTCTGAAATCATTTGTTCAATTTTTTCTGCTTCGGTGTCAAACACAACAATGGTTTTGACTTTTTCATTTTTAGAAAGAATGTTTGAATAACAAACTTCATATTTTGGTGTGAAATACGCCAAACAATCCTGTAACGCGGGAATTGACCGTGTTTCAGTAGCGTTGTTTTCTTCTCTTGGATTTGGTAAATAAGCACAAGGAATTTTATTTCTGTTAGGCAAGCTGTCCCAGAGCGGTTTCTTGGCAATGAAAACAGTTTTCTTTTCAAAGTTAGTTTTCGGGAACTCGTTTTTTTCCTTGTTTAGTTCTTCAAAAAAGGCAATATAGTTTTTGATTGTTTTTTCACTAATCCCTTTTCCTGCATTAACTTCTAAAAAGTGTTTGGTAAGTCTATCGTAGTTTATCCCTGATAATAGGGCAGGAGAGATTTCAATTTTTGTTTTTCTTAAAACTTGTCGCAAACTATAATTATCATTTTCAACTTTGACAATTTCATAATATTGATTATCTCTTATTCGTTTCAGTTTATCGCCAACATTGTAATTGTCTGGTAAGTCATATTGATTGCAATAAATGTCGTTTGCTAATTCAATGAATAAATGTTTGCCAATTTCAAAGATTGTTTCTTTTGAGTTTTGAAAATTAAAATGAACGGGTTTGTTTTGGCTGTAATGTTCTAAAATGAGTTTTGTTGTCAAGCAAGAAGCATTATCATTAAAAACACCAAGCGTGTTGGTGTTTTTAAATTTCTCCCATAGCTGTTGATAATACTCTTTGTTTAATATCATTTCTCAAATTCTTTTTTTTTGACTATTGTCAAAATTACAAAATTTAGTTGGAGCGTTGGCAAAAATTGACTCTTTTGGTTTTGGGAAGGGTTCGTTCGGCTTGTGTGTAGGGCAAAACCAAATGTGCCATTTATAAGGTGGCTTTTCTGACCGTTAGTTTTTTGTCTGCTGTCCGGTCAAATAGGCTTGCAGCCAACACAAAAATAACCGAAAACGATTATTGTACATTCTCTTGTTTGCCAATCGAAGGACTTTAATTACTTTTACCATCTTAATTTCAAACAATCAGTAATATGAAATTTATTAAAACTACCGTATTGCTTCTTGCAACCATTACAGGGTCAGCAGTATTTGCCTGCACCAATTTTTTAGTTACAAAAGGCGCCAGCAAAGATGGCGCTACCATGATTTCCTATTCAGCCGATTCGCATACCCTCTATGGCGAACTTTATCATTGGGCGGCAGCCAAATATCCCAAGGGCGCCTTGCTGAAAGTGATTGAATGGGACACCTACAAATATTTGGGCCAGATAGAACAAGCTTCTCAAACCTATAATGTAGTAGGCAATATGAACGAGCATCAACTGGCGATTGGGGAAACTACCTTTGGCGGTCGCGAAGGGTTAGTGGATAATGACGGCATTATTGATTATGGCAGCCTCATTTATATCACACTCCAAAGAGCTAAAACAGCGCGTGAAGCAATAAGAGTGATGACAGAATTAGTGGCAAAATACGGATACCATAGCAGCGGAGAGAGTTTTTCGATAGCCGATCCTAATGAAGTGTGGATAATGGAAATGATTGGTAAAGGCGCCGGAAATAAAGGTGCTGTGTGGGTGGCAGTAAAAATTCCTGACGGTTACATCTCCGGACATGCCAATCAGGCACGTATTCAAACCTTTCCTTTAAATGACCCGGAAAACTGCATTTATTCCCTGATGTTATTTCCTTTGCCAAAAGCAAAGGTTTTTATAGTGGGAAAGACGAAGAATTCAGTTTTAGCGACACTTATGCACCAATGGATTTTGGCGCTGCACGTTTTTGCGAGGCAAGAGTATGGAGCGGCTTTAACAAGGTGGCTCAAGGCATGGATAAATACTTAGATTACGCTATGGGCAAAGACCTGAAAAACCGTATGCCGCTTTACATTAAACCCGATAAAAAATCGGGTTGAAAGATATGTATGATATGATGCGCGATTTTTACGGTGGCACGCCTATGGATATGACTAAAGATGCAGGTGCCGGTCCTTACCAGTGCATCGTAAGGTGGCGGCCGCTTGAGTGGAAGGTGGACTCCACTACTTATTTGAATGAAAGGGCCATTTCTACCCAACAAACCGGTTTTTCTTTTATTTCTCAGTCTCGGTCCTGGGTTCCTGCCCCTGTAGGTGGTATCCTATGGTTTGGAATGGATGATACCTATTCAACTGTATTTGTGCCCATGTATTCGAGCATAACCAAAATTCCACCTTCTATAGCCGTTGGCAATGGCGATATGATGACTTTTAGCGAAACTTCTTCATTCTGGCTGTTCAATCAGGTTTCCAACTTTGCATACACCCGATACAACGATATGATTCCCGAAATTCGGGCAAAACAAAAAGAGTTAGAGGATGGATTTATTGCCAAAATTGCTGCCACCGATAAAGCTGCGTTGGCTTTACTGAAAAAAAGTCCTAAAATGGCAACTGATTATTTGACCAAGTTCTCAATCGAACAGCAGGATATCACCTTTAATACATGGAAGAAATTATACGCTTATTTGTTTACAAAATATATGGATGGCAATATCAAGGCAGCCACCAATACCCCTTTACCCAAAGTAAAGCAACCGGGATATAGTAAGGATTTTTACAAACAAATAGTAGATGAAACAGGAGACAAACTGAAAGTACCTGAAACTAAATCACATTGATAAAAAATTGTATCAAAGCTTTGTTTTCTTCGGTCATAATGACAGAAAAGGCATGATTTTGAACATTGGAAGGATATTTGCAGTTATTAGTATTTAAAATTTGAATTTTATAAGCATGTCAAATATATCGGAGTTTGAAAAATATGCTGTTAAGCACAGAGGGATTTCAAGCAATACGCTTAACAGTTACGAAAAATATATCGTTACAGGTCTTACACCCAACATTATAGAAGAAAGGCCAATGAATGTGGCTGTAATGGATGTGTACAGCCGTCTGATGATGGACCGGATTATTTTTCTCGGATATCCCATCAATGATGAAGTAGCAAACATTGTAACAGCTCAGTTACTTTTCTTAGATAGCACCGATCGTACCCGCGATATCAATATGTACATCAACAGCCCCGGAGGGAGTGTGTATGCAGGTTTGGGATTGTACGACACCATGCAGTTTGTGTCGCCTGATGTAACTACTATATGTACAGGTATGGCAGCATCTATGGCTTGTGTACTGCTGGCAGCCGGTACCAAAGGAAAAAGGGCTGCGCTAAAACATTCTCGAATTATGATGCACCAGCCAAGCGGCGCCATCGGTGGACAAGCCAGCGATATTGAAATCACGGTAAATGAAATCAGAAAGCTGAAAACCGATTTATACGAGATTGTTCACCAGCACTCCGGCAAATCTATCGAGCATATTGAAAGAGATTTTCAAAGAGACCACTGGATGACTGCCTCGGAAGCTAAAGAGTACGGATTGATAGACGAGGTATTGGTAACCAATCCTAAAAAGCAAAAATCTTAAAGAATTTTATTGAATTATATATAAAATAATTATGAATAAATCATATTTATACGCAAATAAATGGCAGCAAACTGCAAGACCGTTAAACGATGATGAAGAAGATGAGCCCAAGGAAGACGCACCTGACAAAAGAGATGACCTGATGATGCTGAACAAGCGCCTTGAAAAAATGTTCTTCGAGAAAAGAGCCGTGCATCTGTGGGGCGTGGTGGACGATAAGAGCGCCAGAGAAGTAACCACAAAGTTGCTGTTGTTAGACGCAGATAAACCCGGAGAGGAAATAAAATTTTATATCAATAGCCCGGGTGGAGTAGTTACCAGCGGCATGGTCATTTACGACACCATGCAAATGATAAAAAGCGCCGTAAGTACCATTTGCATGGGACTGGCAGCTTCGATGGGAAGTATTTTGCTGAGTGGCGGCAAAAAGGGCAAAAGATTTATTTATCCTCATGGAGAGGTAATGATTCATCAGCCTTCATTAGGCGGATATATTCGCGGCGTAAGCGCCGATCTGGAAATTCAAGCAAGGCAAACTTTGAGAGTTAAGGAAATAGGCGCCAGAATTTTGGCTGAAAATTGCGGAAAACCTTTAGATGAAATCATGCACGACTTCGACCGCGACTATTGGATGAACGCCGAAGAGGCCATAACCTATGGCATTGTTGACAAAGTGATAAATAAACTGTAAAAGTTAATTTTTTATATAATTCCATAAAAACAGTCCTATTAAGCGCTGTTTTTTTATCTTTGTAGCATAAAATAATCAAAAAATAAGTATGCCAGGACCTGTTCATTGTTCGTTTTGTGGCCGTAGCCGTGATGAAGTTGAAATACTAATTGCCGGTCAGGATGGGCATATTTGTGAAAATTGTGTGGAGCATGCACAGGAAATTATTGAACATGAATTACATGAAAAAGCAATTTCACCCAATTCAAACTTCACCCTGCATGTAAAAAAACCTATTGAAATCAAAACCTTCCTGGACGATTTTGTAATAGGACAAAATGACGCAAAAAAAGTTTTAGCAGTAGCCGTATATAATCATTATAAAAGATTAAAACAAAAAACTAAAGAAATCGAGCACCTGAATGAAGTGGAAATTGAAAAGAGCAACATCGTAATGGTGGGTGAAACCGGCACCGGAAAAACGCTTCTTGCACGAAGCATCGCTAAAATCCTGAACGTGCCATTTGCTATTGTGGACGCTACCGTTTTTACAGAAGCTGGTTATGTGGGTGAAGATGTGGAAAGTATCCTGACACGGCTGCTTCAGGTGTGCGACTACGACGTGGCAGCAGCCGAAAGAGGTATCGTTTATATTGACGAAATTGATAAAATTGCCCGCAAGAGCGATAATCCCAGCATTACCCGCGATGTAAGTGGCGAAGGAGTACAGCAGGGACTATTAAAACTGCTGGAAGGAGCAGACGTTTTGGTGCCGCCACAAGGAGGCAGAAAACATCCCGACCAAAAAATGATTAAGATAAACACTCAGAATATCCTTTTCATTTGCGGAGGCGCTTTTGATGGCGTTGATAAAGTCATTGCCCGGAGGGTTCAAACCAATACCATCGGCTTTAATGTGGACAAAGACGAGCAGGAAGACATGAAAAAAAACCTGCTGAGGTATGTAAATGCCCAGGACTTAAGATCATTTGGCTTAATTCCCGAGCTTCTTGGAAGACTGCCGGTAGTAACCCATCTCGACCCATTAGATGCTACCACACTCAGAGCCATACTTACAGAGCCGAAAAATGCACTAATGAAACAGTACAAAAAACTATTCGAGCTGGAAGGAATCGAACTCATTATAGAACCGGAAGTGTATGACTTTATGGTTGAAAAAGCGGTTGAATTCAAACTCGGAGCACGCGGATTGCGCAGTATTGCCGAAAGCATTCTTACCGATGCCATGTTTGAACTTCCTTCTTCAAATGAAAAATCTTTCAGGCTAACCAAGGATTATACAAAACGCAAGTTTGAAAAGAGCAAGATGAATTTAATTAAGGCGGCATAAAATTTTTTTGAGGTCATCGGCGCTGCTACTATCAGCTTCCTTGCGTCGCACACTTCAACTTTTATACATATCCCGGCAATTTTAGAAATCAGCAAACTATTAAAGTCATGAACGAACTACTCGAAAAACTGGTAGCCAACGGCCTCACTCAGGAACAAGCTTTAAAAGCTATTGAAACAATAAAAAATTATGTTGTTGAAAAATTCCATATGCTTGAAGGCGCTGTCAGCAATCTTTTTGGAGGAGAATAGTTCTAAATCAGGACATACAAACTATACTGCTTGCAATTTATTTCCTCAATTAATTCTTCATCAATACTTATATTTACATATATTTAATTCAGAAACAAGGAAACCCCTGATTTCCAATGATTGATTATGTTTAAAAAAGTATTTATTCTTCTGCTCGCAATCATCATTTATGGTCACGCCGACTCCCAGATTTTAATCAATGAATCCCCTTTTACCCGACAGGATACCCTCAGAGGTAGCATTGGCAAAGGGCGCAGCTGGTGGGATGTAAAAAAATATGATATTAATGTAGAAGCAAATATTCCCGAAAAATTTATCAGGGGTTTTGTAGATATTACTTTTACAAGCCAAAAATTAAATACCGGTATAATGCAGATTGATCTGCAGGAGCCCATGAAGATTGAAAAATCGAAACCCTATCCGGTAATAAACAATCCATAAATTTTACCCGTGAAGGAAATGTCTTTTGGTTAGACGTGAGCAAACCCCGCATTTTCAAAACAGGTATTAACAAAATTCGTATTCATTTTTCGAGCAATCCCAAAGAGGCAAGAACACCACCCTGGGATGGTGGCTGGATTTGGCAAAATGACCAATTGGGTAGGCCCTGGGTTACGGTAGCCTGTCAGGGGCTGGGGGCAAGCGTCTGGTACCCATGCAAAGATCATCAGTCCGACGAGCCTGACAACGGCGCTACCCTCACCATCATCACACCCGATACTCTGGTTGGCGTTGGAAACGGACGATTGACTCAAAAAACTGCGCTCCCCGATAATAAAATTGCATGGCAATGGACAGTTGTCAATCCTATAAATAATTATCTCATAGTACCTTCAATAGGTAAATATGTGAATTTTACTGCTGAAATGACCGGCGAAAAAGGCAAATTGGATTTGAGTTATTGGGTCTTGGATTATAACCTTGAAAAAGCAAAAGAGCACTTCTCCATTGTGAAACCCATGATTAAATGTTTTGAGGAGTGGATGGGCCCCTACCCTTTTTATCAGGATAGTTACAAATTGGTGGATGCGCCACACCTCGGCATGGAGCACCAAAGCGCTGTGGCTTATGGCAATGGCTACATGAACGGCTATCGTGGCATGGATAGAAGCGGCTCCGGTTGGGGTAAAGACTGGGACTTTATTATCGTACACGAAAGCGGGCACGAATGGTTTGCCAATAATATTACAACAAAAGATATGGCCGATATGTGGGTTCACGAAAGTTTTACCACCTACAGTGAAGCTTTGTTTGTACAATGCAGGCATGGCTTACAGGCAGCCAATGAATATGTAATTGGCCAAAGAAGAAATATCTTCAATCGGCTCCCGATGATTGGTCCTTACGGAGTAAATAAGGAAGGCGATGATATTTATGACAAAGGAGCCAATATGATTCACACTATCAGGCAGGTTATCAATAATGATGGTATCTTCAAAAAAATTTTGAGTGGGTTAAACAAAGATTTTTATCATCAAACAGTAACCACCCTGCAAATTGAAAATTATATTTCTGTAAAAAGTAAAATTGATTTTTCAAAAGTTTTTGATCAATATCTTCGAACGGTTAATATTCCAACATTGGTTTATAAGAATACCGGCAACCATATTCAGTACAAATGGAGTAATTGTGTGATGGGATTTAATATGCCCGTTAGATTAAAAAACAATATCTGGATGTATCCAACAGAGAATTTTCAATCCATCGGTATCGATAAATTAGGCATCTGGGATTTGAAGTTGATAAAAATTTTTTATCCTTACAAAAGAAATATAGTGCAGAAGAATATTTGTAAGCAAGCGCCAACAGAATGAACAGCAGTAACATCCGACGACATAGTATTATTTCTTCCATCATTATTTATTTTGGATTTACTATCGGATTAATCAATACTTACTTTTTTGCAAAGGAAGGATTGTTTACCAAGGAAGAATACGGACTTTATGGTTTGTTCATCGCTGTGGCATCCGTCATGGCATCCTTTGCCAATCTGGCTATGCCTTCGTTCATTTACAAATTTTACCCTTATTACAACGACAACCTTCCTGTTAAAAAAATGACATGCTCAGCCTTTCATTATTCATCAGTATTATTGGCTTTATCGTAGTACTGGCAGGAGGGATATTTTTTCAGATATGGTTATTAGAAAGTATGGTGAAAACTCGGAGCTGTTTGTAAACTATTATTATTTGATTTTTCCCATTAGTTTGGGACTTACGCTTTATAATGTACTGGAAGCTTATACTTGGAATTTACATAAGTCAATTGTCACCAATTTTGTTAAAGAAGTTGAATGGCGATTCATTATCACTATTCTAATTGTTCTGTTTATCTTCAGAATACTTCCTGATTTCGGATGGTTTGTAAAAGGTTTTTCTTTTTCTTATCTGGTCATCGCACTCACACTTCTTATTTACCTGCTTTTCACGCGCAAGGTTCACTTTACATTTTCGCTGAGTAAAGTAACCCGTAAATTTTCCAAAAACATTTATCGTTTTTGCAGTTTTATTTTTGGTGCCAATGTCATTTTTGCCATTACCCAGGCTTTTGACACAATGGTTATTGCCTCCGTTCTTCCTGACGGGCTTGGTAAAGCTGCCATTTACACGCTGGTGCAATACTTCTCCAGTGTTGTACAAGCGCCGCAGCGCGGCATTATTGCAGCCTCGATACCTCATCTGGCACAATCCTGGAAGGATAAAAAAGTAGATAATATTCAGCGGATTTATCAGCGTTCATCAATAAATCTGCTTATCTTTTCCTGCGTCATTTTTGTACTGATTGCTGCTAATTTTACGGATGCTATTAAAACGATACCGCTCAATCAGGACTATCTGGCAGGTTTTATAGTATTTATATTATTGGGTATTACTAAAATAATAGATATGGGAACCGGCGTAAATGGACAAATCATCGGCACTTCCCGCTATTGGAAATTTGAATTAACCAGTGGCATTATTTTATTGTTGTTCATGTTGCCACTAAACTATTTCCTTACAAAAAAATGGATATTATGGCACTGCACTGGCAGGTTTAATTTATATGACCATTTACAATTTTTATCAGGATATTGCTTCTTTGGCAAAAATCAGATTGTTCCTTTACAGTTAAGTCAGTTTACACAATATTATTAACTATTACAGTTTACTTTTTTGCCTTTTATTTCTTTAATAATATGAATGGTTGGCTGGCAATGGTTATCAGAAGTGTTGTAATTGTGTCTTTATTTGCGAGCGGAGTTGTCATATTAAAACTAACACCGGACTTGCGCCCGGTGTTGCAAACTATTTTAAAAAGATTAGGTAAAAAATAAAACTATTTTTTTACCAAGAACGGATTATTAATTTTAGAATCATTACCCAGCAATCTGCCGGCGCCAATGTAGTGAGAAACATAATAATCTTCAAATAAATCACTGATAACAACGCCTCTTCCACTCGATGAATGAGCGAATTTATTATTTCTGATATAAATTCCAACGTGTGAAACTCCGCCGCGCGTATTAAAAAATACTAAATCTCCCTCTTTTAATTCAGTGGTAGAAATACGACGACATTCCTTATACTGCTCTCTTGCAGTACGAGGAAGCTCAAGGTCATACACCGATTCGTACATGGCCCTTACAAAAGCGCTGCAATCAACCCCCCTTTTGGTAGTTCCCCCATACACATATCTGGTGCCATACCAATAGTCAAGGCTTTCCAAAAGAGAAGTATTGTCTAACAGTTCAGGAAGCACATTCAGTCTTTCCGCATATTTTATCTGCAAATCACTTACCTCTTTACTTTCAGAAGCCATTCTATCAACTGCAATTTTTACAATATTGCCAGGAATACTATTTGAAAATGAAGTAGCATTTGCTAATTCCTGAAATTTATAAAGAGTAACATCTCCTGTTGTCAATTGCAATTGAGAATTCTTGTTTGGTAAAAAACCATTACTCCCTTTAAAAACCGGAGTTGATTTTGGCTTATAATTAGCCGGATATGTATTTACAGATGCAAATGAATATCCAACTGTGCCAATGGTTATCATCGCTCCCATCAATAAAATCTTCAGCATAAAATAGTCAATTGTTGTTAATTTCAGTACAATTGGTTTAATAATTGTACACCAAATTTTTAATTTCTCATAGTTTAAAACGAATTTTTGAAAACTTTTATTGCCCTCCTATTCACATTTATTTATTTTTAACTTATATATCGTTGATTATTATATTTTTACAAAAAACATGAATTTCCATTTTGTCAAAATAAATATTACCAATAATATTTTTTTTAATATTCAATAAATTGATGTAAAGCCTAATGTGTATAAAATATGCGGTTTATTTGGTAAATTTAACCCATATTAGCAGGATGAAATTCTCACATTTACACGTTCATACACAATATTCATTATTAGACGGAGCAGCATCTGTCAGCTCACTTTATAAGAAAGCAATAGCCGACGGGATGCCTGCATTGGCTATTAGCGATCATGGAAACATGTTTGGTGTTTTTGAATTTGTGGCAGAAGCCTACAAAAATCTGGATGAAAACGGCCAGCCCAAAGTAAAACCTATCGTTGGTTGCGAGTTTTATTTAGTGGCAGATCGAACCCAAAAAACCTTTACAAAAGATAAAAAGACAGCGATATCATCAGATTTTTTGGCCAAAAATGAAACCGGCTATAAAAACCTGAGTAATTAAGCCTCTGGGATTCATTGAAGGCTTGTATAGCAAATATCCCAGAATTGACAAAGAATTAGTGCTAAAATATCATGAAGGACTTATTGCCACCACCTGCTGTCTGGGCGCTTCGGTGCCTCAGGCAATTTTAAAGCATGGAGAAGCCGAAGCAGAAAAGGAGTTCAAATGGTGGTTAGACCTTTTGGCGAAGATTTTATGTAGAACTGCAACGGCATGGCATTGCCGATCAGGTCAAAGTGAATGAGGTACTACTGAAATTTGCGGCCAAATACAAAGTTTCCATCATCGCCAGTAATGATTCGCATTATGTGGAGCAGGAAGACTTTAATGCACACGATATTCTTGTGTATCAATACGGGTGAAAAGCAGTCCACTCCTGCCTACCGTAGGACTTTTCCGATGATGATATTCAACTAAAAATATGCGTTTTGCATTTGCCAATGACCAGTTTTACTTTAAAACTACTGAGGAAATGTCAAAACTTTTTCAAGACATTCCCGAAGCGATAGACAATACGAAACGAAATTGTGGGCAAAGTGGAATTATTGGATCTGAATAGAAAAATTTTGTTGCCTAACTTTCCGATACCCGACACTTTTAAAACTCATACAAAAAATGAAATCTATGGTAAAGAGGAACTCACTGCTGACTCGCTCAACCAATGGGAATTTCTTAAACATCTTACCTACGAAGGTGCTCAAAAAAGATATGGAATAATAACGGATGAAATTCAAGAACGAATTGATTTTGAACTATTTACAATCAAAACGATGGGTTTTGCCGGATACTTCCTTATCGTTAGTGATTTTATAAAAGCAGGTAGAGACAGAGGGGTTTTCATCATCGGGTAGAGGTTCGGCAGCAGGATCTGTAGTAGCCTACTGCATTGGTATCACAAACATAGACCCTATCAAGTACAACCTTCTTTTTGAGCGTTTTCTGAACCCCGACCGTAAGTCAATGCCTGATATCGACACCGATTTTGATGACGAAGGCCGGCAAAAGGTTATTGAATATGTAGTAGAGAAGTATGGCAAAAGCCAGGTGGCACAAATTATCACTTACGGTACAATGGCTGCAAAAATGAGTATTAAAGATGTGGCCAGAGTGATGGATTTACCTTTACCAGAATCGAATGCTTTAACAAAATTAGTACCCGACAAACCGGGTATTTCATTAAAGAGAGTACTACATGCTCCTATACAGCCAAAAGAAAACATAAGTGAGAAGACACTCATAGAAAAAGAAAATCTTTCCACAGATGATTTGGAAAACGTAAAAAAAATACGTGAAATTTACAATGAGGACAGTTTGCAATCCAAGGTTTTACACGAGGCCGAAATTCTGGAAGGATCTGTTCGAAATACAGGTGTGCATGCGGCAGGAATCATCATTGCACCTCAGGATTTGAAAGATTTGATACCTGTGGCAACGAGTAAAGACTCTGATTTATGGCTTACCCAGATTGAAGGAAATACAATCGAAAATGCCGGTGTCATTAAAATGGACTTTTTAGGCTTAAAAACCCTTACCATTATAAAAAATGCCCTTGGAATAATAAAACAAAACAAAGGGATAGAATTAGACATCGACAATATTCCGCTTGACGACCAGGAGACTTACCTACTATATCAAAAGGGCGAAACAAACGGTACATTTCAGTTTGAAAGTCCCGGTATGCAAAAATATTTGCGAGACCTGAAACCCGACCGCTTTGATGATCTGATTGCGATGAATGCACTTTATCGTCCAGGTCCGATTGCCTATATACCTGACTACATAGAAAGAAAACATGGGCGTGAAGAAGTAATCTACGATCTCCCCGAAATGCAGGAATATCTGGAGGAAACTTATGGTATTACTGTATATCAGGAACAGGTAATGCTACTAAGTCAGAAAATAGGTGGTTTTAGTAAGGGTGATGCCGACATCCTACGAAAAGCAATGGGTAAAAAACAAAAGGACACGCTTGATAAAATGAAGAAAAGTTTATCGAAGGAGCTACCCAAAAGGACTATTCCGTAGATAAACTGGAAAAAATATGGACAGACTGGGAGGCTTTTGCCCAGTATGCTTTTAACAAATCACACTCCACCTGCTATGCCTATGTGGCCTATCAAACTGCTTACCTGAAGGCGCATTACCCCAGCGAATTTATGGCCGCAGTACTGAATAATGCAGGCTCTCTTGATAAAATTACCTTTTATATGGAAGAGTGCAAAAGCATGGGAATCAAAGTTTTGGGGCCGGATATTAATGAATCGCAAAAAGGATTTGCCGTAAATAATAAAGGAGAAATCCGGTTTGGCCTTGGAGGATTAAAAGGTGTGGGCGAAGCTGCTATCGAAAGTATCATTACCGAAAGGAGCAAAAATGGCCTGTTCGAATCTGTTTTTGACATGATTAAAAGAGTAAATCAGCGAAGTGTAAATAAGAAAACGCTGGAAAGTTTAGTTTACGCAGGAGCTTTGGATTGTTTTTCTGAATTGCACCGTGCCCAATATTTTTACACTTCCCCTGAAGATAATTCAACAGGTTTAGAAAAAATAATACGGTACGGTCAGGTATGCCAAAACGTTTCTGAATCTTCAGCAAACACCTTATTTGGCAACCTATCTGAAAGTATGCAGGTGCCACCTCCCAAGATTGCTACCTGCGACCCTTGGCCTTTGATAGTACAATTGGATTTTGAAAAGGAGGTCACAGGAATTTTTTTAAGCGGTCATCCTTTAGATAATTATCGTTTTGAAATGGAAAACTATGGCATTGCCCAGATATCCTTTTTAAATGAATACAGCGAAAATATTGAAAACAATAATGCCAATGCAGTATTCAGAGTTATGGGATTGGTAAGTGATGCGCAGCATCGCATTTCAAAAAATGGAAACAGATATGGCAGTTTCACTATAGAAGATTATTCGGGAAAACTAAATATTACTCTGTTTTCCGAAGATTATTTGAAATTTTCACCCATTCTACAAATTGGATCAACCGTATTTCTTACAGGCTTTTTCAAAAAAAGATTTAATGGTGAATATTCCTTCACTATAAGTTCTCTGTTATTAGCAGAAAGTGTAAAAAAGAACCTTACTAAAAAGGTATCATTAAAATTGCCTGCCGCAGACATTACAGATGAATTAGTTCAGTTTATACAAAAAAATTTTCGTCAAAACAGGGGAAATACCTCATTGACTCTGAACATAAATGATGAAAAAGAAGGTATCCAAATTGAATTGTATTCTACAACGTTGGGCTTCGAAATGAACAGTGAATTTATTTCTTTTCTTATTGCTCATCCTTTCTGGCGAGTAAAAGTAATCTATAACTAATCCTTGATGACAATAAAAAATCCCCAAAATTCTTTGGGGATTTTAAATTTTAAAAGTATTTCTTAATTATCCTTCCTGTATTTGGAAAGTAATTGGTTGCTTACGATAAGCTTTCACCTCACGGCCATTTTGAATGGCAGGTTTCCATCTACCTGATTTCTTCAACACGCGTACAGCTTCCTGTTCCATTCCAAATCCCACACTGGTTAAAGGTTTGATATCGCTCACATTACCTTCCTTATCAACCACAAACTGAACAATTACTGTGTAAGTTCCCGGAGAGGCGCCATTATCTGTTGCTACATCGGCCCTTAGATTTCTTTCAAGGAAAGTTCTCCATGCACCAGGACCGCCCGGATAAGAGGCATCAATTTCCACTTTTGTAAAAATCTCAGGCTCGGGTTCTGGTTGTTTTTTCACTTCTACAATACCCTTTCCTGCATCCACTCCTGCAGGCGGAACCACTATACCCACATCTTTCACCCCTTCCTGATTGATGGTACCGATTTTAGTATCTTTTAACTCTTCCACTGCGGGTGGCGGCTGTTTTACTTCTTCATCCTTTACCACCTTAGGCGGTGTAAATGCCTTAGTTTCAATTTTGGGTGGCGGCTCCTGTTTTGGAGGAGGAGGAGGTGGTGGTGGAGGAGGCTCATTCTTTTTTTGTTCCTCCTGTTTAATGTCTGAAATAGTTACCTCGCTTATTTTAACTTTTTCCTCTTTGTTTTTGGAGATCGTATTTTGCAATAGCGCCAGACCGGCAATAACTGCTACAGAAATTCCGGTGATAATCAAAGCCATTATCAGCCGCTTTTGGTAGGTTCTGCGCAGATCATAAGCGCCATAGGCCTTATTCTTTCCCTCAAAAAGGAGGTCGAGGTAATCCGTATTTAAAATTTTATTGGGTTCCATTATTATCTTTTTATTTAACTAAGACGCATTAACTATAAATATTCCATACATCCATTAAACTATTTTATTTAGCAGGAGGAGCAGTATTCATACCTGCAGCATTTTCTGTAAGTTTAACAGCTTCCAATTCTGTAGGAAAAGGAGGAACCAATGCGTATCGAGCAACTTTATTGATGGTCATTTCGTCCAAAATATCTACAACGTTTTTATAAACACCTTCATCTGTCGGCTTAATAATAACGAAGAAGTCCTTTGTTTACAATAGTCATCAATAGTTTTTCCTTTGGCCTTCGCTTCGGCTTCACAGGCAGGATCCGATACATATTTGTCAACCACTTCTTTCTTTTTCTTGATGATCACATCACGAATTTCCTTAAAAGTACCAGATTTAAAATTTGCACCTGTAGGGTCCAATTCTCCTTCATAATAGAATAAAGAATTGTCTTTCCCCAGCAGTATATTCAGCGCGCCTGATTGCTTTACCTTAGTTTCCTCATCCTTTTTTTCGGTATCTTTTGGCATATTTAAGTCCATAGTGGTGGGAGCGCTCATTGTAGCCGTAAAGATAAAAAACGTAATCAGCAGGAATCCTATGTCCACAAAGGGAGTCATATCCACCCGCGTATTGAGTTTTTTAGCTTTTTTAACGCCAGGGCCTTTTTTTTGACCGCTATCGCCACCGCCGGTATCCATACTTGCCATAGTCGTAAAGTTTTAATTGTTTAAATAATTATTTCGCCTCTTTAGACTTCCCCTGCAGTCTCTCTCTGTAGAGATCAGTTCCCTGGGGAGCTTCTTCAGGAGAAGTTACTAAATTGTATTTTTGCTCATCGTTCTTTTTCAAAGCGTCCACAATAGCCTTAAAAACAGGATATTTGGATACTGCATCTCCTTTTATGAGAATTTTCAATTGCTCGCCGGCAAAAACCTGTTTAGCGGCTGCAATCCAGTAAGTCAGCTCGGCTGTTGCCGAGTCTAAAACCGGAATACCTTCCTGCTTAAACTTCAATTGTTGATCATGCGGAAGATCTAAAAATCCTTTTAATTTACTAAATGGCATACCAATCATATCTCCATCCCTGTAACTTTTTACATCCTCTGTTGTCAAAGGTATATTCCTAAGCTTTGATGCTTCTACAATCAGGTCAAAAGGTTTTTGCTTATCACTTTTTGACATAATTGAAAAATACACTTTATCGTCTTTATCAATACTTATCATCACTGCGTTATTGTCGGGCAATGGCTGTGAAGACACAGAGTTGGGAGTGGTAATTGGCACCGGTTCTGCCGGCTTAAATTTGGTTGCCATAATAAAGAAAGCCAAAATAAGGAAAGCCACATCCACAAAGGGTGTCATATCCGTATCTGTTGCCACTTTTTTTACCTGGTTTCTGGACATATTTAATTTTTTTAATTATAAGACAAACTTTTTCTGATTTTCCATAAACCTATATATCTCCAATTACAATATTATTTGTAAAGTGAAGCAAAAGATTGCGTTAAGGTAAAACCTGATTCGTCTATACCATGAGTAATGCTGTCAATTCTGGTAGTAAGCATGTTGTAAAGAATTAATGCAACTGCGGAAGTACCAATACCCAATGCTGTGTTATATAATGCTTCAGAAATACCAACGGCAAGTTCGGAAGCGTTACCGCCACCTTCTGTACCTAAGTTGGCAAAAGAACGAATCATCCCCATTACCGTACCCAAAAGGGCTACTAATGTACCGGTGGAAACGATAGTAGAAAGAAAGACGAGATTCCTTTGCAGCATAGGTAGTTCCAATGCAGTGGCCTCCTCCACTTCTTTTTGAATAGCCATAACTTTTTGATCTGTAGTAAGCTTGGAGTCGGTAATCATTTCGTTGTACCTGCGCAATCCAGCTTTCATTACATTACCTACAGAACCTTTTTGCCTATCACATTCTGCCAATGCCGCATCTATATTTTTATTGGCTAAATGATATTGCACTTTGCGTACAAAATTACTGTTATTGCCTCTTCCCAACGCCTTATTGATAGTAAGGAACCTTTCGATAGCAAATACAAAAGTCATTATTAACATACCAATAAGAATAGGCACGATAATACCACCTTCATAAATCCGGTGGAAAGCGCCCTTAGGACCTTTATGGTCGGGCCAAAAACCGCCTGCAGCATCGGGTGATTCAAAACCAGAGGCACCTCCAATCCAATATCGCCAGATTGCATAACCTGCAACGAGGCATAAAATTGGGGCAACCCAAGAAATTAAATTACTGCTTTTTCGCTTGCACTGAAGTTGTAGCCTTCGCCTGTGTAGCTTGATTTGTCTCAGCCATGATCGTAGTTTTTTAGTTTTAAAATTTAATAAGAAATAATTTTATGGTACAATTCTAATAAAAAAAATGAAACAATTAATGTTTTACCTTATTTTTTTTTTAAGAGGCTCAAGATATACCTTTTTTTTAAAAATTATCCAATTTTCAAAATGATTTTAGTCATTATTTACAAATATATATTTATTCGACAAAATTGATTTAAAACGCCTCAATTCAATGCCCTCTGTACTACTCGTATCTTAGTGCATCAATTGGGTTTAGCCTTCCTGCTTTGATTGCAGGGTAAATCCCTGCCAGTAACCCAACCACAGTGCAAATGGCTATTCCATAAAAAATCCAGGCCCATGGAACCACAAAACCGGTATTTAAAACAATCGAAAAGGCATTACCCACCAATACTCCAAGTACGATACCCAGCATCGCTCCTAAGATACTGATTATTATTGCTTCTATGAGAAACTGTTGTTTTACTGTTTTTTTCTTCCCTCCTATTGCTTTTATCAATCCTACTTCTTTTGTTCGTTCTGCTACTGATACCAGCATGATATTCACCAGTCCGATGGCTGCGCCAATGAGGGTAATCAGGCCAATAACAGTGGCGGAAATAGTTAAAAACCGCAGACTGTTCATTGCCTTTTCTACAATGCTGTCGCTGCGGTCAATACTGAAATTACTATCGTCGGTGATATTTATTTTTCTGATATTTCGTAAAAGACCTTCGGCTTCTCCCACTGCCATTTCCAGATTGGCGATATCATTCACTTTTACTGCAATCACGTAAGAATAATTGGGTTTTGAAAAATTTCTTTCAATATTTGCATAGCTGGTTATCAGCATATTATCTCTGTTAAAGCCAAAAGTAGTCCCTTTTTCCTCCAAAACGCCTATTACTTTGTAGGGGATACTATTAATTTTTATCGTATGATTCAAAGCTTTGTCTGCCGGTTCGCCAAAGAACCTTTTAATGATTTCATAACCGACAATACAAACGTTTTGAGCACCTTCTATTTCAGAAGAAGTCATATTTCTTCCGGCTATTAATTTGTAGGCATTTAAATCAAGATAGTTTTCGTCTCCGCCAACCACCATCACATTTCGACTCGTTTTTTTTTCGTTAAAGGAAACAATATTGTCGCTCCTTCCAAATATGGACAGGCTGGTTGTAGCACCCGGAAATGAATAATGATTGGCAAAATATTCTGCCTCACGTCTTGTAATTATTTTATTGAGGTTTGATTTTTTTTCCTTCTTTCCCCTTTTTGAGACCGTTAATTCCTGACTTCCCCCTCCAAAACTGATATTTCTTTCTTTGTAGCGAATGGCAAAAGCATTGGCCCCCATACTGGCAAAATTCTCTGAAAATTTTTGATTCATTGCTTTAATGGCGGTGATGATACCCACTAATGCCATGATGCCAAAAGCAATAATAGTAACGGTAAGTCCGGTACGAAGCTTATTGCCTCCTACAGTTTTAAAGGATAAAGATAAAACATCGGCAAATTTCACAATTGCAAGTTACAACTATTGAATGTCAACAAAATAAAGAATTTGATTAAAAATATAAATGAACCAGCAATATACCTGGAACCACACCCAAAATAATAATTAATGCACATATTGCTAGCATTGTATATTTCTCCACTGTAGTTGCCCCAGTAAAGTTGTCTGGGCCTTCCTTGAAATACATAGCCTGTATTACCCTGAAATAGTAATAAGCGCTTACCGCAGCCATAATAACTGCAAATACTACCAACCAGATATATTTTCCGGTAAGCACTGCCGCTTTCAGCATATAAAATTTACCAAGGAAACCCACACTCAATGGAATACCGGCCAACGACAACAAGCAGATTGTGGCAGTAAGTGCAATCAATGGTTGATGCCTTGCCAAACCGTTAAAGCCCTCAAAACTATAATCATTCATTTTGGCAACTATAGCAAAAATACCAATCGTTGCAAGGCTGTATCCGGCAGCATAGATAATCAAACCTTCATGAGCAGACTCGTTCATTGCAAATACTGCAAAAAGCATAAAACCTGCATGAGAAATACTGGAATAAGCCAGCATTCGCTTTACACTCTGTTGGAATGTGGCTGTAATGTTGCCGATAAGTAAGGTAGCAACGATCAATATAGCAATCCATAGCGCCCATGTGCTGCTTAGGTTTCCAAAAGCATTTTCAAACAAGCGTATAAAACCTATAAACACTGCCACCTTAATAACAGTGGCCATGTAAGATGCAAAAACCGTAGGTGCGCCATCATAGATATCAGGCGTCCAGAAATGAAATGGCGCTATCGAAGATTTAAAAGCCATTGAAAACATCAGTGTAAGAATTCTGCTACCTGAAGATTGGAAATTTTGTTGCCTTCCAACATACCTATTTGCATCTGATTTATATCAAAACTTCCCTGAGAGCCATATATCAACGCAATACCAAGCAACATCACACCTGTCGAAAATGAGCCTAACAACAAATACTTTAGCGCTGCTTCATTACTTTTTAAATTTCTTTTTCAGCACCTGTGAGGATATAAGAGGGTATGGTTACAATTTCAATTGCCAGAAATAAAATTAACAAGTTTTGGAAAGAAGCCAATAATATGACTCCAGAAATGATGAAGAAAATTAATGCAAAATAATCTGCTGAATAGTTTCCAACTTTTCGAATTTCGGTTCCGCTGACAAGTGTAAATAATATGGTTACAAAAATAGCTATAGCAATAAATACCAGACTGAAATTATTAAACTGCATAAAGCCCGAAACATCAAAATTGAACCATCTGGTTCCTTTAAGTTCAATGCAATTGGCCACAAACAGTAAAGCCATTCCTGCAAGAGCTACTCTCTTAATGACAGTATATCGCTTTACCCAAATGCCGGTAAACATCATAACCACTCCCAGAATTGCCGATAATAATAATGCGTCTATATTTATTTTACAATAATTCTTTTTTCAATTGAATAATCTCTCTTGCTTATTGCTTTCAGAAATATTTATTTTTTCAAAATTAAATGTTGAATATCCGAAGCCTTTAATAATGAATCCGATACTCCTTCCATCATATTGAGGAAAGGTTGCGGATACACCCCCATTACTAAAATAATTACCAAAATAATACCCAAAACCGCCTTTTCAGGAAAATCAATATCGGTACCTTTTACAGTAAGTTCGTTAGTGTTACCTAAGAACACTTTACGGGCCATGCTAAACATATACACCACACTCAGGATAACACCCGTAGATGCTACTACTGCATAAATGATACCGTAGGAAGTTACAGTAGAATTGAATACTCCATTCAGCATCAGATATTCTCCTATAAAAGCATTGGTAATTGGCAGTGAAACGGTAGCAAACATAATCACGAAAATGCGATGCCAGGCAGGCGCTTTTTGAGCCACACCGCCTAATTCACTCATTTTGCGCGTGCCAAATTTTCTTTCAATGATTTCAATAATCACCCAAAGCCCTAGTATATTGATACCATGAGAGAACATCTGAATCATGATTCCTTGCATTCCGCTTTTGCTTTCGCTGAAAGCAGCAATACACATCAGCCCTACGTGAGCGATGGAAGAAAATGCTACAAGGCGTTTCATATCATCCTGACGGAAAGCTATGATGGATGCATACACAATACCAATCATTGCCAGAAAAGAAGGATTATCTCCCATAACATAAGAACCAATAGGTAATACAGGGAGTAACCAACGTAGCAATCCCAGCACACCCATCTTTACCATAATGGCACTTAAAACAGCCGTAACAGCAGTTGGTGCCTTTTCATAAGTATCGGCTGCCAGGTATGGAAGGGGAATACCGGCATCTTAACCGCAAAGGCAGCGAAGAGCAGCCAGAACAACCACATTTGTTCTTTACACTCAGTTTTGAGTTATAAAACGCATCAATGTCAAATGATCCTCCGTTTTAAACCAAATATAAATCAGTCCGACTAACATCAATAAAGATCCAATAAAAGTATAAACAAAGAATTTAAACATTACAGGAATACGTCTTGCCCCACCCCATTGCGAACTCAGGAAGTACATCGGTATTAATGCCAGTTCCAAAAGAAATAAAATACCAAGGCATCCATAGCCAGAAAAACACCCATCATTCCGGCCTGTGCGAGCAACATCAGTGCAAAGAAATTCTGCGGTTTTTCATAAGCAGTTTTCCAGGTGCCTATAAAAATGATCGGGAAGGAAATAGCATTGAGCATACACAACATCATACCCATAGCATCTGCCCTTATAGAGAAAGTACTTCCCAAATCTCCATCCAATCGGCCTTGAATGACAAATACGCAGGAGCATTTAAAACAGATACCCCAGTATAGCTATTATAAAGCCAAGTACCGCCACAAACAAGTGACCAGGTTCTCACCTCGCTTTCTTTTTTCAGGAAAAAGTAGCCAGTCCGCCCAGTAAAGGAACTAATATCAACAACAATGCGATCATATACTCTAAACTATAATTTTTGAGATTAATTTCATTATAACTGAATTCATCCCTGTATAAAAAATAATTTTTACTATTCTAAATTATAACATCAAACGCAAAACTCACAAGCTCTTAACCTATATCATCAATTTATTTTCTTATAAAAAAACTGGACTACAAAAAATTACCAACATACTCAGTACCATCAGCAGCACATAAGAACCAATCTGTCCACTCTGTATCCAGCGCATTTGTCTTCCACCATATTTTACCAATCGGCCCACTCCGTTTACGATACCATCCACCACTTTGGCATCAAATACATCTTTGAGGAAGCTGCCAAATTTTTTGTATGGAGTTACCACAACAGTATCATACAATTCATCCATATACCATTTGTTTTCCAGCACTTTTCCAAAACCCCGAGCACCTTCCAGATCGGGATTTTTGGCATACTTGCCCCATGCATAAAAAATACCAATAAGCGCCACTAAGGTAGCCGCACCCATCAGTATCCATTCTGTACTGTGCGATATTTCATGTGCAGGAAGCAAGGAAGCAGAACCGGCAAAACAGGGCTTAAAATTTTGTAAACTATGAGCACCTTCTGCCATAATAGCAGGAATGCCTACAAAGCCACCAAAAACTGAAAGAATAGCCAGAACTACCAGCGGAATTGTAATGGTTTTAGGGCTTTCATGCAGGTAGCTTTCCCGCTCAGTAGTTCCTCTAAACCGGCCTTTAAAAGTAGTAGCGTATAAACGGAACATATAAATTGCAGTAAGCAAGGCAGTAAACAGCGATTCCCCACAATATTGGAGAATTAGCCCATGCTGCAGCCAATATTTCATCTTTTGAGAAAAATCCTGAAAACAGCGGGAAACCTGCAATAGCCAGACAGCCAATCAAAAAAGTAATATCGGTTGTTTTCATATATTTTCCCAGACCTCCCATTTTGCGGATATCCTGCTCTCCGCCCAGTCCATGGATTACACTACCGCTTCCCAAAAACAGCAATGCCTTAAAGAAAGCGTGCGTCATCACATGGAAAACAGCAGCTACATAAGCGCCGCTACCCAATGCCAGAAACATAAAGCCCAACTGGCTGACGGTGGAGTAAGCGAGTACTTTTTTAATATCGTTTTGTTTTAAAGCAATGGTAGCCGCCAGTAATGCGGTTGCCAATCCAACCACCGCCACTACATTCAGCACCTCTGGCACCATTGAGTACATCAGATTCATACGTGCAACCATATACACCCCGGCGGTGACCATTGTGGCAGCATGTATCAATGCCGAAACCGGTGTAGGACCAGCCATCGCATCGGGCAGCCAGGTATAAAGCGGAATTTGAGCGCTTTTTCCGGTAGCGCCAAAGAATAATAACAATGCTACCGCACTGATTTCACCATAGCTAAGTTT
>JADJGB010000004.1 GCA_016708305.1 Sphingobacteriales bacterium
TCCCGGCGTTCAAGAACCTGGCCGAGGAGGAGCAGTTCTACGCCTCTTGGAGCTTCGCGGAAGACTTCGAGGTAGGGAGCGAGGAGCTTGTCTACGAGCCCAGGGTCACCCAAGCCGCGCGAGCACGTCTACCGAGTTCGCTTCGATGATCAGGAGATGGCGACGCTTCAGGCCATGGCGAAGCGCCGCGGAGTACCGGTCTCAGTGATTCTGCGCGAGCTTGCGAGGGCTCAGCACGCCCGTACTCGTTCTCGAGCTGGAACCAGGCACACGGCATGAACTCCGCGAACAAAGGCGCCCCTGCCTCTTTCTTCATGCGCAAACGTTCTTCACGCCACGCAGATGGCTAGAATCACGCGCGTTTCGTTGAATCTGTGCGACTTCTGGTACGGGCGCCACCTACAAGGTGAACCCGCTGACTACAGGAGAGCACATGGCAACATCATCGAGGAAGCATCGCAACGTCACACTGGCCATTTCGGCATTTGTTTTGGTTGGAGCATCTGGTGCGGGAGGCGCACTGGTCGAGCTGTCTCAAGGAGGAGCGATCAAACCGTCACCAGCAAGCTGAAGATACCGAAGGTCGGGGAGAATGCTTCGCGCGCCTGATGCCAGTGGGTCAATCATCGCCACCCGACTTTTCGGCGCTGTTTGAGAGACAGACCGCGATGCTCGAAGGGACGAGCTGAATTGGTCGATGGTTGCCTCGTGCAATCGTTGACTGATCCAGCCAACAGAGATTACGGCGCACCGGTTTCAGCTGGGTCGATTGAGTTTTCCAGTGCCGGGCGAGAGGCAACTAACGTCACCACGGCGGACCAGCAGATCCAATTTCACGATTGGGACGCAGGCACCTGGGCGCCCGGCAAGCATGTTGACATCGAAGTTTCTGGCGCAGGCCCAGGCATCGGAGCGTTTTCAGAGGAAGCACGCACTCCAGCCGAGGCGACCCTTGACCAGCCCTCGGTGGATTTCTCCCACCCCGACAACCATCGATCGCCCCGAGCCCCTTGCTCATCGGTTGGTCGTATGACCAGGCCGCGAGGCATCAGAGAAAATATCAAGATGAGAGTCGATCTCTACGGGCCATGCACCCCAGACGACTTTGTTGCACTTTGGATGCCGTTGCAGTTGCTACTTCGATATCGCGGCTCGTGCCGGGCAGATTTCGCCGAACGTGCTGGCGCGACTGAATACGGGCACCGGGGAATTGTACAGCTGCAGACGGTTGACGATCACCAGGTTGTCGTCTCTCGCGCAAATATCTTGGTGAGTGTCGCCACCATGACGAAGAAAACAGGGTACCATCGCCTTTGGCGAGGTGACGTACCGCTGAGCGTGTGAAACTGATGGCGATGCGCGAATCACTGTCGAAGGGCCAGACTTCGGGTACTCGCCCCGGAGGCGAAGTTTGGCCGACCTGGCTCGACGCAGAGGCGAGCGCGCGCCGCCAACGTTGTTGGCTACGCCCACGGCTGCAGTGAGTGTCGGCAACTGTTCGACGTGCCCACTTGCGGCCTCGGTTGGCGCTCCGGAGACTTGCTGAGCCTCACGCTCTCGCCGCGTGGTGAATGCTCGACTCCGGGGCGGGCGCGAGGGCGCCGTCTATGCAGCCATCGACACGCAACTGCACCGAAATGTGGCGCTCAAACTGCAGCCCGACCTCGGCCGCCGACAAGTCAGCGTGGGCGCGCTTGCTCAGCGAAGCGCGACTTTTCGCCCCGTGTCGCACTCCAACGTGGTGGCGACCTACGAGGTGGGCGTGTGAGACCGAAGTCTTTCTGGCGATGGAGCTCATCGAGGGTGAATCTCTCACCTGGCTCTCGACCAAGCAGAGATCTTGGCGCGAGGTCTTGGCTGTATTGGTTCAAGCTGGCTCCGGGCTGGTCGCCGCGCACAAAGCGGGGCTCGTGCACCGTGATTTCAAACCAAGCAACGTCATGGTCGGCAATGACGGGGAGCGCCCTTAATCGATTTCGGGCTGGCTCTCCAAGCTGACTTGGGGGGGCAGACGCTCACCCAAAAGAACTGGTCGGAACTCTCGCTCATACGGCCCCGGAGCAGAAGGCATCGGGTCGGGTCGACGCCAGGCCTACCAGTTTATCGCGTGACCGCCTGGGAGGCTTGGTCGGCTCTCGGCCTGGAGAGGGGTGCGAAGGGCCGAACAGCAAGGGCCCTGGAGGGCACCGCCGCATCGGTCCGCCGCGTGCTCCGCCGGGCGCTGGCCGAAGCCCCAGAGAGCCGATTCCCCTGTCGGCGGCGTTGCCCAGAGCCTGGTGAACGCGGCCCAAAAGGAGACGGGGGCGCGGCGGTGGCGGCCGCGCTGGAGCTGGCCGCGGCGGTGGTCGGCGCCGGGGAGCCGCGTGGTGGTGGCGTCAGGCGGCGGGCGCACTGCGACCCACGCGCCCACGCGCGTGTGGGCGACCAGGCGAAGCGTAGCGGGCATGACGAAGTGAAGCGCGTGTTCTTAGGCTCTTGATCAAAATTATCTAGTCAAGTTGCGTGGTTGCAAAACGTAATTCCATTCTCCGTGAAAGGAGTGGGGCCTCAAATCGAGTTCGCTCATTGCGGCCTTCGTGATCTTCACCCCAGTGTTGTACTTCCGTGGGTCAAGCTTGGCCTTGACCCGCAACCCTTTCGCGGTTCGTGTATTGCCAATCAGGTTCACGATTGTCTCGAAGGTCCGCAGCGGCTTCCCGCGCCAATTCTGGGTGATGTGGCAGAAGAGGCGATGCTCGATCTTGTTCCACTTGCTCGTTCCAGGCGGGAAGTGGCTCACGCGAACCTTCAGCTTTGCGTCGTCAGCGAATTTCTGCAGCTCAACCTTCCAGGCCCGAGTTCGATACCCGTTGCTGCCGCCAGCGTCTGCGGTGATGAACAACTCCCTGGCGCTCGGGTAGGCCGGCCTTCCCATCATCTTCCACCACTGACGAATCGAAGCCACCGCAAACTCGGCGGTGTCATGGTCGTGACCGACGCTGACCCATGCCTCGTTGCGCGCCCCTCGCGAGTCTTCTGCACGGCGTGCAGGCGATAACCCAGCACGTTGTTCAGCAGTCGTCCAACGGTCGTGGAACTCACCTGCCAGCCGTCGGTCGTAAGCGCCGCCGCTAGCTTCGCCCTGCTCTTGCAGGTCCATCGCAGCGGCGACATCGGATCGCCACGCGTGAGCGGGGCGACGAGCCGCTCCAGCGCAACTACCAGGCCGGGCTGCGTCTTCTTGAGACTCGGTCGCCCTGCTCCCGCGCGACGAATGCGGCCCGTGGCCACGACACCGAGTTCGATATCCAGACGTCCCCTGCGGATCGTGTCTCGCGCCAAACCGGTCGCAGACGAGACAAGTGCATCGCCGCCATAGCCAATGGCGCGCGATTCCGCGGCCGCCCAAAGGCGCCGCGAACGCTCGTCAAACGCAGAAGCAATTGCCGAGAACTTGCTCACAATTGAGGCCTCCAGCTCATCGTTCCGCTTCACGCGACGGCAATATCACAAACACTTCAGATGACGCGTTAATTTTGGCCAATCCTTGGCCCAGGGCGCCCCCCCCCCCGGCCCCGCCCCCCCCGGGGGCCCCCCCGGGGGGGCGGGGCGGGGGGGCCCCCCGGGGGGCCCGGGGCCGGGGGGGCCGCCCGCGGGCGGCCCCGCGGCCCCCCCCCCCGGGGGGGGGGGGGGGCCGGGCCCCCCCCCCGGGGGCGGGGGGGGGGGGCGCCGCCGGGGGGGGGGGGCCCCCGGCCCCCCCCCCCCCCCCCGGGCGGGGCGCGGGCGCCCCGGGGGGCGGGGGGCCCCCCCGGGGGGCGCGGGGGGGGGGCCCCCCGGGCCGGGGGGGGGGGCCGCCGCCGGCCCCCCCCCCCGCCCGCCCGGGGGCGGCGCGCGGCGGCCCGGGGGGCCCCCCCCGGGGGCGCCCCCGGGGGCCCCGGCGCGCGCGCCCGGCCACCCCCCGGGGCCGGGCCGCCGGGGCCCCCCCCCGCGGGGGGCCCCCCCCCCCCGGGCGCCGCCGGCGCCCCCCCCCCCCCCCCCGGGCCCGGGGGGGCCCCGCCGGGGCCCCCCGGGGGCGGCCCCCCCCCCCGGCGGCCCCCCGGGGGGGGGGGGGGGGCGGCCCCGGCCCCCCCCCCCCCCCGGGGCCCCGGTCCCCCCCCCGGGGGGCCCCCCCCCCCCCGGCCCCCCCGGGGGGGGGCGGGCGCCCCCCCCCCCGGGCCGCGGCCCCCCCCCCCGGCGGGGGGGGCGGGCCCCCCCGCCCCCCCGCCCCCCCCCCCGCCGCGCGCCCCCCCCGGGGCTTCGGGGCCGGGCCGCGCCCCCCCGGGCGCCCCGGCGGGGGCCCCCCGCGCGGCGGCCTTCCTCCCCCCCCCCCCCCCCCCCCGGGGGCGCCCCGCCCCCCGCCCGGCCCGGGGGGGGTGGGGGGGGGCGGGGGGGGCCGGGGCCGGCCCCCCCCCCGGGGGCGGCGGGGGCGGCGCCCCCCCCCCCCCCCCGCCTCCCCGGGGCGGGGGGGCCCCGGGGGCCGGCCGCCCCCCCCGGGGGGGGGCGCGGCCCCCCCGCGCGGGGGGGCCCCCCCCCCGGGGGGGGGCCACCCCGCCCCCCCGGGGGCGGGCCCCCGGGCCGCGGGCCCCGCCCCCCCCCCGGGGGGGCCCCCCCCCCGCGGGCGGCCCCGGGGGCCCCGGGGGCCGGGGGCCCCCCCCCCCCCCGCGGGGCCCCCCCGGGCCCCCCGGCCCGGCGCCGGCCCGGGCGCCCCCCCCCGCCCCCCCGCCCCCGCCCCTTGGCCTTAGGGGGGGGGGGGGGGGGCCGGGGGCGCGGGGGGGGGCGGGGGGGCCGGCCCCGCCCGGGGGGGGGGCCCGGCCCGCCCCGGGGGGGGGGGCGCGGGGGGGCGCCCCCCGGGGGGCCGGCCCCGGGCCGGGCCGGCGGGAGGCCTTCGCGCCGGACCCCTTGGCGGGGCCCCCCCCCATTTTACCGACGAAGGGGCCGGCCGGGCAGGGGGGGCCCGGGGCCCAGGCCTGGCGAGCATGGGCATGGGCGAGGGCCACCCCGGGGGGCCCCGGGCGCCCGCGGGGGGGCGCCCCGCGCCGGGGCGAAGAAGAAGCGCGTACGCGGGGCGCGCTCCCAGCGCTCCCGGGGGGGGCCCGGGGGGGACGCCCCCGGGGGGACTCGCTGGTCCGGTTCGCCGGGGGGGGGGGGCGGGCCGGGGGCCGGCGGGGGGGCCGCGGCGCGCCGGCCCGGCCCAGGGGGGGGCCCGGGGCCCGCTCCCACAATAGGCGTTTGCGAGGCGGCGTGGATGTGAGCACGGCCGTGGCGGGTGAGCACGCCGAGCAAACGTCGGGTTGAAAGAAGCCGCGTTGGCACGGCGCCTGCTATTGGGCACAAAGCCCCAGCGGTACCCGACTCAGCACTGGTATTCGCGTGGCCGGTGGTGACCGAGATGGGCTGCAGGTCTGCGTGGGTTGGCCTTCGAGCGCTGGGCGACACTGCCGTGCTGGCCCATGCGCGCACGTCTCTCGCGCGGGCGTCGCCGCTTGAAGCTGCCGATGGTGGGGCTGTAACTGACGGAGCTCACGAAGTATCCCTTGGCTTCGGGGTGGCGCGTGGCAACGGCCGGCTGATGAGGTTGGTGCTGCCGCACTTCTGGCAGCGAGTGACGTCAATGCCGGTCAGCAGCAACAGCAGCTCGCGCCAGGTGGGTTGCTCGATGACGGGCTGGGGGATGGATGGCGTCGGCGGCGTGGCTTTCGGCGCGGCCTTGGCCTCGAGGAGTCGGCGGGCGGTGACCAACTTGGTGTTGACGTTGGCGGGAGCCAACAGCCCGTAGTGGCGCATCTTCACGAAGCGGTCCGGCAGCACGTGCTGTAGAAAGCGGCGCAGAAATTCTTTCGGGGCCAGTGAGGCCGTCTGCTCGCCCCAAGTATGGAAGATGACTTCGTCTTGGGTGACACTGACGAGGCGGTGGTTAGAGAGGCCAACGCGGTGGGTGTACCGCCCGAGGTATTGGTACACCGCCTCGGCCCCGGCGAAGGGGGCCTTCGCATACGACACCCAGTTGATGTGGAATAGCTGCTTTCGTAAGCGTCGCCACGCGGCCGCTTCGTCGGGCACATTGACGAAGCCTTCGACACCGCGCACGTCGAGTCGGCCAGCTCGGTACGCCTCGCTCAAGAGTGCCATCAACTTCCCGCGGAAGAGTTTCGACAGCACTTTCACGGGGAAGAGGAATTTGCGGCGAGCGGCCTTCCACTTCGCGCCATCGGGGCTGAGGCCACCGCCGGTGACGATGCAGTGAATGTGAGGGTGAAAGCGCAAGTCACGCGTCCAGGTGTGCAGCACTGCGGTGAAGCCCACCTGCGCACCCAGTCGCTTCTCGTCGTTGCCGAGGGCCAGCAGCGTCTGGCTCGCCGCCGCGAACATCGCCTCGAAGAAGAGCCTACGGTTTCTCATCACGATGCCGTTGAGTAGGTCGTCGGGCAGGGTAAAGACGACGTGAAAGTAATCGGTGGGCAACAGCCGCTTGATGCGGCCCGACAGCCATTTGGCCTGGGGCCCCGCCTGGCACGCAGGGCAGTGTCGGTTGCGACACGAGTTGAACACCGACTTCTCGTGGCCGCAGTCGGCGCACACATCTATCCGCCCGCCCAGGACTTGCGTCCTGCAGGCCGAGATGGCTCGCAACACCTTTCGCTGCGCCTCGCTCAGCGCGTGCTGCCTCTTGAATGCGTCGCCGTGGGCGCGAGCTATGTCGCCCACCGTAGGCCGTGGCGGCCCCTGCACGTCGCCGCGCAGGGGCACCTCGTGGCTGTGCATCGGCTTACCCGAGGACGGCGCCCCTCTTCGTGCCGAGTAAGTCCAGTGGGCTCTTCGTTGAGGCGATGACTTTGTTGCTCACCTGGGTGTACCGGGCAGTAGTGCGAATCGACGCGTGGCCCAGCAGCACCTGAATGATGCGAGTGTCAGTGCCCGACTCGAGTAGGTGCGTGGCGAAGGCGTGCCGTAATGCGTGTGGCGTCACCCGCTTCTTCAACTTCACCGCCGTCGCTGCGCGCCCGAGGGCTTTGCGCACCGCATCGGGCGACAGCGGTTGCCCTTCCTTCGCCCCGGGGAAGAGCCAGCCCTCAGGCTTCACTTTCAGCCAGTACTGGCGCAGCGCTTCAAGCAGCCTGTCGCCCAACATCACGTGCCTGTCTTTGCCGCCTTTGCCCAGGCGCACGTGAATCATCTTGCGCTTGCCGTCGATGTCTTCCACTTTGAGCCGGCACGCCTCGCCGACGCGTAAGCCCGCACCATACGCCACCGTCAGTGCCATGGCCGGCACCAGCGATGGCACTGCCTTGAGCAGCATCTCCACCTCGCTGCCGCTCAAGATGTCGGGTTGTCTGTGCGGCACCTGCGGCCACGCCAGCCGCTCGGCGATGTCGGCCCTGTTGAGCGTCACCCCATAGATGAACTTCAGGCCGGCGACGTTCATCTTCACCACCTCCGGCCCAGCACCTTTCATCAGCAGGTGGCCCAGGTACTCCTTGACCTCGTCGACCCCCAGTGCAGCAGGCGATTCCCCGTGGTATTTCGCGAAGTCGACGCAGCACCGTAGGTACTGTTGCTGCGTGCCCGTCGCGAGATTCTTTAACTTCAAGTCCAACGTCATCTTGTTGTATAACGTTCCCATTGCTTGCTCCTTGTGGTTGGTATTGCCGGGCGTCGGCGACAACCGGCGCCCGGTTCCACAAGGTTCAGCAGAGACGCGTCTCGAACCCCTAACCCTCACGTAATCCCTGCTGTTGGGGCTCATTAGGGCAATGCATGCCTCGCCGTGAGGCGGCCCTGTCTCCTTGGCCAGACGGACTGCTCCGATGGTGAGCTAACCCAGCGGCTCAGTGTAGACACCACTGGCGACGCGAAACTGTCACCACCGGTTCATCTCTCCGCTGCCGTCAACTGCCGCCTAAGCG
>JADJGB010000005.1 GCA_016708305.1 Sphingobacteriales bacterium
CGGCAAGATTTAAGGCATTTTGTACGGCTTGTTTTGATTGGTCGTTTAATAAACCACCTTGTAACAATGCCTGCGCGCGGCTTTTATTTAACTTCCCATCTGCTGCTAAAAGGTCAGGGTAGGTTTGCAGCAAACCAGAGTAAACGTCCACACGTTTTTTTGAAAATAGTCCAGAAACAAATCCAACCACGCCACCAACAATTGCACCGACTGCCGTTCCGATAACCGGCACAACTGAACCAATAGCAGCACCCGCAGCAACCCCAGAAACAGTATTTTTTGCTGTTTTTTCCCAATCCGTTTTTTTCATGGTTCCGGTCTTAACAGTAGCATTCTGCAAATCTTTTATTGCCTTGCTATACTGCTTTACCGTTTCAACTTCGGCGGCTAATCCTGATTTTACTTTATCGGAATACGTTTTTAGAAAAACGCTATCTCTCAACTCCCCCCGCAAACGAATTTCTTCAAGCAATGCAAGATTGTAGCTGTTCTGCATTGCCGTCATATCGTTATAGAACTCCTGCAACTTTGCTTTGCGCTGCGCCGCTGCATTAATAATTCCAGAAACAGCCTGCAAAACGAACTGTGCCGCCATTGTGTAGGCGTCCAAAGAATCTCCGGTAAACTTCAACTTACCCCCCTCTACATTGAAGTTCTTCATTGCAGACGTAAGCGAAACAATGCCACTGGCAACACCGCTTAAAATGTTTGATGTATTTCCGTCGCCCAACTCCCCAATGCTGTCAGCTATATCCTGAATGTATGGGGCAAGCGATGCTAATGCATCTACTTTTTTTTGAAGATTGGTATAATCCTTTAAAAGTTGATTGATATTCTCCCTTGCTTGCTTTAAACGCTGTAATGTTTCGGGCGGGATATTCACTAACTCACCTGCGGCGTTGCGCATTTTCCCGCTCTTTATCACACCGTCTAAATCATTGTAAAGGCTTTGCAGCTCCTGTTTTGTAGCCCTGCCAATATCTTTGTTAAGTTTCTTAAAAATATCTGCATTATTGAACTCTAAATCTTTTAAAGTTTCATTGTAGCTATCCTGAATTATTTTTTTTCTGCGTTCGTATTCCTGCGCCGTTAAATTATTCCTATCGTTTTCAAGCCCTTTTAATTGTAGGTTAAACTTATCTTCTAAGTTTTTCTTTTGCTGATAAAAGTCGTTTGCTTTATCTAAAACCTGCCGGTAGGCATCTTCTTCTGATTTTATGCGTTCTTCGATGGCTTTCTTTTCATCTATTTTTTGTTGCGCTTGCGCTTTTAGCCTTTCTTCCTGGATTTGTTTGTACCTTGCGTTTTCAAGTTTTGATAACCCGCCTTCTTTATTAGCCAAAACGTCTTCTTCGGATTGCAGTCTTTCTAAATAAGTTTTATGTTTAGTGATTAATTCGGCATATTGCTTATTGGCAACATCTTCACCCACCTTCTTTTTAAATTCTTCGTAATCTTGGTACTCTTTTTTTCTTACCTCTAACTCATTAAGCAAGGCTTTTGTTTCCTGATTATAATCGGCATTTGATAACGCTTTGCTGCGATTACTTTCAATGTCATCAAATCCTAACTTTACTTTGTTTTTCGGGTCACGGTTAAATTTTTCTACTTCACTGCGCAAACCATCAAAGAAACTATTTATCTGCGCAATCTGATTTTCCTCTTTGTCTAAGAATTGAAACTTTTCAGCACTTTGGTTTATTTTGTTCAGTAACGCAAGCCTTTTTTCATCAATCTCATGAAGTTTTCTGGAATTGCCCTGTGCTTTTTTTATGCTTGCGTCTGTATCATTAAAGAAATTTAGTTTATACTTATTTGCAATTTCAGCAGCTCTTGCCTGGTACCTATCGCCGAGTTTATTTAAATCTTCTTCGGCCTTTCTCCCTTTAGCTATATTACCCAATGTTGAGCGAAAAGGGTCTGAAGATGCTGCCGGATTAAACCATTGCTTTGGGTTCTTTAAGAATGCCAACATCCCCGTTTTGTAGCTACCGAAATTTGCAGCCTCTACGTCTGCCTCTACACCTTCTTTTGCAGCTTTATTATAAGCGATTGTAGCTTTGGTTTTTAGTTGGATCATTTCCAGGTATGCGGGAGCAAGTTCGTTCAACTTCCGCTCCATTTCCCCTAAACTTCTTACGCCTCCTGTAGCTTTCCCTAACGAATCATTATAATTGTCGATAGCCTTCTTTGCATCAATCTTACCTTCTTTAGCGAGTTTGAGTTCATTTCTTAATTCTGCAATATTTTTTCTCGCCTCTATGTACGGCGTACTTCTTAAGGCCTCCGATGTTATCTCAACATTCTTTTTGAAGTCTGATAATGCTCCACCGCCTTTAGAAAATTCATCCCATAAGGCTTTTAACCCCGTAATAATCACACCAATTAACCCCGCCAACCCTAACCCGGGGATCAAATTAGCCAATGTCCTTAAAAATCCAAACGCTTTGCCTGCAACATTGGTAATCCCGCTTGCGCTTTTTTTAGTGGCGGTAACAACTTTTTCACTTTCACCAATAACCGTAGATGATATGCCGCCGCCTTTTGATAATACGGCTTGTTGCCTGTCTATTTCAGAATATATGGCACGTATTTGAGATTTCAGCCCATCAAAACCTTTTCCGCCAAGATTGGTGCTGCCCGAAACTCGTTCTAATGTTTTTTCATATTTAGCTAATTCCCTTTCAAGTATGGCAATGTTTTGAGCTGCATTTGCGCCGAGTTTGCTGCTAATGGATTTATCTAAAACATCTCCCGATTTTTGCGCCGCTTTCTCAATTCTTTGAAAGCCGGAAACTATTTCCTGTTCACCTTTCTTAAAATCAGAATTATCAATCCCTGATTTCCAATAAATACCTCCTCCGCTTATTTCTGTTGCCATTATCCAAATTGTTTCATGAGCTTGTCCAACTCGTTACCGTTTTCGATTTTATTTTTCTTGTCCTTATCGGTTGAATAATCAGGGATTGAAGCGGATAACATCGTAATATTTAGCCAGCTTCTTTCATACATTATTTCATCCCACCCCATCCTAAAATACTTCATTACGCCGCCGATAGTTTCCCAAGTGCTTTTTGTCTCACTTAGGTTTTGGGGTTCATCTTTTGAAGGTCTATGCCTTTCATTAAGATTATACCATTCAAAAAAGGGGCGGGATTAATTTGCTTTACCATCACCGCCCACAACGTATTTAAAGCCTCATTATCTACACTTGTTTTTATAATGTCTATCAGTTCATCAGATGGCTCATTGCGTGCATTTTCAGTAAGCAAAACCCCAATGCAGTACACCAAATCTTCATAATGTTCAGTCATCATTTTATCGTACACTTTCAGCAAAGTGTTTTCATCATTAAAAACATTCACATCTACTTTTGCAAGTGCCGCAGATATTCTTTTTTGCTGTGCTAATCTTAACGGCTTTACTAAAAACTCTTTCTTTACCGTACGCTTTCTTTGATACCACTTTGCAGGGATATCAACATCAATCGTAACAGTCACCGATCTTTCGAGTAAAGCATCTGTTTCTGTTAAGTCTATTATTTGTTTGTCCATAAATAAATAAAGGCAGGCGTTTTGTTGCGCCCGCCTTATTATTGTTGGTTATAAAATGATTTATACGACCGTAACCTCTTCTTTCTGCCAAGGCGATTGAGCTACACCAGAACCGTTGAAAGGAGTTAAGATTTTCACCTTTACTGAAATCTTTGAAAGATCATCTTTCACAAATTGCACATCGCCTGAAGATGAGATTTGAGCAAGCGGTACAGTGAACTTAGATTTTTTCCCGCCATAGGGCTTTGTAATCAATTCAAAAGATTTTTGAATGATCGGCGCACCACCTGCGGGATAAGAATAAATCCCTGCCGCATTTGTGCCGCCAAAGAACTGCATAAGGCTTGTGTTTGCAAAGTCAAGGCTTTGGAAGTTGAACTCTATTGCATCCTGATCTGTTGGAAGTGATGCTACGATACCAGCCACATCTTCGGCTTTAATGTCGTTTGTGTTTACCTCGGGAATAGTCATAGATGCTGACCCTTCCGCAATAGGCGTGATTGTAACGGCGTTCGTTGTACCCATTGCACCGTCTGCGCCCTTGTCGTAAAATTTAATGCTTTCTACTGAAAATTGATATTGTGCCATTTGTTTTTGATTTTAATAATTTAATGTTTCGTTTACCGATATTACCCTAACCCGAAGGTTATAAAAGCTGTATTTTATTGTTGGTTCACTAAGGAGCGAAACTGTTTGTAATTCTGTTATGATCTTAGACGTGCTTGCATCTTCAATTAATGGCTTTACTGCTAACAGGATATTGTCTAAGGTGGTAAGGTCTGCTACATCGCTTGAAAGATTTGGAGCGTACAAATTAACGTTTATAACGCCTTGCTGTACCTGTGCAAATGATACCGGTAAACTGCCAATAGTGATAAACTTTTCTTTCGCCGTCCCCGCCCTGTTATATTCAGTTTGAGAAACTTCACCAGCGTAGATACTCGTTACCAAAGCCTTAACGCTTGCCACGTTAATTAACTTCCTAACCTCATCTATTGCTGTTTTTATTGTTATCACTTCTTGCGATTTAGCATCTCAAATAACTTCTTTACCCTTTCTTTTATTTTCGCTTCGGCGGCGTAAGAACTCCCGGTTAATACATCGTAACTTTTAGCCTCTACATATTGAGCGTAAAACATACCTGCTACTACCACGAGCAAAATACCTTTCGGGTATCTTTCTGCCACCCATTCAGCAAGTGAAGTACCTGAACCTGTACCGTCACCGCCGGGGAATGAACGTTCAACCAACTGCCCATCTTTGAAAATAGCGTACCCGATTGATCCTCTAAGGTTGCCCGTTTGATCTTGATACGTCCTTATGCTTCGTGCATCTGCTATAAACTGTTCGCCTGTTCTCCTAAACTCATCTACCAAACTATCTTCAAAGCCCTGTTTTGCTTTGTCCATGTGCGCTTTAACATCGTTCATCGTAAATGCTGCCTTAAATCCCATAGCTAACTATTTGAACAAAGCACCCATTTGTTTTGAAGCATTGGCGACGCTT
>JADJGB010000006.1 GCA_016708305.1 Sphingobacteriales bacterium
GTACCTCTTTGGAAAAATTGATTTTTCGATTTGAAAGTTGATTCAATAAAATTTCAACTGCTTTTCTCCTATTTCTTTCATTGGATGCTTTACCTAGCCCACAGGCAATAAAATAAACATAAGATCCACTCTCGTCAAAACAAAAGACTGCTAAATCATCAGGACTTAATATTTAAGATCTACATAGTTTCAGCCCTCAATAGAGGAAGGCGTATTGGTAGAAAAAAGCACTCAACAATTTTTATTTTTTGCGACAATTATTTTTTAACTTGATATTTAAAATCTTCAGGATCATTATAATCTACTTCGCAAACATATTTTTCATAATCCTTTCTTTTCTCGCTTTTCAATGCGTTTACATATCCATTGTACCTGTCCTGTGTATGCTGCAATTCATTCTTATACCTTACAAATCCAATTTTTTTACGGCCGTTTCTTAAAAGTTCTTTAGTGGCTTTAAAAGTTGCATTAAGATTATCTGATATCACATAGCTGGAGTTAATTTCCTCAAAATAACGGTCAATCAATACAAATGGAATATTTGAAGCTTTTAGGTATTGCAATTGTGCTTGTGTTCCTTCTGCCGGAGCAATAATAAAACCATCAATTTGACGGTTGATTAATGCTTTCATCAATTTATTTGACGACTCAGCATTTCATCAGAGCTGGCAAAAATGACAGTATAGCCTGCCTTTTCAGACCGGTCTTCAATGGTACGTGCCAGATGCCCGAAAAAAGGGTTTGAAATGTCAGCTACTATAAGCCCAATCGCCAAAGAACGACCGCTTTTTAATGTTTTTGCAACCTGGTTGGGTTGGTAATTCAAACGTTTTGCCGTCTTTCTAACTTTTTTTGCAGTTTCAGGACTCACTCGCGCTTCTCTTTCTCTATTGTTCAACACACATATACTGGGCAAGGCAGTGGACACACCTACTGCTTCTGCAATATCTTTGATTGATGCTTTTTTTGACATAAAAACTATCTTAGTTAAAATTTTATTTTCAAGAAAAACATTTTATTTCATAATTATTTATTTTCTTCTTTTTTATATAATCTAGTTACAATATGAATTTACTTTTCCACATGGTATCCTTTTAAGGCATAGTACAAAATGAATGCAAACAGAGGGATCGGAACCAGAAATCCAATACGCATGCTATACATGTCGGCAACCGCACCCATCAACGGAGGAAATACTGCGCCTCGGCAACGGCCATTACAAGGAAAGACGCTCCTTGGCGGTTTAGAGATCCAGCGACTTAATAGTTAATGCAAAAATGGTTGGAAACATTAATGACATAAAGAAAAATACCCCATATAATGATATTAAAGATACCCAGCCAAATTCGGCAGCAACAATCGGTAAAAGAAGACAATTCATCAGCGCATACAAAGCAAGCATATTCGTTGGCTTAAAAATATTTCATCATTGCGCTACCGTAATTCTTCCAATCATAAAAAGCAGGAATCCCAGCGATAGAAAATAAGGCGCATATTTAAGATCAAACCGGGGATGCATATCATGGTCTGTTACAAAATTTATTAGAAAGCTGAACACACCCGTTTGAGCAGCTACATAACAGGCCTGCGCAATAAAACCCAGTTTAAAATGACGATTTTGCCATAAGGGCTTTTTGGTGATATACCTGGGATCATTTACATCCCTAATTTCAAGATTTGGCTCATTTCCTTCGCCTCCACCATGAGCTGCCTGTTCGTCTTCTTCAGTGATTTCAGGCAGTTTAATTCGCATAAAAATAAATGCAACAATCAATACTACCAACCCGATAATTGCAAATGGCAGAATTATTGAAATCATTTTCTCTCCTTCCACATGACTTTGATTTCCATATACATATAGCGCAATTAAAGGCCCAATTACCCAGGCTAATCCATTAAATGATTGAGAGAAATTAATTCTTCGTTCGGCTGATTCAGGAGGGCCTAATTTGGTAGTATAGGGATTGGCAGCTGTTTCGAGGGTGGTAAGTCCTGCGCCGACTATTAACAAACAAATTAAAAATAGAATGAATGATTCAAATGATGCTGTTCCTGCTGCCAAAAGTGCACCAGAAGCGAACAAAACCAATCCAAATATTATTCCTTTTTTATACCCATATTTTTTCATAAACAACCCGGCAGGTATTGCCATTCCAAAATAGGAGCCATATAATGAAAACTGAATAAAACTTGATTGCCATTTTTTCAAATGTAGCATTTCCTGAAAATTTTTATCCAGCGTATCAAGCATTCCATGAGCTATACCCCATAAAAAAAACAAACTGGTTATTGCCACAAAAGGTCCAAAATAGTTAACCCCGCCTTTAATAAAAATTGATGATCCGCTTTTCTTCATTATCTTGAATTAATTTAAATTAGTATAAATTTCCGTAGGTGGCGCAGGCACGATAGTCTGAACCTTCAGTTTCCATACCAAAACTTTGCCATACCGAAGGTCTGAAAATATCGGCAGAAGAGACATTATGCATGTTGACCGGAATACGCAACATTGAAGCAAGTGTAATTAAATCTGCCCCAATATGCCCATAACTGATAGCTCCATGATTAGCTCCCCAGTTAGCCATCACATTATAAACATCCGAGAATGCTGTTGATGCTTCAGAAAGCCTCGGAACAAACCAGGTTGTAGGCCAGGTTTTATCTGTTCTTTCATCCAAAATTTTATGTACTTCGGCGGGTAGAGAAATTGTCCACCCTTCTGCAATTTGCAAAACGGGGCCAAGCCCATCAACCAGATTTAATCTGCACATTGTAACAGGCATCTCTCCATCTGTTACAAACTTGGACGAGTATCCGCCGCCTCTAAAATAGTCCCTGTTTGCCGGGTACCAGGTGGTTGCATCAAGGCAGTCATTCGCTTCCTCCTCATTTATTTCCCAATAAGGCTTCATTACAGGTTTCCCATCTTTTCTTTGTTTTCCGGTACCATCCAAAGTTGCAGAACCAGAATTTATAAGGTGAATAATCCATTCTTTGCAATACCTTCAGGCTTCCACCTGATACACGATTAACGGCTTCAGGACTCCAATAAGTACGTACGTCGGCAAATATCTGAGCGGTATTTGTTAATAAATAATTGAACAACATGGATACCATTTAAAGAGTCATTTCGGTTTACCAAAAATGGGCTTCTTTATTCCATTCAATCAAAAGATGAATTTAAAATTGCCTCTGAAAAATCACCGTTAGGCAGAAAATCAGTCCATTGCCTTTGACCCTGAAACCCCGAAACTATTGCATTATGTCCTAATGCTTCCTCTTGAAAGCCCATATCTGCCAATTTTGTATTCCCTACCATTAAATCGCGGATTATCATTGTCATTTTTACAACAAATTCCCAATCCTCATCCTTTTCATCACGAGGCTTAATATTTTTATCCTGATTATAATCTGCACCTTCCGTGCAATGTTCTTTTGTCCATTGTAAAGCTCTTTCAAATTCTGATTGGTCATAAATACCCAATTTCATTCTGCGCAATACCTCAGTAGAGTCAACATATTCATTTCTTATGCCCAAATACTTTTGAAAAAAGTCGGGGTTCACGATTGATCCTCCAATTCCCATACTAACCGAACCAATTGCCAAATATGACTTTCCTTTCATCATTGCCACAGCCAACCCTGCTTTGGCAAACCTAAGAAGTTTGTCCTTTACATCTTCTGGTATATTGCTATCACCCATATCCTGAACATCTCTACCATAAATACCAAAAGCCGGTAATCCTTTTTGATTATGGGCTGCTAAAGTAGCAGCTAAATATACGGCTCCCGGTCGTTCTGTTCCATTAAAGCCCCAAATAGCCTTTGGTCTGTCTGGATGCATATCCATCGTTTCTGCTCCATAACACCAACAGGGTGTAACAGAAAGAGAAATACCCACATTTCTCTACTGAATTTATCCTCACAATCAGCTGCTTCCTTTACTCGCCCGATTGTGGAATCGGCAATTACGCATTGCACTGGAGTTCCATCTGGATACCGTAGTTCATCGTTAAATAATTGGGCGACCTCTTTAGCCATATTCATGGTGGTTGCTTCTAAGGATTCTCGAATGCCTCCTAATCTGCCGTCAATAATTGGCCTGATCCCAATTTTTGGAAATAAACCCATATTCAGTGCGTTTTATTTGTTTTAAATTTTAATACTAAATTATCTAATGAAACACCCAATATTTTTTGTGCAATTACATTTAGAGATTCTTTATCACCGGTAAAATGAAAAACGCTGTGGTTGTGCAAAATTTCTTCCCCTGGTGAAAGAAAGGCGGCTGCAGAAACACTTTCTATTTCATAAAACGGCCCCATTTGTGTTCCATCAGCTAAGGGACCATCATTATAGGCGTTCATGGCATCACCAGAATAAGGATCTTTTTTTGTTGTCCACTCCTGATTTAAATAAATGCCTTTTTTATCTACATCAAAAAGGGTGATCGTCAGTATTGCCGCATCTGCAGCATAACTTCCGGCTACAGGCTTCACTCTGGTTGGCGGTATTCCTAATTTACCTCTTGATTTCCCATCTGCTTTAAAAAACAATACCCCTTCATCAATTTTTATTCTGTCTGAAGGAATTTCTCCAAAATAGTCAGTTGTCGCCACTTTCCCTTCAGCATTTTCTTCAAAAGGAATAATAATAACAGTTTCCGCCGTTGGAGTAAACATATCCAGATTCCACATACATGGTGCTCCTGTTTTCTTATCCCAGGCAAATGAGCCGGCATTTTTCAGAATATTTATTGTTTTAAATCCAACAGATTTCACCTGACTTCCCAAAGAAATAGATAATAATTTTTCTATCTCTGATGTTTCTAATATCTCTATGTTTCGTTTGATATTTATTTCCAATTGCAAACCGGCATAGTTTTGAAAACTCATCGATTTTTCCATTTGAGCCTGCTTTTTTGTAGAGGATATTAAGTTCCAGCTTTCTGTATCGAAAGCTGATGGTGTATGCCAGTTGTCAAAAACCATTTCTTTTCCAGGCTTAAAGAAAAGTGAAAAAGCCCCCCCCTCAGGCCCCAGCCAGAGCCTGTCTTCTCCACCAAAAGCATTCATGTGCAAATCAGGAACTTTGTCAAAAGCTGTATAATTTATCCATCCGTAACTATTCCCTTCTAGACCATTTGACGTAGATGTAAATACTTTTCCCTGATATTTGGGAGATACAATAACTTGACTTTTACCGTCTCCTGTTGCCAATATCACAATCCCACTGTCTCGCTTTTTGAGAAAGTTCATATCCTCGCCAAAAGTATTCGCTTTCTTTTCTGCTTCTACAGTATCTGTAGTTTTCTCATTTTTTCCTGCATCACGACATCCGATAACGAGACCAGTAACTATCATTATCATATATAGAAATTTAGGCATCATATTCTAATAAATTAGTTTTCAAAAGAATGGATTAATTAACTTCAAGTTCATTTTTTGAAGGAAGTTTTCTAAACGAATTGTGAGGCTCCCCTCTGATACCAATAGGCAACCGAAATCATATCGATTGTTGAGGCAGATAACGCCCTTCAGAGCGCCAACCCAAATCCTGAATAGTAACTTTAAGTCGCCATCAAATCTGATTGGGTCCATAATATGCCATCGGTACATGCCAAAACGCTGTTGAGAGCATAAAGCCCATCCGGCCTTACAACC
>JADJGB010000007.1 GCA_016708305.1 Sphingobacteriales bacterium
CCCTAACGCCTCTTCGGCCTCTTGTAACCCCAAAAACAGAATTTCTCCTTGTCCCACTGTCAACGCCCATTCTGTCCAGGTTCCTTTGGATTCTTTGTAAACGTCTGCGCATTTTGTTTAATTTTTATAGTGAACGAATAAATTACATAACCATGTCAACCAGCTTTGAATTTACTTTGAAAGCTCCTGGGGCTTTTTTATCAGGCGTTGTAATCTCAATGCCTAATTTTTTAGCCAACTGTTTGCCGTCAATGTACTGTTTGTCTGATGGATTAATACCAAGTTTATTTAAAAATTCGTCTAACTGTTTTGAGTTGTTGAATGTTACAACTGTAAAGTAATTAGCATCTACATTATCCTTGAAAGTTGATTGCTCCGCTCTTAGCTTTTCTGAAAGCTCATTCACTTCTTCCAAACATTCACTTTCGATATTACCGCCCATTTTCTTTACAGGCTTTTTTGTAATGCTTTTGTTGTCAAATTTAATAGCCATACCTTTTTATTTCAACGTCAATTAAAGGGAATAACTGTTTTAGTTTTTCGTAATCTTTAGGGAAGTTGTCTTTTAAAGGTTTTATAAATCTGTAATCCAACCCATCAAAAGATTTGCCCCATATTTTGTAATCAATTGGGAGCTTTATTCCTGCTTCCTGAATTTCCGAAACGAGTTTATCTATCTTCCAATCATAAACAGGTAGCCATGTTTTACGATTGTTATTTATTGCGCCATGTTTTTTAATTACAAACCCTCTCATTTTACTATCCGCCGCCCTCGTCCCTAATGCCGTGTAAATGTTTTCGTCTAAATCCAAATCATCTTTAATCATTGCATTTACGTCGTCATTATCGAAATTAGGCAACCCAAATTTTAGAATAGTTTTCCATGAGTTTAAATCCTGAAATAAACCGGAATTTAAATGTTTGTAAAGCATCTGATTTGGCACTCTGTAAATTTTCGTATCAAATACGCTTTCGTAATACTCCAGCGACTTATTTACAAAATCAAGGTCAGGGTGTAGGTAATGGTAAATTGGTATAATCCTATCAAAGAACTTTTTAAGCTGGATGTATGCAGCTATTGCATCTTTCCCGGTTGAAAACCTTAACAACGTAACGCCGTTTTGCTTTTCAGCCATCTTCTCACAAAGTTCATCGCTATTTTTATAAACCATTACCGTTAATTAGTAATTATTCAAATTATTATTCTAATATACAAAAAAAATATGTTCTATTCAAACAAACTTTTCTGCCCATTTATTTCAGGCGACAAAGGTAGTATTTCGCCTAAATTATTGTATATTTCATCAACTGTTTCCCGAATGCCGCCGGGCCTTTGAATGTGGAACCTGGCCTCCGCTATTCTTACGCTTGCATTACTTTCAAACATGCCTAAAATATCTGCAATAGGCTTTGTGAAAAGCCCAAGCCTTACGGTCGTATCGCCGCTTTCGTACACTTCGGGGTAAATATGTTTGAGCGCAAGCCCGATAAATACCCACACATCAAATTCGTATTTATCTGTGTACTTTTATGCAAATCTTTCAAACAGCTTGTATCCATCATTTGCCTAACCCTGCTAATTGCATCTAATGCTTCTGCGTGTACCTGGGGATGGTGCTTCGCTATATGCCTGATATAGTTTGCCCGGTCGCCATAGTCGTAAGAAGTATAACGCAAATAGATTTAATTTTAATGCAAGATACAACATTTTATTGTATTAGGGGAACTACCCATCAACTAAAGATTGATGGGCTTCGAAAGCAAATGCAAGCATTAACTTTACATATTGAACTTTCGCACTTCAACGCCTCCTTTTCAGGTTTTGCAACCTGTTGTGCAGGACGGCTCGATGCGCTCAACGGTCAGTCCCTGACCTGAACTTAATTTGCACAAATATTTTTATGTGTAAGGTTTTACGGAAGAACATTTTTTCTTCCAACGCTCGTGAACCACGATTGCTAATTTTAACCAACGTGGGATTTCTTTATTCGGCTGTGTAACTGATTTTACACTATCTGCTGAATTACCAGTTATCTTAGCAATGTCGGAGTTGGTTAATCCCAACTCCTTTTTCATTGCCTTAAATCTTTCGTGCCAATTCATTTTATTGTTTTTAAAAAATCTCTGTTCTCGCTAATAAAGTCAATTTCTTCATCGCTCATATTTTTAGCGAATTTCAAGTATTCGTTTGGTAATAACGCATATTGGTTCAGCCTTTCAACAAAGAAGATAACATTACCACAACCTCTTTTTGTGAGCAAATTGTTTGATAACCCATTGCTTATCTTTTGAGAATAAGTAAACCAATCATAATGGCTTTTTTGACTCAAAATCATTAGCCTTTTTATTTCTTTCCAGTTTCTTTTAATTGTTGCTATCATAATATCTTGTTTTACTATGTAAATGTAAGCATAAATTTACAAACTACCAAATAAAAGTAAATATATTTTTACATTGTAATTTGCCTACGCTCAAAAAAATAATACTGATAGATAACATAGGTTTTACAAAATAGCCGTTCCAACGCTCAAATCCACCGCACAATTCGGCAACTTCGCCAAGCCCGAAAACGTTAGCCGTCAGTTATGAATCAACTATATCTTTAATACCATTTTCTTCAAAAAAGACTATTTTTTCAAATTTCAACACATCTTTTACTGATGAACTACTTCCGATAGAATCTATTAATAAACACAAATGCTTTCCGTATTTTTCAATAGTATTTTCATTTGATTTAAAATACCATCTTTGTCCACCGCAATCTATAAACCCTTTTTGATGTGAACGAATTGGATAATCTTCTGGAATTACTTTCCAACTTTTATCACTTTCAAAATATTTGTTTAATTTCCGTATCAATCTAACCCGTGGAGTAACCGAACGGCTAACACACGTTTGTAGTGATTGGGCATTTTGGGTTAATTTATTGTTCATTTTGTGTCTGTTTTTATATAGAATTTCTGCCCTCTGTATAGGCTTCTATTTTGTCAAGACGCATTTTTAAATCGTCTTCACTACCAACAGCTATGACTTGATTTTTTGTTGGGTTGTCTAAATAATGTTTTACTAACGTTGCCATAATTATAATTTTTGTTTTTTATTTTTAATTGTTACTTTGATACAACAAAGATAATGTATTTCAGTACACCAACCAAATTTATTTTTTATTTTTTTAAAATAATTTACTTTATTACATTTGTGCCATGCAATTAAAAGAATTTCTACTAAAGTATAAGTTTATAGCCCCCGCCAGGCTGGCGCAGATAATGTACAGAATGCCATCTGCGAAGCAGCATTTTAACAATAAACTAAAAAGGCACGGCGGCCAGCGCATTTTAAAAACTGATGTAACAAAAGCATTAGATATTTTAAACCAAATGGCAGAAGATATTAGACAAATCGAGGTAAAAAACGCAGAAAATTAGATAATTTGTAAATTTTCAAAAATAGTTGCCTTAACTCTTGTTTTGTGATAAAATTATCACTATCTTTGATTTATCAAACACAGTAAAAAAGTAAAATTATGCACACATTCAATGAAGCTTTTAAAACTATGTAAAGCAAATCAGAAAATCATTTGGGGCACAAAAACAGAAATGTTTCATTTGATAGATAAAAATGATAGAGATTTTGATACAAACTTCGCTACGTCTAAAAAAGATGCCGAAATTTTAGGTGAAATAAAAACTGTATTAAAATCAATTGGCAGACTTTAAACAAAAGCAATTTAATAACAATTAAAAATAAAAATCATGAACACAGAAACCAAAATGACTACAAAAACTTTCACAACAGAAGAAGGAACAATTACTTTCAACTCAAAGTACTTCATTATTCAAGGCAACAACGGCAATCACACTGGTTATAACAGAGAGTGGGAAATCAATGCCGAAGGCTACAAAACAAAAGCAGAAGCAAATAAAGTTTATAAAGAAATGGCAAATGAAAATGGCGATATAAAATATGGCTTAACACCTTTAAGAATAGTTACTGCTGATGAATTGATAGAAATTTATAACGGAAGCGAAAGAATAAAATTTTTCAACTGCTTTGATATAGATGTAAAATTTTAAGTAATGAACGAAAAAACTTTGGGCGAAGCCCGTTTAAAAATAGCGGGCTTTTTAAAAAATAGGCGTCTTGAATTAGGTTTAACGCAAAAAGAGGTTGCCCAGCGTACGGGCATGGCCAGGGAAACTATCAACCGCATGGAGCAGGGTTTTTTCTGGCTGGGTATGAAGCAATTTTTGCTTATCTGTGAGGCACTGCATCTGGTGCCGGATATTACCGAAATCAGATCCAGTGAAGATATTGCCGGGCGTATTCTTAAAGCTTGGGACATTAACGCCTAACCCAATAGGGGTTTTTTAAAATGGGCATTTGTCTTTTTGTTTTGGCACAATGGTAACGGTGCTGATAAAAGTGTTGGCCTCTTTAATATTGCTTTCGGCCAGGCGTATAAGGTGAAGGCCATAGTTGATCAAATCGCTTTGGCTGAGTGGGTGGCTGTCAATCCATTGCTTTGTGCTGGCATCAGTACGTGCCATTATAGGTATTGTTCTGTTATTATGCATTCAAATTGATTTCAAATTAATAGCGGGTGTTGCGCCTATTTCGGAGTTGGGCGCAATTAATCGACCAGATTAAAACCCATACATTCAAGTATAAATTCTGACTTCATAAAAATTTCATCATCTATACTATCTCCTTCTTTTAATACCGACACTATTACCCCAAGTGCTTTTGGGTTGTTTTCATCAATGGCTTTTATAGCTGCCATTCTGTGATTTTTTGCTTCAACAGTAACATCTAATGAAGCTGTTTGAACTCTATATTTTGACATAAAAAATTAACTGCGCCCAACACGGGTTTGGCTATACCCGCTGGACAGGTTTGTAATTTATTTAAAGTTTATCGTTAAGCGGGCATCGCCAAGCCTGATAACGTTATATGAAATGCCTTGCTGACCGTTTCCAATTGAAGTTCCGTGAAAGAAAAACAAAAAGAAAAAAGCCACCGCACTTTTAAGAAAGAGTTTTAAGTTTCTCATTTAAACTTTAACTGATTTAAGCATTTTTTCAAGTTCTTTTTTAATCTGTAATTGAAACTTCTCGTATTCAGTATCGACAGAAAATTTAATAATTTCCTCAACACAAATAATTGATAATCTAATTGCATCTTTTTTTAATTGCCAATGCCTAACAGTATTTAATGGGCTTGGGTCGTGCCATCTCATATCAATAGTTTGGTCATAATTTAAGAATGTTACATACCGTGCAACAATTCTTTTTGCTTCGCTTTCTGGTGTTATTTTATTGCTCATCTTTTATAAATTTAAGTTTGTTATCAGTATCTTTTTCAATCCATCCAATTATTTTGTAGTTTTCTTTTTCCCATTCTTTGCTCCAATGAGTACCCATTTGATTAATTGTAAATATTTGACCATTTGGACTGTCAATTAGTAAGCCTCTTTTTGGGAATAAAAACTCCATTTCATACCCACTTGCAAAACTCATTATTGAAAACGTAGCATCATCAGGTGCATTTTCAATAAGTCTTTTTAATTCTTTAATTTTCATTGCCATCGCTTTTTTTTCTTTTTGTTTTTCTGTTTAGTGTTCCAATTGGGCTTTATCGTAAATAAGTCGGCACTTCATATAACACGGGTTTGGCAAAATGGCTTTCCGACCACACAAGCTAACGCTAAAAGCAACTTCGCCAAGCCCGAAAACGTTATGTGCAAGTTTTATTTTAATTTTTTTCCCACCGCACTCAGGAAAACAAAGTTGGTTGTTGTTCATAATTCGTTATTAGTATTTCTGTTCTTCTGTTTTTAAGGTTTTGACGTTCTCCGATTATTATCGTATTCAGTCCGTTTTTTTGAGCCTGTTCAAGTATAAAAGGATGGTCAAACTCACTTAATGCAAACTTACATTTTGACTGCATAAGCAAATTAAATAAGTCTTCACTATCCTGTTCTGTGAAGGATGTTTCATAATTATCATTAGTTCCTAAATAAGGTGGGTCACAGTAAATAAAAGTATTTTGAGCATCGTTTATTCTTGCTTCAATAAAAAAACGCCTAAAATCACAGTTTAAAAACTGCACGTCAAAAATCATTTTAAATGTCATTTCAACTCTATCAAGAAAAATACTTTTAGGGTTTTCTGTCCCTGTTTTTATAATTTCACCGCTTCCCATAAAAGTGAAATTGCTTAGAAATAAAAACCTTAATGCTTTTTTTATAGGGTCAATTTCTTTATGTTCCTTCCAATGTTTTAGTAAATCTGAATGAATTGGCATAATTTCAAACTCTTTTACAAGATTGTCTTTATCATTTTTAAGAACTTGATAAAGGTTAAAAACATCGCTATCAAGGTCGTTTACCATATTATACTTTGCTTTCCTTTTATTAAAAAACATACCACCAGCCCCAAAAAATGGCTCTAAATATATTTTATGTTCAGGGAATTTAGTTTGTATCATTTCCGCTATTTTGCTTTTGTTTCCTAATCTTCTTAATATCATAATTGCCCACGCTAAAAAATTAAAATAAAACCAGACACATAACAGCACCTATACGCAATTTTCCCACCGCACAAAGCCGACACACAACTGCGTATAGCTGCAAAACGTTACCGGCAAGCGTAAGAACCCCACTGCTCTGCCATTGCCTTCTGACCTATCTTTATTGCCCATTCTTTAAAATCATTAACATCCATATTGCTTTTTGCATAATTGCAAATCCTGCAACAAGGAACTGAATTTTCTTT